>NZ_JBQFUT010000011.1:0-126233 GCF_056539305.1 Ruegeria sp. BC1
GGTCCCCAGTCAACCGCGTCGACAACGCATACGGCGACAGAAACCTCATCTGCACATGCCCACCAATGGACGCATACCAAGACGCCGCTGAGTGAATTACTAAGACCCCCGCCAGATCAGGCGGGGGTTTTTTAGCGGATCGGAAACACGTGTTCTGAATTGTTATCCCTTCTGGTGTCGTTTTTTGGATTTAAAGCGTCTTTTACGCTTGCTGCATCTGCAAACAGCCCATACGCCTGTTCGTGGGACACCCCTCCCCAACGAGGGGCGTGTATCTGGAAGGGTAATACAGATGAGTATTCAAAAACCGGCAACGCGGCCGGCCAATCCGCGTTTTTCTTCGGGCCCCTGCGCCAAACCCCCCACATTTGACCTGAGCAAGCTGGCCGATGCCGCCCTGGGCCGTTCGCACCGTGCCCCTGTTGGCAAGGACAAGCTGAAGGCGGCCATCGAAGGCACACGTGAACTGTTGGGCATTCCTGCAGATTACAAGATTGGCATCGTTCCCGCCTCGGACACCGGCGCGGTCGAGATGGCGCTATGGTCGCTGCTGGGTGAACGCAAGGTCGAGATGCTGGCGTGGGAGAGCTTCGGTTCCGGTTGGGTAACCGACGTGGTCAAGCAGCTGAAAATCGATGCCGAGGTAAAGACTACTGAATACGGCCAGATCGTTGATCTGGCGTCGGTCGATTTCGCCAATGACGTGGTGTTTACCTGGAACGGCACGACCTCGGGCGTGCGGGTTCCCAATGGCAACTGGATTGCCGATGACCGTCAGGGCCTGACGATCTGCGATGCGACCTCGGCGGCCTTTGCGATGGACCTGCCCTGGGACAAGCTGGATGTGACCACCTTCAGCTGGCAGAAGGTTCTGGGTGGCGAAGCGGCCCACGGGATGCTGATCCTCAGCCCTCGTGCGGTGGAACGGCTGGAAAGCTATACCCCCGCTTGGCCTTTGCCGAAGATTTTCCGCCTGACCAAGGGCGGCAAGCTGATCGAGGGTATCTTTACCGGGGCGACGATCAACACGCCGTCGATGCTGGCGGTCGAAGATTACCTGTTCGCGCTGGATTGGGCACGCTCGGTCGGGGGCCTGCAAGGGTTGATCGCCCGGGCCGATGCCAATGCCGGTGCTGTGCATGCGTTCTGCGACCAAAATGACTGGATCGCCAATCTGGCTAAGGATGCGGCGACGCAGTCGAATACCTCGGTTTGCCTGAAATTCACAGACGCCCGCATTCAGGATGGTGCAAGCTTTGCCAAGGCCGTAGCGAAACGGCTAGAGGCCGAGAATATCGCGCTGGATATCGGCGCCTATCGCGACGCCCCTGCGGGCCTGCGCATCTGGTGCGGCGGTACGGTCGAGACCTCGGATATCGAGGCGATGTTGCCCTGGCTGGCCTGGGCCTTTGAGGCCGAGATCGCGGCGCAAACCGAAGCCGCCTGACCTTTCTCACCGGGCCACTTCAGGCCCGGACCTTTCATATAATTCAAGGACCAGAGATATGGCCCCCAAAGTACTCGTATCTGACAAGCTCAGCGAAACCGCCGTGCAGATTTTCCGCGACCGTGGCATCGATGTGGATTTCATGCCCGACCTCGGCAAGGACAAGGACAAGCTGGCCGAGGTAATCGGCCAGTATGACGGCCTTGCTATCCGCTCGGCCACCAAGGTCACACCGACTCTGCTGGAAAAAGCCGACAATCTGAAAGTCATTGGCCGGGCCGGGATCGGCACCGACAATGTCGATAAAGAGGCCGCGTCGAAAAAAGGTGTGATCGTGATGAACACGCCTTTTGGCAACATGATCACCACCGCCGAGCATGCGATTGCGATGATGTTCGCTGTGGCACGGCAAATCCCCGAGGCCAGCACCTCGACCCATGCGGGCAAGTGGGAAAAGTCCAAGTTCATGGGGATCGAGCTGACCAACAAGACCCTGGGCGTGATCGGCGCGGGCAATATTGGCGGTATCGTCTGTGAACGTGCGCTGGGTTTGAAAATGAAAGTTGTCGCCTATGACCCTTATCTGGGCGAAGAGAAAGCGGCAAAGATGGGCGTGGAAAAGGTTGAGCTGGACGAGCTGCTGGCGCGGGCCGATTTCATCACCCTGCACGTACCGCTGACTGACCAGACCCGCAACATCCTGAGCCGCGAGAATCTGGCCAAGACAAAACCCGGCGTGCGTATCGTCAACTGTGCCCGTGGTGGTCTGGTCGACGAAGACGCGCTGGCCGAGATGCTGCAATCGGGCCATGTTGCCGGTGCAGCCTTTGACGTGTTCAGCGAGGAACCAGCCAAGGAAAACGCCCTGTTCAACTTGCCCAACGTGGTCTGCACTCCGCACTTGGGCGCGGCGACGACCGAAGCGCAGGAAAACGTGGCGCTTCAGGTGGCCGAGCAGATTTCGAACTATCTGCTGACCGGTGCGGTGGAAAACGCGCTGAACATGCCAAGCGTTACCGCTGAAGAAGCCAAGGTCATGGGGCCTTGGATCAAACTGGCCGGGCATCTGGGCAGTTTCATTGGACAGATGACGGACGAACCGATCAAGGCGATCAACATCCTCTATGATGGTGTCGCGGCCGAGATGAATCTGGCGGCTCTGAACTGTTCGGTCGTGGCGGGGATCATGAAGAAATTCAATCCCGAGGTGAACATGGTTTCAGCCCCGGTTGTTGCCAAAGAGCGCGGAATTAAAATCTCGACGACCAATCAAGACAAGTCGGGTGCGTTCGAGGGTTATATCAAAGTGACCGTGGTCACCGAAAAACGCGAGCGCTCGATTGGCGGCACAGTGTTCAGCGATGGCAAACCGCGGTTCATCCAGATCAAAGGCATCAATATCGACGCTGAGATCGGCGCGCATATGCTGTATACCACCAACGAGGATGTGCCGGGCATCATCGGTGCACTGGGTCAAACCATGGGTGAGAACAACGTGAACATCGCCAACTTTACCCTCGGACGGACCGAGGCCGGCGGCGAGGCGATTGCGCTGCTTTATGTGGACGAGCCGGTCCCGGCCGAGGCGCGCGCAAAGCTGGCGGAAACCGGTCTGTTCACCCAGATCAAGCCGCTGGAGTTCGACGTCGCCTGAGGCGGGGTGATGAACCTGTAATTTATTACGATGCCCGTGCCCACAAAGGTGCGGGCATTGTTTTTCCGGCTGCTTGGGAAGCCATATCGGTCAAAAGCCGAGTAAACCAGCTGTCGGCATAGATTGGCCCCCTGTTCCGCTACCCCTTATGGCTGCGTGAACAGGTCTTTGTAATCCTCGCGCAGGACGTTTTTCTGAACTTTGCCCATGGTGTTGCGGGGCAGTTCGTCCAGCACGATCAGCTTGCGGGGATGTTTGAACCGGGCCAGTGCGCCCTGCACGTTGGACAGGATGGCTTCGGGGTCCGGTGTTTCGCCCGGCTCAGCCACCAGAATGCCCAGAACGGTTTCTCCAAAATCCGGGTGAGGCACGCCAATCACCGCGCTTTCCAACACGCCGGGTTGGTCATCCAGCACCAGTTCAATCTCTTTGGGGTAGATGTTGTAGCCGCCGGAGATGATCAGATCCTTGCCGCGCCCGACGATATGGACATAGCCGTCTTCATCCACTCGTCCCAGATCGCCGGTGATGAAGAACCCATCCTCGCGCAATTCGGCGGCGGTTTTCTCGGGCATCTGCCAATAACCGCTGAACACGTTCGGGCCGCGCACCTCGATCATGCCGATCTCACCCTGCGGCAGTTCAACACCTGTGTCCGGGTTGGAAACCTTCAACTCGACATCGGGCAGGGGAAAACCAACCGTCCCCGCGCGCCGTTCGCCGTCATAGGGATTTGAGGTGTTCATATTGGTTTCGGTCATCCCATAGCGTTCCAGAATACGATGGCCGGTGCGGGCTTCGAACCGTTCATGGGTTTCAGCCAGCAAGGGCGCCGAGCCCGAAATGAACACGCGCATGTGCTGCGCCAGATCGGTGGTGAACCTGTCGTCCCCCAGCAGGCGGGTGTAAAAGGTCGGCACGCCCATCATCGCGGTGGCTTGCGGCATCAATCGCAGCATATCCTCAAGGTCGAATTTCGGCAGAAATATCATCGATCCGCCCGAGGCCAGCACCACATTTGTGGCGACGAACAGCCCGTGGGTGTGAAAGATCGGCAACGCATGCAACAGCACGTCATCTTTCGTGAAGCGCCATTCCTGAACCAGCATTTCGGCATTCGACAGCAGATTGGCCTGTGTCAGCATCGCGCCCTTGGAACGGCCGGTTGTGCCGGACGTATAAAGGAATGCGGCCAGATCTTCCTCGGTGCGTCGGACGGGTGCGAACGCAGGCAACATCCCCAACGCCCGGCGCATCAGACTGCCCGATCCATCCGCGTTCAGTGTCTCTAACCGGGCGTTTTGTGCCGCCGCGATAGGCGCAAGACCGGTTTCTTTTGCGGTGTCACAGACCACAAAGGACGCACCACTGTTCTCGATGAAATAACGCAGTTCGGCAGTGGTGTATCCGGTATTCAGCGGCAGAAAGATCAACCCAGTCTGTACGCAGGCGGCATAGAGGGCCAGCGCCTCGGGTGATTTCTCAACCTGCACGGCAACCCGGTCGCCGGGTTCAAGCTCAAATCCGGTCAGTGTATTGGCGATCCGCGCTGCCATATCCAGAAAGCCCGCATGGGTCAGGGTCGTGCCATCGGGCAAATGCAAAAATGGAGTGTCCCGACCCGCGTGAATGCCAAACAAGCGATCATAGAGCGGGTTGCCCATTTCATCTTCCCTCTGCGTCGGATGCCTTTGCATGAATCTGTCGTGGAATGCAGATGGGGTAAAGCCCCGGACGGGAAAATTTGCACCCGAAATCAGAATTCCGTGGTCATTCGATATCCCGCGGCAAAGAACATCTTGGCAAAGGTGACTGGTTTACCCTGCAGCCAGGTGATCCTCTCGCCGGTGAAAACGGGCTCGCCCTCTGGCACATCCAGAAACCCCGCAACCGTTGCATCGGCGCGGCTGGCCAGAAAGCTCAGTTCAACATTGGTGAAGGGTACGGTCTGGATCAGCCACTCATTCGGACCGGTGGTTGAGAAATCCGCCTGTTCCACCTGCGGGACTGGGTCGGTAACGATCCAGCGATCCTCGTACTGAAAAGGTGTATTGCCGTTGAAATGCATGCAACGCACATGCATCACGCGCTGCCCGGGTTCCAATGCCAATCGGGCGCTCAACCACTCAGGTGCAGTCTCTAACGCAGAAGATACCAGTGCATAGCGGTAGGTGCCGCCCAATGCCTCGACCTCATCCCGCACCATGGGGATTGTAAACCGCGCTTGCCGTTGCGGGGCGCTCAGGACCCGGGTTCCGGCCTTGCGACGGCGTTCCAGATAACCTTCTTCTGCCAGTTCCCGCAGAGCCCGGTTCACCGTGGTGCGGGTGCAGGAAAACTCGACCGCCAGATCCTGTTCGTTGGGCAGCAGAGAGTCGGGTCGCCATTCGCCTGACCGGATACGCGCCAGCACTGTCTGCTTGATGTCTTTGTAACTGGTGGTTTCATTGCTTTGGGGCATGGTGACCGCACCTATAGACAGAGGCCAGAAGACCCGCAATTGCGGATCTGTAAGCGGTTATGATCTGATCGCTTGCGATGTGTCGCCCCTGTTGCACCATGTGGCGCCCGGCGTTCCAGAGATCGGTGACCAACCCGTCGAGTGCCGCGAAACACAGCCCATCCAGAAACTGATCGTCCGTCAGGGCGCAGAGCGTCGGGTGGCTCCGATCAATGGCGACAAGATCAGCCAACTTGCCCTCGGCGATCTCACCCGCATCGCGCCCAAGGGCCTGCGCTCCACCCTGCGCGGCGCTCGTGTAAAGCGCCCGTTCGACGGGCCCTTCTTCGACCAGAACCACGCTTTGCTGGTCTCGTAAACGCTGGGAATATTCCAGTGTTCCCAACTCTTCAGGTAGCGAAGTCCTAGTATTAGAGTCTGATTCTGCGCTAAATCGCTCCCCTTCGGTGACATAGGTTGCACCGTTGAATATGCCGTTGCCCAGATTGGCTTCGGTGATCGGGCAGAGGCCCGCAACTGCACCGGATCGGGCCAGAGCACAGGTTTCGGTATCAGTCATGTGGGTGGCGTGAATCATGCACCACCGGGTGTTGACGTCCACATTGTCCAACAGCCAGTCCACAGGACGCTGCCCCAATTCAGCCTGAACATCCGTCACTTCCTGCATCTGCTCCGCGATGTGAATATGCACTGGCCCGTCTGGCGTGGACCGCGGAACTGTGGACAGATCAGTCGGAGGCGTCGCGCGCAAGGAAGGTGGGGCGATCCCCAAAACAGATTCTGAATCAGGCAAGGTGGTCCGGCATTCTTCAACCAACCTCAGAAATCGGTCCAAATCATTGCCAAAGCGTAACTGCTCGCCCGACAGGCCTTCCTGCGCAACATCGCAATAGCTGTAGAGCACCGGCAGATGGGTCAGGCCGATCCCCGTCTGGCTGGCTGCTGCAAAGATGCGTTGGCTCTGTTCCGACAGGCCGTCATAGATAGCACCGCCGGGTTGGTGGTGGACATAATGAAATTCGTCAACCGCAGCGTATCCAGCTTCCTGCATCTCTATGAAGACCAGTGCGGCAACGGCCTCGATCTGATCCGGCGTCAGCTGATCCAGAAAGCGATACATCAGATCGCGCCATGCCAAAAAACTCTCGCACCCAGCTGCACGGGTTTCGGTCATGCCCGCCATCGCGCGCTGAAAGGCGTGGCTGTGCAGGTTGCCCAGCGCCGGTAACAACACATCGACCTGCGTATCCTCGGGCATTGGGGTGGCCTGTGTCTGTACGCGGGGCAGGCGCCCGTGATCAATTTCAACCCGGACGTCACAATGCCAATCAGAGCCTAACAAGGCAATTTTTGCGTGTACCGGCATTTGATTTCCAATTTGTGTAGACTTTATAATTTTTCCCATATACGAAAAATTCTGACAAGAGGGGAGTAAAAAAGGTTCGCCATGACAAGCAAATCGGTCCTTGCCAGTGCACAGGTGGCCACGATGGCCGAAGGCGGCGCCCCCTATGGGCTTTGCCGGGACGCGGCCATTGCAATAAGCGGATCGGACATCGTCTGGGCGGGACGCCGTCAGGACTTGCCGACGGACTACAGCGATTGGCCGGTCGAGGATTTTGGCACCCGGCTGATTACTCCGGCGCTGATTGACGCCCACACTCATGTTGTCTTTGGCGGTAACCGCGCGGTCGAGTTCGAAATGCGTCTGAATGGGGCCTCTTACGAAGATATCGCGCGGGCCGGAGGCGGTATTCTCTCAACGGTCAATGCGACACGCTCGGCCAGAGAAGAGGCGCTGTTGTCGGACGCTCTGACCCGCGTCGACGCGCTGATCGCCGAAGGTGTCTGTACCATCGAGGTAAAATCCGGCTATGGCCTCGATACAGAAACCGAACTGAAGATGCTTCGCGTGGCGCGCCGGATCGGTGATGTCCGCCCGGTGCGGGTCAAAACCAGCTTTCTGGGTGCGCATGCAGTACCACCAGAGTATTCCGCGAATCCTGATGCCTATATCCGCGAGGTTTGTATTCCGACGCTGCGGGCAGCCCATGCGCAGGGTCTTGTGGACGCGGTGGATGGGTTCTGCGAGGGTATCGCGTTCAACCCCGACCAGATTGCGCAGGTCTTTGATGCAGCGCGAGAGTTGGGGCTGCCGGTCAAACTGCATGCCGAGCAGTTGTCCAATCTTGGCGGCACGCAGCTGGCGGCGTCCTATGGGGCCATGTCTGCCGATCACATCGAGTATCTGGATGAGGATGGGGTGGCGGCCATGGCCGCGGCCGGAACCGCAGCCGTGCTGCTGCCCGGGGCATTCTACACGCTGCGCGAGACACAGGTGCCACCGGTTGACCTGTTGCGCCAGCATCAGGTGCCGATGGCCTTGGCGACGGATTGCAATCCCGGCTCATCGCCGCTGACATCGCTTTTGCTGACAATGAATATGGGCTGCACCTTGTTTCGTCTGACCCCAGAAGAGGCGCTGGCCGGCGTTACCCGCAATGCCGCGCGCGCCTTAGGGCTAGGCGACATTGGTACCATCGCACCGGGGCAACGGGCGGATCTGGCAATTTGGGACATCGAGCACCCGGCCGAGCTGTCATACCGCATCGGCTTCAATCCATTGCACAAACGTATTTTAGGAGGATTGGGATGACCGCCCTGTCTCTGTCACCTGGTCAGGTGACCCTGTCGCAATTGGCTGAAATTTACTGGGACCAACCCTCGGTGACGCTGGATCCCACGTGCAAACCCAAGGTCGAGGCTGCGGCCTACCGTATTCAGGCGGCAGCTCAGGGTGATGCGCCGGTCTATGGGGTCAATACCGGCTTCGGTAAGCTGGCCAGCCACAAGATCGCGCCCGAGGACACCTCGACCCTACAACGGAACCTGATCCTCAGCCATTGTTGCGGTGTTGGTCCTGCCGTGCCGCGGCGTCTGACCCGTTTGATGATGACTCTCAAGCTGCTTTCCTTTGGTCGCGGGGCTTCCGGCGTACGCTGGGAGCTGATTGAGCTGCTGCAGCAGATGTTGGCGCGCGGAGTCACTCCTGTCATTCCGGCGCAGGGGTCGGTTGGTGCGTCTGGTGACCTTGCGCCGCTGGCTCACATGACTGCTGTGATCATCGGGGCAGGTGAGGCTGAAGTTGACGGACAGGTCCTGTCTGGCAAAAAAGCACTGAATTCGGTCGGATTAGAGCCTATTCAGTTAGGTCCGAAAGAGGGCCTGGCCTTTATCAACGGCACGCAGTTTTCGACTGCGTTCGCGCTGGCTGGGCTTTTCGAAGCCTGGCGGGCAGCCCAAAGCGCGCTGGTCATCTCGGCCCTGTCGACCGATGCCATCATGGGGTCCACGGCACCGTTGCAGCCCGAAATCCACACTCTACGCGGTCATCGCGGACAGACCGAGGCAGCCAGTGCCATGCGCTCGACATTGGCCGGTTCGCAGATTCGCGAAAGCCATCGAGAAGGGGACACCCGTGTGCAGGATCCTTATTGCATCCGGTGTCAGCCACAGGTCACGGGTGCGGCCATGGACGTGATGCGTCAGGCCGCTGCTACGCTAGAGGTCGAAGCCAACGCCGCCACCGACAATCCGCTGGTGCTGTCAGAGACCGGGGCCATCGTCTCGGGTGGGAACTTCCATGCCGAACCTGTAGGGTTTGCCGCCGATATGATAGCGCTTGCGGTGTCCGAGATCGGTGCCATCGCGCAGCGGCGCATAGCCTTGATGGTGGATCCGACGCTCAGCTTTGACCTGCCGCCGTTTCTGACCCCTGATCCGGGGCTGAATTCTGGCCTGATGATCGCTGAGGTGACCACCGCGGCGCTGATGAGCGAGAACAAGCACCTCGCCAATCCCTGTGTGACCGACAGCACCCCGACCTCGGCCAATCAAGAGGATCACGTGTCCATGGCTGCACATGGGGCACGGCGTTTGACCCGTATGGTCGAGAATTTAGGCTATATTCTGGGCGTTGAACTGTTGTGTGCCGCACAGGGTGTGGAATTCCGCGCACCTTTGCGCACCAGCAGCCCGTTGCAGCAGGTCATCACCCGTTTGCGAAGCGACATCCCGGCGTTGGGCGAGGACCGTTATCTGGCGCCCGAATTGGAAGCCGCAAAGAAATTGGTGGCCGACGGGGCGATCCTAACGGCGGTGGGCACCCAGATGCCGGAGATGGTGTGATACAGGTTGTCAGAGTCTAGCGCGGCGGTGGCCCTATCGTTTTGGAGCAACCTCACGGTGGCACCTACGTGCCGGACGATGTTCTGGCCCGCCTCAATGACATCGGGTGTGCGCTGGCAGATACGGTTTGGCACCTAAACAGGCTCTACGAGGGGCTTTTGGGCGCTGCGACCGTCGTTCAGCTGATTTGGAAAAGCGGGCAAGAGCCTTCGAAGGATGAAATAGCTTAAAAACGTCTGGCCTATCACGCGCCCTATCATGCGACGTTGTCCGAGGAATTGCAGCGCGTCCGTACAAAGCACGGTGTCGCGGTGCTGTTCCACTGTCACTCGATCCGCAGCCGCATTCCATTTCTGTTCGAAGGTACCATGACGGTTATGAATATCGGAACAGATGGCGGTGAGACCTGTGCGTCTGCAATAGAGTCTATCTCGCAGGAAACCGCTGTCTCATTGCCCTACATCACCGTTCTGAACGGACGGTTCCGGGGCGGTTGGACCACGCGCCACTATGGGCGCCCGACCGAGGGGGTGCATGCCATCCAGATGGAACTGGCACCGTCCACGTATCTGGCCGTCGAATCCGCCCCGTGGGCTTATGACCCTGCCATAACCGACCCACGCAAGAACACCCGCGATATCTATCCGCCGACCGGCCCCGAGCTGAACGCCAAAAGCTGGGTGACCGAGGCGTCGCTGCGGATGTTGATGAACAACCTGCACCTGGACGTATCCGAAAACCCGCACGTGTTGATCGCGAATTCCAACCTCGTTCCGCATTGGGCGACTTGGGATCACTTCAATGAACTCGATAAGAAAGGCCTGATGACGTACGGCCAGATGACGGCTGGTTCGTGGATCTATATCGGCACGCAACCGCGGGCCGCAGTTTTTGCCGGGGCTTGCTGCCTGGCGGTCGAATGCAACCCGGACAGCATCGATTTCCGCCTGCGTACCAAATACCTCGATGAAACAGCATGTGGCCGCAATGGTCGATTTCTGGAATGCGGGCGTGCCGACACTGGATTACGGCAACAACGTCCGGCAGGTGGCGCAGGACGAAGGGCTTGAGAACGCCTTTGCCTTCCCCGGATTCGTCCCAGCCTATATCCTCCCGCTATTCTGGAAGGGGATCGGTCCGTTTCGCTGGTGTGCGCTGTCGGGCGACCCCGAAGACATCTATAAAACCGACACCAAGATGAAGGAGCTGTTCTCCGAGAACGAGCACCTGCATCGCTGGCTCGACATGGCGCAGGAGCAGATCGCGTTTCAGGGCCTGACCGCCCGGATCTGCTGGATCGGATTGGGGGATCGGCACCGAAGGCGCCGCACGGCGGCTTGAGAGGGTGCTGTGGAACGATCCCGCGTCAGGCGTTCGGCGGTATGCGGATGCAGGATACGAAATCTCCAATGACTGCGCCCGCGAACACGGGCTGCGGCTGCCGGGCATTCTGGGGCAAGCGCATTAATCTGTCTCTGGTGAATTGGCGGCCCCTGCGCTATGCGCAGGGGAGTTTGATGGAGATAGACTATGTACGTTGCCACCCTGTTGACCAACCCGAATGCGCCGGCGCTGGAGCAGGCTCTGGTCGAGTCGCTACGCAATGCGTGGGGTGGGGGCGATGTGGTGTGGCTCAGCCCAGACGAGGCGGCGGAATTCCAAGTCTCCGGACTGCCCGACAATCAGTGGGAGGTCTGGGCGGAGCTGCAGCTTTTGGGCGTTGATCTGATCGTGCAACCGCTCGAAAAACGCCGCAAGCTGATGCTGCTCGCCGATATGGACAGCACCATGATCCGGCAGGAATGCATTGACGAATTGGCGGATGAAGCCGGTGTTGGCGACCGGGTCAAGGAAATCACCGCGCGGGCGATGAACGGAGAGCTGGATTTTGAAGGGGCGCTGATCGAACGGGTCGGTCTGCTGGCGGGCCTGGATGAGACCGTTATCGACAAGGTTCTGGCCGAACGCATCACGCTGATGCCCGGTGGTCGGGAACTGGTTGCAACGATGCGTCAGAACGGGGGCTATGCGGCGTTGGTTTCGGGCGGGTTTACAGCCTTTACCGCCAAAGTGGCAAGCGAACTCGGGTTCGACGAAAACCGCGCCAATACATTGCTGGCGGAAAACGGCACACTGACCGGCGATGTGCAGCGGCCGATTCTGGGCAAGCAGGCCAAGGTCGATGCATTGGAGCAGATCACGGCGCGGCTGGGCCTGTCCGAAGCAGATGTGATCGCCGTGGGTGACGGTGCCAACGATCTGGGCATGTTGCGCATGGCCGGAACCGGTGTTGCGCTGCATGCCAAGCCCTCGGTCGCTGAAAAATGCGACATTCGGATCAACTACGGGGATCTGACGGCTCTGCTGTACCTTCAGGGATATGCCCGGACGGATTTTGCCGACGTTTGATCGCCAGGCTTTCCTTTATTTAACTTAAATGTTAAGTAATGGTCATGAGCAAGCTTCTGGCCACATTTTCCGCATTGTCCGACGCCACCCGATTCTCGATTGTAGAACAGCTGATGCAGGACGGTGAGTTATCTGCCGGTGACCTGATAGAAGGGCGCGGCATGTCGGGGGCCGCGATCTCGCGCCATCTGAAGGTGCTGCGCGTGGCCGGGCTGGTGCAGCAGCGTGTGCAGGGCACACAGCGGATGTATTCGATCCAACCCGACGGTCTGCGGGCCATCGCCGAATGGACCATTTCGAAACGGCAGTTCTGGGAGAGCAGCCTGGACCGACTGGGTGATTTGATTGAAAGGGAGAATTCATGGCCGACCTGAAACTGGAACGTGAGTTCCCCACCAGCCCCGATACCCTGTTCGCATGGATCAGCGACGGTTCAAAGCTGTTGCAATGGTGGGGGCCGGAAGGAATGCACGTGCCCGAGCACGACCTGGATTTCTCGCGCCTTGGACCGTGGTATTCGGTGATGCAAAACGGCGAGGGTCAGCGGTTCAAGGTGTCAGGCCACGTGACCCATGTCGATCCGCCCAATTCAGTCGGATTCACCTGGGGTTGGCACGATGATCAGGATCAGCGCGGGGCGGAAAGCCATGTCACTTTGACGGTCGCAGCCACGGCCAGTGGTGCGCGCTTGACTTTGGATCACCGCGATCTGGGCGATGATGAGATTGCGGCTAATCACGAAAAGGGCTGGACATCGACGCTGAACAAGCTCGCAGCCCAATTGGAATAGATTTCATAAGGGAGGAGCGATATGCCCCAATATTTGTTTGTCTATCATGGCGGTCACACCCCGACAGACCCGGCAGAAATCGAAGCGACCATGGCCGCCTGGGGTGCCTGGTTTCAGAACATGGGCGAGGCGCTGGACATCCCCGGCAACCCGGTGGGCCAGTCCTATACGGTCAGCCAAAGCGGTACCGTCGACAACGGCGGTGCCAACCCGGCGTCGGGCTTTACCGTCATCAGGGCCGACAGCATCGATGCCGCGACCGAGATGGCCAAGGGCTGCCCGATGGTCGTGAATGGCTCGGGCTCGGTCGAAGTGGCCGAGGTGCATCCGATCGAGATGTAAAGTCTTCGGAAACAGGTTCCACTGGTCCCGTGCAAGATGGTGCGGGATCAGCGAAACCTAAGTGTTAGAGCAGATGATCCGTTGCAAGTGTTTGGGAAGAGAGAGATGTGGCAGCGTCTTTGCTATTCGAAAGTAAGCCATTCCTCTTTCCCGCCTTTTCTAATGGCCGCCACCTCTCCCGAAGGAAAAATGTTTATAAACGCGGTAAACTTCCCCTTCGATTTTCCGGGGCCTATGAAAAACAAAGCCACAAACAGGTTGCTGGTTCTATCGACAGTGAACTGATAGATTATTCTGTCGCCAACTGTCGGGCCTTCAAAACGACGGACAGATGTTTTCGGACTCAATCCTTCAAACTTTTTGGCAATACAGTTCCAGTTGATCTGACCGAATGTGCGGTAGTTTTCGTGCAAAACCTCAATAATGTAGTTGGTCGTGTGATCTCTGTCCCAAATCTCAGATTCATCGAGGGTCATATCCAGGCATGAGCTGTCGTTTGATTCCGCGTATGCAGGAGACAAACACAACAGAACTGCCAACGAGAACAGGTATCCCACGAGGCGATTTAGTATCTGGCGCTTGCCGTTCTTTGGCTTCTTTAGAGTCCGCGTATGGTTCAATGTGTTGCCTCTGATCTCAACTCAAACTCAAAGTCTGCTTGGAATACCGGATTTAGTCCGGAAACCCCCGCGCTGGCCGGATCACGCCGCACTCGAACCCACGGCGGCTGTATTGGGTGGCATTCATGAAGGTGCGGGTGGCCGGGTGGTCGGCCTCCAGCACGCCAAGGCTGACCAGAATCGCGGCAACGGCGCATTCGCTGGCGCGCGTGGTGCCATCCGTGATCTTCAGTGCGACGCCCATCCGTTTTTCCGGCAGGATCGCGACATAGACCGCCTCGGCCCCGGTCTTGATCGCGGCACGCCCGTCCATGGCGCGCATCAACTCGGTACAGGCTTTGCTTTCACCGGCCACCAGCTCGGGGTGCTTGATCATCGCAGCGGTGAGTTGCTGCGCCGCATCGCTGGCCCGGTCAGATCGGTCGGTGGCTGAGGCAAACCACGCCATCGACCGCGCCAGCCCCACCAGTGTGGTGGCAAAGTTCGGCGCCGAACACCCGTCGATCCCATAGGCGGGGCTGGTTTCGCCGGTGGTTTCTTCTAGGGCGGACAGGCAGGCCTGCTGTACGGGATGGTCGATTTCCAGATATTCCGGCCCGGCGCCCATATGCTGTGCCACGGTCAGGAATCCGCAGTGCTTGCCCGAACAGTTGTTATGGATCTGGCAGGGCGTGTCATCGGCCAGAATCAGGCCGTCGCGGGCCGCCATATCGTCAGGTTCCTGCGGGCCGCAGCGCAGATCTCCTTCGGTCAGGCCCAGATGGTCCAGCCAGGCGGACACCCGGTCGGTATGGATATGCGCCCCGATATGCGATGCGCAGGCCAGCGCCAGATGCTCGCTGTTCAGCCCGAATTTTGCCGCCGCCCCCGAGGTCACCAGCGGCAGCCCCTGGATCATCTTGGCTGAGGATCGGGGATAGATCACTGCATTGGGATCGCCCCAGCTGCGCACGATCTGACCGGTGTCATCGCAGATCACTGCGTGCCCCAGATGCAGGCTTTCCAGCAGCGGTCCACGCCAAAGTTCTGTCATTGCTACGGGCTGCGTCATGGGAACCTCCGGAATAATGCGCAAAATTCTGCCAATCGCCCTTTCGCCTGTGGCGAAACCTGCGTTAGTGTGTGTATGTCGGCAATCATCGGAATACGCAACTTACAGACGAACCGGCAGGGTGCGCAGGCGTTTTCGATGGGTATGAGGTATGGGTCGAGCTAGGAGGCTGGACAGATGGGATCAAAACTCGTCCGCGCAATCGCGGGTCTGTGCATGGCAGGGATGGCCACAACTGCAATCGCTCAGCAGGCCACAAGCACCAATCGCGTGGCCGCCAAAACGGATTGGAGCGTTTTCGTCGAAGATGATCCCACCGAATGCTGGAGCGTTTCGGCCCCCAGGGAAACCGTCAACACGCGCGGTGGTCGGGTGGTTTCGGTACGCCGCAGTGACATTCTGCTGTTCGTGTTCTACCGCCCCAATGCCGAGGTCAAAGGCCAGGTGACCTTTACCGGCGGCTACCCTTTTGCGGCCGGATCGACCGTCAACCTTGAGATCGACGGAACCGAGTTTGAGCTGATCACAGAAGGCGAATGGGCGTGGCCCGCGACCGAAGGCGAAGACCTGAAAGTGGTCGCCGCCATGAAACGCGGTACCGAGGCGGTGCTGACCGCCCGGTCCGAACGCGGCACCCAGACCAAGGACACCTTTTCGTTGCTGGGCTTCACCGCTGCGATCGAAGATGCCGAGAAACGCTGTACGAACTAACGTGTGACCAAGGCGTACGAAACCCCGTCTTTCGGCGGGGTTTTCTTATGGGTGACGCCTGCCTCAGCTTGACGCGACGTCGACTTTCTGAATTGATCCCTGTCAAAGTTAGCCGCTCAATTTTCTGAACTAATCTGTTCAAGAGAAGAAAAGGAGCTGGCTGATGCTGAACAAGTCTCTTGCCGTGTTGATGATGGCGGCTGCTGTATTGCTGAGCGCATGTGAGAAACAGAGCGAAACATATCCGGTGACCGGCGAGCAATGCGGTCCGAATGATCCTGTGAAAACTTTGGAGGCCGCGGATTGTGACGTACTGCCCCCAGGCGTGTGATAGGCACAATTCCGCAATAATTGGGCCGCAGGGGTTTGACCCTTGCGGCCGAGTTGCATTTGGGGGGCGTCTGACACCCGTGTTATAAGGCGCGTACATGGAAATGTTACGGGACCAAATCATGCGCCACCTCTTGTTCGCCTTGTGTGTTGCCACGCCTGTTTTGGCCGACCCCACGTTGGAGTGTTCGGACGCGGGTTCCCAGGTCGAAATTGGGTCTTGTGTCGGTGAAATGGAAAAACGGGTCGATCAGGCCCTCGCGGAAAGTTTCGGGATCGCAATGCAAGCCGCAAAAGAGCTGGATGAGGTCACAGGCCGCATTGTCGCGCAACCTGCGTTGGAAGCATCCCAATCCGCCTGGGCAAGCTACAGAGATGCGCAATGTGATGCGATTGGTGCATCGTTTGGCGGCGGATCGGGAACCGGCATAGCGATCACGTCCTGCCGGGTTGATCTGGGCCGGGCGCGTGTGGACGAATTGTTGCGCTTTGCAAATTAGGTCGCACGAATTCTTTTGATCTTTGTGCGCAGTCCTATATAGAGGCGCATCCCAAGCCAGAATCCTTAGAGATACTCCAATGTCGCCCAAAGCGCCGATCACTCAAGACGTCATGACCATCCCTCGCAAGCTGCCCGAGGGGAAGATCAACCTTGTTGGACTGACCCGCGACCAGTTGCGTGAGATTTTGGTCGAACACGGCACGCCAGAAAAGCAGGCCAAGATGCGCACCGGCCAGATTTGGCAGTGGATCTATCAGTGGGGTGTGCGCGACTTTGCCGAGATGACCAATCTGGCCAAGGCATACCGCGCGCAACTGGCCGAGAATTTCGTCATTGAGATCCCCGAGGTTGTGACGCGACAAGTTTCTGAGGACGGCACTCGTAAGTATCTGTGCCGCATCGCTGGCGGCCACGAGGTAGAGGTGGTGTATATCCCCGAAGAGGATCGCGGGACCTTGTGCATCTCGTCTCAGGTCGGGTGCACGCTGACCTGTTCCTTCTGCCATACCGGCACGCAAAAACTCGTGCGTAACCTGACGGCAGCCGAGATCGTTGGTCAGGTGATGATGGCCCGCGACGATCTTGAGGAATGGCCAACCCCCGGCGCGCCCAAGGATGAAACCCGCCTGCTGTCGAATATCGTTCTGATGGGGATGGGTGAGCCACTCTATAACTTCGAAAACGTGCGCGATGCGATGAAGATCGCCATGGACCCCGAAGGTATTTCCCTGTCGCGCCGCCGGATCACCTTGTCGACCTCGGGTGTTGTGCCTGAAATTGCCCGTACAGCGGAAGAAATCGGCTGCCTTCTGGCAATTTCCTTCCACGCGACCACCAATGAAACCCGCGATGTGCTGGTGCCGATCAACAAGCGCTGGAACATCGAAGAACTGTTGCAGGCGCTGGCCAGCTACCCCAAGGCTTCGAATTCGGAACGGATCACGTTTGAATATGTGATGCTGGATGGGGTGAATGACAGTGACGAAGATGCCCACCGTCTGATCGACCACATCAAACGTCACAACATTCCTGCCAAGATCAACCTGATCCCGTTCAACGAGTGGCCCGGCGCTCCGTATAAGCGCAGTTCAAACAACCGTATCCGCGCTTTTGCGAACATCATCTATCAGGCTGGCTACGCATCTCCGATCCGCAAGACGCGGGGCGAGGATATCATGGCGGCCTGCGGTCAGCTGAAATCGGCGACCGAGCGCGCACGTAAATCGCGCAAACAAATCGAGTCCGAAGCTGGCCTGTAATGCGACGCCCTGGATTGTATAACAACAGACGACAATAATTTAATTTTCGGCCTGCTGTTTTTTGCATGCAAAATTTGTTATATTTCACCCGTCAGTCCGGATAGACGTATTTCACTCTTGCGCACAATGCGGTGATTGCCGCGATCCGGGTTTGGCGTGTTTGTTCAGGGCCGCTATCTTTTTGGCAATGACGTGCGGCGTTCAGGCGAACCTAACAAGCCAGGTGGGCCATATAGATGTATTTTCGATTTAAACGACTTTTGTCGATTACCCTGTCAGTACCACTACTTTCGGGCGTGGTCGCTGCGGGTGCTTTCGCGCAATCCGAAGCCGAAGATGCCCATATCGCCATCGAGAATCCTGCAGATTTGTCCAAGGAAGAAGCGCTGCAAATCTACCAGTCCTTGCAAAAGCGCATGGCGCGCGGCTACGGCGCGGCGCAATTGGATGAGCTGCTGAATTATCAGAACTGGCCGTTGTTCAACGATGCACCCTATATTTCGGCCACCCATGGCCAGCGCTATGTGAACAGCTATGCCAATCGCATGGCGCATAACTATGGAACCCTGCAAGAGGGCGAAAAACTGCCTGCAGGTTCGGTCCTGGCCAAGGACAGCGTTACCGTCACGGACGAGGGGAACGTACATCCTGGTGCTTTGTTTGTGATGGAAAAACTGCCCGAAGGCACCAACCCGGATACGGGTGACTGGCGGTATGTCATGGTGATGCCAGATGGATCACTGTTCGGCGACACGACGGGGTTCCGCGCCCCGGCGGTTGCCTATTGCCACGACTGCCACGAGGCCGTCGCGGATCGCGACTTTACCTTCTTTGTGCCCGAGGAATACATCGTCGGGAACTAAGCGTTTTCGCTTGGCAGTTTTAGCTCCGTCGCCTCGCGGCGGCTGAGTTGTTCGCCCTGTTTGCGTTTCGCAAGGACCTCCCGCGCCAGTGCGTATTTGTCGTCCTGCCAGAAGATCAGACAACCGTTGCACCCCTTGCCACAGCAGCCTTCGGTGCCGATCCGGTTGGTATTGAAGCGGCGCTCGTTACCGTCCTCACCGATTTTCTCAACCAGATCATCGCGGCGGCGGGCATAAGCGGCAGGGTTGTCGCGGCCCGTGGTTTCCAGCCCCTGAACCAGCTTGTCAAAGCGAATTCGGCTCCAGTGTTCGTCGGTCAGGGCGCGTTCCTTGCGCAGAACGGAATAGACCGGAAAACGGGCGCGCAGGTCGTCGATGTCCTCGTGATCGAACAGAGTGAAGGGCAGGCGGATGACGGTTTTCGTACTGCCATGCACTACGTCCAGACGCGCGCCATCTGATGTACGCTCGAATTCATAAACCCGCAGCAGAACGGTTTCGCGCGAGATGGGTGAGACGAAATCCAGAACGTCGCCCGGTTCCAGCTTGTTCTTCACCTCGACCAGAAACGCATCTTCGGTCACTTCGGTGACGATCCCGGCATATTCCCATTGGGCGATGGCGGCTGTGTGCTCGTAATCATGCGCGTAGTTGGTCAGGCGACCTTCGTGAAAGGCCAGCGTGTAACCACGGTTTCCGACGGTCTCCAACTCGCGCATATAGGGCTTCGGGTCCCAGTTCTCAGGGTCGGCGTGATAGTCATCGATAGCCATGCGATAGGCGCGGGCGACGATCGCAGCGTAATATTCCGACTTGCCGCGCCCTTCGACCTTGAGGCTGTCGACGCCGATCTTCAGGTACTCATCCAGTTTCGGCATGATGCACAGATCGCGCGAGTTCAGGATATACGAGCCGCGATCATCCTCTTCGATGGGCATCAGCTCGCCGGGACGGCAGCCTTCTTCTAACAGGAACTCGAACAGCTCGGCGTTGTCGTCGGTGATGCGAAGCTCCTGATGTGTACCGTCCTTCAGGCGCAGTTTCAGGCCATAGTTCCAACGGCAGGAATTGGCGCAGTTGCCCTGATTGGCACCGCGTTCGGCCATGAAGTTCGACAGCAGGCAGCGGCCCGAATAGGTCATGCACATGGCGCCGTGGACAAACGCCTCCAGCTTGATGTCGGGGCATTTCTCGCGGATCTCGACCAGTTCGGGATAGGAGACCTCGCGCGCCAGAACCACTAGCTCGGCCCCCTGATCCTGCCAGAACTTCACCGACAGCCACGAGCAGATATTGGCCTGGGTCGAGATATGAAGCGGCAGTTCGGGTGCCCGTTCGCGGACGTATTGGAATACGCCGGGATCGGCGATTATCAACCCGTCGGGCTGCACCTTGCGCACAGTGTCGATATATTCATCCAGCTTCGGGATGTCTTTGTTGTGCGAAAACAGGTTCAGCGTCAGATAAGCGCGTCGTCCGTGGCTGTGGCAGAACTCGACCCCTTCGATCACCTCTTCCAGCGAAAACTCGGATTTCGTACGCAGCGACATATCCGGCGTACCCAGATACACCGCGTCCGCCCCATAGAGGATGGCGAGTTTCAGCTTGCGCAGATTGCCCGCAGGCATCAGCAATTCGGATCTGGATTGGGTCATTGGCGCACCGGGCTCTGGATCAATGCGGCCTTCTAGGGCAATTTTCCCCGTTCCAAAACCCCGTCAGCTGCGGCGGAATCGCGCTGTTCCGATCACCTCGATCATTTGTTTGCGCACCGTTTCAGGCTGAGCGTCGACCGCGTTCAACACCTCACGCAGTTCGGCGCGCAGGCAGTGCATCTGGTCGATCAGCGAGATCATCATAGACAGCGCATCCGGCTCCATGTCGTATTGGTCGTGCAACTCACAGGCCAGTTCCAGACGGGCGACATCGAGGCTGTGATAGACCAGACCCTCATCCGTTTGTTCAGGGATCACGATCTCGGCGGCCAGGTATTCGGTCAGGCGGGCCGAAGTCAGTCGGGTGACGGTTGCGATCAGTTGCTCTTCGGTCAGGCTCATGACGGCATTCCTTTGCGCGGATCATAGCTGTGGTTGTCGCGCCATGTTTCTATAAACTGCTTCAACTCGTCGTCGATCTGGTCGGGCATCGTAATGGTCAGTTCGATCAGCTGGTCGCCGCGTTCGGATGAGCCGCGTTTCTTGACCCCTTTGCCGCGCAGGCGCAGGGTTTTGCCGCTGCTGGTACCTTCCGGAACGCTGACTTTGACGCCGCCGTCAATCGTTGGCGCGGGAACCTTTCCGCCCAGAATGGCCTCGTCAATCGTAATTGGCAGAGTGATGTGGATGTCATCGCCCTGACGGTCGAACACCGGGTGTTTCGCCACGGTAACCGTCACCAGCGCATCGCCTGCTGGCCCCTCGCCAAAGCCCGGATCGCCCTTGCCGCGTAGGCGGATGGTCTGGCCATCGGTGATGCCAGCCGGAATCTTGACCTCGATCCTGTCGCCATCGGGCAGGGTCAGCTTCTGGCTGGCTCCGAACACCGAATCAAGAAAACTGATCTGCAGGCTATAAGCGCGATTGTGGCCAGGTGCATGGAATTCGTGCGTACGCTGGCCGTATCCGCCACGACCGCGCATGAACTCGGCAAAGATGTCCGACATATCGTCCGGATCGGCCTGACGCCCGCGATAGGGGTTTCCGGCGGCCTCGGCATAGTCGCGATAATATTGCTGCTGCGGGCGTTCCTGTCCCGAGGCGTCAATCTCGCCATTGTCAAAACGCGCACGCTTCTCTGGGTCTTTCAGCAGGTCATATGCAGCGGCTGCTGCTTTGAACTTCGCCTCGGCCTCGGCGTCGCCGGGTTTCAGGTCGGGGTGGTATTCCTTTGCAATGCGCCGATACGCCTTTTTGATCTCGGCGGCGCTGGCGTCCTTGGCGACACCAAGGACGGAATAGGGATCGTCGCTCATCTCACCTCTCATCGATGTCGGATGCGGGTCTGAACAGGATGGATGTATTTTAACATGCGATTTCAATGCCCCGAATGAAAGAGGCTTTTGAAACCGCTCGCAAATTCCCATGGTTTTGTTAACATATGCATGTTTCGAATTATTTCTTGGACGGAGACCACCATGACGCGCAGAATCAAATCCGCTCTGGCCCTGCTGGCCGGGAACGCCATCGGGTTGTTACTTGCGGCGCTTTTGTTGTCGGGATTTGCGATCAAGCCGATCTCGTTCATCGTGGTGGTGATCGTCTTTACGCTGGTGCAGGTGGTGGCCGAGCCGCTAATTCTGAAGCTGGGAGAAAAGCGGGCACCTGCACTGAAAGGTGGGATCGCTTTGATCGTGACTTTTGTCGGATTGCTGGTGACCGATCTGGTTACAGCCGGGCTGACGGTCGGAGGGGTTTCGAACCTGCTGGCCGCAACACTGCTGGTCTGGCTGGGGGCGTTGATCGCCAGTGTTGTGCTGCCGATCTACGTGTTCAAGGAACTGCGCGAGCCTAAGAAGTAGTTACAGCGCGTTCAGGCTGGCCACGATCGCCTGCCATAGCTCCTCCACCGGTTCACATCCAACGGACAGACGGATGAAGGCCGGGTCGACATCGTCACCCCACCGGGCGCGCCGTTCGGCCGAGCTGTGGACGCCACCGAAGGACGTCGCAGGGCGCAGCATAGGGCAGGTGTTGATGAACTCTTCGGCCCTGGCCTCGCTTTCCAACGTGATCGACAGCAGGAACCCGAAGCGGGCGGTCTGAGTTTTCGCCAGTGAATGCGCGGGGTCGTCGGGTAGGCCGGGGAACCGGATGTGTTTGACCGCTGGGTGATCCACCAGCCGCTCGGCCAGCACCTGAGCCGAACTGCACATCCGGTCAAAGCGTACGTCCAGCGTTTCTAAACCGCGGTGCAGCAGCCATGCCTCGTGCGGTCCGGGGATCGCGCCCGAGACGCGGCGCCATTCCTCGACCCGTTCCATGATTTGCACGTCGCGGCTGGCGACATGGCCCATCAGCAGGTCGGAATGACCGCCCATGGCCTTGGTGTCCGAGGCCACGACCACGTCAATACCCAAATCCAATGGGCGTTGCCCCAGCGGGGTCATCGTAGTGTTGTCGGTAATGGTTATGCCCCCCGCGTCGCGCACGGCGGCGGCGATAGCGGGTAGGTCCATCATGTCCAGCCCGGGGTTCGAGGGGCTTTCCAGAAAGACCACGTCAAACCCGTCAAACCCACCGTCGTCGAAGGCGATGGTCGGGCGTTCCGTTACGGTGACTCCCATCCCGGTCAGGAACCGATCTGCCAGCACCCGGGTCACATAATAACCGTCGGATGGAATCAGCAGGCGCGACCCGGCCTTCAGTGTCGCGAACAACGCGGCCGAGATTGCTCCCATGCCTGACGGGAATGTCAGGCAGGGCGCGTCTTCCAGATGGGCCAGAACGTGTTCCAGATGCTGCCATGTCGGGTTATCGACGCGACCATAAGTGGGCAGGCCGTCCGGGGATCCGGGCAAGTGGAACATGCTGCTTTGGGTTAGGGGTAGGGCCACAGGCTCACCCGCTGTTAACGCATTGCCGCGCAGATGTAACATCTCTCCGGTCTTCGGTGCCAAGGCTCAGCGCCCCGGGATTTCGTCGCGGGGCGGGGCGGGTTCCCAATTCTCGATGATCTCGACCGCCTCCTGCGCCGTATCCACGAACCGGAACAAGTCCAGATCCTCGTCCGAAATGGTGCCCGCGTCGGCCAGCGCCTCCCAGTTGATGACCTTTTCCCAGAAGGCACGGCCGAACAGCAGAAACGGCACACGCTCCATCCGGCCAGTTTGGATCAGGGTTAGGGATTCGAACAACTCATCCATGGTACCGAAACCACCGGGAAAGATGGTGATGGCGCGGGCGCGCATCAAAAAATGCATCTTGCGGATGGCGAAATAGTGGAAATTGAAGCTGAGCTCGGGCGTGACATACTCATTCGGAGCCTGCTCATGCGGCAGAACGATGTTCAACCCGATCGAGCATCCACCAGCGTCCTGCGCACCACGGTTTCCGGCCTCCATCACGCCGGGGCCGCCGCCGGTGACAATGACATTTTCGCGGTGACCGGTTTTGATGGACTTTTCGGTCATTAGCCGGGCGAATTCGCGCGCTTCGATGTAATAGGCCGACAAATCCGCCAGCGTTTTCGTCCGGGCGGTATGTTTTTGCGCGGGCTCGGGGATGCGCGCGCCGCCAAACATGACGATGGTTGAGGTGATCTCACGCTCGGTCATGATCATCTCGGGCTTTAGCAGTTCCAGTTGCAGGCGCACCGGGCGCAGCTCATCCCGGCACAGGAAATCGTCATCGGCAAAGGCAAGGCGATAGGCGGGCGAGCGCGTCTGCGGCGTATCCGGCACCTCGCTCGCGGTCGAGCGGTCGGTCTGCGCGTCGCGGAATGGGCTGAGGCGGTCTTCTCTCATCACGGGTGTTCCCTGCTTGCGTGTTTTCAAAACAGCTATAGGGTTCGCGGGCAGAGCGCCAGTCACGGAAAGACACGAATGAATTGGAAGAGTGATATTTCAGCCGCCGCTGACCGGATTGCCGGACATGCGCAGGTGACACCGGTGATGGAGAGCCGCGCGCTGGGGCTGGACTATCCAATCGAAATAAAATTGGAACACTTGCAACATACGGGCAGTTTCAAAGTGCGTGGGGCGTTCAACACGCTACTTAGCCTAGAGGTTCCAGAGGCGGGTGTGGTGGCCGCATCCGGTGGCAATCACGGGGCTGCGGCAGCCTATGCGGCGCGGGCATTGGGATACCCCGCCAAGATTTTCGTCCCGGAAATGGCAGGCCCGTCCAAGATCGCCCTCATCGAACAGACCGGCGCTAAGCTGAGCGTGGTCTCTGGCGAATACGCCAACGCCCTGACCGAGGCGCAGGCGTATGAAAACGCTACGGGCGCGATGCAGATCCATGCCTATGACGCGCCCGCCACCGTGGCCGGACAGGGAACCTGTTTCGCCGAATGGGAGGCGCAGGGCCTTCGGGCCGACACCGTTCTGGTTGCTGTGGGCGGTGGCGGTCTGATCGCCGGGGCCTTGGGTTGGTTTCAGGGCGCGCGCAAGGTTGTGGCGGTCGAGCCCGAAAGGTCATGCGCGCTGAATGCGGCTTTGCAGGCCGGGGAGCCAGTGGATGTGTCGGTGTCGGGTGTTGCCGCCAATGCGCTGGGCGCGCGGCGGATCGGGTCGATCTGTTTTGATCTAGCTCAGGGGATGACGTCGGTACTGGTGTCGGATGAAGCCATCACGCAGGCGCAGCAGGTTCTGTGGCGGGCGCATCGGATTCTGGTGGAACCTGCGGGCGCGACCGCTTTGGCCGCGTTGCTTTCCGGGGCCTATCAGCCGGAACCGGATGAGCGTGTGGCAGTGCTGATTTGTGGTGGCAATATCTCTCCTGACCCGTTGGCCTGCTGAAATCGCAACAATCAGCCGCAAAGCGTGCATCTCGCGTCGCATTGCAGCCAGTCTTTCGCTTGCGTATAGGCAAGACCAACGTGAACAGATTCAGCAGGGAGCACCCCCATGTCCAACGCGCAACTGGAAGCCGCCATCGAAGCCGCCTGGGAGGCGCGCGACACCATCACCCCAGCCACCACCGGCGAACAACGCGAAGCGATCGAAGATACGCTGAACGCGCTGGACAGCGGTTCGCTGCGCGTGGCGGAAAAGCGCGACGGCGGCGACTGGCACGTAAACCAGTGGGCAAAGAAAGCGGTTCTGCTGGGCTTCCGCATCAAGGATATGGAAATCCAGCCGGGCGGCCCGCAGGCCGGTGGTTGGTGGGATAAGGTGGACAGCAAGTTTGCCGGATGGGGTGAAAATCAATGGCAGGCTGCCGGGTTCCGCGCTGTGCCCAACTGCGTCGTGCGCAAGTCGGCCTATATCGCGCCGGGTGCGGTTCTGATGCCGTCCTTTGTAAACCTGGGCGCTTATGTCGACGAAGGCACAATGGTCGACACCTGGGCCACGGTTGGATCCTGCGCGCAGATCGGCAAGAACGTGCACCTGTCGGGCGGCGTTGGCATCGGCGGCGTGCTCGAGCCGATGCAGGCAGGCCCGACCATCATCGAAGATAACTGCTTTATCGGTGCGCGCTCTGAAGTGGTCGAGGGCTGCATCGTCCGCGAAGGGTCGGTTCTGGGCATGGGCGTGTTCATCGGCAAATCTACGAAGATCGTGGATCGCGAAACTGGCGAGGTCACCTATGGCGAAGTGCCGCCCTATTCGGTGGTTGTGGCCGGTTCGATGCCGTCCAAAAACAACATCAGCCTCTATTGTGCGGTGATCGTGAAACGGGTGGATGAAAAGACCCGCTCGAAAACCGGGATCAACGAGTTGCTGCGGTACTGATAGTCCGAATGAAATAAAAAGGCCGGAGTACAGCATCTCCGGCCTTTCGACTTTGTTGCGTTTTGGCAAAGGAACGAACCAGATCCTCGGCCAGTTTTAGCACAGATCAATTCGCCAGGCTAAAATTCTAACTCATAGTGGGTTAGCGATCTTCTCCTTGCATCGCGTCCACTTCTGAATTGCCAGCGTTGGTTTCAGCAGCTCCGTCATCGTCGCCGCCGTCATCGTCGCTGCCGTAGTCGTCGTCTCCGTCACCGTCGCGGCCATCGTCGTCGCCGTCACCGTCGCGGCCATCGTCGTCGCCGCCGTCATCATCGCGGCCATCGTCGTCGCCACCGTCATCGTCGCGGCCATCGTCGTCGCCGCCGTCATCGTCGCGGCCATCGTCGTCGCCGCCGTCATTGTCGCGGCCATCGTCGTCGCCGCCGTCATCGTCGCGGCCATCGTCGTCGCCGCCGTCATCGTCGCGGCCATCGTCGTCGCCACCGTCATCGTCGCGGCCGTCGTCGTCGCCACCGTCATCGTCGCCGCCGTCGTCGTCGCGTCCTTCGTCGTCGTGGCTTTCGTCGTCGCCGCCTTCATCGCCGCCATATTCTTGCGCGTATGCCGCGTCGGGGGAGAAAGCAATCAAGCTAATAGATGCCGGAGCAAGAGCTAACAGGGATAGGCTTGCTGTAGTCGTTAGAAGTTTGGACAACATACTCATCGAACTTTCCTTCTCAAAAACAGAAACTTCAAAAGTGTCGGTATTTTAGAATTTGCCTATTTCAGCACGGACCGGCCTGCCGTTGTGGCGACGCGTTCAGCCAAAACTTGCTCAAAAAGGTCGGTGACGTCGGCAAAAGGGCGCCATTTTCAACCATGCAGATTCTTGCTGAATAGGATGTCAATCCCACGGTGAAGTTGATGTTGTGGGTGTGTAATTTTTGCCAAGCCAAGATTCGATTTACACGAGCCTGACATCTGCTGTTTCTGAACTTCCCTCGAAAGGGTGTGCTGGTTGACGGCTGAACAAGTTGACCATGCCTTGTTCCGCACGTATGGCAGGCGGCATGGAAAAGCAAAAGAAACCCTCTCGCCAGCAAGTCTATACCCTGCTTGTTCAGATCGGTCGTAAGGACGGTGACGGATTGCCGGAAGGTGCCACCGGGGCGGCGCTGATGTGTTTTGCAAGCGGCGTGGATGAGGCCGAAGCCGTGCGCGAAACCGTGGCCATCCTGAAGCAGGCCGATACCGCGCCGTTAGACGTGACCGGCTATGGCACATTGGCTGAGCGCGAGGCACAGGGCCATGACATCGACCCGGGCGAGCGGGCGTTAATGCAGCGGGCTTTGGATGAAAACGCTGTCATTGTTGCGCAGATGACGCCGTTTTTCGGCGATGAGGAACCGGCTTAGTTCCGCGCTCCGAACCATTTGCGATAAATCTCGTCATAGGTGCCATCCTCGCGCAGCGACAGCAGGGCCTGATTGACGTCCTCGACCAATGGCGAGCCGGTCGGGAAGGCGATCCCGTAATTCTCGCGCAGGAATACACCGCCGGTTACCGATGCAATCCGGCGTCCTTCGTGTGAGGCATAGTAGGACAGGATCGGCGCGTCGAAGACCACGGCGTCCAGATCCTTGTTTTGGAAAGCAGTCAGCATTTCGTCCAGACCGGGATAGCCGGTGAATTCAATCTCGCGCCGGTTCAGGAAACTGGCAGCGGTTGAATCCGAAATCGTCCCAACCTGTTTGCCATAAAGATCGTTGACCGAGTTCACGTTGCCGCTGATCGCATCCACTGTCATGACCGAGGTGATCCGGGCTGTGAAGACCGACACGATGAACAGGGAAGAAACCACCAGCACCACGCCCAGTAGCCGCCCAAAAGGGGTGCGCGGCATGCGTTCCTCGAATCCGCCGTTCACCACCAGGTTCAGCGCCCACCAGAAAGACGGAAACCAGGCCTCGTTCAGCTTGCGGTCGAAATAGGGCTGCGCGCGGCGTTCGAATCCCCACATCAGCATCCCGCCTCCTAGCAGAATCGCAAAGGCCAGACCGATGGCAATGAACAACTCGCGCGACAGCAGGGCATGCAGCAGCGACGGTCGGCGTGCAGCCTCGGACGGGACCATGATCTGAAGGCCGGCCTCAAATATCGGCTGGCTGAAATCCATCTGCGTCTCGCGCGCGGCGGTGATTGAGATGTTGGCAATGGCCAGATCCGCAGACCCATCCTGTACCGCCCCCAGCATATCACCGAACGCATCCAACCTGTTGACCGAGTAGTCCCAGTTCAGCGACTGAGCCAGTGCATCCAGCAGATCCATTGAAAAACCGGTCTGGGCCTCGTCTTCAACATAGGAAAACGGAGGGCGGGTCACAGTGGTGACTGTCAGTGTCTGTGCCTGGCTTTGCTGTGCAAGAACGGCGTAGGTCAGACAGATCCAAGTAAAAAGGGCGCGCATCGTTTCAACTTACCTGTTTCGCGGCCCTCTAACGCAGATTTGAACGCTGCGGCAAGGTGGTCGCGGGGTAAACCACCATGTTTTATGAGTGTGTCATGTCGACACCGGAGTAAAAAAGCGGGCAGATTTAGCCCAGCGGGGGTTGGCAATCGGGCCAATTCGTTGAATCTGTGCGCGAACCTGCATGTCAAAGAACCAAAGGGGCCGAACCATGACAGATCCGGTAAAGTTGACGGCAGAGCTGATCCGTTGCCCATCGGTCACACCTGAAGAAGGCGGCGCGCTGGTTTTGCTGGATAAACTTCTGTCCGATGCGGGGTTTGACTGCACCCGGGTTGATCGCGGTGGCGTCAGCAATCTGTTCGCGAGATGGGGCAATAAGGGTCATGCGCGCAGCTTTGGCTTTAACGGCCACACGGATGTTGTGCCTGTCGGGGACGAGGCCGCGTGGACCAAGCCGCCATTCGAAGCAGAAGTCCACGATGGTGTGATGTATGGCCGTGGGACAACTGACATGAAATCCGGCGTGGCGGCTTTTGCGGCGGCGGCTGTGGATTTTATACGCGACACGCCGCCCGACGGAGCAGTGATCCTGACGATCACTGGTGACGAAGAGGGTGATGCGGTGGATGGCACCACCGCGCTGTTGGACTACATGGCCGAGGCCGATGAAAAAATGTCGGTCTGTCTTGTGGGTGAACCGACCTGCCCGAACGAGATGGGTGAGATGATGAAAATCGGGCGGCGCGGCTCGATGACCGCATGGTTTACCGTCACAGGGGTGCAGGGGCATTCCGCCTATCCACACCGGGCCAAGAATCCTCTGCCCGCGATGGCGCGGCTGATGGATCGGCTGGCCAGTCATGAATTGGATCAGGGCACGGATCATTTCGACGCGTCGACTCTGGCAGTGGTGAATATCGACACCGGCAACGCGGCCACCAATGTAATACCGGCGCAGTGCAGTGGCGCAGTGAATATCCGGTTCAACGATTTGCACTCTGGTGCCAGCCTCAGCGACTGGCTACAGGCCGAAGCCCGCTCTGTTGCCGAGGCTTGCGATGTCGAGGTGGACGTTCGGATCAAAATCTCGGGCGAAAGCTTCCTGACCCCGCCCGGTCCGCTGTCCGATCTGGTGGCAGCAGCGGTCGAAGCGGAAACCGGTATGCGGCCTGAGATGTCAACAACCGGCGGCACTTCGGACGCGCGGTTCGTCAAGAACCACTGTCCGGTGGTGGAATTCGGCCTTGTCGGCCGGACGATGCATCAGGTGGATGAATGCGTCGAGGTGGCGCAGATCGAACAGCTCAAGTCCATTTATGGCCGTATCCTGAGGGACTATTTCGCCTGATCCATGCAGCGCACTTTGGTCATCATGGTCAAGGAACCGCGCCCGGGTCGGGTCAAGACACGACTGGGGCGCGATATTGGAATGATAGGCGCGGCCTGGTGGTTTCGTCATCAGACGAGGTCGCTGATCCGTCGGCTGCGCGATCCACGCTGGCAAATTGTGCTGGCGGTCTCGCCGGACCGCGAGGGACTGACTGGCCGTATCTGGCCCCCAGACTTGCCACGAACGGCGCAAGGGCACGGTGATCTGGGGGACCGGATGGGACGGATGCTACGGGGCATGCCGAAGGGTCCGGTCTGCCTGATCGGCGCGGATATCCCCGGTATTACACGCGGGCATGTCGCGCAGGCGTTCAAGGCGCTGGGCCCGGCGCAGTGGGTGTTCGGACCTGCACCGGATGGGGGATATTGGCTGGTTGGCGCGCAACGTTATAGGGCCTTGCCGACGACCCTATTTCGCGATGTGCGCTGGTCGACTGAACACGCTCTGGCGGACACGCTCGCCTCTGTCCCCGGCACACGCGTGGCTTTGCTGGACCAGTTGCGCGATGTGGACACGGTTGCCGATCTGAAACCCTGATCCTTTTTTGGTCATGACGCGGTCGCATCCCCGTGATACGCCGGAATTATGACTCGCATCCCTACTAAGCAAGAGGTCCTCGATTGGATCTCGGCGAACCCCACCCTTACCTCGAAACGCGATATCGCCAAGGCCTTTGGCATCAAAGGCGCGGATCGCATCGACCTGAAGCGTATCCTCAAGGAACTTGAGGCCGAAGGGCATCTGGAAAAGCGCAAGCGCAGCTATCGTGACCCGGATCGCCTGCCGCCGGTCAGCGTGTTGCAGGTGAAGGCTCCGAATGCTGACGGCGACCTGTTCGCGCGCCCGCTGGAGTGGCATGGTGAAGGGGTCGAACCCATCGTCCTGATCGTCGCCCGCGCCAGTGACCCGGCGCTGGGTGAGGGCGACCGGATTCTGGCCCGCCTGACCGTAGTGCAAGAAGAAGACCATAATTACGAAGCCCGCCTGATCCGTCGCATCGGGACCAACCCACGCAAGATCGTCGGCATTTTCCGCAAAACCACCGAGGGTGGCCGGATCGTGCCCATCGACAAGACCGGCCAGAACGAATGGCTTGTCCCCGACGGCGCGGTGCTGGGCGCAAAGGATGGCGAACTGGTCGAGGCTGAACAGGCTGGGCCGAAAAACCGCATGGGCTTACCGCGTGCGCGGATTGTCGAACGGCTGGGTGATCCGTCGGCACCTAAGGCGGTATCGCTGATTGCCATCCATCAGCACGGCATCCCTGACGACTTCCCTGACAAGGTGATTGCCGAGGCTGACAAGGCCAAACCCGTTGGCCTGAAAGGGCGCGAGGACCTGCGGGATATGCCGCTGTTGACGATCGACCCCTCGGATGCGCGGGATCATGACGATGCGTGTTATGCGCACGCCGACGATGACCCCAAGAACCCCGGCGGTCATGTGATCTGGGTCGCGATTGCCGATGTCGCGGCTTACGTGCAGCCCGGGACGGCGCTGGACCGTGAGGCGCGCAAGCGGGGCAATTCCAGCTATTTCCCCGACCGGGTGGTGCCAATGTTGCCCGACCGGCTGTCGGGTGATCTTTGTTCGCTGCACGAAGGCGTTCCACGCGCCTGTATTGCTGTGCGGATGCAGATCGATGCGAACGGCAACAAGGTAGGCCACCGCTTTGTGCGCGGCCTGATGCGCTCGGCAGCGTCGTTGCACTATGCCGAGGTGCAGGAGGCCATTGACGGCAATCCGAACGACCGCACCGGGCCGCTGTTGGAAACGGTTCTGAAACCGCTCTACGCTGCTTATACCGCGCTGAAAAAGGCACGGGCTGAACGGCAGCCGCTGGAATTGGACCTGCCCGAACGCCAAATTGTTCTCAGCGAAAAAGGTGAAGTGACCAGCGTGGCCTTCCGTGACCGGCTGGACGCGCACAAGCTGATCGAGGAATTCATGATCCTCGCCAATGTCGCCGCCGCTGAGACGCTGATCGCTAAACGTCGCCCGCTGCTGTTCCGCGTTCACGAAGAGCCCGCGCCCGAGAAATTGGAAAGCCTGCGGGAGACGGCGCAAGCTGCCGGTCTGAACCTCGCCAAAGGGCAGGTGTTGCAGACCCGGCACCTGAACGCATTGCTGAACGCCGCCGCCGGAACCGAGGATGCCGAGCTGATCAACCTCAGCACCCTACGATCGATGGCGCAGGCCTATTACAACGCCGAGAATTTCGGCCATTTCGGGCTAGCTTTGCGTAACTATGCCCATTTCACATCACCCATTCGCCGCTATGCCGATCTGATCGTGCATCGGGCGTTGATCTCAGCCCATGGCTGGGGCAAGGACGGGCTGACCGAGGATGAAATCGCGCGGCTGGACGAAACCGCCACCCATATCTCGGACACCGAGCGCCGCTCGATGATGGCGGAACGCGACACCACCGACCGCTATCTTGCCGCGTATTTGAGTGAACGGGTTGGGAACGAGTTCTCGGGTCGGATCAGTGGCATAGCCCGGTTCGGGGCCTTCGTGAAAATGGATGAAACCGGTGCAGATGGTCTGGTGCCGGTGCGCTCGCTCGGCCGCGAATTTTTTCACTTTGATCGTGAGGCTGGAACACTGATGGGCTCGGATACCGGCCTGATCATCGCCATCGGACAGCGGGTCACGGTCCGGCTGACCGAGGCGACGCCTGTAACCGGAGGTCTGGAACTGGAGCTTCTGTCCATCGACGATCAGGCCCTGCCGCGTGGTCGCGGGCCGGCCAAGCGGTCAACCCGTCGCAAGGCGGTCAGCACCAAGCGTAAGAAGGACAAGATCAAACGCAAGGTCGAACGCAAGCGCCGTCAAAGGTGATACGCGCCTGGGGAGGTACAGAGTCCCTTTTCGCTGGCTCTCGGCTGCGCCCCAACCTGAACAGCGATGATTGTGTCTCAGGATTTTCCCGAAACGCGATAGGTCAGTGCCCGTGCAATCAGCCATCCATGGCGGGTTTCGTCGATCTGGTCCGGGTCATCAAACAGGATGGCCCGGTTGCCGTCTATCCGATCCTCACCCGGGAATGCCGAGGTGAATTCTGCGATCAGGCGGCTTTGGCAATGCACGAACAGGGCAAAATTTGCTGTTTTGTGACCACCTACCCGTATCGTCGATCCCTTGGGTGCCAGGTATGCAGGCTGCCCCCAGCGCAGCGCTTCGGTCAACGGTTGGGCGTGAGGCAATTCACGCGCGGTGCTTAGGATCAGTTCCCGCAGCGCTAGTGCCCCGGGTCGCGTGTCCCGATGCATCGATCCAAAAGCTGCCGCTACAGTGGGGTCATCAAACGGTGTCATGTCAGGGGGATCGCCTGCTCCATCCGGTCAACGTAACTGTTCAGCAGCGTATCCTGTTTGATCCGGCGGGTCAGGTAGGTTTCTGCTGGCGTCGCGCGCATGGCAGCCAACATTGGGCCAACGCTCATGTCTGCCGAGGTCGGCTGATCGCCCATCAGATAAGCAGAGTGCCAAAGATAGGCCGATATCGCCTCAAGATCGCGCTCAATCCTGTCTTGCCGCTCGGCGGGGGAAAACCGTGACACGCCCTGAAACGCCAATCCACGGACAACCTTTTTGCGAATGGAAGTGGAGACCGGCTTGCGGATCAATGCCGGTATCACCGAAAAGAACGTCTCGCGCAGGATTGGCCAGACGTCGTCATTGTCCCAGCGATCTTGGACGATCTGGAAATACAGATGTTCTTCGGCAAGGCGGATCAAGGCGCGGGATTGGGCCCGTTGCAAATCAGTCAGGCCCGGATCGAAATTCGCTCCCTGCGCCTCAAGCCAACCGCGGATTAGGTCGCTGTCAGGAACCAGACGGTCTGGTGTACGTAAAACCGGCAGCTTCTGATGTGGCATTTTACGGGGATCGAGCATGTCTGATCGTTGCCAACGCTGGCCGGATGATTGCAGCATATACGCTGTCTTGACGCAAAACGGGCTGGCGCTGAATTCGCCAAAGGCGGCAGGAAAAGTCAAAAGGGTCAGCATCGAAATCTCCGGAATTGGGGTGTCGGATGAATAACTTTGCCTGATGACAGTTACTGTCATTAGTAGTAGGCTAACCTGCGCTATGTCCCGTACCGCCCGTTTGTTCCAACTGATGCAAGCCCTGCGATCCGGCCCGTCGCCCAAGACGTCGGTGCAATTGGCGCAGGATCTGGGGGTTTCGGCCCGCACTATCCATCGCGACATCGATGCGCTGCGGGGTTTGGGAGCGGTGATCGACGGAGAGGCAGGGTATGGCTTTACCTTGATCGAAGACGCCACTCTGCCTCCGTTGGGTTTCACCGATGATGAGATCGAGGCGATTGTTCTGGGATTGCGCGAGGTGCAATCTATTGGTGATCCGGGCCTGTCAGACGCAGCCAGCAAAGTGCTGAACAAATTGCAGGGACGTTTGCCGCAACGACAATCGCATCGTCTCAGTCATGCGGTGCTGACTGCCACGCGGTTTGATCGTCCGGCGCGACCGACGGTAGATGTGGCCGATCTGCGGCAGGCCGCGTGGGACGAGCGGGTGATCGCTTTTGCCTATACCGATGCCAAGGGCGATGACACCCAGCGCAAAGTCAGCCCCCTGAGCATCGTCTATATGGATCGCGCCAGCGTGTTGGTGTCCTGGTGCCATCTCAGGCAGGATTTCCGCGTTTTCCGCCTGGACCGGATGCGCGAAATGGCCGTGACGGATGAAAGCTTTAGGCCCAATCGTGTGCCCCTGCTGCGCGAGGCACTGGCCCGAATTCGGGCCGAACGCGAGGCAAAGGATTGCGCGCCCCCGGTCTGAGTGCTTTGTGAATTCCCGGTTTTGCGCTACTCTGGGGATGAGCAGTAATCAGGAAATTCGGAATGCGTAAATGCATAGGTGGCGTCATGACCGCCGCATTGTGGGCATCCATAGTGCAGGCGGAATCGTTCAACACACCAGATGGGTCGCAGGCGTTACAGCTGGCCTCGGCAGATGTGGCGGTTTCAATCCGGCCGGTCGTACGGCCATCAGTTAAGGAGTACCGGGTGTCGACCGAAGGCAATGCGCGGTTTCAGGCGTGGCTGGGCGCGTTTCGTGAGCGCGCGGCAGAGCAGGGTATTTTCGCCTCTACCTTGGACCGATCGCTGGCGGGTGTAACTTATGATAAGAAGATCATCGCGCGGGATCGCAATCAGGCCGAGTTCTCAAAACCCATCTGGGAATACTTGGATGCCGCCGTTTCGGACACGCGGATTTCAAATGGCCGCGCCGGGCTAGAGCGTCATCACGCGGCCCTGACCCGGATCGAGGCGGAATATGGCGTCGAAAAAGAGGTGATAACCGCGATCTGGGGGCTTGAGACCTCGTTTGGGACGTTCAGGGGTAGTGATCACACCATCCGGTCGCTGGCGACTTTGGCCTTTGATGCGCGGCGTGCGCAGTTCTTTGAAACCCAGCTGATTGCCGCCTTGCGGATCATTCAGGCCGGAGATGTCAGCCCTGACAATATGATCGGAAGCTGGGCTGGCGCGATGGGGCATACCCAGTTCATGCCGACCTCGTATCTGGATCATGCGGTGGATTTCGATGGCGATGGGCGACGTGACATCTGGGCGGATGACCCGACTGACGCGCTGGCCTCGGCCGCGTCTTATCTGGCGCGGCACGGTTGGACCAAGGGGCAGCCCTGGGGCGTCGAAGTGCACCTGCCTGCTGGGTTTGATTTTGCCACGGCCAAGCGGGAGAACACCCTGATGCCTTCCGAATGGGCCGCATTGGGAGTTGTCGGGCGCGACGGCAAGCCGGTTTCTGACCACGGTCAAGCCGCCATCCTACTGCCGGCAGGCGGGCAGGGCGTCGCGCTGATGATCTTTGATAATTTTGGGGTTATCGAAAAATACAACGGCGCCGATGCCTATGTGATCGGGATCGGTCACCTATCCGACCGTTTGGCTGGTCGCGGTGCGTTTCAGGCCGATTGGCCCCGCAGCGACCGAGCGTTGAGCTTTACCGAGAAAAAGGAACTTCAATCCCTACTGACCGATGCTGGCTTTGATACCCAGGGCGTCGATGGGCGCACAGGACCAAACACGACCAATGCAGTGCGGGCGTATCAGCTGGCGCAGGGGTTGCTGCCGGATGGCTATGCCAGTCTGAAGTTGTTGGAAAGGATGCGGTAGTTGGCGATGCCCAGCGTGTTGTAGTCCGACGCCAAGGCGCACTGGCCAACGGCGAAAACCTGAAGATACGCCTTGATCACGGGTAATCCGCCAGAAAGTCGGCAGACCGATGATGTCCGAGATTCCGGGCCTCTTCCTCAGGCGTCGCGTCGTCGTCGCATCCGGTCCGGATCGTTTTGTCAGCGCCTGCGTCCAGCAACATTCGCATTGATATCTCGTCATCTCGGATGGCTGCCAGATGCAGTGGTGTCCAGCCATTGATACCACGCTCGTTCAAATCCGCACCGGACTTGATCAGGATTTCAAGAATTCTGTGTTTGTCGTCGGACACGCGTTCAATGCAGGAAATCACCGGTGGAAAACCATCGTCTTCCTGAACGCGAAGGTTCACACCTTTTTCTATCATCCACAACAAAGCCTCATCAGACGCAACTCCGGCCGCGGTGGTGATCCAATGTGAATTCAGAAAGTTGTCCCTGCCATAAGGGAAGCTGTCTACAATATCTGCGGCATACTCGAGATCGGTTATGGCTCCGCGGGAGAGATACTCAACAATTTCAGAATACTCTACATAAGACGCTTGTTGATCGCGTCTGTAATCTGCATTGGTATCTGCTTTAGACGACCGTTTCATCAGACTGTTCCCTGCAGCCCATAACTCTGCCACCGATGCTAAAGTCAAACCGGATGCGCATAAACCTGCAATGTCTGAGTGGACCCGCATGAAGGACGGATACTGGATCGCGACAAAATTGTTGTGCCTATAGTGGCTAAGAGGCGATCCAAGGGGGCCGCCTCTTAGTCGTTTTCGGTGCCAGTGGGTCGTTGACTTAAGCCGCCGCCTTCATCAACCCTTCGTCCGTAATCCTGGCCAGCGCCTCGTCCAGCGATTTGTGGATGCGCACGAACATCTCGTCGATTTCCGCCGGTGTGATGGTCAGCGGGGGAGAGATGACCAGCCGGTCGCCTACGTGGCGCATAACCAGGTTATTGGCAAAGCAGTGCTCGCGGCAGATCAGGCCAACCGTGCCCGCCTCGGCGGAAAACTCCGCGCGGGTCGCCTTATTTGGTGTGAGCGCGATCGAAGCCATCATGCCCACGATCTTGGCCTCACCGACCAGCGGATGATCGGTCAGGGCCTCCCACTTCTTTTTCAGATAGGGCGCAGCCACATCACGGACGTGATCCAGAACCTTTTCCTCTTCAAAAATACGCAGGTTTTCCAGCGCCACGGCGGCAGCAACCGGATGGCCGCAATAGGTGTAACCGTGATTGAATTCGGTATCGCCAATCACCTTGGCAACCTCATCATTGACGATGGATCCGCCAATCGGCGCGTAACCCGAGCTGAGCCCCTTCGCGATGGTTATGATATCCGGCTTGATCCCAAGGGTTTGCGATCCGAACCAATTGCCGGTCCGGCCAAAGCCGCAGATCACCTCGTCTACAATCAGCAGGATATCGTACTTGTCGCAGATGCGCTGAATTTCGGGCCAATAGCTGTCGGGCGCAACGATCACGCCGCCGGCACCCTGAACCGGTTCGGCGATAAAGGCGGCGACGCGGTCTTCGCCCAGCTCAAGAATCGCCTCTTCCAACTCACGCGCACGGGCCAGACCGAAGTCTTCGGGCGTCATGTCGCCGCCTTCGGCCCACCAGTCCGGCTGATTGATGTGATGGATGTTTGGAATGGGAATGCCGCCCTGCGCGTGCATCCCAGACATACCACCCAGCGACGCCGCCCCAACGGTCGAGCCGTGATAGGCGTTTTTGCGGCTGATGATGATGTTCTTGTCAGGCTGGCCCTTTTCAGCCCAGTAGGTGCGCACCATGCGGATATTGGTGTCATTCGCCTCGGACCCGCCACCGGCGAAGAAAACGTGGTTTAGATCACCCGGCGCCAGTTCTGCCAGTTTTGCAGCCAAGGCAATCGCTGGCACGTGAGTCGTTTTGAAGAAGGTGTTGTAGAACGGCAGCTCTTGCATCTGACGGGCGGCGACCTGTGCCAACTCTTCCCGACCGTAGCCAAGGTTGACGCACCACAGGCCAGCCATGGCGTCCAGAATTTCTTCGCCTTCACTATCGGTCAGATAAACGCCTTTAGCGCGGGTGATAACGCGCACGCCATCCTCGGCAATCGATGCATTGGTCGAGAACGGGTGCATGTGATGGGCTGCATCCAGCGCCTGTAATTCAGCGGTGGGCAAGTGATTGGTGATTGTAGACATCCCGGAATCTCCTGAAAGAGCGATTGCCAATCACAATATGATCAAATTTTTTCCTGTCAATCGAATCGACCAGATTTAACCGTTGTTCAGGGCCTCAGCCATCAATTCCATTCCCTGCTCGATGTCCTGAGCCATCGCTTTTGCTGCCATTTCAGCATCATGCGCGCGCAGGGCAGTAATGATGTCCTTGTGCCGATCCGGCAGGTTCTGAGTGCCAAATCGCCCACATACCACCCGTAGAGATGGTCCGAATCTGAGCCAGAGCCGTTCTGCGAGGTCGCACAGAATCGGAGCGTCTGCGTAAGAGTACAGCGTTTCATGGAACATGTGGTTCTGATGCAGATAGCCGCTTACATCACCATCTGAGATGGAGCGATCCAACCGTTGGTCAATGCGTTCCAGATTGGTGACACCTTCGCGCGAAATCTTTAGCGCTGCGCGTTTGGAAAGCTCTGATTCTATAGAAATTCTCGCAAAAATCAGCTGCTCGACATCGCCCTTTGACAATAACGGGACACTCACCCTGCGATTGCCTTGAAACACAAGCGCACCATCCGAGATCAGACGCCGAATCGCCTCACGGACCGGTGTCATTCCAACGCCAAGCGAATCGGTCAGACCCTGGATCGTTACCGGTTGTCCGGGCACCAGTTCCCCAAATAAGATCTGCGCTCTGAGGGTTTGGTAGACCTGTTCATGCGCGGGTCGTTTTTCGGTTCCAGCACTCGCAGCTCTATTTTTGATCAAATCCAATTGGTTTGCCCTGATTATAGTGTTGTTGGTGGGTCATACATCTGACTTCGTGAAACCATACGCCGAACTGAAGGAAAACGCAAAACTTGATCAAATCCAAAAAAACGTGAAAATAGGCCGCACAACTTACAGGGAGAATAATATGTCGATCAAAACGCTGATGATGACAGCGGCCTTCGCAATGGGAGCTTCGGTAGCCTTCGCCGAAGAGGTGCGTGTTTACAACTGGTCTGACTATATTGACGAGGAACTGCTGAAGAAGTTCGAAGAGGAAACGGGCCTGACACTTATTTACGACGTGTTCGACAGCAATGAGGTTCTGGAAACCAAGATGCTGGCAGGTGGTTCGGGCTATGACGTGGTGGTTCCGTCTGGGACCTTCCTTCAGCGTCAGATTCAGGCGGGCGCATTCCAGGCGCTGGATGAATCGAAGCTGTCGAACTCGGGCAACTTGTGGGACGTGATACAGGAACGCACCGCTGGTTATGATCCCGACAACGCATATTCGATCAACTACATGTGGGGCACCACCGGCATCGGCCTGAACGTCAACAAGGTCAAGGAAGTGCTTGGCGATGATGCTCCGCTGAACAGCATGGATCTGGTGCTGAAGCCGGAAAACATGGAGAAACTGGCGTCTTGCGGCGTGCATTTCCTGGACGCCCCGGCCGAGATCATTCCGATGGTGCTCCAGTATATCGGTGAGGATCCTGACAGCCACGACCCTGACGTAATCGGCAAATCCGAAGAGATTTTGCTTGGGGTTCGTCCATATGTTCAAAAGTTCCACAGCTCGGAATACATCAATGCTCTGGCAAATGGCGACATCTGCGTCGCAGTGGGATGGTCGGGTGATATTCTGCAGGCCCGCGATCGCGCAGCCGAAGCCGAAAACGGGGTCGAGATTGAATACCACCCCTTTGCAGAGGGTTCGTTGATGTGGTTCGATCAGATGGCGATCCCGGCGGACGCTCCGAACCCAGAAGGGGCGCATAAATTCCTGGACTTCATTCTGGATGCTAACAACATGGCGGCAGCCTCGAACTATGTTTATTACGCCAACGGCAACAAGGCATCGCAGGAGTTCCTGGAAGAAGACGTGATCGGCGATCCAGCCATCTACCCGGATGATGCCACGATGCAGAATCTGTACATCACGACACCTTATCCGCCCAAAACCCAGCGCACCGTGACGCGCCTGTGGACCAAAATCAAATCAGGCACCTGATGTGATTTAATCGCGCATGGCGGTAACCGTCCGCCATGCGCATTCCTTTCGCGTATCGAGATACGGGGGCCGCTTTGAACTCGACTGTTTTTGCGCCGTGGGAAGACCCGCAGGCGAAACCCTTGATTCAATTCCAGAACGTGACCAAACGTTTTGGTGAATTCACCGCCATCGACAACCTGTCCTTGGATATTTTCGAGAAAGAGTTCTTTGCGCTACTTGGTCCGTCCGGGTGCGGAAAGACAACCATGATGCGGATGCTGGCCGGGTTTGAAACCCCGACGGAAGGACACATCATGCTGGGCGGGCAAGACATTGATCCGATCCCACCAAACAAGCGGGCGGTGAACATGATGTTCCAGTCCTACGCGCTGTTTCCGCATCTGAGTATCTGGGACAACATCGCGTTCGGTCTGCGTCGCGACAACATGCCCAAAGCCGATCTTCAGGCCCGCGTTGAAGAAATGCTGCGCCTGACACGGCTGGAACAGTTCGCCCGCCGGAAACCGCACCAGATTTCTGGTGGTCAAAGGCAGCGCGTGGCGCTGGCGCGATCTCTCGCCAAAGCTCCGAAACTGCTGCTGCTGGACGAACCACTTGGTGCGCTTGACAAAAAGTTGCGCCAGGACACGCAGTTCGAGCTGATGGATATTCAGGAAAAAACAGGCACCACCTTTGTGATCGTGACCCACGATCAAGAGGAAGCCATGACCGTTGCCAGCCGCGTTGCCGTAATGGATCAGGGTCAACTGATGCAGGTGGCTACGCCGGACAATATTTATGAATATCCCAACTCGGTTTATGTGGCCGATTTCATCGGCGACGTGAACATCATTGAAGGGCGGGCGACCTCCCAAGGAGACGAGACCTATCAAATCGAATGGGCGGAGGGTCAGGCGCCTTTGACCGCAAATTCGTCGGTTGCCCTGTCGAACGGGCAAGGGTGCCATCTGGCAATTCGGCCGGAAAAGGTCACAATCACATCCGAGCGCCCCGACAGTGCCGCGAATGCAATCCAAGGTAAGGTGCATGACATCGCTTATCTGGGCAACCTGTCCACCTACCATGTCGAGCTGAGCAACGGCACGATCATCAAGGCACAGACGGCCAACACCCGCCGAATCTCGCGCCGTTCGTTTACTTGGGAAGACCCGGTCTGGCTGTCCTGGACAGCGACGGCTGCGGTTCTGCTGGCCAGCTGATGCGCCGCGCCTTTCTGATTGCCCTCCCGTACGCCTGGCTGCTGGCACTGTTCCTGGTGCCATTCTTCATTGTTCTGAAGATCTCCCTGTCGGATACAGCCCTGGCCATCCCGCCCTACACGCCGACGCTAGACCTGTCCGAAGGCTGGGCTGGTGTCAAAAGCTTCTTCAGCCAGTTGGATTTCGAAAACTATGTCTGGCTGACCGAAGACGCCCTTTACTGGAAAGCCTACCTGTCCAGCGTCAAGATCGCGCTGATCTCGACCTTTCTGACGTTGTTGGTAGGATACCCGATCGCCTATGGTATGGCCCGCGCGCCAACAGAATGGCGTCCGACGCTAATGATGTTGATCATTTTGCCGTTCTGGACCTCATTCCTGATCCGCGTCTATGCGTGGATCGGTATCCTTGGCAACGAAGGGTACCTGAACCAAGTTCTGTTATGGCTTGGTATCATCTCGACCCCGCTGACCATTCTGAACACCAATACGGCGGTCTATATCGGCATCGTCTACACCTATCTTCCGTTCATGATCCTGCCGATCTATTCATCGCTTGAACGGATGGACGGGTCGCTGATCGAAGCGGCTGAGGATTTGGGGTGTTCGCGTCTGAAAGCGTTCTGGCTGGTGACCATCCCGCTGTCACGCCCCGGTATCATCGCAGGGTGTTTCCTGGTGATGATCCCCGTAATTGGCGAGTTTGTCATCCCTTCGCTGCTGGGTGGATCGGGTACGCTCATGATTGGTAAAGTTCTGTGGGAAGAGTTCTTCTCGAACCGCGACTGGCCAGTGGCCAGTGCCGTGGCGGTGGTTCTGCTGCTGATCCTCGTGGTGCCGATCGTGCTGTTCCAGCGCAACCAGCAAAAACAGACGGAGGCCGAACAATGAACAAGCTGAGCTGGTTCAACGCGGTGTCCCTGACGCTGGGATTTGCGTTCCTTTACATCCCGATGATCATCCTGATCATCTTCAGCTTCAACGAAAGCAAACTGGTGACGGTCTGGGCCGGGTTCTCGACCAAATGGTATGGCGAGCTTTTCCAGAACGAGCAGATGCTGAACGCAGCATGGGTGACTTTGCGCGTTGCGGTGTTCTCATCGACAATCGCGACAGTTCTGGGCACCGCCGCCGCTTACGTGTTGGTGCGCGGCGGGCGGTTCTTTGGTCGCACCCTGTTTTCGGGCATGATTTACGCACCGCTGGTGATGCCCGAGGTTATCACCGGTCTATCGTTACTGTTGCTGTTCATCGGCATCGGGCTGGATCGGGGTATCCTGACCATCGTTCTTGCGCATACGACCTTTTCGATGTGTTTCGTCTCGGTTGTCGTCTCGTCCCGACTGGTTACCTTTGATCAGTCACTGGAAGAGGCCGCGCTGGATCTGGGCTGTTCGCCCGCTCAAGCGTTCCGCCTTGTGACCCTGCCGATCGTTGCACCTGCGGTGATCTCGGGATGGCTTCTGGCCTTCACTCTGTCGCTGGATGATCTGGTCATCGCGTCGTTCACTTCGGGCCCGTCCGCCACGACCCTGCCGATGAGGATATTCTCGGCAGTGCGTCTGGGTGTCAGTCCCGAGATTAACGCGCTGTCTACGATCATGATCGCTGTCGTGACAATAGGTGTGATAACCGCATCTCTGGTCACCAAGCGGGCTGTGGTGCGGCAAAAGCAAGAAGAAATGGCCGCCGCGCGCACGGACGAATGATGCGGCTGTTTCCAGACTACACCTACGGTCTTGGCCCCCGCACCAATTGCTGGTGGGACGAGACCATAGACACCCCGGACTGGCCGGTGCTGCAAAGCGACTTGAACGTTGATGTCGCCATTGTCGGTGGCGGTTTCACCGGGGTTTCGGCCGCGTTGCATTTGGCTAGTGCGGGGGCCTCGGTCGCGGTGCTTGAGGCCGAGACGCCGGGCTGGGGTGCGTCGGGGCGTAATGGCGGCTTTTGCTGTCTGGGTGGGTCAAAGCTGAGCCATAAAGCCATGGTCCGGCAATATGGTGACAGCGCCGCGCACGCCTATGCGCAGGCCGAAGAAGATGCAGTAGACCTTGTCGCTGATCTGCTTGGCGCGCATCAGATCGACGCGGACGTCCATTCAAAAGGCGAAACTCAGCTGGCCCATTCGCCCCGCGCGATGGAGAAGCTGCGGCGACATGCCGAAGCCCCTGGCCGGATTCATGAACCCGCAGATCTGCCGGGTTTGGGCTTGGGCGGTGCGTTTCACGGCGGTTATACCACACCGGTCGGATTTGGACTGAACCCGCGCAAATACCTGTTCGGTCTGGCTAAAGCTGCGCACGAAGCCGGCGCACACCTGTTTCAGAAAAGTGCGGTTCAAACCGTCCAAAAAGTGCAGTCCGGGTTCGAGGTTCAGACCAAGGCTGGTCAGATCAAGGCGTCAAACGTGCTGATCTGTACCAATGGGTATTCCAGCGAGGATATCCCGGCATGGATGTCTGGTCGATACCTGCCCACGCAATCCACGGTATTGGTCACCCGGCCGCTGTCCGAAGCCGAATTGCAGGCGCAGGGCTGGACCTCGGATCAAATGTCCTACGACACGCGCAATTTGCTGCACTATTTCCGGCTGATGCCCGACAGGCGGTTCCTGTTTGGGATGCGCGGCGGATTGTTTTCATCGCCTCGGGCCGAGGCCGCCATTCGGCAAAAAGCCATCAAGGATTTCAGGCAAATGTTCCCTGAATGGGAAAGCGTTGAGGCGACCCATATGTGGTCCGGTATGGTCTGCCTGTCGCGTAAGCTGACCCCTTATGTCGGACCCATTCCGGATCAACCGGGACTATTCGCCGGTTTTGCCTATCACGGGAACGGAGTGGCGATGGGCACCTATAGCGGGCGTGCGTTGGCTCGATTGGTTTTGGGACAAGAAACGGGGTTGCCGCTTCCGATTTCGCGTGCGCCTGCACGGTTTCCCTTGGGACGGTGGCGGCGGGCGTTGATGCCGCCGGCCTACGCGGCGATGGCATTGGCTGATTTGTGACGGTCACAGGGTTGCGAGTTCCAACTCCAACCCCGCTGCATAATCCGGTGCGCCGTTTTCAACGCGCCACAGGCAATAGGCCGCCATGCGCCACGCGTACCAACGGCGCAGGGACAGAAACCGTTCAACCGTTTCCGTGTCGCCATAGGCGGACAAAAATTGATCCTGTTCCGACATCGACAATGCCGCCCCACGGTATAAGTGTTGCATGGCCGGGGACAGGAACAGCGAAAGGTCCTCGCACGGGTCGCCCTGTGCCGGGCACTGCCAGTCGATAAGGGTCAGGCCTGTAGGCGCGACTAGAATGTTTCCGGCGACCGGGTCGCCATGTATCAGGCAGGTACGGTCGGTTGGTGGAACTTGGTTTTTGGGTTTCAGGCCGTCCAGCCGGGCCTTTCCGCCGGATGTGCAGCCATTAAGAATTGCGCCTCCGTGCCGTTCCAGGTCCGCGCTGCCGTTGCATCCAATGGGCAACTGCGCAGGCAGGTCCTGAGCATGGAGCTGGCGCAACAGCACCGCCACTTGCGCTGACCCCTTCTGCCAGGGCGATCCCGGCGCATGATCATAAAACACCCATTGACCGTTTTGGTGTTGGCCAGTTGCCCGCAGATGCGGGACAAAGCCAGTAGTTTTCAAGGCCCTCAGGCATTTGGCCTCCAGCGCCGCATCGTTGCGGAACAGCGGATTGCGCAGCCCGGTACGATAAAGTTTCAGAACTTTTCCGCCACCTGCCTCAAGCACTTTCCAGACCTGATTGGTGCGTCCGCCATACAACGCCTGAAACTGCACTCCTTCTGCAATCAGGCCTCGTTGTAGCAGGCCGTCAATAAGATCCATCGGGGGGTCAGTCAGGGTAGGCAGAAGGGTCACCGGTTGAAAAAAGCGAGTCGCAGGTTGCACAGGTGTGGCCTGTCCCGCCCCTCAGATCAAGCGCCGGTTCGGACTGCTGTCACCATCCCCGCTGGTACAACCTCTCCGCTTTCTAACGTCAGCAAGACGGTATCATCGCCGACCTGAGCCTCAACCACCTGATTGTATGACGACACGGGCTGTTCAGACAGCAGCTCGTCCCCGTCGTAACTTTCCAACGTGGCGGCATAGTTGCCTGCCGGTAGCGTGCTGCCATCGCTCTGCGTTCCGGTCCAGACAAATTCGGCCGCAGTCGCAGAAACAGACAGTCGCTCAATGACCGCGCCTTCGCTGTCGCGGATCACCATAACGGCTCTGTCTGCCGCAGATGACGCCTGCGCAAACAGGTTTATCGGTTCACCTTCAAAACGGAATGCAGCGGTCGTCTGGACATCCATACCCACCCAACCGGCGAGTTCTTCCAGGTTGGCACTACTCAGTGACACGGTCAGTGCCGACAGCAGATCATTCGTCTGGACCTGCTGTTCAACCATAGAAAACTGCGCCAGTTGCGAGGCGTATTCGGTTGAATCCATTGGTTCCAGAGGGTCCTGATTCTGAGCCTGTGTCGTCATCAACAGCAGAAAAGTATCGAAATCAGCTGCCAGAGAGGACGTGCTTGGCTGGGCTGATGCCTGAGGTTGAGTGTTGGCCTGGGCTGTGGATTGCGTCGGAGTAATCATGGTTAAAGCCTTATGTCGATGCGTCCATCTGGGTTCGTTTCGGGAACGGCGGCGTCAGCTTCGATGGCTGGCGCGGGGTGCGCCTCGGAAGACATCGCATCCCGGTCGGCAGGAGAAGCCTCTTGTTGGTTGTCTGCTGAGGTGCCCAGATCAAGGGACAGATTGCCCAAATCAAAACTCTTAAACTCGGATTCCAGTACTGAGAGGTGCCGGCGCATCAAATCCAGTGTTTCCGGGCGTTCCGCTGAAATCGTCATGTGCAGCCCGTCGTCACGACCGTTCAAAACGATCGAGACACGCCCAAGCTCCTCGGGGTTCAGTGCGACTTCGATCGTGCCGGGGTGCGCGCGTGATGTGATAACCGACGCCACCTGACTTGCGATGGCACGCGCGGTTTCTGCGCGGGCGGTTGCTGTCACGGATTGAACAGCGGGGCCAGTATCGCGAGTCGTGGTCAGAACCGTCGACTCATTTGCCCCTTGAACATCTTCGATTTCCGGATGCGGCTCGCCCTCGGACGGGGAGGCAGCGCTGTCTGCTGCCAACAGCTGGATTTGACCGAATGCGGGTGCGTGATTGACTGGGGTTGGTTGTTTTGATGCCTGATTGACAGAGGGCGGGCTTTGCGGCACGTCCCGCTCCGGCTCGACGGCCGGCGGCGGATCGCTCCTTTGGATCACGCGCGCGTCCGCAGGTGTCGGTGAGTTCTGTATGTTCTGCGATTTCGCGATGGTTTGCGTCGGTGCCGCCGGTTTAGCGGCCTTCCAGATCAAAGCCTGAAACGCGACCGGGTGAGGGTTTGATGCGGAGGTCGGGGCGGTTGTGTCAGAACCCGTCTGTGGTTCACCCGTCTTATCCTTTTTCCTCGGGATTGAAGGCGGTAATATCGTTTCCTTACCGGTCGCGTCTCTGTAAGGGGCCGGAACAGTGTCCTGTGCAACCGGCCGAACTTTGGCGGGTTGCTGATCCTCCGGTACTGCAGAGATTTCTATCATCTCTTCTTCCTCGATGACCTCTTCCAATTCCGGTCCGGTGTCGGTGCCCTGAACCCGCAGAGCGGGTGTGTGCTGTTCTGCGGGCGAGGGGCCGGTTTCCTGCGCCATGATGACCTGAAAGGACATAGCGCCGTTGAGTGTGCGCGGTGTTGGCGGGGCCGCATCTGGTGCCGTGGATGGCGACGGCATCACCGTTGAAAGAGGGTTGGGCATTTTGCTCCGACTCCGTTTGTGTGACCCGAAATCTGCCCGCAGGAAGTTACATTTATTTTAACCGCTTTCGCCTTTGATCGAGAAAGTTCAATGCAAATTCGGAGAAAACGATGAAGATTTCTGCGCCGCCTGCCACCGGGCAACTGCCAACGCCGACAGAAAAATTACAGGCTGTGGCAGTCGAGCTGGAAACGGCGTTTCTGACGGAAATGCTTAAATCCGCTGGATTGGGCGAGGCGCGCAAATCCTTTGGGGGCGGGGCAGGCGAAGACCAGTTCTCGTCCTTTCTTGTGCAGCATCAGGCCCGAGCGCTGGCTGAGGCCGGGGGCGTTGGGCTGTCCGAGATTCTATTTCGTTCCATGATGGAGAAAACCAATGCCGACCAAGCCTGAAACCGACCTGATCCGATCGCTGGAAGACCTGCTGGACGTTGAGCGCAAAGTGCTTGTCGAAGGCGATTTGGAACGTTTGAATCAAACTGGTCCTGAAAAGGAAAAGCTTATTAAAGCGATCAATGGACTTAGGGATTATGAGAGTTCCGAGTTGGTTCGCCTTCAGGACAAGGTTGAACGAAATCAGGCGTTATTGAACAGCGCGGCCGAAGGCATTCGCAGCATTGCCGCGCGTATGGCTGAATTGCGTCGGGTTCGGCAGGAATTCAACACCTATGGCGCAGACGGTCAGCGAAACGGGTTCACCGTCCGCAGCCACGCGAAACTGGAAAAACGGGCATAGTGGCGCGTTTGATTCAAATCCGATTTTTCTGACTCGGGGGCTTTAGCACTCCGTTAGGGGATCGGGGTCAATGGTGGGCTTGCACCTGAAACAGCAGGTGGCGCGAACAGCCCGACGGCGGATCGCACCGATCAGAAAGACGTCAAAGCCCGCACCTTGCGGGGTCAGCATGGGCGCGAAAGGCCCGAACGAAAAAGGAAGAAAGCTATGTCCAGCATTCTGACCAACAATGGCGCAATGGTTGCGCTTCAAACCCTGAAATCGGTCAACAAGAACCTGGCACAGACCCAGAACGCGATCTCGACCGGTAAGGATGTCGCGACCGCCAAGGACAATTCGGCCGTCTGGGCGATTTCAAAGGTTATGGAATCCGACGTCAACGGCTTCAACGCCATCAAAGACAGCCTTGCGCTGGGTGAATCGACGGTAGCTGTGGCACGAAACGCGGCCGAAACTGTGACCGACCTTTTGACTCAGATGAAAGGCAAGATCGTCTCTGCACAGGAGGACAATGTCGACCGAGGTAAGATCAATGACGATGTGACCGCTCTGAAAGACCAGATTGCCTCGGTCGTCAGTGCAGCGCAGTTCAATGGCCTGAATCTGGTGGATGGCTCGGCGGGTTCGGCCTCGATCCTGGCGTCACTGGATCGGGACAACACCGGTGCGGTAACGGCCTCGTCAATCTCGGTCGCTGGTCAAGACCTGTCGACCGGTGGATATGTCACGGCTCAGGTATTTGACGGATCGACGGGCGCTTCGACCGGCAATGACCGAGTGGGTGCCACCATTGATAACGGCGCAACCTCGGCGACCGCATTGGTAACCGATGAATCCAGCGGGACGTTTGCTGCCGGAGATAAAGTAATTGTCGCAATCGACGATCAGGTTGTGTCGTACACGGTATCAGCGGCAGACGCAGCTGCTACCACTACCGGCGATTTGGTTGCCGTGGGGCTGAAGGCCAAAATTGATGAGTTGGGTATTACCGGTCTGACCGTCGACTACGACTCGGGCACGCAGGGCACCCTGTCTGTCAGTAATGCAACCGGTGACGATATCTCCTTCTCGGCACAGTACGTGAATGCGGGTGCAGGTGGCCTTGGCGCACTGACGGGCATTGACGTTTCAACCGGTGCGGGCGCGACGTCTGCTCTGGCTGCGATTGAGTCCTTGATCGACACGTCGATTGATGCATCGGCCGCCTTCGGTTCGTCCCAGAGCCGGATCGAGACTCAGAAAGAGTTCATCTCGAACCTGTCTGACTCGTTCAAATCAGGCATCGGCTCGCTGGTTGATGCCGATATGGAAGAGACCTCGGCGCGTCTGCAGGCTCTTCAGGTGCAGCAGCAGTTGGCCACGCAGTCGCTGTCGATCGCCAACCAGGCACCGCAGTCGATTCTGTCGCTGTTCCGCTAAGTTTCGGAATCTGGCCGGGGCGCGTTTTCGCGCCCCGGCAATGACCGCCAAAAGACGGCCTACCGGAAGGATTTCAAGTGACCCCGCAAACTCTTGCACAGCGCGCGTATGCGCAAACCACCGCCCCAACCCGCACTCCGCGTGATACCGAGTACGAGGCGATCTCCAAGATCACGCATCGACTCAAAGCCGCTGCGGCGCGACGCAAGACCGATTTCGGCGCGTTCGTTCAGGCGCTGCACGAGAATCGCCGGTTGTGGACTTTACTGGCGACCGGAGTATCGGATTCCGACAACGCTCTACCCAACGAGCTGCGCGCCCGGATATTCTATCTGGCAGAGTTTACCGAGCAACACAGCAGTCAGGTTTTGGGCAACAAGGCAACGGTAGAGCCCTTACTTGAGATCAACATGGCTGTGCTGCGTGGGTTGCGGCAGATGAGTGCATCCTGATGGGGGGGTTGGTTCTGAAACTGGCTCCGAAAGAGAGGGTGCTGATCAACGGGGTGGTTGTTGAAAACGGGGATCGCCGCAGCCGGTTTTCGATCATGACACCGGACGCGAATGTCCTGCGCTTGCGTGACGCGATTCATCCGGATGAAGTGAACACGCCGGTACGGCGAGTGTGCTATGCCGCTCAGCTTGTTCTGTCCGGCGATATGGAGCCTGACCGGGCGCGCCAACAATTGCTGCGGCGGGTTGAGGAATTGAGCCAGGTATTTACCGACGCAGACAGTCGTCGGGTATTGTCCGAAGCTACTGAGGCTTTGCTGGCCGAGCAGTATTACAGGTGTCTGAAATCGCTGCGGGCCTTGTTGCCGCGTGAAGAACGGTTGATGGCGTACCAGCAATGACGTTCCAGCCCGTCATACCTTCTGGCGGCGTTGTCGGCTGGCGGTTCCTGCAACGCACCTACGAGGCGCAACTGGACAGCTTTTCGTCATCAGCCGCCAATGAAAGGGAGACGGAGTATTTTTTGAATAACATTGGCAGGGTGCAAACAGCTGAAGACCTTGTTTCGGATCGCCGCCTTCTTCAAGTCGCGTTGGGTGCTTTCGGTTTGGAGGGTGATCTGGACAATCGCTATTTCGTCCAGAAAATCCTGTCCGATGGCACACATGCAGATGACGCTTTGTCAAACAGGTTGGCGGACAAAAGATACCGGGAGTTTTCTGCGGCTTTCGGGTTGGGGCCGGGAGAGGTTCGAAAGACGAGTGTGATCTCCAACATGGAAGACATAGCCCAGAACAATGTTGTGTCCCGCTTTGAAATCGCCGTGGGCTCGGCTAACGAAACGATGCGTATATCTCTTTACGCGCAGCACGCCCTTGCTGATCTGGCTGCACAGGACAGCAGCCCGGACACAAAGTGGTTTGACTTGATGGGCCTGCCGCCGCTGCGGAGCATGATTGAAACGGCGCTAGGATTGCCATCTAGCTTTGCCCAGTTGGATATCGACAAACAGCTCGAGGTGTTCAAGGACAGGTTGTCAGGGATAACCGGGTCCGACGATCTTGGGCAATTCACTGACGAGGGAGCTATTGCCCGTCTGACGGATCAGTATCTTGCCCGCAGCCAGATCGCCCAACTTCAAAGCATCATTTCGCCTGCGCAAACGGCCTTGATCCTGTTGGGGGCGTAACCAAAGCGGCATTGGCCCGGTGTGCGGGTTGCAAGGCGTTGGATCATTCCCTCAGCGAGGGCGGTAGAAGCCTCATCCCGAGACTTCAGGAGTTTAACGGGGCGTCTGCGGATGTTCTGAGGGCATAGGACTTAACGGGTTGGGACACGTTGTGCAGCTTGACCTCCCCCAACGGCAGTGCATTGGCGCAGGCAGGCATGATGTCTGCTGACACGACAATTCTGTGATTTACCGTCTTACCATACTCGCCCAACCGGGCGGCAATGTTCGCGGCCTGACCGATCACCGTAAAATCCAACCGCTCGCGGGACCCGACGTTGCCGTAAGTGACCTGCCCATAAGCGACGCCGATTGAGCAATCGCAATGGGTATCGGAGCCTGACAGCCGCAGTTCGTCCAGTTTTTCGACGATTTCGATGGCCGAGCGTTGCGCATTTCCGCGCGCAACGATCGAGTCCTCACCCTCGGGGAAAACTGCCAGAACAGCGTCGCCGATGAACTTCAGAACCTCTCCTCCGTTGTCATGTACAACTCCGGACACGGTTTCGAAAAAATCGTTCAGCAGGTTGATATAGTCAGCCCGACCCAGTTGTTCTTCGAGGCTGGTAGAGTTGCGCAGGTCGCAGAACATGATGGCGGCGTCGATCTCATCCCCGTCGCCGCGCCGGATTTCCCCACCCAGGACTCGGGCACCGGACCGCTTGCCTACATAGGTTTCAAGCAGGACCTGGGCATTTTCACGCTGCATGAAGGCCTCATAGTATCGGGCAATCACCGCCGAGCATTCAAAAACCAGCCCGAGATTTGCCGTGGTAAATCCGTCCGGGTGATCACAGGTCAGGGTCAAAACATTGGTTCGCCCATCGGAAAACGGCAGCGGCATGGCGACGTAATCAGTGGCTCCCTTTGCCCGCAGATCCTCCATGATCGGAAAACTGTTTTGGGGGTTTTCATCGTTCAGACGCTGGCGCACACCGCCCAGCCCGTTCGCCACGTGGCGCAGGGGGCTGTTGATGTAGGCCGGGTGATCATGAATCTCATAAGTGGGCACATTGGTCGAAATCTCTTCCTCGCCCTTTTCCCAGATGTAGTGTTTCCCGGCAATCAGCGGATGCAAGGACCAAGCCAGGATGCTCAGCCGCTGAATGGCGATCCCGTGTTCCAGCATCTTTTCGGCCAGCGCTTTGGTGAATGTCTCCGGAGAATCATTCTCGGACGCGCCGCGCATCAACCAGTCAATAAGCGGCCCGCTGATATTGCCGTCATCGGGGGCTCTGAGTTGGTTTTTACCCAGATCAATCCGCGAATAAGCGTTCGGCATGAACCCGATGTGACCCTGAATAGCAGTGCTTTCGGGCAGAGCATCTTCGTAGGCCCAGACGGAATTCGCCAACCGCTGACCGTCAACAAGGATATCGTGATAGGTTGCCGTCCCTTTGAACGGGCAGAAGGTCTGCAGTTCGGTCTCTTCGCTCAGTTCGATGCAAACATCCTTGCGCGGGATGTAAATTGTCGCCGGCAGGCGCGTTTCGTACATGACCTTGGCGTCAGAGCTTTCGGCCAACAGAACCTCATCCCGGTAAATCGCGATCCGGCCGCTCAATCGCTCAACTGAGATCCCATAGCCCTTGGTTTTTGGTGTGGCGTGGACGTTCATCATCAACCTCCCTGGCACAGGTTGTTATAGGATGGGTCTTTGGCCTGGGTTTTCCAAGGGGGAACACCGGTATTTTTCTGAACAATACTTGTGCAAAGCCGCGCTCAGACCATCTGAATCACGCTTTTCTCAATCGACAGCATATAACCCTTTTTCGCGATGTTCTTGACCAACAATTCGCTGACCATCTGATTGCCCAAAGCATCGCGAAGCCGTTTGATCCGCGTTGCTCCTGCGGCCTCATCGCAATCGGCGGCGTCTTTGCCCGATATCATCCCTTCGATTTGGGCACCGGACAGAACCTCATCATCCAGTCGAGATTCCGCCAGCACGGATAGGGTTTCCATCGCCGCCGGGGTCAGTTTGAAATCCATGTTGTTCAGGTAAACAGTATTTTCCTCGCGGCTGATCAGCAGCGAGGTCACCTGAATGCCGGTGCGCTCGATCTGAGCCATCCGGCGGTTCAGCAGTACCAGCATCACCAGAAACACCAGCGCGGTCACCAACATGGCGCTGGCAAAAACCAGCAGAACAAAAATGACCATGCGATAGCTGGACAACGTATCGGCAAAGGCGGTGCCTGATTGCGCCAAAATCTCTAACAGGCGAATCTCGGTCTGCGAGGTCAGGTCGCTTTCGATAAACAGCCGTTCCACCCTGGCGTTGAAGGCGTTGGCATCGGGCAGGGTCCAGAACAGAAAGATCGCTGCCGTCACCAGAATCACTACGATTGCCGCGATGCCCGCGCCGACCAGTCTGACACCGGATCGGCGGGCCTCAGTAACGGAGATAGAATTTTCCGGCATTGGCCTTCCTTTTATCCAACCCTTCCGGTCCGAAAACGGACATGACGTTCAGCAGGGTCCAGCCCGACCCGTTGAGGCGTTGGGCAATCTCTTTCTTTGCCTGCCCTTTGTCGCAGGCTGAAACCTGCATCACGCCGTAGTGCAGACGAAGCGGATTATCCTGCTTGGCCTTGTAATCGGCATAGCAATCGGCCGCCGCCGCAGCAGTGCCTAGCGATATCAGGGCCAACAGGGCCAGAGAAGAGAGGATCTGTTTCATAGGCCGCATCCTGCGCACGGGATTGCGCGATATTCAATAACCTAAGGGGTTTCGGTGGCCTGATATCCGATAACAAGGGGGCGTTATTGCTTGTCTGAGGGGACAGGGCCCAGGTTCGGTGCAAGGAATTCGCGGCTCATGCCGGATCGCATCAAACGACAAACAAGGACAAGCATCATGCACCGAAAATTCATTGCACTGATTGTTGCCACCGCAATTGCCATTACCGGCGTATCGGCCTCTCAGGCGCGTGCAGCCGACGCCAAGGATATTCTAGGGGGCCTGGCGGCCATCGCGCTTATTGGCGCAGGGGTTCATTACTATAACAACGAGAAAGACAAGCAGCGCGTCAGCCGTAATCAGACGCATGTTTATCGACCGGCCCCAGTTTATCGCCCGGACCCGGTTAAACCTCGTTACCCGGTGCGGCCATTGCCGCGTCGCGTTGCAAAGTATGACCTGCCGCAGAAATGCTTGAAGACCTATGAAACCTATTCGTCCAAGCGCCCGCTGCTTCGGCAGAAGTGCCTTACCAAACATTACAAATATGCCAATAGCCTGCCGCAAAAGTGCAAAGTCGGGTTCTGGGATGGCAAAAAGGTGAAGCGGGCGTATGAACCCGTATGCCTGCGCCAGCAAGGATACCGAGTGGTTTACAAGTAATCGTTTTCGAGCAGGAGCGGCGCCGCAGAAGCGCCGCGCAGAGAGAGGGTGGCGCGGGCCACCCTCTCTTTTTTCTTGCGATAGGCGGTGAAACGCGATTTTCCGGTGATATGACGATACCAGATTTTGAACTTGAACGGGCGTTGTTGGCGCGAGGCAGCGTGCGGATCGCGGGCGTGGATGAGGTCGGGCGTGGGCCACTGGCCGGGCCGGTGGTCGCCGCTGCGGTCATCCTGAATCCTGATGATATCCCTGATGGGCTGAATGATTCCAAAAAGCTGACGGCCAATCGCCGAATGGCACTGAATACCGCGCTGCGCGAACGCGCCGAGTTTGCGGTGGCCGAAGCCACGGTGGCCGAGATTGATGAGTTCAACATTCTCCGCGCTTCGCATCTGGCGATGGTGCGCGCAGTGGCAGCGTTGAACCCGGCGCCTGATTTTCTGCTGATCGACGGTAATATGATCCCCCGAGGGCTGAAAATCCCGTCGCAGGCCGTGGTCAAAGGTGATGCCAGATCCGTGTCGATTGCGGCGGCGTCGATCATCGCCAAAAACTGGCGCGATCAGCTGATGGTGGATTTGGCGCAACAGCATCCCGGTTATGGATGGGAGACAAATGCAGGCTATCCGTCGAAACAACACAAAGAAGCACTGCAAAATCTTGGTGTGACCCCACACCATAGACGTTCCTTTAAGCCGGTGCACAATATCTTGTATCAAGAGTAAATCGTAAGCTGCTGATTCAAAAAAGAAATTGACGGCGAATCGTCTTTGACTCATCCTTGTCTCAACCAAATGAGCGCAAAAGCGCCGTGGATACTTGAGGCAGTAAAATGACAACAACCACTAAAAAGGGCGCAAAAGCGCTCCCTTTAAACACGATTCTATCTGGCGACTGCATCGACGTGATGAACAGTCTGCCCGAGGCGTCGGTGGACCTGATCTTCGCGGATCCGCCCTATAATCTGCAGCTCAAAGGCCAGTTGCACCGCCCTGACAACAGCCAGGTGGACGCGGTTGACGACCATTGGGACCAGTTTTCCAGCTTTGGCGCATATGATCAGTTTACCCGTGAGTGGCTGAAGGCGGCGCACCGCCTGCTCAAACCCAATGGGGCGATTTGGGTGATTGGGTCTTACCACAACATCTTCCGCGTGGGCTCGGCCCTACAGGACGCAGGATACTGGATTCTGAACGATGTTGTGTGGCGCAAGTCAAACCCGATGCCGAATTTCCGCGGCAAACGCTTTACCAACGCGCATGAGACGATGATCTGGGCCAGCAAACGCGAGGGTGCGAAATACACCTTCAATTACGAGGCGCTGAAAGCCCTGAACGAAGGCGTACAGATGCGCAGCGACTGGGTGCTGCCGATTTGCACCGGGCATGAGCGATTGAAAGATGAAAACGGCGACAAAGCGCATCCAACGCAAAAGCCGGAATCGCTATTGCACCGGGTTCTGATCGGATCGACTAATCCGGGTGATGTGGTTCTGGATCCATTCTTTGGCACCGGTACGACCGGGGCGGTTGCCAAGATGCTGGGCCGCGAATTCATCGGTATCGAACGCGAAGCGAGCTATCGCAAGGTTGCCGAAAAGCGCATCTCGAAAGTGCGCAAATTCGACCGCGAGGCGCTGGAGGTCAGCGCGAGCAAACGCGCCGAACCGCGCGTCCCCTTTGGTCAGCTGGTCGAACGCGGCATGCTGCGCCCGGGTGAGGAACTGTATTCCATGAACCAGCGCCACAAGGCCAAGGTGCGCGCGGACGGCACGCTTGTGGGCGACAATGTCAAAGGCTCGATCCATCAGGTGGGGGCGCATCTGGAAAATGCACCGTCCTGCAATGGTTGGACGTACTGGTGCTTTAAGAAAGACGGTAAGACGGTACCGATCGACGTGCTGCGCCAGCAGATCCGGGCCGAGATGAACTGATTTACGAACACCGCCGGTGCCTGTGGCCTGACACAAGGCACTACGCCTTGCCCCGCCGTTTCCGGCGGGGTCTTTTGTTTTCGGGGCGTCTGGTTTCGAATGGCACCTTCTGTATCCTGCTGCGTAGTGAAGGAGTTTCTGCAATGTCGGATACCACTGCCAACGAGTCCCGCTTTGAACGGTTCTTTGTAACCCGCCCGGACACGTTCGATCTGGAAAACAAATATACCGAAGCCGCGCTGGAACGGCACAAGCGCGAAGGGTTGGAGCTTGCCGTCCGCGCCCGTTGGGTTGCCATGGCCTTGACCGGGATGCTGTTGGTTTTCCTCAACCCGCAATGGGAGGTGCTTTGGTATCATTTCATCCTGCTGTTGATCTGTGCCAATGGCTGGCTGATCCGGCGGGCGGGCCGTGTGGGGCAGTCAAGGACGGAACTGCTGCTGATCTTTGTGGACCTGCTGATCATGACCCTTGGCATGATCGTGCCAAACCCGTTCAGCGATGATGTACGGCCGTTGGCGATGCAATACCGGTTCGACAATTTCCAGTATTTCTTCATCATTCTGGCGGCCGGGACACTGGCCTATTCGTGGCGGACGGTGATTGCCATCGGGTCCTGGACAGCGGGGGTGTGGACGGCCGGGTGGATTATCGCCTGGTGGGTTGCGACGCCGATCCCGGGGCTTAGTGAAAAGGTCGCGAACGCGCTGCAAGGCTACCCTGATGTTGCCGAACTGTTGGACCCGAACAGTTTCATGGTGCCTCAGCGGATACAGCAAATCATCGTGTTTGTGATGGTGGCCGTAACGCTTGGTGTTTCGATGCGGCGACTGAACCGCCTGTTGATGACCAACGCAGGGCTGGAGCGGGAAAGGGCGAACCTGTCACGCTATTTCTCGCCGAATGTGGTTGAGGAGTTGAGCCAGAACGACGAGCCGCTGAAACAGGTTCGTAAAGAGGACATAGCCGTCCTTTTCATCGATATTGTTGGGTTCACCAAATATGCCTCGGGGCGGGATTCCTACGAGGTGATCGAAGTTCTGCGCGGCTTTCATGCCCGGATGGAGGCCGAGGTGTTTCGTCATCACGGCACGCTCGACAAATACCTGGGCGACGGGCTGATGGCGACATTCGGCACGCCGGTGCCAACGCCAATGGATGCCAGCAATGCAGTGGCCTGCGCATGCGGCATGGTGAATGTTATCGACCGTTGGAATGTTGAGCGCCGCCGGGCGGGAGAGCCAGAGATTCACGTCGGGATTGGGGTGCATTTCGGGTCGGTCGTTCTGGGGGATATCGGGGCCAATCGTCTGGAGTTTGCCGTGATCGGCGATGCTGTGAACGTGGCCGCCAAGTTGGAGGCATCCACGCGAGAGCTTCGGGCAAGGATTGTACTGAGCGATTCGGTCCGCAGGCAATTGGAACAGGAAGGCAATCGTGCGTTAGAGTTGATGGCGGGATTCGACAAGCACGAAAACCAAACGGTGCGAGGCGTGGAGTACCCGATGGACATTTGGGCGGCACGCTGATGCGCGCTGCAGTCAGGATCGTGGCCAGGGATTCTGAGATGTGTTGTAGGGCGCCCAGTCAGTGACCTCGGGGTAGTATTGGCGCCGCCAGGCTCGGACGCGCGGGTTCATGACACGGCGCCAGAGCGGTGGGATCATCGCAGCAACGGTCATCACCGGGTAGCCGTAGGGCAGTTGTGGTGCGGTATCTTCAGAATGGTGCTGCAACAGCGGAAAGCGACGGTTTGGTTTATAGTGGTGGTCCGAATGGCGTTGCAGGTTGATCAGCAGCCAGTTTGAGGCCTTTTGCGAGGCATTCCAGGAATGGCGTGGATGCACGTGTTCGTATTTTCCCTCGCCCAGATATTTTCGGGTCAGGCCGTAATGTTCCACGTAATTAACTAGTTCGAGCTGCCAGATGGCAACACCAGCCTGAAGCAGGAACAGGGCAAGCCCGGACCAACCTCCGATCACGAAGGCCATGGCCAGCATCCCGGCCTGCAGCCCCCAATACCGCCAGAATGGGTTGCTGCGATCTGTCCATCGGCGGTCTTTACGGGACAGTTTATCGCGCTCGGCCCGGAAGGCGGACAGAAGACATTGTTTCAGGACGCGCGGGTAAAAGCGGTGGAAGCCCTCGTTGTAACGCGCCGTCACCGGATCACGCGGGGTGCCGACATAGCGGTGATGCACCAGCAGATGTTCGGACCGGAAGTGTGAATACAGAACCATCGCCAGCAGGATATCGCCCAGCCATCGTTCGACCCGCCCTTTTTGATGCATCAATTCATGGCTGTAATTGATGCCGATTGTGCCCGAGATCACGCCCATGCCAAAGAACAATCCGACTTTGGCCAGCGACGACAGGTGATCAGTATGCGTGGCGTACCAGATCAGCCCGTAAAGTGTCAGGAACTGCACCGGCACCCAGGTTTTCGTCAGCAAAATGTACCACCGCAGGACAGAGTCATCTGTGTTTGGATCGGCGTTGTTCAAATTCAGCCCTGTCAGGCGATCCAGCACTGCAAATGCCCACCAGGTCGAAAGCGGAATCAGCAAGACCCACCAGCCCCCTGCAACTGCGGTGACCCAGATTAGGGGAATAAGTAAGAATGATACCCAGTAGGGCAGGGCTGTCTGCCAACGGTACAGGGTTCCGGGTGCGGTCATAAGGTGACTCCGAAAAACTGCGCCGAGATTAGTCTCAGATACGCGTGCAGCACAATGGGTTAGCGGCCGCGCCAAAGGTCATGGGCTTTACGCATGACGGTTGGCAGGTCGCCGCGCCGAAAAGCGTGTTTTTCCATCACAATCAGGTTTTCGGGGGCAGTGGAGAATGTGGCTGTCCAGATGCGCAGTATCAGGTGGAAGTGGGTAAAGGTGTGGCGCACCTCACCCGAAACGATCTGCCAGTTCGCCGCAAAAGGGGGCGTTTCGGGCGGTGCTTCAGACCAGTCAGAACCGGGCCAGCCCAGCATGCCCCCCAGCAGCCCCTTGTCGGGGCGACGTTCCAGCAGCAGGGCTCCGTCGTCGCGCTGAGCGATGTAGACATGCCCATATCGGGTCGGTTTGGGCTTTTTCGGTGTCTTGCGGGGCAGGTCGGACTGCGTTCCGGCGGCGCGTGCCTGGCAAGGATCGCGCACCGGGCAGATGCCACAGGCCGGAGATTTTGGGGTGCAGATCGTTGCACCCAAATCCATCACGGCCTGAGCATAGTCTCCGGGACGGGTTGTAGGCGTCAACTCTGTGGCTTTGTCCTTCAGCAGCGGTTTGGCGCCTGGCAAAGGTTCGTGAATATCATACAGGCGGGCCATGACCCGTTCGACATTGCCGTCCAGAACGGTTTCGGGGCGATCAAAGGCGATGGCTGAAATCGCGGCGGCGGTATAGGGGCCGATGCCGGGCAGTTCTAGCAAAGCGTCATAGCTGTTTGGGAAGGCTCCGCCATATTCGTTGCTTACCACGCGGGCGCATTTCAGCAGATTGCGCGCGCGGGCGTAGTATCCCAGCCCGGCCCATTCGCCCATGACCTGATCGTCTGGTGCAGCGGCCAGGGCCTGAACCGTTGGCCAGCGGGATGTGAAGCGCATGAAATAGTCGCGCACAGCGGCAACGGTGGTCTGTTGCAGCATCACTTCGGACAACCAAATTCGGTACGGGTCGGGTACAACGCCTGCGGCCCGTTCTGCCGGGCCGACGCGCCATGGCATCTTGCGGGCATGGCGGTCGTACCAGTCCAGCAAAGCGGTGCTTACGTCAAAATCACCAGTTTCACGCAAATTTTAATCACCTCCCTGTCGGGTTTCGCTGGCGCCCGTTGTCATGCCCTTTACAATAGCGGCGCAGGAGTTGGAAACCAGATGCAGCGCAGACGTTCTTCGACCCGCGGGTTCAAACGCACCGCGACATTGCTGAACGGCCAGATCAGGCGCGCCGGCGAAAGCCGGGGCTTTGCCGTATCGCGCCTGTTGACCCATTGGGCTGACATTGTCGGGCAGGATCTGGCGGCTATCGCGCGGCCCGTGAATGTGGGCTATGGAAAGGGCGGAATGGGCGCGACGCTGACCGTGCTGACCACCGGTCCGCAGGCCCCGATGCTTGAAATGCAAAAAGAGCAACTGCGCGGCAAGGTGAATGCGGTTTATGGCTATAACGCCATCAGTCGGGTGCGCATCACGCAGACAGCTCCGACGGGATTTGCCGAGGGGCAGGCCAGTTTCGACCACAAACCGAAGCAGGCGAAACCCAAGATCGAACCAGAAATCGAAGCCGAGGCGGACCGCGCCGCGCGTGATGTTCACGACAGTGATCTGCGGGCTGCGCTTGAACGTCTGGGGCGAAACGTTTTATCCAAACAAAAAACGCTGAGAAAGGGCTGAGTAATGAGCCGTATAGCAACCGGAATTTGTGCGGCGATTGCCGTCGCGGCAGGCGGGTATTGGCTGTCACTGTCGAATTCGTCACCGACCTATCCGCTGGTCAGCAGCGCCGAGGCGCAAGAGGCCGATCTGGACACTTCGACCATTGTGGACATGGTGCAAGGCGCCGAGGATGCGCCAGTCGAAATCATCGAATATGCATCCTACACCTGCCCGCATTGTGCCAATTTTCATCAGGGCCCGTACAAGCAGCTCAAGAAGGATTTCATCGACACCGGTAAGGTCAAGTTTACCTATCGTGAGGTCTACTTTGACAAATATGGATTGTGGGCGTCGATGGTGGCACGCTGCGGCGGACCCGAAAAGTTCTTTGGCATTTCCGACCTGATCTATGAAGGTCAGTCCGAATGGACCAAAGCCGGAGGTCCAGCCGAAATCGTGGACGAACTGCGCAAGATCGGTCGTCTGGCCGGTATCGACAATGCCCAGCTTGACGCCTGCCTGCAGGATGGCACACAGGCGCAGACCCTGGTTGCCTGGTATCAGGAAAACGCCGAGCGGGACGGCATTCAATCCACCCCATCCTTCATCGTGAACGGCAAGAAGGTCGACAACCAGTCTTATGCCGACTTCAAGAAGTTGATCGAAGAAGAGCTCGGCAGCTAACATTCCATGCGATCGGCCCGATATGGGCCGGTCGCCCTATTTTGGCGATGGGGCGATCTGCAGCAGCGACTGCCGGACCTTATCGGCCTCATTCACTTTCAATCGAACGGGCAGAGTGACAACCTTGCTGCGAAAAGCGGGAGGCAGGCGCACGGCGTCCTTTTCCGTTGTCACCATCTGTGCACCCAGCAGACGCGCTTCGTTTTCCAGCCGCGTCATCAGGGCGGGAGTTAGCGGCTGGTGATCGTCCAGCGCCTCGGCCCGAAGCAGGGTTGCCCCTTGTTGGCGCAGGGTGGCGAAGAATTTCTCAGGATGGCCGATACCGGCAAAAGCAAGAACCGGTGTACCCGTCCAATCCATTCCGGTTTGCAGGGGTTTGACCGTGCCGGTGGCGTGGGGAACGGTCAGACTGCTGCCCCAGCTATCCGCGAAGCGTTCCTGCGCAGAGGCGTCACCCAGTGACAATACCAGATCGGCGCGCTGCAACCCTGTATCGACGGGTTCCCGTAAGGGTCCGGCAGGCAGGCACAGGCCGTTGCCGAACCCACGTTCCGCATCCACCACGATGACCGAGAAATCCTTGGCGACCGAAGGGTTCTGAAACCCATCATCCAGTACGATTACCGTGGCCCCGGCCTCGGTAGCGGCCTTGGCCCCGGCGGCGCGGTCTTTGGAAACCCAGACCTCGGTAAATGCGGCCAGCAACAGTGGCTCGTCCCCGACCTGAGCTGCGGTGTGTTTTCTGGGGTCGACCCGAACTGGGCCTTCCAGCGAGCCTCCATGGCCGCGTGTGACAACATGGGTTTCGTGCCAGGCGTCACGCAGTTGTTCGGCCACCCAGATCACAGTTGGCGTTTTGCCGGTTCCACCCGCGTTCAAGTTGCCGATGCAGATGACCGGAACACCCGGATTGAACCCGGGCTCTGACGCGATGCGCCGTGCGGTTGCAGCAGCATAAACACGCCCCAGCGGTGCCAGCAGTCTGGCCCGAATATCCAGCTGATCGGGGGTGGTGTTCCAGAAACCGGGCGCCCGCATCAATCCGCACTCCTTTGATCCAGACACTCCTGTACCATGTCTACTAGTTGGTCCGCCTGTGGCGCGCCCTCGGACACGATCTGCCACCCGGCCAGCGCCATGTCCGCAGCCCGATCCGGCGAAAGCAGCTCGACAACGGCGTCACCCAGTTCGGTCGCGGTTCTGACCGAGCGTGCGGCGCCGGCCCAGTCCAGCTGATCGTATATCTGCTTATGCTGATCCACAAACGGGCCATGAATGATCGCAGATCCAAGCGCCGTGGCGACAAGCGGATCATGCCCGCAAGCCCCTCGTTCCAACGAGCTGCCCATGAACGTCACTGCAGAAACCCGGTGCCAAAGCCCCAGATCTTCGGGGGCTGCGGACAGAATGACCTGCGTTGTGTCCTCGATATGCCCGTCGGTGTCCCAGTTTGCGCAGCGCAGATCCATGGTCTCCAGTCGTCGGAGCAGCGGTTCAGCCTCGGCCATATCCGCGACATGCAAAATCAGTGCCAGTCGCGGCAGCATCCGCATGGCCTGACGGTGGGCACTGAGGATCGAGATGAATTCCTTGTCCAAGACGTGGGTCGCCAGCCAGACCGGTCTCCCGGCCAACGCATGGTTCGTTTCGATCAGCTCGTCTTCGGGCCAGGGCTTCGGATTCGGGCTGATATGCAGTGGCGGTGATTCTTTGACTTTGCCGGACGCAACGCCAAGGCGTCGGATCGCTCGGGCTGTTTCGGATTTGGTGGTAAGGATGATTTGAAAACAATCGAACGTATAGCGGGCGATGTCGGGAAGCCATCTGGCCCCACGGGGGATCTGGATATCGGATGGAGCCTCGATCAGAATCAGTGGCACGCCATGTTCCTCGGCGCGCGTGATCACGTTGGGCATAAGCCCACCTCCGACCCAGAGGCCGATGTCAGGGCGCCAATAATCGAGAAAGGCTTTTGCCGCCCCGTTCTGTTCCGAGGGCAGGGGGACCAGTGGATATCCCGTCAGTTCCCAGCGTTTCAGGTCAGCATCAGACGGCGCTGTCAGCATGACATTCAGCTCGGGTCGGACCTGTTGCAGCCTACGGCAGAAATCCAGTACCGCACGCTGGCGCTGTTGCTCGTTGATATGAACCCAGATCAGCTCGCCTTTGGGGCGGGGAAGATCGGGTTGATCGGGCGCGTGGGACACGCCCCAAGACAGCACCCGATAAGCGGCCAAACTCAGGGAACGCTGTTTGCTCATGGGGCGATTCCGGTACTGTCCGGGTCAAGCCGCGCCGACAGAGTTTCATGGATTGAAGATCCTGCCGCAAGAACGCCGTTCAGGCGCGGGTGGGCGTTGTTGAACCGCAAGGGATGGCCATGGCGGTCTGTACAGGTGCCACCCGCTTCGCGGACGATCAGATCACCGGCGGCGATGTCCCACTCCCAACTGGGCCTGAGCGTCAGCATCCCGTCAAACCGTCCTTGCCCGATAAGCGCCATACGATATGCCAGCGAGGGGCGGTATGACCTCTTGAACTCAGGCACCTGGCCCTGCCGCCAATGGCGCGTCTCCAGATTGGGTTTGGCGACCAAAAGCTCGGCTTCATCCAAAGTGGAAACCCCGGACACCTGAATTGGCGCACCATTCAGCGTTGCTCCATGCCCCTTGGCCGCCGCATAGAGAAGGTCACGAAGCGGCAGGTAGATCACAGCAGCTGTAACTTCGCCACGCTCGGTGATAGCCAATGAGTGCGCCCAGGTTCGTGACCCTTCCGCAAAGCTGCGGGTGCCGTCGATCGGGTCGATGATGAACACGTTGTCCCTGGACAAGCGGTCTGCGGAATCCTCGGTCTCTTCACTCAGCCAGCCATAGCCCGGGCGGGCCGTCGGAAGATATTGTTCCAGCATGGCGTTGACTGCCAGATCGGCCTCGGTCACCGGGCCTGCGCCATCCGGTTTGTCCCAGCGCTGCGCTGTTGTGCCCGAAAACCGGGTGGCGATCTTTCCGGCCTCGCGGGCGGCGTCGATCAGCAGGGAAAGATCAGCTGCCGGCAAGTGTCATCCCTTCGATCAGCAACGACGGAACGACCCGAGACAGGTACGGACGCGCGTCGTTTGCCGGAATGATGCGTTTCAGCATGTCGCGCAGATTTCCTGCGATGGTGCATTCGTTGACCGGATGGGTGATCTCTCCGTTCTCGACCCAGAAACCCGAGGCGCCGCGCGAATAGTCGCCCGTATTGGGGTTGATGGTCGAGCCGATCATCGACGTCACCAGCAGCCCGGTGCCCATGTCGCGCAGCAGGTCCGCACGGCTTTGGTCGCCCTGCGTCAGGCTCAGGTTCCAGTTACTGGGCGACGGTGGCCCGGATACACCTCGCGCTGCATTCCCGGTCGAGATCATGTCCAGTTTGCGTGCGCTGGCCAGGTCCAGCGTCCAGCCGGTCAGAATTCCGTTTTCGACAATGGCGCGCCGATTGGTTGCCAGCCCTTCGGCGTCGAACGGGCGCGAGCCCGAGATGCGCGGACGGTGCGGGTCTTCGATCAGTGACAGGTGGTCCGGCAGCACCTGCTCCCCGAGACAATCTTTCAGCCAGGATGCGCCACGGGCAATTGCGGCCCCGTTGCTTGCCCCCAGCAGGTGACCGATCAGAGAGGATGAGATGCGTTCGTCGAACAGCACGGGAAAGGTCCCGGTGTTGGGTTTTTGAGCCCCAACCAGCGCCACCGCGCGTTCACCTGCGTTGCGGCCGATTTCTTCCGGGTCGCGCAGATCGCTTTGAAAGGTGCGGCTGTCTCCGTCATAGTCGCGCTCCATCCCGGTGCCTTCGCCCGAAATTGCCACGCATGACGTTGATCGGCTGGTGCGGGAATAGCCTCCGGTAAAGCCGTTGCTAGCGGCCATATGTACGCGATGCATGCCATATGCCGCTGCCGCATCGGACACTTGCGTAACGCCTTGAACAGCCAACGCCGCAGCTTCGGCAGATAGCGCATCCTGCAAAAGATCTTCTGCTGCCGGCTCTGGGGTCGGGTCGAATAATTCCAGCGCTTGCAGGTCCCAACTCGTGGCCAGTTGATCCGCATCGGCCAATCCGGTGAATGGGTCTTCGGGGGCCTCTCGTGCCATCGCCACGGCCCGTTCGGCCATCGCATTCAGGGTCTCAGTGCGGCTGTCCGAGCTGGAGACAATCGCTTGTCGCTTGCCCAGAAACACCCGTAGCCCAAGATCGGTTCCTTCCGAGCGTTCGGCATTTTCCAATGCCCCGCCGCGCACATCGACCGACACCGAAGAGCCATCAATCACGATGGCATCCGCCGTGTCGGCCCCGGCTTTGCGGGCCGCGTCCAGCAGGGCGTGGCTGATCTCTTCAGGTGTTTGGGTCATATGGCCTCCGGTCTTGATGTTCTGGACCTAGCCTTGGACCGGGCATCCCGCAAGACCCGCAGGTATATTGAACAGGGCAAAATTGGGTGATGGGTACGATGACCAGCACCCATGGGGTCAAGCAGGGCCGCAGAGCGGCCCCGCCTCAGGTCATCACTTGATGCGCTGACCGTTGGCCAAAATCTGGCCATCTTCGGTGAATTCGATTTTCGATTTCAGCGTGTCCGGCGCATCACCCGGCACTGCCATCAGACCCATCATCATACGCGCACCCAGCGCATCGCTTTCCTGAATTAGACCCATTCCGATCAGCGTGTCGATCAACGCGTTGGCACCGGTCAGCTGCAAGTTCGCAACACCTGACGGGGCTGGCATGCCGTCGAATTCCGCCGCTTTGGTGTTGTCAAAGGTGAAGTCGCCCTCACCCGTCAGCTTTGCGCCAACAAGCGACACTAGCAATTCGTTGATTTTCAGCGAATGCAGCTCACCCGGTGCCTCACCCGATGTCTCAAGTGCTTCAATCTCGGCGGGATCAAAGAAATTCGTCAGGACTTTGGCCGTTCCGGAGGTGTCCAGCGCGATGGTTGCGGGATCGCGCGGTAGGGCGCCGGCGGGGTCAAAGATGCTCCACAAGACATCGGACATGGTGAAGTCTGTCAGGTTGATGGCGAAGCCAAACGGTTGAATTTCTTCGGATTCCTGCACCGGGAATTCGAATTTCAACCCGGCATTGGCCATCGCAATCTCAATCGGGAAAGGCAGATCGGCTGTGGTCACAGCCAGCTTTGAGCTGTTCTGCTCGACATCGTAGGCAAGGCGCTGATCGTCAAGGCTGACCGCAAAGCGCCCGCCTTCGGATTCGCTGCCCATCGAAAAGGCCTGGCCCTCGCTGGTGCCTTCAATCGACGTATTGCCTGCCGCATATGTAAACAGGCCCGAGAACGAAAACCCGCTTTTGAAGAAGGTCTGCGGGTCAGAACCATCAAAGCTTGAAGGGATCACGTTCGTGCCCTCAAAGGTCAGCTGGTTCAGCGCGCCCTTGATTAGGCCATTTTCCGCGCCTTCGGGATCTTTGAACATCAGATCATAGGTCAGCCCGTCGGCGGTGAATTTCTGATCCACATCGCGGTTTTCACCGATCTTCATCCGCGAATTACCAGCCAAGTTGGTCAAACCGAAGTTCACGGCCAGAATGTCTTCTGGCAGGGGATCTCCATCGACTGTCAGCCCTTCCAGCTTGATGCCAAGTGCATCGGCTGAATAGTCATAGGTCATATCGTCGGGAGAGCCCGAGACCACCATTTTCAACCCAGAATGTGTATAAAGGATATCGACGGAAAACGCCTCGCCTTCCTCTTCGCCTGACAGGGTCATGGGAAAGCTCTCGGGCAGGCCGATGCTGACTGTGCCGTCGCCATTTTCGGTCAGGGTCATCTGCGGGACGACCGCCTTGAACGAACCGTCCGTGTCCGGCATGTCGATGGACAGTGTCATATCCGACACGGTGGTTACTTCGCCTGAGACCGCCTGATCACCGGTGACGGTATATCCCATCTGGGTCAGGTAGGTTTGCCAGTCGTCCCAGACGTCCTGAGCGGTGACATCGGCGAACGCGCCCTGGGTGATAACGGCATAAGCCAGAACTGCGCCGCAGCTGCGGCGAAGGAAAACGGACATTAGATAACCCTTCTTGATCAATTTGCGCGCATCGTCGTGCCTGTGGCGGCGGGCGTCAAGGGGCAAGGGGTGGACCCTTTCCCCGTTCGCAAGGTAGAGATTTACACAATCTCAAAACAACGGAGGTACAGGATCCACATGCAAGGGAAAACCGTACTGATTACAGGGGCCAGCCGCGGCATCGGTGCCGAGGCAGGGCGTGTATTTGCCGCTGCCGGGGCCAATGTCGCGCTGGTGGCGCGCAACCGCGAACAGATTGACGCTCTGGCCGAAGCGCTGGGCGACAATGCCATCGCGCTGCAATGCGATGTCAGCGATTTTGCGCAGGTCGAACAGGCCGTTGCCGATTGTGTTGATCGGTTCGGTGGGCTGGATGTTCTGATCGGTAATGCGGGTGTTATTGACCCGATCTTTCATTTGTCCAATGCCGACGTCGCATCGTGGAGCGCTGCGATAGACATCAACCTCAAGGGCGTGTTTTACGGGATGCGGGCGGCTTTGCCGGTCATGCGCGCGGCTGGTGGGGGCACCGTTCTGACGGTATCGTCCGGAGCTGCGACCAATCCGATCGAGGCCTGGAGCCATTATTGCGCCTCGAAAGCAGGGGCCAAAATGCTGACCGAATGTCTGCATCTGGAAGAAGCCATCCACGGCATTCGCGCCATGGGCCTGTCGCCCGGAACCGTAGCCACAGACATGCAGCGAGTTATCAAGGACAGCGGCATTAACGCGGTCAGCCAATTGGACTGGAGCGATCACATTCCCGCCGACTGGCCTGCCCGAGCGCTGCTGTGGATGTGCTCGGAAGATGCAGATGAGTTTCTGGGCACCGAAATCTCTCTGCGGCGCGCGGATATACGGCAAAGGGTTGGGCTAACGTGATCGAATTGACGAAAGCAGACGGGTTGTGGATCGTTACGCTCAACAATCCCGGCAAGGCCAATGCGTTGACCGGGCCGATGCTGGCTGAACTGGCTGAGATTGCCGAAGCCGCAACCGAGGCCCGCGCGCTGATCCTTACCGGCGCGGGCAAAGTTTTCAGTGCCGGTGCCGATCTGGAAGAGGCGCGCGCCGGTCTTGCTACCTCGGATCTGTGGGAGCGGTTGTCCAGCGCCATCGCGGCATTGCCCTGTCTGACGATTGCCGCGCTCAACGGTACGCTGGCCGGTGGCGCAAATGGAATGGTGCTGGCCTGTGATATTCGCATCGCGGTGCCACAGGCCAAATTCTTTTACCCGGTCATGAAGCTGGGGTTTCTGCCACAGCCTTCAGACCCGGTACGCATGGCCGCCCTGATCGGGCCATCCCGCACCAAGATGATCCTGATGGCGGGGCAAAAACTCACAGCGGACGAGGCGTATGGTTTCGGGCTTGTGGATCGTGTGGTCGAACCCGACATGTTAATGCCTACGGCGCATGAACTGGTGGCCGACAGTCTGGCCGCAGACCCACAGATCGCAACGGGCATCGCGAGGATGTGCCAATGAGGCTATCCGCCCTGCTTTTGCGTGTGGCCGACCCTGACAAGCTGGCCGGGTTTTATGCAGACCTTCTGGGTATGACCGTGCGAGAGCAGGGGCCTAACCGCCGAGTGGGTTATGGTGGTCAGGATGCCGATCTGCTGCTGATGCCGGGCGGAGGCGGGTACATGCACGACGGTGGTCAACGGTACTGGAAAATCGGGATCACCGTACCGGATGCCGATCTTGCCGTTGCAGAATTGCGTCTGAAAGGGGTCGAGGTATCAGAGCCCAAGCAGTTCCTCGACATTGGATATATGTGCCACATGAAAGACCCCGAAGGGTTCGTGATCGAGCTGTTGCAACAGGATTTCGAAGGGAACCGACCAGACAGCGCTGCTGATCCCGCAGAACCGTTTGCCAAGGCCCGCATCGGCCAGATCACCCTACGCACCGGGGACATCGCCGTCGAGGATGCCTTTTGTCGGGCACAGGGCATGCGGCTGCTGTCAGTGCAGGATGTGGGCCAATACGGATTTGATCTGCATTTCTATGCCTTTACCGATGAGGTTCCGCCGAATGCTGATCTCTGGGCCGTGGAAAACCGCGAGTGGTTGTGGAAACGTCCCTATACAACGTTGGAATTCCAACACCTTGCCGGAGCGCAATTCGCACCGGTGCCGGACTATCGCGGGTTGGAATTTCAGGGGCTGAGCGACTCGGTCCGGGATGCCTTTGGCGATCCGGTCCGGCCCGGCTGATCATCGCCCGCGCCGTTTGCCCGGTACTTTCGAACGGAAACCAGGCGGGCGTTTTCGAACCCAGTTCAGGAACTTCCTTAACCGCGGATGGGCGCGTAAGGCCTCGACCGTGGAATAGTTGCGGGCCAGTTCGCCTTCGGTCAGTGTGGCGTGTACTTCTTTGTGGCAGATCACATGCAACAAAACCGTGGGTCCGCCCTTGCCCCCTTTGAGTTTTGGGATCAGATGGTGCAGGCTGCCGTCCCCGTCGGGGATGGGGCGGTCACAAAGCGGGCAGATCGGATCGCTGTCTGACATGGTGATGACAGGGTTGCGCCCGATGGCGCGGAAGGCAAGGGGGCAACAATGGCGCAGGCAGTGGTAATCGGGGCTGGTCCTGCGGGTTTGATGGCCGCGGAACAACTGGCCGCCGCTGGTCACGATGTTCTGGTTGCCGAGGCTAAACCGTCTGTCGCGCGCAAGTTTCTGATGGCAGGCAAATCGGGATTGAATCTGACAAAGGATGAACCGCTTGAGACCCTTCTAAGTTCCTATGGCGAGGCAGCGGACTGGTTGCGCCCAATAATAACAGAATTCGAAGCGTCGGACGTGCAAAACTGGGCACAAGGGTTGGGTCAAGAGCTGTTCACCGGATCGACGGCCCGGGTTTTTCCGAAGGTGATGAAGGCCTCTCCGCTGCTGCGCGCGTGGCTCGTGCGCCTTGAAAGTTCGGGTGCTCGGATCAGAACGCGGTGGCGATGGACTGGTTGGGATGGCGACACCTTGGTGTTCGATACAGTGGACGGTCAGCAGAGAATCACGGCGGACGTCACCGTTCTGGCTCTGGGGGGCGCAAGCTGGGCGCGGTTGGGGTCTGATGGTCACTGGGCGCAGATATTGCGCGCAAAGTCCGTCGACCTGGCGCCTTTTGAACCTGCCAACTCCGCCCTGTCAGTAGAGTGGAGCCCCCATATGCAGCCCCATTTCGGAGCGGCCTTGAAGTCGGTCCGTTGGACGGCTGGCGCGTTGGAAAGCCGGGGCGAAGCCATCCTTTCGGCGTCTGGGATTGAGGGAGGAGGATTGTATTCTCTGACACCGGCCCTGCGTAATGGCGCGCCGCTTTTTGTCGATCTGGCACCGGACCTGGATTCCGAAGCCGTATTAGCGCGCCTGTCCTCGAAGAAGCCGAAAACCACGTTTTCGCAATGGCTGAAAAAATCGCTGCACCTGTCGTCGCAAAAGACTGCGCTGTTTCATGAAATGGTGAAACGTAGCACTTTGCCCGTGTCTCAGCACGCCGATGCAATCAAGAAACTGCCCATAGCTCACGCCGGATTGCGCCCGATGGATGAGGCCATTTCCACCGCCGGAGGGGTCACACACACGGCATTGGACGATGGGCTGATGCTGAAAGCGATGCCGGGTGTCTTCTGCGCCGGTGAGATGCTGGATTGGGAGGCCCCGACCGGGGGCTATCTGTTGACCGCTTGCCTCGCGACAGGACGCTGGGCCGGGCGGGCGGCTGCGGACAGGCTGCGCCGCGCCGGTTAACGGGTGCGCGCCAGCATCGCCAATCGGATCATTGCGCGTTCCACCAAGGCCATGGCAGGGGCGGTTTGTCCCGCCGACCGCAGTGACAGGTCGGTATCCGTCAGTACGGTCAAAGCTGTCTGCAACTTGGGCGCCCCCCATCCCTGCGCCTGCCGCAATATCCGGTCGCGGCGCTTGCCATAGACTGGCGGACGCAATTTGCCGATCCCCTGTGCTGCGCCGCCGGGATCGGACGCACAGGCGTAGAGCGTCCTGAAATGACGGGTTGCCCCAATGCACAAGCTCACCGCATTTGTGCCCTGTGATTGCAGGCGCCGGATCAGCGGCCCGATTTCCCCCGCGCGGCCTTCGGCGACCACGTTCAGAACGTCGTCCAGCGCAGCCTCGGTCGAGCGCGGGGCACAGGCTTCGATATCCTCGATAGTCAGTTCCGAACTGTCACCGCGCTTATAGAGTGACAGTTTCTCAATGGTTTGCGTGAAATCCCCGGGGCTGATTCCCGTGGCCAGCTCGGTAATTGCAGACATTGTGTCGCGCGGGATGTTCTGTACACCGGCTTCGGACAGAATGCGCTCAATCTCACCCCGCGATGGTGGATCGTCATAAATGCCCACCGCATAGGCTGACGGGTGCGCTTCAAACGCTTTGCGGATCTTTGAGCTAGGTTTGAGTTGCCCCGCTGTGACGATGATTTGTGCGTCGCCGGGGGCCCAATCTTCGAATGCTGCGATGATCGCCGGGGCGGCGGCATCTGTCGTGTCTTCGACGAAAACAGCACGCGGGCCGGGGAAGAATCCGACGGCCTTGACCGCGTCCAGCAGCAAGGCAGGGTCGCCGCGCAATTCCGCGCCCGGTATGCGGGTCAGGCGCATTTCCTCTTCGGCAGAGGCCCCCAGCAGCGCGGCCAGCACTTGTTGGCGCTTGAGCGCCACGCGCATCGCGTCCGCACCGTAGATCAATAGTCCTGCTTTGTCGGCATCCGGTCGGGCGAAATACCCCTCAGCCTCGCGCGGGCTAAGCTTCATGCGCCGAGGTCCTGGACGGCGTAGAGACGGTTCACTATCTGGTCAGACAGAATCACCATCAGCCGTTCCCTGGCGTCTCGCTCATCTGCCAGCGTAGACACCGTCGAGCCTGACGCCGAATAACCGACAAAGTCGTTGACCGTGCCCGACGCGATGACTTTGCCGGTTCCATTGGACTTGAGTGTGTAATTCGCCCGGCCGTTGATGGAATAGCGATTGGTTTCGTTCGTCGTGGTAATTGCGGCGCCCCGAACAACCGTCGCGACGGTCACATCCAGTTTGTATTTTTTGCCTGAAGTTGCGCTGCGGCCCAGCCGTTGTTCCAGATTTTCGACCAGAAGATAGCTTTCAACTGTGTTCGGAGCCGACACGGCGACATTTCCGTTCAATGCCGAGCCAGTGCCGCCGGGGGCGTAGACCGGCTCAAAGCCGCAGGCGGCCGCCAAGAAACAGGCGGCCAGCGGCATTTTCAAAAGAGTTCTGCGATCAAACAACGACATTCACGATCCGGCCCGGAACAACAATCACCTTCTTCGGCGCATTCCCGTCCAGCGCCTTTTGCACAGCTTCGGTGCTGAGCGCGATTTTTTCAACCTCGTCTTTGGCCATATCCTTGGCCACGCTGATTTCCGCACGGCGTTTGCCGTTGATCTGAATCGGCAGGGTGACGGTATCGTCGACCAACATCGCCTCATCCGCGACCGGCCATGGCGCGACGGCCACCAGACCTTCGCCACCCTGATGCGCCCAGATATCCTCGGCCAGATGCGGGGTCATTGGCGACATAAGCTGCGCCAGTGTCTTGATCGCCTGCTTTTGAGCAGCAGCCCCTGCCTTGGATTTTGCCAACGTATTGGTGAAGGCATACAACTTCGCAATCGCGGCGTTAAAGCCAAAGCTTTCAACGCCCAGCGTCACGTCGCGGATGGCTTTGTGCATCTCGCGCAGCAATTCCTCATCCCCTTCGCCTTTGGCATCGGGGTCCATGGCACCGATCTTGTCGCAGAGGTTCCAAACTCGATTCAGGTGTTTATAGGCCGCTTCCGCACCCGATGCGGTCCATTCCACGTCGCGCTCTGGCGGAGAATCGGACAGCACGAACCAGCGCGCGGTATCCGCGCCAAAGGCTGAGATGATGCTGACCGGGTCCACGACGTTTTTCTTGGATTTCGACATCTTGGCCGAGGGGATGATTTCGACCTCAGTGCCGTCCGCCAGTTTGCCGTCGGTCACGTCCTCGGGCAGGTGGTAAACTGGGCGGCCATTGGCGTCGCGGGTCTGGTAAATCTCATGCGTCACCATGCCCTGTGTGAACAGTGCATCGAACGGTTCGATGGCTTTTTTCGGCAGATGCCCGGTGATGTTCATCGCCCGCGCGAAGAAGCGGGAATAGAGCAGGTGCAGAATCGCGTGTTCGATGCCACCGATATACTGGTCGACATTCATCCAGTATTCAGCCTCGGCCAGATCAGTCGGCGTTTCGGCGCGCGGGGCGGTGAAACGGGCGAAATACCAGGACGAATCCACGAAGGTGTCCATCGTGTCGGTTTCGCGCTTAGCCGGGGCACCGCAGGACGGGCAGGCGCAATCGCGCCATGTTGGATGGCGATCCAGCGGGTTGCCGGGTTTGTCAAAGGTGACATCGTCGGGCAGGCGAACCGGCAGGTTTTCTTTCTTCTCCGGCACCACACCGCATTTTTCGCAATGAACAACGGGAATCGGGCAACCCCAATAGCGCTGACGGCTGAGGCCCCAGTCGCGCAGGCGGAATTTGGTAACACCTTCGCCCCAACCGGCCTTCTCGGCGAAATCGACGGTGGCGTTGATGGCTTCGTCGCCTGTGGCCTCGGTCAGGCCCGCGAAATGGTTCACCCAGCGGACTTTCTCGGTTTTCGGCGGGACAAAGGCGATTTTGTCGACCGGGATGTCATCGTCCAACGCAAAGAAGGTATCGACCACGGGCAGGCCGTATTTGCGGCAGAAATCCAGGTCGCGCTGGTCATGCGCCGGGCAGGCAAAAATGGCGCCGGTGCCGTAGTCCATCAGGATGAAGTTGGCGATCCAAACCGGCAGTTCCCAGTTCGGGTCCAGCGGGTGCTTGACGCGGATACCGGTGTCATAGCCCAGCTTTTCAGCGGTTTCGATGGCCTCTTCCGTGGTGCCGCCTTTGCGGCATTCGGAAACGAACTCAGCAACTTCGGGGCTTTCGGCCTCAAGTTGCTTGGCAATCGGGTGGTCCGGCGAGATGCCGACAAAAGATGCGCCCAACAGCGTATCGGGGCGCGTCGTATAGACGGTGATCGGCTCGCCACCATCGGTGCGTTCAAAGCCAAACTGCAGGCCCCGCGACTTGCCGATCCAGTTTTCCTGCATCAGACGTACCTTGGCGGGCCAGTTGTCCAGCGTATCCAATGCGTCCAGAAGTTCCTCGGAATAATCAGAGATTTTGAAGAACCACTGCGTCAGCTCGCGCCGCTCCACCAGCGCACCCGAGCGCCAACCACGCCCGTTTTCCACCTGCTCATTGGCCAGAACGGTCATATCGACCGGGTCCCAGTTCACCACGGCGTTCTTACGGTAAACCAGCCCGGCCTGAAGCATATCCAGGAACAGTGCCTGTTGCTGGCCGTAATATTCCGGGTCGCAGGTGGCGAATTCACGTGACCAGTCGATCGACAGGCCTAGCGGTTTCATCTGGCCGCGCATGTCGGCGATATTGCCATAGGTCCAGTCCTTGGGGTGTCCTCCAATCGCCATAGCTGCGTTTTCAGCAGGCATCCCAAAGGCGTCCCACCCCATGGGGTGCAGCACATTATGGCCGGTTGCCAGCTTGTGCCGCGCAATCACGTCTCCCATCGTATAGTTGCGCACATGCCCCATATGGATTCGGCCAGAGGGGTAGGGGAACATCTCAAGCACGTAGTATTTCGGCTTGTCCGCCTTGTGGTCGGCGGTGAAGATTCCGGCCTTGTCCCAGGCCTCTTGCCATTTTGCTTCGATTTCGTTGGCCGAGTAGCGAGACATCGTACGGTCCTTCGTGAATGAAAACGCCGGGTAGGAACCCGGCGTGGTATTAGTGTGATTTTCGACGGGTTGCTAGAACTTGTTGTCCGCAATGCGCAACTGACGGGCGCGAGACAAGATCGCGTCCTCGACTGCGCGGGTGGTTGCCGCGCTGACCGGGGATCCACCGCTGGTCTGTAGTGAGACTGACAAAGAGCGCGCCGCCAGAGCCGGATCGCTGATGTGAACTGTTGCGCGATATTGACGACCGCCGCCCGGGGGTGTGCCGTAACCCGTTACGATCACACCGGTAAAAGGATCGACCTCCTGCACCGGCAGGAAATTCAGAACATCCAGAGACGCGGCCCAAAGATAGCGGTTCACATTTGTGATCTGCTCAGCGTTTCGGGTGTCAAACACATCCCAGATCGTCGAGCGATTCGGGTCGTTGAACTCTTGCTCTTCGTTGTTGCCGCCTGTGGCGAGAACATTTGGGTTTGGCGCTGCGCCCCGATTCTGTCCGCAGGCCGACACGGCGGCAGTGATTATAATCAACCCGAAAATCGTCTGCACGCGCATAGTCGACTGGTCCTATTTCACTTGGTCTCGTTTGCTAAATGTTACTCCTAGACAAGGTCCAGATCGGCAACAACCCTATTAATGTCACTTAAAGGTGGGTTTTCGGGCATATAAGGCCAGAAGTCAGACTGTGGCATCCTTGCACCAATTTGTGGTCAATGCATGCGTCACGTTTAAGCCAAGCTTGCGTGTTGGGGGCAAAAAGAGCGAAACGGTTCCCGTGCTGAGACATGTGCTGAGGCATGTGTCGAGTAGAAAAAACTTTTGAACCCGAGGGAAACAAGATGAAAAAAGTTCTCTTCGCATCGACCGCTCTGATTGCAACCGCAAGTGTTGCAGCGGCCGAAATCAACTTCAGCGGTTACGGCCGCTTTGGTATTGGCTACGTTGAAGATCGTTCGATCCTCACCACCACCACTACTGCAAGCGGTGCGATCAACGTAAACAACCCAGAAACCGACGATGCTATCCTGGTGTCGCGCTTCCGTCTGAACATCGACGGCAACGCGGAAACCGATGGCGGCGTTGAGTTCTCGGCGCGTGTTCGTCTGCAGGCTGACGAAGACTCCGGAACTGGCGAAGCCAACTCGGCTGGCCTGAACGGCGCACGCTTCTCGGTCATCTATGGTGGTCTGCGTGTTGACGCGGGCAACGTTGCAGGTTCGTTCGACAACCTGGCAAACTACTACGGTAACGAAGTTGGTCTGGAACTGTTCGCTGGCCAGTACTCGGGCGTGAACTATGGCTTCCTGGCCTATTCGTCGACCGGTTCGGGTTCGAACGCCGTGTTCTTCCAGTACGCGGTTGGTGATTTCGCCTTCGGCGCATCGTATGACCAAGCGACCCTGTTCCCGGGTGGCGGTGCGACTATCGATGCTGACCGTTGGGATATCAGCGCAACTTACAGCTTCAACAACATCACTGCAGCTGTTGCTTACGGTCAAACCGACGCCGGTGTTTCCGGTGTTAGCGACCCAAGCCTGACCGTTCTGACTCTGGGCGGTGAATTTGGCGACTTCTCGGGTACTCTGTTTGTAGCAGACGACGCAACCGAGATCGCAGCAACTGACGGTACTGCATGGGGTCTGTCGGCAGCCTACAACCTGGGCGCTGCAACCACCCTGCTGTTCACCTACGGTGACGGTAACGCAGATGCCGACCTTCAGCAGGTCGCCATCGGTGCTATCTACGACCTGGGCGGCGGTGCTTCGCTGCGCGGTGGTATCGGTGTCAACGACTGCGACATCTGCACCGACTCCACACTGCAAGCTGACTTCGGTGCTCAGTTCAACTTCTAAGTTGATCTGAAACCGCAAGGTTTTAGGGCAGGTCCTCGGACCTGCCCTTTTCTTTTGTGCTGACATGGTGTTTCTCTGCGATTAAAGCAGATTGAGGAATCTAATGTCGCTGCACGATATCACCGCCCGTATTGCCAAAGCTGAAACTGTCGCCGGGCGACCAGCGGGATCTGTAAATCTGATCGCTGTCTCTAAAGTACAGCCGAACGAACGCGTTCAGGATGTTCTTGAGCAGGGGCATCGCTGTTTCGGTGAAAACCGCGTGCAGGAAGCTGCGGGCAAATGGCCGGGTTTCATCGAGCAGTATTCAGACGTTGATCTACACCTGATCGGCCCGTTGCAAACCAACAAAGCGCGGCAAGCGATGGAGTTGTTCAGCACCATTCACTCTGTAGACCGGCCCAAACTGGCCAAGACACTAGCGCGATTGGCGCAGGAAACGGGCAAATGCCCCGAACTGTTCGTACAGGTCAATACCGGGGAAGAGGATCAGAAGGCTGGCATCCTGCCCGTCGATGCGGACGCGTTTATCGCGGAATGCCGCGCGCTGGACTTGCCGGTTCAGGGGTTAATGTGCATTCCGCCGGTGGATGAAGAACCGTCGTTGCATTTTGCCTTGCTGGCAAAGATAGCAGATCGCAACGGGTTGCAGGGGCTTTCGATGGGAATGAGCGGCGATTTCGAACAAGCCATAGCGCTGGGTGCAACTCATGTGCGCGTAGGATCTGCGATCTTCGGCGAGCGGGTCAAGCAGCAGGAATGATCAGGCGCGTACCTAGCGTTACCCGGCTAGCTATCCAGTGAAGATGACCCCGGCGGAGGGCGACGCACCCTTCCGTCGGGTATCCGGGACGTCTCCACTGATGAATAAAGATTGCTGACCCGTGACCCGGAACTGCATTGGGCCAGTTCCAATCGGTTATCAAAATCAGATCATACAGGGGGTCTGCACGGCGCAGTTTTTCATGGCTGAAGGGATAGGGCGCGCTGACCAGATTGTTGTACCTGCTGTCGCGGCCATCATCCGACCACAGATCGCAAGGACCGATGGGGATCGCCCATGCGGACGGCTTCGCAAGCCGGTCCGCCCGGTACAGCATCCCGACAATAGAGTGCACACCCGTCGGTGTGGCACCATCGCCTTCGCGTTTGGTGCTGCTAAGCCCACCCTTGCCGACTGAGCATGGAAAAGTCCGTCCGGAAAATCGTACGCCGCGCGGGGTCAGTACCAGATCACCAGGTGTCACAGCAGATGCCCGGACTTGGCTGCCTTTGTGGCCAGATAACCGCGATTGTGGGCGGTTTCTCCAACCTTCAACGGCACACGTTCGGTAACGGCGATCCCCGTCTTTTCCATCATCGCGATTTTCGCCGGGTTATTTGTGAGCAAACGAACCGAGCTGAAGCCCAGTGATTTCAGGATGTCCGATCCCAACCGGAAATCGCGCTCATCATCCTCAAAACCCAGGCGGTGATTGGCTTCGACCGTGTCGAACCCCTGATCCTGAAGGAAATAGGCGCGCATCTTGTTTGCCAGACCAATCCCGCGCCCCTCCTGATTGAGATACAGCAGAACACCTGACCCTTCGGCCCCCATTTGTGCCAGAGCGCCTCGCAGTTGCGGGCCGCAATCGCATTTCAGGCTGCCCATCAGGTCGCCGGTGAAACAGGCCGAATGCAGTCGAGCCAGAACCGGTTTGTCTCGGTCCGGTCGTCCGATTTCCACGGCGTAATGTTCCTCGCCGCCATCTTTGGGGCGAAATACGTGCAAGCGCCCGGCCTCGGACACTTCCATAGGCAGGCGCGCTGCAACGATCGCGTGCAGGGTACTGCGATCCGCCAGATGTGGCGCGGCGCGGGTGTGGTCAATGCATGTCAGGCCATGGGTTGCAGCAAAATCACGCCCGTCTTCGATGGGAACAACAACAACAGCAGGTAAAAGGCGTGCAGATTTGGTCAGAGCGATGGCGATACGGTGCAGGTTTGCATTCCCCTGACGTTCAGTCATCAAGGGTCCCTTCATCGGCGCATTCAGATCGTCTGACGGATCGGCTACGGCCTGAACCCAGGCGATGTCCGCGTCCGCCGGAATGATCACACGCGCCAGATCGCCGTCATAAGCCCGGGCCTTCAGCGTTTCCGCACGCCTTACAGTTACCGCGACCACCGGATCACCTCCGAGGCCGCGCAGATCTGCCAACCGCTGCGCTCCGAGCGTTTCTGTTGCGACAGCCAGCACGCTGAATCCGCTGTCATCGGTCAGTGCGACCGGCACTCCCATACGCAGATCAGCGCGGGCGCGCGCCAGCAATTCCAAAATATCCGGGATAAGACTCATTCATGTTACCCTGTAACGTTCTGACCTTCCTGTAGCCTGATAAGACAGAAATGTGAAACATTTCCTATGTGCCAGACACGAGGGCGTGAGACGATTGCAGCAAACCTTGTTGATTGCATCTTCTACGCGCAAGTGGTGGAAATGGCATAGGAGGACCGGATCATGGCTCAGCTCAAGAAAATCCTGCTGGTGGATGACGATGAAGACCTGCGCGAGGCGCTCAGCGAGCAACTCGTGATGACCGAGGATTTCGACGTGTTCGAAGCGCATGACGGTCAATCCGCGATGGAGCGCGCCCGCGAGGCGATCTACGATCTGGTCATTCTGGACGTTGGCCTGCCGGATACCGACGGGCGAGAGTTGTGCCGCCTGATGCGCAAGCAGGGTGTCAAAAGCCCGATCTTGATGCTGACTGGCCATGACAGCGATGCCGACACGATTCTGGGCCTGGATGCCGGGGCGAATGATTATGTTTCTAAGCCGTTCAAATTTCCTGTGCTGCTGGCCCGTATCCGCGCGCAACTGCGTCAGCATGAGCAATCCGAAGACGCAGTCTTTGTGCTTGGGCCATACACCTTCAAGCCGGCGATGAAGATGTTGATCACCGAAGAGGATCGCAAAATTCGCCTGACCGAGAAGGAAACCAACATCCTCAAGTTCCTCTATCGTTCAACCGATGGCGTTGTTGCACGCGACGTTCTGCTGCACGAGGTCTGGGGCTATAACGCTGGTGTCACCACCCATACGCTGGAGACCCATATCTATCGTCTACGGCAGAAAATCGAGCCCGACCCATCGAATGCGCGCCTTTTGGTCACAGAATCGGGTGGATATAGGCTGGTGTCTTAACTGGGTGTGGATTGACTTGGATCAAAGTGATACCCTGAACACATAATTAGGTTACTCCCAACCCGCGCATGTCCGGGTTATGACATGCACCTCCCTGTTGGACTGCCGGGCCTGATGGCCCGGCTTTTTTTGTGGAAATAGGTCACTGGTTAACTTCGGTGATCGAATTTCACTTCAGGGTCGACACATAATTGTGGACCGACGCGTCAAGCAAACAAAAGACCAACAGTAGAAAATACAGCGCAATAGGGGCGGCAAATTTAAAGGATTGGATCAAATCAGGTAGGGAGCCGTTCTCGCGCGAGTCCTGAATGCAGGGCTCGTTGGTATTTAGTTGTGGGAACAGCTCCCTTTTATTTTGTTTAACCATCTTCAACTCGTGAAAAACTACATAAGATTTGTATGAATCCTCACTTTAACCGAATGTTAACACTAGATAATTCGCAGGAATCCCATGTATTTTATGTCAATTGAAGGAACAGTGGCCGCGTTATTCCGAAATTGTTGACTTTACTTGGGCGGTGTCAAAGGGCCTTGAAAGTCATCAGCCGGCCCGCAATTTTCGTGCAGCGGCGTTAAATGTAGGCGGGGTTGTGATCGCCGCGATCCGCAGTGCACGAATGACAATTTATCGCCTTGGTCGCGCAGGCCGTGCATTTGAATGCTCGCAGCCCGTTTTCCCATGGCACCCCATTCGCCTCCACGCTAACCTGCGCCAATCGCGACAAAGGAAACCGACTATGCCCTTCACCCTTGCCACCTGGAATATCAACTCGGTCCGCCTGCGCGAGCCTATCGTGCTGAAATTGTTGCAGGAAGAAGCGCCGGATATTCTGTGTCTGCAAGAATGTAAGTCGCCGGTCGAAAAAATCCCGACCGAAGGGTTTGCCGAACTGGGATACAGCCACATGGTTGCGCGCGGGCAAAAGGGCTATAATGGCGTTGCCATCCTGTCGCGCCTGCCGATGGAAGAGGCGGGCGACAAGGATTTCGCGGGTCTGGGACACGCTCGTCACATCGCCGGGCGGCTGGAAAATGGCGTCACGATCCACAACTTCTATGTCCCGGCGGGCGGGGATGTTCCGGACCGTGAAAAAAATGAAAAATTCGGCCAGAAACTCGACTACCTCACCGACATGCGCGATTGGTTCCATGCGGAAAAGCCGGAAAAATCCATTCTGGTGGGCGATCTGAATATTGCCCCGCGCGAGGATGACGTCTGGTCGCATAAACAACTGCTCAAGGTCGTATCACACACCCCGATTGAGGTCGAAACACTGGCCGAAACACAAGATGCGGGCGGTTGGGTTGATATTACCCGGCAAGATATCCCCGAAGGGCAGCTATACAGCTGGTGGTCCTACCGCGCACGGGACTGGGACGCGGCGGACAAAGGGCGACGGCTGGATCATGTCTGGGCCACGCCGGATATTTCCAATGCGGGCAATTCCAGCCGCATCCTGCGCGACGCCCGCGGTTGGGAAAAACCCAGCGACCACGCGCCGGTTTTTGCGACGTTTGACCTGTAATAGAGCAACTCGGCCCTTGGTTTCTGCCCGCAGCAGTTGCATATAGGGCGCAAATTCGAACCAGAGAGTGATTACTATGGACCTTCTGAACGCCGCCGCCGGCGCTGACGCCACCGATCTGATCAAGGAAGGGACCGAGGCCACTTTTATGGCTGATGTGGTCGAGGCGTCGCAGACCATCCCGGTGATCGTTGATTTCTGGGCGCCTTGGTGCGGCCCGTGCAAGACCCTTATACCTTTGTTGGAAGAGGCCGTAACCGCCGCGAAAGGCGCGGTGAAGATGGTCAAGATCAACGTGGATGAGGCACAGATGATTGCCTCGCAGATGCGTGTGCAGTCAGTTCCAACCGTTTATGCCTTTTTCAAAGGACAGCCTGTGGACGGGTTTCAGGGCGCTTTGCCCGCCTCTGAGATCAAGGCATTTGTAGACCGCGTGATCGAAGCCGCTGGCGGCGAAAGCCCCGGCGGACAGTTGGACGATGCGGTTGAGGCCGCCGAAGAAATGCTGACCGAGGGCTCTGCTGTGGACGCGGCGCAAACCTTTGCAGCCATTCTGGGTGAGGACCCGAACCATGCGGCGGCTTATGGTGGGTTGGTGCGGTCCCATATCGCGTCAGGTGATTTGGAACAGGCCGAGGCGATTCTGAACGGTGCCCCTGCTGAAATTTCCGCCTCGCCTGAGCTTGAAGCGGCGCATGCACAATTGGAACTGGCCAAACAGGCGGCTGATGCGGGCCCTGTGGCGGATCTGACCGCGGCGGTTCAAGCCGACCCCGATAACCATCAGGCCCGGTTCGATCTGGCGCAGGCGCTGCACGCCAATGGAGATGTGGAAGAGGCCGTTGCGCAACTGCTGGACCTATTCCGCCGCGACCGCGAGTGGAATGACGGGGCCGCCAAGACGCAGCTGTTCACCATCTTCGATGCGCTCAAACCCAACGATCCGATTGTTCTGAACGGGCGGCGCAAGCTCAGCTCGATGATATTTGCCTAATTCCCGATCAGAGCTACACTCGGATACATGATGCATCCCGCCGACCTGCCGGATACGGTATCCGTTTTTCCATTGCCCGGGGCGCTGCTGCTGCCCCGCTCGCGCCTGCCGCTGCATATCTTCGAGCCGCGCTATCTGCAAATGCTGGACGACGCCCTGAAAACGCAGGAGCGGTTAATCGGCATGGTCCAGCCCAACCCCTGTCAGAGCAAAGAGGACCAATTACACCAGATTGGTTGCGCAGGGCGGGTGACACAGTTTTCCGAAACCGAAGATGGTCGCTATTTGATCACGCTGACCGGGGTGTCCCGCTTTCGGGTGCGGGCAGAACTGGACGCTTTCACTCCGTACCGGCGGTGCAGCGTGTCGTGGGACGGTTTTGACCGCGATCTGGGCAGGGCAGAACATGATGACGGGTTTGATCGTTCGGATTTTCTGGCGCTGCTGGAACGGTTCTTTGCGTCCCGCCAGCTTTCAACAGATTGGGATACGCTGAAAGATGCCGATGATGAGTTGTTGGTCAACTCGCTGTCGATGCTGTTGGATTTCAACCCTGAAGAAAAACAGGCGCTGTTAGAGGCGCCTTGTCTGCGCACACGGCGCGAGACATTGGTGACATTGATTGAATTCGCCATGCGCGGCGGATCAAGTGAGGAAAAATTGCAATGAGCGAGCCTGAACACCCTTTTGACCGTCACATGCTCGAGGCTTTGATTTGTCCGCAGACCCATACCACGCTGCATTATGACGCCGAAAAGCAAGAGCTTGTATCCAAAGCCGCCTGTCTGGCCTTTCCGATCCGCAACGGCATCCCGGTCATGCTGGTCGATGAGGCGCGTGAGCTGGACTGACCGTTTCCGGGAAGTCTGCATCACCAATACCTTGTCGCGCCGCTCGCTCTCGGGACGTTGGTGGTGAGAAAATTCAGGATCCCGGAAACGCTTTAGATTGCGCGGCCTTGCAACAGTTTGGGCAGGTCACCGGTTAATCCGGCTGCCTCACGCACAAACCCGCGGCGCAGGCTGGGCAGAGAGCCGACGATCCCCATGCCGATATCGCGCCCAATTCGCAGCAGCGGGTTGTCGTTGGAAAACAGCTTGTTGAACACGTCCGTTGCCATTGCCAGCGACGCCGTGTCGAAGCGCCGCCACTCCTGATAACGTTCCAGCACCAGCGTTGACCCGATATCTTCGCCGCGCCGCCCAGCCAGAGTCAGCACTTCGGCCAACGCTCCGACATCTCGAAGCCCCGCGTTCAGACCCTGTCCGGCGATGGGGTGCATGCCGTGGGCGGCGTCTCCGACCAAGGCCATGCGGTCGCCGATGAAGGAATTGGCGATGGTCAGGTTCAACGGATAGGTGAACCGGTCACCCTGCAGCCGGATGTCGCCCAGAAAATCGCCGAACCGGGGGCGCAGAACCTGAAGGTAGTCGGCCTCGCACATGGCATTGATCTGTTGCGCTGTATCGGTGCGTTCGCTCCAGACAATTGAGCTGCGATTATCAGTCAGGGGCAGAATCGCCAGAGGGCCGGGCGGCATGAAGAATTGATGCGCAACGCCGTGGTGCGGTAGCTCGTGCTCGATGGCGCAGACCAGCGCAGTCTGGCCGTAATCCCAGCCGGTGCGTTTGATCCCCGCCCGCGTCGCGGTGCCACTGCGGCGACCGTCACAGCCGACAAGAAGACCGCCAGACAGCGTGGACCCATCGTCAAGTGTCAGGGCAACGCCGGTTGCGCCAGCCTCTTGCGCGACAACGGTTTTGCCGCTGACTTGGGTTACCCTGCCCTCCTCGGTCATCGCCTCCAGAAAAGCGCGGCGCAGGTGGCGGTCTTCGACCATATAGCCCATCGGGCCTTCCTCGATCTCGGCATGGTCGAAATGCATGAAAAACGGTGACGGCCCGGCACCCGCATGCCCATCGGTCACCTTGATTTCCAGCATGGGCTGCGCGTGTTCAGCCACGCGGTCCCAGACCTCAATCGCATTCAGCAGGCGTTGCGAGGCCAAGGCCAGCGCATAGGCGCGTCCGTCAAAAGCTGCATTCTTGCGCGCCTTTTCGGCCAGCGCATCAACAACAGTGACTGAGTGCCCAGTCTGGGCCAGCGCCAGAGCCAAGGCCGGGCCATTTAGGCCGCCGCCAACGATCAGGATATCGGACTTGTTTTCCATGCCCTGCAATATGCGCGCCCATTCGGGATTGTCCATGTGCGGTCCTGTCGCTACCGTCCGACACAGCGCAATTTATTCAAGGGGGTGGGGATGCAGGATTGGCTGACCATGACGGCGTGTGATCTGGGTCGGGGCATCGGAATGGGCCAGATCGACCCTGTTGAACTGACGGAAGCCTACCTGTCCGCCATTGATGCCCACCCTCATAACGAACGGATTTATGCTTGCGTCACCGAGACCCGTGCCCGGGCCGAAGCCGAAGCATCCCAAGCGCGGGCCAAACTGGGTTTGCGCCGGTCATTGCTGGATGGTGTGCCGATCAGTTGGAAAGACCTGTTCGACACGGCAGGCACGGCGACCGAGGCCGGATCTGCCCTGTTGAAAGGCCGTGTGCCGGACGCCGACGCGGTTGTGGTGCGAAACGCCACAGCGATGGGGGCGGTCTGTCTGGGCAAAACCCATATGAGCGAGCTGGCCTTTTCCGGGTTGGGCCTGAATCCGATCACCGGAACACCGCCTTGCATTGACGATGAAGAGGCGGTTCCCGGTGGATCGTCCTCGGGGGCAGGGGCGTCTGTGGCCTGGGGGTTGGCGGCTGGCGGGATCGGTTCGGACACGGGCGGTTCTGTACGCATCCCGGCGGCCTGGAACAATCTGGTGGGGCTGAAAACCACTGCCGGGCGCATCAGTCTGGAAGGGGTGGTTCCCCTGTGCTTGCGGTTTGATACCGCTGGCCCTCTGGCCCGGTCGGTCGAGGACGCGGCCCATTTGCTGGCCTTGCTGGAAGGCAACAACCCTGCGGACCTTCGCGGGGCCAGCGTGAAAGGCCGCCGGTTCGCTGATCTTCTGAGTGTTGCCAAAGATGATCTGCGGGATGCGCCACGAAAGGCCTATGATGATGCTTTGGACCGGCTGCGCGACGCCGGGGCTGAAATCGTACCGCTGGAGGTGCCGGAACTGAACGAGGCGCTGGGCCTGTCCGGCGTTCTATACACCACCGAAGCATATGGGTTGTGGCGAGACGTGATCGAAGCCAATCCGGGCGCCATGTACCCCGAAATACTGGAACGGTTCCGCGCGGGCAAAGACATCTCCGGTCCTGATTACATCGCAGCCTGGTCTAAACTGAAAGCCTGCCGTGCGGCCTGGGACGCGGCCACTGCGGGGTTTGACGCAGTTCTGGCCCCCACTTCGCCGATCCTACCGCCGAATCTGGATCGGCTGATGAAGGATCACGAATACTATGTGACCGAAAATCTGCTGGCTCTGCGAAACACGCGGATCGGTAACCTGATGGGGCTAGCGGCGCTGACCCTGCCCACCGGAACACCCGGTTGCGGGTTGATGATGATGGGCTATCCAGGCTCGGAAGAGGCGCTTTTGCGGCTTGGATCGGCGACCGAAGCCGCATTGGCCTGAATGCCACAATGCCCTGATTCGGCACCTCTTTGTCTGGACGAAACCGGGTATCGGCTGTAATCTGCCAAAAAAACGGGGCGAAAATGATCCCGGTATTGAGGCAGTAGTTATGAATTTTCCCGAGCGGTTTTCGAACCTACCGGAATATGCATTCCCGCGTCTGCGCACCCTGTTGGATCACCATCAGCCGGGCGGAGAAGTGATTCATATGACCATCGGCGCGCCGATGCATGATTTTCCGGCCTGGGTGACGGATGTGGTTATGGAAAACGCCGCCGGGTTCCAGGGCTATCCACCTAACGAAGGCTCCACCGAATTACGCGGTGCGATCACCGACTGGATCGCGCGCCGCTATGGCGTGACCATGGACCCGGACACCAACGTGATGGCCCTGAATGGCACACGGGAAGGTCTGTACAACGCGGCCATGGCGCTGTGCCCGGAACAGAAGAACGGCCAAAAGCCGGTCGTGCTGTGTCCGAATCCGTTTTATCAGGTCTACATGGTCGCCTCGATCTCGGTTGCGGCTGAGCCGGTTTTTGTACTCGCCACTGCCGCAACGGGCCATTTGCCGGATTACGCCGGACTGCCCGAGGATGTGCTCAACCGCACTGCTGTGGCCTATATCTGCTCACCAGCTAATCCGCAGGGGGCAATTGCCTCGCGCGACTACTGGGCCGAGCTGATCCGGCTGGCCGAGAAATACGATTTCCGCATTTTTGCCGATGAGTGCTACTCGGAGATTTACCGGGATGAGGCACCCACCGGTGTATTGACCGTTGCGCAAGAGCTGGGAACTGACCCTGAACGGATCACGCTGTTCAACTCACTGTCGAAACGGTCGAATCTGGCCGGGCTGCGGTCGGGGTTGATTGCTGGCGGGCCAGAGACGATCAGGCGGGTCAAACAGTTGCGCAGCTATGCGGGTGCACCGCTGCCTGCACCGTTGCAGGCGGCCGCCGCACGGGTTTGGGCGGACGAGGCACATGTAGTCGAGAATCGCGCGCTCTATCAGGAAAAATACGCGATAGCTGACGAGGTATTTTCCGGGTTGCAGGGATACATGCCCCCCGAGGCCGGGTTTTTCCTGTGGCTGCCGGTGGAAAACGGCGAAGAAACCGCATTGAATCTGTGGCAGCAGACCGGCGTTCGGGTGCTGCCAGGCGCATATCTTTCTCAGGGTGATCCGGGACAAAACCCGGGCGAGAATTTTATCCGGGTCGCGATGGTGGCCCCAAAAACAGAGTTGCAGCAGGGGCTGATCACGCTCCGCGACTGCATCTATTCGTGAGGTACGAGGGCAAAATGGCATCTTATAACGCGCGCAACCGCGATCCACTGCTGGACAGCACGACGCAGGCGGCCATTGAACGGCGCAGCAAGGAACTGATTGGGATCGCCCTGATCCTGCTAGGGCTGGCGGCCGCTGCGATGATCTGGTCCTACACACCGGATGATCCGAACTGGATGGTGTCGACCGACACGCCGGTGCAAAACTGGATGGGCCGGATTGGGGCTTCGATTGCCGCGCCTTTGTTCATGATCGTCGGCTGGGGCAGTTGGAGCATCGCGCTGGTTCTGATCGGGTGGGGTGTGCGTTTTGCAGGGCATTTCGGAGAAGAACGCGCTGTTGCCCGTCTGATTTTCGCACCGATCTGGATCGCGATAGTCTCGGTTTATGCGGCGACGCTAGTGCCGGGTGAGGCGTGGCGTACGACCCACAGTTTTGGTCTGGGCGGGCTGTTTGGTGACACCGTGATGGGCGCGCTGCTGACACTACTGCCGATATCCTCGCATTTCATGGTCAAAACAATGTCGCTGGCGATGGCCGCCGGGATGCTGACGCTGGGTATCTTTGTTCTGGGCTTCACCAAGGCTGACGTGCGCAAGGGCTTCCGTGCCTTCCTGTTGGGTCTGGTCATGGCCTATGACATGCTGATGAACCTGATGGGACGCGGGGCTGCGGCCACAGCACAGGCGGCCCGCGACCGTCGCGCGCAATGGGATGAACGCAAGGCTGCACGGGTCGAGGCCGCCGAGGCCGTGTTTGACGACGACCTGACCTATGCGGACCCGGTTTTCGACGAGCCGGAATACGATGAGCCTGAGCCAGCGAAACCCGGCCTGTTGGCCCGGATGCCCAGCCTGATCCGCCGCCCCGAGCCGATGCCGGAGCCCGAACTGATTGATCGCGAACCCGTTGCCGACTTTGACGAGATGCCGGGTGAGGATCGCATCCGCTCCAAGATCTCGGCCGCCGTGCGCAATCGTAAGGTCGCCGCTGGTGAAATGGCCCCTGTACATGATCCGAACCTGCCTCTGACCAAGGGGCGGGGCCGAGGACCGGATCCGTTGATCCTGAATCCCAGAGGAGCAGAGGAGCTGCCGCCCGAACCGCCGATGACGTCGGATGGCCTGCCGCCGGAGCCCATGCTAACGGCCGAGCCAGACCCTGAATGGCAGCAAGAGCCGCTGCATCAGGACTTTGCGCCTGAGCCGGATTTCGAGGATGAGGCCGTGTTCGAAGACGCGCCCGAGCTCTCGCCGCAACCGCGCCCTGCGATGAAGATCCCTGTAGCCGAGCCGCGTAAGCCCGTGGTGGCACAGCCCGTGCGCCGCACCCCACCGCCCTCGCGCCGCGCGCAGGCAGAGGCACAGCCCGCTTTGTCCTTTGAAGATAGGCACTCGGATTTTGAGCTGCCGCCGTTGAGCCTGCTGTCCAACCCAGCCAGCATCCAGCGCCATCACCTCAGCGATGAGGCACTCGAGGAAAACGCACGGATGCTGGAAAACGTGCTGGACGATTACGGCGTCAAAGGTGAGATCGTCAGTGTGCGCCCCGGCCCCGTTGTCACCATGTACGAATTGGAACCGGCCCCAGGCCTGAAAGCCAGCCGTGTGATCGGTCTGGCAGACGATATCGCACGCTCGATGTCGGCACTGTCGGCGCGGGTTTCGACCCTGCCGGGACGTTCGGTGATCGGCATCGAACTGCCCAATGAAAACCGCGAGATGGTGGTGCTGCGCGAAATCCTTGCCAGCCGCGATTTTGGCGATGGTAACCATGCGCTGCCTCTGGCGTTGGGCAAGGATATCGGCGGTGAGTCCGTTGTGGCGAATCTGGCCAAGATGCCTCATCTGCTGATCGCGGGGACCACGGGTTCCGGTAAGTCGGTGGCAATCAACACGATGATCCTGTCGCTGCTGTACAAGCTGACGCCGGATGAGTGCCGCCTGATCATGATCGACCCCAAGATGCTGGAATTGTCTGTTTATGACGGCATTCCGCACCTGCTGTCTCCAGTTGTGACCGACCCGAAAAAGGCGGTCGTGGCCCTGAAATGGGTCGTGGGCGAGATGGAGGACCGCTATCGCAAGATGTCTAAGATGGGCGTGCGAAACATTGCGGGCTACAACGGCCGCGTGAAAGACGCGTTGGACAGGGGCGAGATGTTCAGCCGTACTGTCCAGACCGGTTTCGATGAGGAAACCGGCGAACCGATGTTCGAGACCGAGGAATTCGCCCCCGAAGCGATGCCTTATATCGTTGTCATCGTCGATGAGATGGCCGACCTGATGATGGTTGCAGGCAAGGAAATCGAAGCCTGCATCCAGCGCCTGGCGCAGATGGCGCGGGCCTCGGGTATTCACCTGATCATGGCCACGCAGCGCCCCTCGGTTGACGTGATCACCGGCACGATCAAGGCGAACTTCCCCACCCGGATTTCGTTCCAGGTGACCTCGAAAGTCGATAGCCGCACCATTTTGGGCGAGATGGGGGCCGAGCAACTATTGGGGCAGGGTGACATGCTTTATATGGCGGGTGGTGCCAAGATTACTCGCTGCCACGGCCCATTTGTCTCGGACGAAGAGGTCGAGGAAATCGTCAACCACCTGAAACAGTTCGGCCCGCCGGATTATGTGGGCAGCGTTCTGGATGGCCCGGCTGAGGACAAGGCGGATAACATTGATGCGGTTCTCGGCCTAAACACCGGGGGTAATAGCAACGGAGAGGACGCCCTTTACGATCAGGCGGTGGCGATTGTGATCAAGGACCGCAAATGCTCGACCTCGTATATCCAGCGGAAACTTGCCATCGGCTACAACAAAGCCGCGCGTCTGGTCGAACAGATGGAGGACGAAGGCGTTGTTTCGTCGGCAAATCACGTCGGTAAGCGGGAAATCCTCGTCCCCGAGCAGTAGGATATTTAATAACAAGGGCAAAGCGCCTATCTGATACCTCATGAAACAGATTGCTTTTGCCCTTGCCCTGACATTGGCCGCACCAGCGGCCTGGGCCGCCGACAAGCTGCCGCTGTCGCAGATTTCAAACTATCTCAACGGCCTGAAAACCGTTGAGACAACATTCACCCAGGTTAATGACGACGGCTCGCTGAGCACCGGCAAGCTGTGGATGGAGCGCCCCGGAAAGATGCGGTTCGAATACGACCCGCCCAGCAGTGCCGTTGTGTTGGCGCGTGCTGGCACCGTTCAGATATTCGACCCGAAATCCAACCAACCGCCCGAGCAATACCCGCTGAAGCGTACGCCCCTGTCACTGGTGCTGGCGCGGAACGTGAATCTGGGACAGGCGAATATGGTGGTGGGTCACGATTTTGATGGCACGGCCACGGTCGTCACCGCGCAGGATCCGAAAAACCCCGATTCCGGACGGATCGAGTTGATGTTCACCGACAATCCGGTTGAGCTGCGCAAATGGGTTATTCACGACAATGCAGGCAGTCAGACAACAGTCTTGCTGGGTCAATTGAATACCGGCGGAAACCTCAGCAACGATCTGTTTTCCAAGTCGAAGAGAAGCGGGTCAGGCAATCGCTGACCCGCTACTAAACCATCAATGGCGACAACCGGACAGCTGCGCCTGATATAGTTTGGCGCGGGCATCCACGTCATTAGCGACATTCAGTAGCCACGTTTTACCATAGTGGCTGCCACGGGCGTAACCGGTATGGCCTTCATGATAGGCCAAGTATTGGTTGCGTGTGTCGCTGGGATGAATCCCGTTCCGCTCATAGCTTTTGTTCATGTACCAGCCGATGAAATCGGAAGCGTCGCGGATACGGTCCCGCTTGGCGCGCCGATTGCCGGTTTCTTTCTGGTATTGTTCCCAGGTGCCGTCCAGCGCCTGACCATAGCCATAGGCGCTGCTTTGGCGACCCATCGGGATCACGCCCAGAACATATTTATGCGGTGTGCGCGCATCGTGCTTATAGCGGCTTTCCTGATAGATCGTCGCCATCTGAACATGGATCGGAACACCCCATTTGCGTTCTGTACTTTTGAAAGCCTTCATGTAATGCGGCCGTTCGCGCGCAATACTGCACGCGTCATTCAGCTTGCTGGGTGGCTGTTTAGAGCCACCACCACAGGATGCCAAAAGCAGCACCCCGAAGAGTACGATAAGAATTCTGCTCATGTGCCTCGTGCCTTTTTTCTTTATTCTAGCGCAGATTGAGCGTTTAGGAAATCACAATCGTTACAAAACAATAGCTAGAATGAGAGGCAATGCGCCAACGGACAGTGCCGTCGAGACCATGACCATGCCTGCGACGGCGTCGGAATCGGCCTCAAACCGCTCGGCCAGCAGATACGAGGTTACGGCCACGGGGGTGCACATCTGCAGCACCAGAACGCCAAAGGCCACGGCCTCGAGGTCGAAGGCCAATGCAACGGCCCAGCCCAGCGCAAAACACACGACCAGTTTGAGGGCCGAAAGCCAGACCGCCTGACCCAACCGATGCGTTGTTAAACGGGCTACCGCAACCCCCAGAGTAATCAGCATCAGCGGCACCGCCATCTGACCCAACAGGCTTAGTGTGTTGGTCAGAAACAAAGGTGTTTCCCAGCCACGCCACAGGAACAGTGCGCCCAGAAGTGTGGCCCAAACCATCGGCTCCCGCACAACTTTGCCAAAGGCCCCCTTACCGGCGACCAGATAGATGCCGTAGGTGAACGAAAACAACGCTGTGACGGATAAAAAGATAACCGCGTATCCCAACCCTGCCTGACCGAAGGCAAACATGCACAGAGGCAGGCCCAGATTACCCGTGTTCCCGAAAATCAACGGTGACAGGTAGGTACGCTGATCCAACCCAAGCCCCCGGACGATCAGCCAGAATACCCCGGCCATGACCAGATTGGCGGCAATCGTCGCGACGGTGAAACGCGATAGATCTCCTCCGGGAATGTCCGTTTGCATCAACGCGACAAAGATCAGGCTGGGTACGGCAAGGGTCATGGCAAAACGGGTGACGAACTGCAGACGGTACTCGAATCCAAGTCGAACCCAGGCAAACCCAATTCCGGCCAGAAGAAATACCGGCGCCACAATTTCGAACACTGTCAGCAAGAGGTTCACAGACTGTTTCCCTTAATTTCGGATCAATGATTGGCATTTCCGGCCGGAAAGCGGTACTAAGTTCATTGGGGGCAGAAGCAATGCTGAAAACAAATGCCAAGTACCGTCTGGGTCAGGTGGTTCGCCACAAAAAACATCCCTTCCGAGGGGTGATTTTTGATGTGGACCCGGAATTTTCAAACACGGAAGAATGGTATCTGGCAATCCCCGAGGACAGCCGTCCGGTGAAGGATCAGCCATTCTACCATCTGTTGGCGGAAAACGACCAATCCTTCTATGTTGCTTATGTTTCTGAACAAAATCTGGTAGCTGATCAGTCCGGTGAGCCGGTTGAGCACCCGGATATCCCCGATATGTTCGGCCCGTTTGAAAACGGCGCATATCCATTGCATGTCCACTTGAACTGAGGTTTCTGGAAGGCGCGCGCGCGTTTTAATACCCAAGTGCGCATCCGTCTTTTCGTGGGTCACTTGCGCCCCAAAGCGCGCCGTCTTCACAGATTCGTATGGCCTGTGCTCCGCCGAGCGGTGTCTCTGGTATTTCAACGGTGTGGCCCATTTCGCTTAATTGTTGAGCAACCGTGCGCGGAATTCCGCGTTCCAGCTTCAAAATCCCCTTGTCCGCAAAGGCTCTGGGGGCGTCGACGCTGGCCTGCAGGCCCAAACCGTGATCGGTCAGGTTTGACACAAACCGGGCGTGACCGGTGGGTTGAAATGCACCACCCATCACACCGAACGGCATCAGGACGTTGCCGTTTTGCTTCAAAACGCCGGGAATGATGGTGTGCATAGGGCGTTTTCCGCCACCTAATTCGTTCGGATGGCCCGCTTGCAAAGTGAACCCTGCGCCGCGGTTTTGAAGCAGAATGCCATATTTTTCGGACGCGATCCCCGATCCGAAGCTGTGAAAGATAGAATAGATCAGCGACACCGCCATCCTATCCCGGTCCACCACAGTGATGTACACGGTGTCTTTGTGGATGGCTTCGGTCAACGGTTCGGCCGCAGGCATTGCACGTTTCGGATCGATCAGTTCTGCTAGAGTGTCGGCCACTTCCTGATCCAGAAATCGGTCAGCATGCTTCGTGTGATCAGGGTCGGCAATGAAGCGGTTGCGGGCATCATACGCGAGTTTCGAGGCCTCGGCTTCGATATGGGTGCGTTCAGCCCCAAACGGGTCCATCCCGGCAAGGTCGAAGTTTTTGAGAATATTCAGCAACAAAATTGCCGTGGCCCCCTGGCCGTTGGGTGGATGTTCGACCAGCTCCAGCCCTTTATAATTTCCACTGACGGGCGTGGTCTCCGCACATGCGGTGGTCAAGAAATCCTCGGCTGTATGAGCCCCGCCCCGTTGGGTCAGCGCTGCGATCATGTCGATGGCAATGTCGCCGGAATAAAACGCATCCCGACCGTTCCGGGCGATCTGGCGCAACACTTCGGCTTGGCCAGGGGACCGGAACATCTGTCCGGCTTCTGGTGCTTTGTCATTGATTAGGTAGTGCGTCCGCCCTGCGCCTTGCAGGGTATCCGCGCCTATTTTCCAGTCTAAAGACACGCGTGGGGCAACAGGTATGCCGACTTCGGCATAGTGAATAGCTGGCTGTAAAATAGCGTCGAGACCCAGCCTGCCCTCGGTTTCCGCCAGATGGCAAAACGCATCAACAGCGCCGGGGATGGTCACGGCATCCGCCGTGTTCAGCGGCACCGATGTCAGCCCCTGTGCCCGCAATTTGTCTGCGTCGGCTGCGACTGGCGCACGGCCGGAACCGTTCAGCGCTCGAACCGTGTTTTCGCCAGCTCGGTTGAACAGCACAAAGCAATCTCCACCCAGACCGGTCATCTGCGGTTCGCAGATACCCAACAGAATAGCCCCTGCGATGGCGGCGTCCATTGCGTTGCCGCCTTGGATCAGGATGTCGACGGCTACTTTTGCCGCCAGAGGATGAGATGTGGCGCACATGCCTTCGGTCGCCAGAACTTCGGACCGACCCGGAGTGTGAAAATCCCGCATGATGCTTTTCCCCCTAGAACGCGCCGAAGGTATCGCGCGGTCTGTGGTTGTCCAGTCAAATCAAGGGGAAGTTCCTCGACGCCGCTCACTGGGTGGGGGCTGTGAAGCACGGCGCCGAGGGAAGCTATCTGAGCTACAGTTAACGTTTTGCCCCTTGTTTGCGGCGCGACAATGGTTCGATCTGGGCCTTATTGTGACCTTTTCTTGCCCTTAGGCAGGCGCAGGGAAATCAAATCGTAGCGACAGTCTGTTGCAGCCGTCGCTGCGTTCATAGCGGATATCGCTGGTCAGTTCATGGATCAGAAACCAGCCAAATCCCCCTTCTGGCAATTCATTTAGGGATGATCCGAGCGGTGCGGGAACGCCGTCGGGCACCCGCAGCCCCGGCAGCGGGTTGCCGGTGTCCGAGATCAGGATGTCCAGCCAATTATGGTGTAGACGGCAACGCACCTTCACTCTGGCCGGTGTGATGTCGGAATAGGCGTGTTCGATCACATTGTTGATCGCTTCGGCCAGTGCAATTTTTACATCGCCCGCTTTGTGTGCCGGAAGGCCGTGCGCCGCTAGTCCCTGGCTAAGCTGAGCGATCCCTGTACTAGCCTCAGACTCGGTGGCAGCAAAGCTCAGATCTACACACTTGCCGTTGCTCATGGGCATCGCGCCTATTCAGAAAATCCTGAGGTCAATCCAAGGTCGCCGACAGGGCGTCATCCAACGTGGGATACAGTTTGAACACCGTGTCCATTCGGGTCAGCCGAAAAACTTTTTCGACAAAAGGTTGCAAACCGGCCAGATCCAGCCTGCGGTCGCTGCCAAGCTGCTTCATCGACGCGACGATCGCGCCCAATCCGCTGGAATCAATGAATTCGACGCCGGTTAAATCCAGCACAACGCGCGCGGCCCCTCCTTCGGCTTCGTTGCGCATGTCTTCCTTGAACTGAATGGCCATTGCCGCGTCAATCCGGTCGGAATGAACCTTGATGATCTGGGTTGCGTCGGTTGTTGTGCTGGTCAGGGCCATGCGCGACGGTCCTTTAATCTGAAATCACTGGTAGAAATACGCTAGACGGCAATTCTTACCATTCGGTATCCATCACAAAGGAAAACTAAAGGAGCATCGCGATGAAGCAGGTAGTAATCGCCGGGGCGGCCCGCACACCGATGGGTGGATTTCAGGGAATGTTCGATGGCATCGCCGCCGCTGAACTGGGCGGAACTGCCATCCGCGCTGCGTTGAAGGGTGCAGGCACTGAAACTGTTGATGAAGTATTGATGGGCTGCGTTCTGCCCGCCGGGCAGGGGCAGGCCCCGGCGCGACAGGCGGGATTTGCGGCAGGATTGGGCGAAGAAGTGCCCGCCACGACGCTGAACAAGATGTGCGGATCCGGTATGAAGGCCGCGATGATAGCCTTTGATCAGATCGCACTGGGCTATGCGGGCACGATGATTGCGGGTGGTATGGAGAGCATGACGAACGCGCCATATCTTTTGCCCAAGATGCGTGGGGGCGCACGTATCGGGCATGGTCAGGTGGTCGATCACATGTTTCTGGACGGGCTCGAGGACGCCTATGACAAAGGCCGCTTGATGGGCACTTTTGCCGAGGATTGCGCCGAAGCCTTTCAGTTCACGCGCGAGGCCCAGGATGAATACGCGCTAAAATCGTTATCCAATGCTCTGTCGGCGCAGGAAAATGGCGCATTTGACGCCGAGATCGCTCCGGTTGTCACCCGTACCCGAAAGGGTGAGGTCTCTTACGCAGAGGATGAACAGCCGCAATCCGCACGGCCGGACAAGATACCATCGCTGAAGCCCGCTTTTCGCAAGGATGGCACGGTGACAGCGGCCAATTCCTCGTCGATTTCCGATGGGGCAGCCGCGTTGGTTCTGGCGTCAGCCGAGGCCGCCGAGGCACAGGGGCTTACGGTTCGCGCCCGTATCGTTGGTCATGCCAGCCACGCGCAGGCCCCTGGTTTGTTTACCACTGCTCCGGTTCCGGCAGCCCGAAAGCTGCTGTCGAATATCGGTTGGTCCAAGGATGACGTCGACCTTTGGGAGGTCAACGAAGCCTTCGCGGTGGTGCCGATGGCTTTCATGCACGAGATGGGACTGCCGCGAGAACAGGTGAACGTGAATGGCGGGGCTTGCGCGTTGGGGCATCCGATTGGGGCGTCGGGCGCGCGGATCATGGTCACGTTGCTGAATGCGTTGGAAAAACGGAACCTCAAACGCGGTGTGGCTGCGATCTGTATTGGCGGTGGTGAGGGGACAGCGATTGCGATCGAACGTGTTTGACGCTTCATCTATTTCCAAATACTCGGACGCATAGTTTCGCAAAAGAGCATGACCATGACAGCCGATTACGACACGCTTGCCAAGACTATCGCCGCCCTGACCGAGGGCGAAACCGACGCGGTTGCCCTGATGGCGACGGTCGCGTGTGAGGTGCACCATGCCGACGACCGTTTTGACTGGACCGGGTTCTATCGAGTCACCGAGCCGGGTTTGTTGAAAATCGGCCCCTATCAGGGCGGGCATGGCTGTTTGGTCATCCCGTTTGAACGTGGCGTGTGCGGCGCCGCCGCGCGGACCGGAGAGGTGCAGCTGGTCCCAGATGTGGATGCGTTTCCGGGCCACATCGCGTGTGCCTCGTCCACGCGGTCGGAATTGGTGCTGCCGGTTAAGGATGCATCGGGCGATGTGATTGCCGTGTTTGATATCGACAGCAACCAGCCGGACGCATTTAATGGCGAAGACGCTGAAAGGCTGGGCGACATTCTTTCAGGTGTGTTCGGGTGCTGAACAAACTACGTGGTAGACTTTGCAGAGAAGTTTCCAACGAGGAGAAATATATCCAAACAGCCAGCGAAGAATGTTTTACTTTAAATGGAGGTTTTCTGTTTCCGCTATCTTTCTGATTGTATTTGCGTTGTTCACGCAGTATTTGGCGGCTCTCTAAAACAAGAAGAATCTCACTATGGAAAATAACATCTCTGACGCAGACGATCTAACCAATGAAACCACGCTGAAAGCCTTAGCCTTTCTGTCTTCGCTTGCGGCAATCGTTTCGGCATTTATCTTGATGGCGAGTTTTGTGTGCTCGAACAGCAGTTCAGTGCCGTATGTCGGCATAGTCTTGATGACGATGGGTTTCGCCGGTCTCGCGGGAAGAGGCGTTATTTGGGTAGAAGGGGCCACAGAGAAAAACAGTTCTGCGGTCAGAATCCTAGTCGCGTCGTTCATCATCGGACTAGCTCTGGCACTGTTTTGCGGGTTGTTCTTTGTCGAGAAAACTTGCGGCTATAGTATTGTGGATTGGGTCATCAACCACGCTTAAGTCGTAGGCAATCATAAACTCGCCACGACGAAAAAAAATGCGGCTGCTTGGGTTGATCCTATCCCAAGCAGTGCCAAAGAAAACCCGCGCTTGCGGGTTTTGTGCCGGAACATCCAACTCCCCAATACAGCTCCAGGACTGCCGCCAAGCGCAGCCAGCCACAATAAGCGGCGTTCTGGGACTCTGCGTTTGCGACGTCGCGCCCGGAACTTATCCCAGGCAAAAACCAACAGAGTCAGGGTGTTGATCACCCAAAGATAGATCACTGCAATCCACATGTCGCAGGAATAACCGGGCACGTTGCCCAGAGTAAATGAAAAAACCCTTGGAAATTTCATGATTCTGCGTCATCGTGAAAAACGAGAGGAAAATTTCACCAGATTCGGAGCGGCCATGAACAGCCAAGCCCCTAACAGCGCGACACTTGGTGCGGATATCCGCGCGCTGCGAAAGGCACGCGGTCTGACGCTGACCGAGATCGCCACACGGCTGAACCGCTCGGTCGGGTGGCTCAGTCAGGTTGAACGGGATATGTCGGACCCCTCGATCTCGGACCTGCGCCAGATTGCACAATGCTTGGGTGTGCCGATGTCGATGCTGTTCGCGCATTCTTCGGTGCCTGCGGTTGAGCAGGGCTATGTCGTACGCGCTGGAACGCGCCGCCCTATGGGTTCAGGTGAGGAAGGATTGATCGAGGAACTACTTTCACCCGATCTGACGGACGACTTCGAAATGGTGCATTCCACCTTTGAGCCTCGATCCGAAATGCAGAAACCGGCCAACCGGCCGACGCAAGAGGTTGGCTACATGATTTCTGGCCGACTGGACCTGACAATAGGCAGCCACCAGTTCACGGTGGGGCCGGGCGACAGTTTCCGCATCAAGCACGAGCCCTATCAATGGGCCAACCCGTATGACGAGCCCGCCGTGGCCGTCTGGGTCATTGCCCCGCCGGTGTACTGATGAGCTTCGAAGCCTGGACCATATTCGCGCTGTTCTGGGTGGTGTTCGTAACCACTCCGGGGCCGAACGCGGTGAATTGCATTTCAAACGGTATGAGCCTGCCGTTTCCCAAAGCGATGCTGGGTGTGCTGGCGATCCTGACACAGGCCAGCGCGTTTCTGATCCTGTCGGCGCTGGGAGTGACGGCGTTGATCGCCGCGTCTCCGACCGGGTTCTTTGTCGCCAAACTGACGGGCGCAGGGTTCCTGGTCTGGGTCGGAGTCCGCGGGTGGATGAACGCCTCGCGGCCGGCCCCGGCCTCGGAGCGGCCTGCGCGGCACGTTTATCTGCACGCGCTGGCAGTGGCGACGATCAACCCCAAAAGTGTGGCCGGATACCTTGCCGCCTTTTCGCAATTCGTGCAGCCCAACGTGCCGATCTGGCAGCAGATGACGGTCATCATGCCAACGGCTTTGGTCATCACGACGCTCAGCTACACCGGGTTTACCCTGTTGGGAGCGGTGATGGGCAAGGCCGCGCTGGGGGCGGTTTTCAACATCTGGGTCCGCCGTGTCATGGCGACCTGCTTCATCATCTACGGCGTGTTGCTGGGGGCTAGCTCTACGCCCGCAGCAAGGGGGTAATCATATGCATACCGGTTCCTGCCTCTGTGGCGCGGTCGCGTTTAACATCGAGGGTGACCTGTCGCCGCCCTCGGCCTGTCATTGCGGCCAGTGCCGCAAGCAATCGGGCCATTTCTGGTCATCGACATCGACCCACCAGGACAATCTGAGTTTCACCGCAAGCGACACGCTCAACTGGTATCGCGCATCGGACATCGCAAGGCGTGGGTTTTGCAGCGCCTGCGGATCGTTCCTTTTCTGGCAGCACAATGATGAGGACACGATTTCAATTTCCATGGGGGCGCTGGACGCGCCAACCGGATTGCACCTCGCCCGGCATATCTTTGTGACCGACAAGGGCGATTACTACGACATCACAGACGATCTGCCCCAACGGGCACAGTAACAGGGATCAAGACCTATGAGTGATTTTCCGACAAAAGCCCGCGTGGTTATCATCGGTGGTGGGGTAGTGGGGGTATCCTCGCTGTACCATCTGGCCAAGAAAGGCTGGACCGATTGCGTTCTGCTGGAAAAGAACGAACTGACCGCAGGGTCGACCTGGCATGCCGCTGGCAACGTGCCGACTTTTTCGACCTCGTGGGCGATCATGAACATGCAGCGCTATTCGACCGAGCTGTATTCGCGTCTGGCCGAAGAAGTCGACTATCCGATGAACTACCACGTCTCGGGTTCAATCCGTCTGGCGCATAGCAAAGAGCGGATGCAGGAATTCGAACGCGCCTGCGCCATGGGCCGTTATCAGGGCATCGAGATGGAGATGTGGACGCCGGAACAAGCCAAGGAGCACTATCCGTTCCTTGAAACGCATGATCTTGAGGGCGTGCTGTTTGATCCGAGTGATGGCGATATTGACCCCGCACAGCTCACGCAGGCGCTGGCCAAGGGCGCGCGCGACATGGGCCAGAAAATACTTCGTTTTTCGCCTGCGACCGGCGTGACGCAGCATGATGATGGTTCCTGGACCGTGCACACCGAAAAGGGAGACATCGCCTGTGACTATGTGGTCAACGCTGCGGGGTACTATGCCCAACGTGTAGGCGAATGGTTCAAGCCTTTTGGCGGCCGTACGGTTCCGGCGATGGTGATGAGCCACCAATATCTGCTGACCGACGAAGTGCCCGAGGTCGAGGCATGGTCCAAGGAAAATGGTGGTAAGAAGCTGCCACTGCTGCGCGACGTGGATATTTCCTACTACCTGCGCCAGGAAAAGAACGGCTTCAACCTCGGCCCGTACGAGCCCAACTGCAAGGGCCACTGGATGACCGAAGATGACCCGATGCCTGAGGATTTCAGCTTCCAGCTGTGGAATGACGATCTGGATCGGATCGAGGACATCGTCACCGACGCGATGGAGCGGGTGCCGCTGATGGCTACCTCGGGTGTTGGTCGCGTGATCAACGGCCCGATCCCATATGCGCCGGACGGTTTGCCACTGATAGGCCCGATGCCGGGTGTGAAAAATGCGTTTGAGGCGCACACCTTTACCTTCGGCATTGCGCAAGGCGGTGGTGCGGGCAAGGTGTTGGCCGAGTGGATCGTCGATGGCCACACCGAATGGGACATGTGGGCCGTCGATCCGCGCCGCTACACCGATTACACTGATCAGGATTACTGCAACCAAAAGGGTCTGGAAGTTTATGGCAACGAATACGCCATGCATTTCCCCCACCACGAATGGCCAGCCGCGCGCGACAAGAAGCTGTCGCCGGTGCATGACAAGGTCAAGGCGCTGGGAGGTGTAATGGGGGCCTATAACGGCTGGGAGCGCGCCAACTGGTTTGCGCAGCCGGGCGATGACATATCGCTGGATGCTACCCATACCTGGGGCCGGTCCGGCCCATGGGAGCAGCGAATTCAAGAAGAATGCGAGGCCGTGCGAGATCATTGTGGCGTGTTAGATTTGCCAGGCTTCTCGCGCTTCATGGTCAAGGGAGAGGGCGCCGCGGAGGCGTTGCGCGGCCTCGCAACCGGTGGGTTGCCGAAGGTCGGTCGGATGAACCTCATCTATGTCTCTGACGACCGTGGCCGCATTCTGACCGAAATGTCCTGCATTCGACTGGGTGAGGACGAGTTCATGATGATCACCGCTGCAACGGCGCAATGGCATGACCGGGACATTCTGGTAAACGCGATGCTCGCTGGTGTCAGCGTTGAGGATGTCACCACCACCCGCGACACGCTGATCGTCACCGGACCCAAATCGCGCGACATTCTGTCGGGTTTGACCGATGCGGACCTGTCCACGGGCTGGCTGACCCATCAGGCGGCGACCGTGGCGGGGCAACCAGCCTATCTGGTGCGCGTTTCGTTTGCCGGGGAGCTGGGTTGGGAAGTCCATGCCCAGAACGAGCACATGCCCGCGATCTATGACGCCATCATCGAGGCCGGTGCCAAGCCGTTTGGGATGTACGCCCTGAACTCGCTGCGCATCGAAAAAGGCTATCGCGCGTGGAAGGGTGATCTGTCGACCGATTATTCGCTGCTTGAAGGCGGGCTCGGGCGGTTCGTCAAGCTGGACAAACCGCAGGACTTCCCCGGAAAGGCTGCGATCCTGAACGAAAAACAGCAAGGGGTGAAAAAGTCCTTTGTCACCCTGACCGTAGAAGCAGGCGATTGCGACGCGCCGTATATGTCCTGCATCTGGCAGAACGGCGAGATTGTGGGCGAGACAACCTCGGGCGCATGGGGCTACCGCATTGGAAAATCCGTCGCGCTGGGCATGATCAAAACCGAGCTAGCAAATCCAGGCACCGAGCTTGAGGTGGAAATCTACGGTCGTAGATGCCGGGCTGTGGTAGAGAAGGATCAGCCGCTCTGGGATCCCGAGAACGAGCGGTTGCGCGCTTAACCTCTTGCGGAGACCGCCATGAGCAAACGATACGCCAAATTGGGACCCGGGGAGGGCCCCAACTATGACTGGGAGAATGACCACACCTTCGTCAAGGTGTCCGGTCAGGACACAGATGGTGCTTACACGCTCATGGAAGATAATCTGAAGGCCAGCTTCGCGCTTGGCCTTCATCGCCATGACAGCCATGCCGAGACGTTCTACTTTCTGGAAGGAGAGGTGGATTTCTACGTCGATGGCGATTGGCATCGCTGCGGGTCTGGCACCACAATGCATGTTCCTCCGGGTGAGCCGCACGCCTGCCGCGTGGCAGGGCAGGCGCCCGCCAAAATGCTCATGATCTTTCAGCCCTCAGGCTTTGATGGTTTTTTGGCGGAACTGGCGACGATGGATGAGGCCGATTTTGCCGACGAAGCTAAGATGGCTGAACTCAACACCCGTAACGATATCATTCCGATGGGTCCCGTTCCGCCGCATCCCGACGATCAGAACTGAAGGCAGCTGAGGATGGCACCACCCAAATTCATGTCCGGCGTCTATCTGACCCGTCATGGCGGGCCAGAGGCGCTGGAATGGCGTGATGACATACCAGTTCCTGTGCCGGGATCAGGGCAGGTTCTGGTTCGGGTTGCCGCCGCAGGGGTGAACAACACTGATATCAATACGCGGGTCGGGTGGTACTCTTCTGAGGTGACGGAAGCCACCGATGATGTCGATCAGGATGTCGAGGCCGGCGGCTGGGGCGGGGCGCTACAGTTCCCGCGCATTCAGGGCGGCGATCTGTGCGGTATCGTAGAGCAGGTCGGACCGGACACCTGGTTTCAGTTGGGCCAACGGGTGACCTGCCCAATAAACCTGCCACGTCCGAGACCAGGCAAAGCAACAGGTTTCATTGCTTTGGGATCGGAGTTGGACGGCGCTTTTGCGCAATATTGCCTGGTTGAGGCGGTTGACCTTTACGACGTAAGTGCCTCGCCCCTGTCAGACGTGGAAATTGCGGCGATCCCCTGCGCATTCGGAACCGCTGAAAACCTGCTGACACGCGCAGGCGTGACCTCGGGACAAAAGGTGCTGATCACTGGGGCGTCTGGCGGGGTTGGTCTGGCGGCGGTTCAACTGGCCGCCCTGCGGGGGGCAACTGTTTGGGGCGTCACAAGCCCCAGCAAGTCAGAGGTGGTCAAAAGTCAGGGTGCCGCAGGTACTTATGACCGCGACGCATCACTGCCGGTGGATACGTTCGACGTTGTGATCGACGTGGTGGGTGGCCCGGCGTGGCCCGGCCTGATCTTGGCGCTGAAGCCTGGTGGGCACTACGCTGTTTCCGGAGCAATAGCTGGCCCCATCGTCCAGGCTGACCTGCGTGACGTGTATCTGCGTGACATCACCATTCATGGCTGCACCCATCAGGGGTTTGAGGTGTTTGGCCGATTGATTGAACTGATTAATGCCGGGCGGATAAGACCCTTGATTTCAAAAGCTTACCCACTGGCTGACATCGCGGCCGCGCAGGCAGATTTTCAATCCAAGGCGTTTCCGGGCAAACTTGTTCTGATTCCCTGAAAAGGTCGAAACATGGCGAATATCACACTATTGGATGGTTCTATCGGGCAAGAGCTGGTCAAGCGCAGCGGTGACCAGCCCACGCCCCTGTGGTCGACCCGTGTAATGATGGATCATCCCGAACTGGTTGGGGACGTTCACGCCGATTATTTCCGGCGGGGGGCGACGATTGCGACAACAAATACCTACGCGGTGCACCGGTCGCGGCTGGTGCGTGAAGGGATCGAAGGCCAACTGCCCGAACTGCTCGACGCCGCCTTGTCGCAGGCGCAACTGGCGCGCGGGACCGGCGGTGGTCGTATTGCCGGAGCGCTTGGTCCTTTGCTGGCCTCGTACCGGCCGGATCTGAACCCAGATGTCGAGGAAGCGGCTGAGAAGTTCGCCGAGCTTGTGGGTATGATGGCAGATCGTGTCGATCTGTTCCTGATTGAAACCGTGTCCTCGGTGCAGGAAGCCGAAGGAGCTTTGCGCGGCACTGCGCAGGGCGGCAAACCGGTTTGGCTGGCGCTGTCCGTAATGGATGGTGATGGCACGCGCTTGCGCGCGGGTGAGGCGCTGTCGGATATCGGCCCGTTGGTGGCACGCTTTGCGCCCGAGGCCGTTCTGATCAACTGCTCGCGCCCCGAAGCTGTACCTGCTGCCTTGGAAATTGTCGCTCAACTGGGGTGCCCGTTTGGGGCCTATGCCAACGGGTTCACCGGGATTACGCAAGAGTTTCTGGAAGACGCGCCCACTGTGGACGCGCTGGAACAGCGTCAGGACCTGGGGCCAGACGCCTATGCCAATCACGCCTTGGCCTGGGTGGCGCAAGGGGCGACCATCGTTGGGGGCTGCTGCGAGGTAGGCCCGGATCACATCGAAACATTGGCTGACCGGCTGCGCGCCGCCGGTCATCAGATCGTCTGAGGAGAAGGTGGTGGGCAAAGTAACTGACAACTCATCCCCGACGACACAATTGCATTTCGACATTCTGGTTGCGCCGGGATATGTGCTGCTTGAACTGGCCTCGCTGGTCGAGGTTCTGCGGCTGGCCAACCGGGTATGCCCAAATCCTCCGTTCACCTATTCCTACCGCTCGTTGAAGGGTGGTCCGGTTCTCAGCAGCAGCGAAGCGATGATCCAGACCGAACTCGTACCGGCGCAGCCCAGGGCGGATTACATGTTTGTTATTGGCAATTCAGACCCGGATCATCCCGACCTTTCACTGGGGCGGGTCGTGACCGATTATACCTTTCGCGGGGCCAAGGTATTTCTGCTGGCCGAAGCCGCCAGCCGTTATATCGATGAACACGGCACCGAGGATATGGCAACCCATTGGGAAAACGCCTCGTTTCTGCGCGAACGCGGAGCGCGATTCGACGCGAAACTGTCCATTGCCACGGAACAGGGCGCGGTGGTGACTTGCGCCGGGATGGAAGCGACAACCGACGTGGCCCTTGCGGTCATCGGACGCCACATCTCGGGTCCGGCGAAGATGACGGTGGCCGATATCATGCTGCATGAAAACATCCGCGATTTTTCATCGATGCAGCCTTTTTCCGGGGCCCAACTGACGGCCACCGGGGATGCTAAGCTGGACCAGTGCATCAAGCTGATGCAGGCCAACATAGAAGACCCCCTTCCGATCAACCAGATCGTCGAATCATTGCACCTTTCGAACCGGTCGCTTGAGCGTAAGTTCAAAACCTTTTTCGGCACGACGCCCAACGGGTTCTACCGCGAGATGCGTTTGGCGAAGGCCAATAACTTGCTGTTGAACACAACGATGAGCGTGCGTGAAATCGGCCTAGCGTGCGGATTCCCCAATGGGTTTTCCTCGGTTTACAAAAGCTTCTTCGGCGTCACGCCATTCGTCATTCGACGGGAAAAACGATCGGCGTCACATAGGTGAAAATCACGGATGCTGTGACGGTTTTCGTGCATTTTCTGTCGGTCTTTCATGGCAGCTTGGCGCAAACCTGACACAGCGGAGATTTCAGGATGGTTGATCTTCCCAACAAGGCCCGAGTGGTCATCATCGGCGGCGGCGTTATCGGATGCTCGGTTGCGTATCACCTGACAAAAAAAGGCTGGAATGACGTTGTGCTGCTTGAACGCAAGCAGTTGACCAGCGGGACTACATGGCATGCCGCTGGCCTGATTGCGCAACTGCGTGCAACGGCGAATATGACCAAACTGGCGAAATACAGTCAGGAACTTTATGGCTCGCTTGAGGAAGAGACCGGTGTGGCCACTGGTTTCAAACGCAACGGCTCGATTACGGTTGCTCTGACCGAAGAGCGCAAGGAAGAGATCTATCGTCAGGCAGCCATGGCCCGCGCCTTTGGTGTCGAGGTCGAAGAGATCTCAAACGAACGCGTACAGGAGCTATACCCGCATCTAAATCTCGAAGGTGTCAAAGGCGCGGTCCACCTGCCGCTGGACGGGCAAGGCGATCCGGCGAACATCGCGTTGGCCCTGGCCAAGGGCGCGCGTCAGCGGGGCGGCATCGTCAAGGAACGCGTGAAAGTCACCGATATCGGCAAGCAGGGCCGCAAGGTCACCGGCGTCGACTGGGTTGCCGACGATGGCAGCGCCTCGGGGCATATCGAATGTGATATGGTCGTGAACTGCGCCGGCATGTGGGGTCACGAGGTTGGCCGCATGGCTGGTGTCAACGTGCCACTGCACGCCTGTGAGCACTTCTATATCGTCACCGAGAATATCGACGGCATGACCCAACTACCGGTGCTGCGGGTGCCGGATGAGTACGCCTATTATAAGGAAGATGCGGGTAAAATCCTGCTGGGCGCATTCGAACCGGAGTCAAAGCCCTGGGCGATGGACGGCATCCCGGAATCGTTCGAGTTCGACCAGCTTCAGGAAGATTTCGACCACTTTGAACCGATCCTGGAAAAAGCCGTCGAGCGTGTGCCGCTGCTGGCCGAGGCCGGTATTCATACTTTCTTCAATGGCCCGGAATCCTTCACACCCGATGACGCCTATCACCTTGGCCTGGCGCCAGAGATGGACAATGTCTGGGTTGCCGCCGGCTTCAACTCGATCGGTATCCAGTCCGCCGGAGGCGCGGGCATGGCGCTGGCTGAGTGGATGGATACAGGCGAAAAACCCTTTGATCTGGGCGACGTGGACGTCAGCCGGATGCAACCGTTCCAAGGCAACAAGCAGTACTTGTTCGAACGCTCGAAAGAAACTTTGGGCCTGCTGTATGCAGACCATTTCCCCTATCGCCAAAAGGCCACCGCACGTGGCGTGCGTCGGACACCGTTCCATCACCATTTGCTGGAACAAGGTGCCGTGATGGGTGAACTGGCCGGTTGGGAGCGTGCCAACTGGTTCGCCAACGAAGGTCAGGAGCGGGAATACCAGTACAGCTGGAAACGCCAGAACTGGTTCGAAAATTCGGCCGCCGAACACCGCGCCGTGCGCGAAAATGTCGGCATGTACGATATGTCTTCTTTCGGCAAAATTCGCGTCGATGGCCCCGATGCCGAAGCGTTTATGAACTACATCGGTGGCGGCGATTATTCAGTGCCGAATGGCAAGATCGTTTATACTCAGTTCCTCAACCGCGCGGGTGGGATTGAGGCGGACGTGACGGTCACCCGCCTGACCGAGACCGCCTATCTGGTCGTGACACCAGCGGCGACCCGTTTGGCGGACCAGACATGGATGCAGCGCCATGCGGGCAACTTCAACGTCGTCATCACCGATGTCACAGCGGGTGAGGGGGTTCTGGCCGTTATGGGACCAAATGCTCGTGCGCTTCTTGAAAAGGTCTCGCACAACGATTTCACCAACGCGACCAACCCGTTTGGCACGGCGCAAGAGATCGAGATCGGAATGGGTCTGGCCCGTGCGCATCGGGTCACCTATGTCGGCGAGCTTGGGTGGGAGATCTATGTCTCCTCGGATATGGCCGGTCACGTCTTCGAAACCCTGCACGAAGCGGGGCAGGATATGGGGCTGAAGCTGTGCGGCATGCATATGATGGACAGCGCCCGGATCGAAAAAGGCTTCCGTCACTTCGGCCACGATATTACCTGTGAGGATCACGTGGTCGATGCGGGTCTGGGCTTTGCAGTCAAGATCGACAAAGGCAGCGATTTCATCGGGCGCGAGGCGGTGATTGCACGCAAGGAAAGCGGGCCCAAGAACCGTCTGGTACAGTTCAAGCTGACCGATGCCGAACCTTTGCTGTTCCACAATGAGCCGATCGTTCGGGATGGTGAATATGTGGGCTATCTCAGCTCGGGTAACTACGGCCATACGCTGGGTGGCGCCATTGGTCTGGGTTACGTGCCCTGCGAAGGCGAAAAAGCCGCTGATGTACTGGCATCGACCTATGAAATCGACGTTTGCGGCGTGAAGGTCAAGGCAGAGGCATCGCTTAGGCCGATGTATGACCCGAAGTCCGAGCGCGTCAAAGTCTGATAGATGACACGGCGTGGGGGCTCTGTCCCCACCCGGTTATTTTTGGTCAGATGAAGCAGGAGATCATTTTTTCATCTGGCCAAAGTATCCCGGATCGCGATGCAAAACCTCATGAAATAATCATGTGCATTCCAGCATGACCTATCAGATATCTTGATGACCTGCTTCACAGTTTTAGCGGTTTCCAACCCGGTCTGAATTACCGTAGAGGAATACGGTATCAATCGGAGACCCACCGTGGCAGAAACCCCCGTACCACCGAATAACGCGGATACGCCAAAAGGATTGGCGCTGGCCGTGACGGCTTATGTTCTATGGGGCTTTCTGCCGCTCTATATGAAGGCCATGGCGCATGTCGGGCCGGTTGAGATTGTTTCGCATCGCATCATCTGGTCAGTCCCCATAGCGGGGCTGCTGCTGGTGGCATTGGGACGCACCCGCGATCTGAAGGCGGCGTTGGCGAATCCCAAAATGCTGGGAATGGCGGCCCTGACGGCTGCATTGATTTCTGTGAATTGGGCTATTTACGTGTGGGCGATTGCCAGCGGCAATGCGCTGGATGCGGCGTTGGGTTATTACATCAACCCGTTGTTCAGCATCGCTTTAGGGGCGATTTTGTTGCGTGAACCGTTGACCAGAACCCAACTGGTGGCCGTGGCGATAGCGGGCCTTGGGGTGCTGGTTCTGATTATTGAGGCTGGAAGCCTGCCCTGGGCCGCGCTGGGGTTGATGGTGACATGGGGATTTTATGCTTTTTTCAAGCGGTCGCTGCCTATCGGGCCTAATCAGGGGTTTCTGCTAGAGGTATTGATCCTGCTGATTCCGGCGCTGGTCTATGTCACTTGGCTGGGTGTGCAGGGAACTGGTCATTTCGGGGTGGGAGTAACGGACACTGCGATGTTGGCTGCAGCCGGGGTGGTGACTGCCGTGCCGCTGCTCGTCTACGCCAACGGTGCCAAGCTGGTCCGCCTTTCGACGATGGGTATTCTGCAATACATCGCGCCCACCATGATATTCATCACAGCCATCACGGTGTTTGGTGAACAGATTGATCGAGGCCGCATGATCGCGTTTCCGTTGATCTGGGCCGCCTTGGTGATCTACTCGATTCCGATGATCCGGCAGATCAGGGCTCAGACCTGACGCAGCAAGCGGGCGGCTTCGTCCGCCCAGAGCGCATAGGCTTTCGGGCTGGGATGATACCCGTCCGGTGCAGCCAGAGCGGGATCTTCCGGCAGGTCCAATGCCAGATGCCTTGCTTGGGGGAAACCTCCGGCGGCTTGTTGCAACGCTTGGTCCAGCCGGGTGGCCTGACGACCCAGGGCCCATGCCAGAGGATGCGGCAACGCCGGAAACAGGTTCATTTGCGGAACGGCTGTGACAATGACACGGCGGCTTCCCAGTTGCCCGGTCAGAAGGTCCAGCAACTGGGTCTGTCGCTGCAAGAAACGCTTCCGCGTTACGCCGCGTGTGACGTCATTCACGCCAAGAGCGGTGATAGCCACATCAAATTGGCCGTTCAGCTGGCGTAGCCGATCAATCGCGTCCTGAGTGGTGTGCCCCGTTGTTGCCTCGAGCCGCCATTCGACCGTGTAATGTATTGCCAGCCGGGCCACGAGTTGCCCGGACAGTGCCTGCGCTTGCGTTCCGGCCCCGACACCCGCGGCAGAACTGTCGCCCGTGATCAGCAGTCGAAGCCGAGGTCCCCGCCCCGAGCGCCCTTCACGCGGGCCACTGGGTTCCGGTAGCAGCCGGACACTGCGGCGGACGGACAAAGCCTGCGCCGCCAGAACCGGCAGCAAAGGCACGCGCAAAACCTGATCCGAGGCAATTGGGGCGGGCATCGTCAGCTCAGTGCGTTTTTGTACTCGAGAAAGCGGGGGTCAGTCATGACGCGGGCCATCATGGCCTCGCGCAGCGCACCGATTGTTTTGTACGGGCGCATCACGACTTCGAATTTCTGGATCAGCCCGTCTTCGTTCAGGGTGATCAAATCCGTGCCGACCGCATCGAGATCACCAACTTTGCACTGAAACTCAAGCGCCCAATCATTGCCGCTACCCATGACCCTGCGATAGCTGAAATCGTTGAAGACTTGTCCGACATGGCCCAGAACAGCGGCCACAGGCGCGCGGCCAGTCCAAGTGCTGTAATAGGTGGGTGGCATGAACTGGACGTCCTCGGCCAGTAGCTCCTGAATCAGGGTTTCGTCGCCCTTGGCAACAACTTCTTGCATGCGTTTGATCGTCGGGTGCATGTGGTCTCCTGTGAATCTCGCGCAAGAGTTGCCGAACGCCGCGCAGCAGGCAAGGACGACGTTGCGGGAAGTGGCGCGCTGCGTTAGGCAGCCCGCATGACTGAGACTTACGATCCCCCACAGACGCCGCTGGATGTTCTGTACGAAGATGCGCAGCTGATTGTGGTGAACAAACCCTCGGGATTGTTGTCGGTCCCGGGGCGCGGTGCGCATCTGTCCGATTGCTTGTTAACGCGGGTGCAGGCAGCGTTTCCGCAGGCCTTGCTGGTGCATCGATTGGATCGAGATACATCAGGTGTGATGGTTTTCGCCCAGTCCCCGCATGCACAGCGTCATCTGAGCATGCAATTCGAGAACCGCCAGACGCGGAAAACCTATGTTGCACGTGTCTGGGGACGGGTTGAACCCAAGGCCGGAACCGTCGATCTGCCGCTGATCGTGGACTGGCCCAATCGCCCGCGGCAGATGGTGTGTCACGAGACGGGCAAGCCAGCCGTTACCGACTGGCGTGTGGTCAAGTATGAAGGCGAGACGACCCGCCTGCGCCTGTTTCCCAAGACGGGTCGGTCACATCAACTGCGGGTTCACATGCTGGCGCTGGGTCACCCGATACTGGGTGACCCGTTCTATGCTGAAGGGGCAGCGCGCGATTTTCCGCGCCTGATGCTGCACTCAGAAGAACTGCGCCTGAAGAACCCCGAAGGCGGGGTTGCGATGAAATTTCGCGCCAAGGCGGATTTCTGAGCCTAGGCCGGGCTGGTCCACAACAACTTCAGATTGCCCAGCGAAAACCGTCTGCTGCGTTTTCTGGGGGCCTTGGGGCAACGGGCGGCCATGATTTCGCGCTCGATTTCAAAGGCGCGCAGGCGGTGGTCCTGTGACCAGCGGCCCAGTTGCAGGGTCATCATTACATGATTGTCGAGGCTTGGCATGGTGGGTCTCCTTTCATTTGTTCTTCAGCCTCGCCCATCACTCCTGACACCACCTTGTCAGGGGGGTATGCTAGAGTGTCAGCAGATTAGCCGGAGACACCGATGCGCCGCTCAACCCGCCTGTTTGAAATCATTCAGATTCTGCGCGCCGCAGAGGCCCCGGTGACGGCCGACGCCCTGGCGGAGAAGCTCGAGGTGTCCACGCGCACGGTGTATCGCGACATCGCGGCGTTGCAGGCCCAGCGGACCCCGATTGAGGGTGAGGCCGGGGTTGGGTACCTGATGCGGCGGGGCTATGACCTACCCCCGCTGAATTTCGACGCGGAAGAGGTCGAGGCGCTGTGGGTTGGCCTGTCGATGCTGGCGCGCACCGGTGACAGCACCCTGCAACAGGCCGCCGACCGGGTGTGTCGCAAGATCGAGGCCCTGCGTGCGCCTGCCGATTGGTTGCAGGTCGCGCCATGGGGAGCACCCAAGGACGACCCGGCCAAGGGCTGTGTTCCGGTGGTGAATTACCGCGAAGCCATTCGCGATGAACGCAAGATCCGCATCACCTATGTCAATTCCAAAGGCGACCGGACCGAACGGATCGTCCGGCCGGTGGCTTTGATCTACCACATCGAATGCACGATGCTTGCTGCGTGGTGCGAATTGAGGAATGGATTCCGTCATTTCAGGACGGACAGGATCTGGGCTTGCGACCTGACTGAGGATCACTTTTGCGGGCAGGGTGAACCCTTACGTGCCATCTGGCAGGAGCAGAACCACTGGGATGAACCCGCAAGGGCCCGCTGAGCGGCGGGGAATTGCCGACTTCACCGGATTGTTGCTTGTGACTGCGCAAATGCAACGCGATATACTGCGCCAAACAAAACGCGTCCGTTGAACGGATGCACGAGCAGAGGGTGAATCCATGACGATTTCCAAATTTGTTTTGTCCGCCGGGCTGTGCTCGGTTCTGTTTCTGGGGGCCTGCACGGACCCCGGCACGCTGAACCTGCCCGCTGATCCCAACCAGAACACCAGGCAAGGCGCGATTCTGGGTGGTCTGGTAGGCGCTGGTGTCGGCGCGATTGCCAATGACTCGGATCCGCTATTGGGTGCGTTGGCCGGTGGTGCCATCGGAGCAGCGGGTGGTGGTCTGATTGGCAACCAACTGGATAAACAAGCCGCCGAGCTGCGTCAGCAACTGGCGAATGACGGGATTACCATCGTCAATGCCGGGGATCGCCTGATTGTAACCGTGCCGAACGATATCACCTTTGACACCGACAGTTCGACCGTACGCCCGGCGTTGCGGTCCGATCTGGTGCGTGTGGGACAGAATTTGGTGCGCTATCCCAACTCGAACGTACAGGTCATCGGCCACACTGACAGTGATGGCGAAGCCTCTTACAATCAGGGGCTCTCCGAACGCCGCGCCCGGTCCGTGGCAGATATCCTTCAGGCCAATGGTGTGAGCGGCGCCCGGATTTCAACGATCGGGCTGGGCGAAAACAGGCCCGCTGCCTCGAACCTGACACCCGAGGGAAAGGCCCAGAACCGCCGGGTCGATATCGAAATTATCCCCAACGGTCGAACCTAAAATCAGGGGGCACCTAAGGGTGTCCTATTTTGCACATTGACTGCGCGTCACCAGGTCTATGGTGCGCGCAAACTTTGGGCTAGCTATGGGGAAACATCATGACGGAGATCCCTATGTCCGAACCGATTCTTCTGAGCCTCTCGGGCTCGCTGCGCCAGAGCGCCACCAACCGTAAACTGCTGCGCGAGGCGGCGCGGTTGTTCAACCCCGGCATCCATATCGAAGCCGACCTGAACTTGCCGCTCTATGATGGGGATCTTGAAGACGGCGAAGGCATTCCCGAAGCGGTGCAGATTTTGTCAGATCAGATCGCGCAGGCGCATGCGGTGATCATTTCCACCCCGGAATACAACAAGGGGCCGTCTGGTGTTCTAAAAAATGCGTTGGACTGGGTCAGCCGGACCGAAGGACGCCCCTGGGCCGACAAGCCGGTCGCAGTGATGTCCGCCGCCGCAGGCCGTGCGGGCGGAGAACGTGCGCAGATGGTGCTGCGCGGTTATATGGTGCCTTTCCAGCCACGCATCCTGCAAGGGCCCGAGATTCATCTGGCCAGCAGTTCGAACGAATTTGACGAGCAGGGAAAGTTGATCAGCGAACGCTATGAAAACAGCCTGCGCACCCTGATGGAAAAGCTGCGGGCCGAGGCGGGCTACTGAAGCTTGTGCGCGGTAGCCGGGCTGCCTAATCTGCCGCCATGGCAGAGGAAATCCAATCCGATGTGATGGACCCAGCGCGTGCTGCAGCATTGCAGGCGACGCTGGGTCAGAATGTGACGATTACGGATGGCACGGCGCTGCCTCCGTTCTTTCACAACTTGTATTTCTGGTCTCCACGCCCTCCGGCTGAGCTGGGTCGCGACGGGCATCCAAGGGTCGGCGGTGACCTGATCCCTGACATGGGCCTGCCGCGCCGCATGTGGGCCGGGGGGCGGTTGCAGTTTCACAAACCTCTGATTGCAGGCGTCGAGGCGGAACGTCAATCCAAGCGGGAAAGTTCTGCATCAAAGATCGGGCGCACTGGGCCGTTGGGCTTTGTCACCCTGCGTCACACGTTCTGGCAGGACAAGGCCCTTTGCCTGACCGAATGGCAGGATTTGGTTTATCGTCGGGACCCACTGGCCGAGGACGTCAAACCCACCCCTCCGACGGCGCGAACGGATGAAACAGACCGGCGTGAGGTTTCCTTCGATTCTACCCTGCTGTTCCGCTATTCGGCGCTGACCTTCAACGGCCATCGCATCCATTATGATCTTGACTATGCTCGTGACGTTGAGGGCTATGCTGGTTTGGTCGTGCACGGCCCTCTGTTGGCGCAGTTGTTGATGTTGTACGCAGAAGACCTGATGGGGCCGATGGCACAGTTTTTGTTCCGCGCCTCTTCGCCCCTGATGCATTTCGAAACAGCGACTCTGTGCCGGAACGGTCCGGCCCTGTGGGTGCGCGGCCCAGACGGGCGACAATGCATGACAGCCGAGGTTGTATCGCGGTCAGAGTGACGCCTCTGGCCGGAAGTCATCCGGGATCGCGTCACGCCCGTCCAGAACCAGATCGGCCATGACCTCGGCCACTTTCGGGGCCATGCCAAAGCCGATCTTGAACCCTCCGTTGGCGATGAACTGCCCGGTGTGCAGCGGGTGTGCGCCCAGCATCGGCGCGCGGCTTTTGCTGCGGGGGCGGACACCAGCCCAGCGTTCGATGACCTCGGCACCATGCAGAACCGGGACAGCGCGGGTGGCGCGGTCCAGAACATCATCCAGCGCTGCGTCGGTGCTGGTCGGGTCGTCATAGTCACGTTCCGAGGTCGATCCGATTGCCAAGGTTCTATCCGCGTGCGGAACGATGTGAACCGCGTCCGCAAACAGTTGTGGAACCTCGCCCGCGTCGAACCGCAGCAGCGCCGCCTGTCCCTTGACGCCATTGCCGACGGTTTTCCCGAACGCCTGACTCAGTTCCTGCAACCCGGCCAGCCCGGTGGCGTGGATGACGTGGCCGTGATCCGGCGCCTCCGCCTGTACCGAAACTCCCATGACCGCCAGGGCCGAGACTAGCGCGGCACAGGCGCGGCGGGGATGCATTCGGGCGCTCAGCGAATCGTGGATCACGAACCCGGTCGGGCTGGGTGGGCACCAGGAACCAAGTGCTTGGGTCTCAACAACGCGCCATTCGGCGCGGCCTTGCCACAACTCTGCCGCTGTCCCTGCGCGGGCATGGGCCAGCTCAAGTGTGCGGGCGTCGGCAATGGGCTGCAGCCGGCCTAGCCGCGCGTATCCGGGTGACACGCCGCCGGTGGTCTCGACTTGTTTCCAGAACGGTTCGGCCATGATCAGGCTTTCGAATTGAAAGGCTTTCTTGGCGTTCCAGTTCTCGGGCACATGCGGGGCCAATGCACCGACCAGACCGCCGCTTGAGCCTGCACCGGGGCCGAACGGATCGATGACCTGCACCTTTGCGCCGCGCCGGGCGCAGGTCCAGGCGATGGACAGGCCGAATATCCCCGCACCGCGCACCGTCACATCGACCATTGCCATTCCCCTTTTCCTTGTTCAGTGTCGCGCCGCTTAGCTACAGGATTCCCCGATGGCAGACCAGCGTGCCGAACTGACATGGACCGAGGATCAGATCCCGGTCTCGGATCGATTCGATGACCCGTATTACTCGTTGCAAAACGGGTTGGAGGAGACACGGCACGTGTTTCTCGCAGGCAATGATCTGCCCACGCGGTTCGCGCCGGGGTTTCATATCGCCGAACTGGGTTTCGGCACCGGTCTGAACATGCTGACCGTGTGGGCAGAATGGGAGAAGTCCGGTCAGACAACGCCGTTGACCTTCACCAGTTTTGAGGCGTTTCCGATGGCCCCAGAGGACATGTCCCGTGCGCTGGCGGCCTTCCCTGAGCTTGTCCCATGGAGCGAGAGGTTTCTGGCCCGATGGCAGGGCGGTACATGCGATCTGGGGTCTTTGCGACTGGCAGTTGTCGAGGGCGATGCGCGCCAGACATTGCCTGCATGGGCGAACAAGGCCGATGCCTGGTTTCTGGACGGGTTTTCTCCGGCCAAGAACCCGGAATTGTGGGGCGCGGACCTGATGCAGCATGTGGCTGACCACACCGCGGCGGGGGGCACGGCGGCCACATATACCGCCGCCGGATTTGTGCGTCGCGGGCTGGACGAGGCCGGATTTACCGTCACCCGAACCCCCGGCTATGGCCGCAAACGCCACATGACCCGGGCGATCCGGGAATGACGCAGCAGAACAACGCCCGCGCCGGAATCGCGCTGATGATCGGGGCGACCATCGTGTTTGCCCTGCAGGACGGGATCTCGCGGCACTTGGCCGGGACCTACAACACCTACATGGTCGTCATGATCCGGTATTGGTTCTTTGCTGCCTTTGTCGTCGCACTGGCCGCACGCGCCCCTGGTGGGCTAAGGGCAGCGGCCCGGACCAGCCAGTTAGGGTTGCAAAGCCTTCGTGGCGTTTTGTTGGCGGGTGAGATTTGCGTGGCGGTTTTTGGTTTCACAGTGCTTGGCCTGATTGACAGTATGGCCGTCTTTATCTGTTATCCGCTGCTGGTTGCGGCGCTTAGCGGCCCGGTGCTGGGGGAAAAAGTCGGATGGCGGCGCTGGGCGGCGATCGGTGTCGGGTGCATCGGGGTGCTGATCATTCTGCAGCCGGGCGTGGGCGTGTTTAACCCCTGGGCCGTTATCCCGCTGATTTCGGCACTGATGTTTGCGGTGTATGGATTGCTGACCCGCTATGTTGCCCGCAAGGACAGCGCGGCCACCAGTTTCTTCTGGACCGGGATCGTCGGGGCCGTGGCCATGACGCTGGTGGGGATGTGGTTCTGGGAACCCATGGCGCAAAGCGACTGGCTGTGGATGGCGCTGCTGTGTGTCAGCGGCGTGACGGGCCATTGGCTGCTGATCAAATGCTATGAAATGGCTGAGGCCAGTGCGGTGCAGCCCTTTGCCTATTTCCATCTGGTCTGGAGTGCGATTCTGGGTATTTCGATCTTTGGCGAGTCGCTGCGCCCTGAGGTGGTCACAGGCGCAGCTTTGGTTGTGGCCGCCGGGCTGTTCACCCTATGGCGCGAACGACGCCAGAGTTGATCCTGTCAGCTCCTGCGAGAACGGGACTGGCAGGGCGGGCTGGCCCAGACGGGCGCGATAGACCGGCAGGCTTTCCGCCACTCGCATCACGTAGTTGCGGGTCTCGCTGAAGGGGATGGTTTCGATCCAGTCGACCACGTCGATCTCACCCGCGCGCGGGTCGCCATAGCGATCCATCCACGAGATTGGCCGACGCGGACCGGCGTTATAGCCCGCCGCCATCATCACCACGTTTCCATTGAAATCCGCCGCCAGACCCGACAAGTAATTCGCACCCAGCTTGGCATTGTATTGCCAGTCCGAGGTAAGCTTCACCGTCTTGTGCCCGCTGAGAATGCCCAGTTCTTTTGCGACCAACTGCGCCGTCGCAGGCATCACCTGCATCAATCCGCGTGCCCCTGCACCGCTGACCACCACCGGGTCAAACTCGCTCTCGCGGCGGGCGATGGCCAGTGTCATCTCTTTCGCCATTGGCAGGCCCATATCGGCCACCGGGTGCACCGGGTAATAGGCAGCGGGCAGAACCACACCGGTTTTTGCAGCGCGTTTGGCAATCATGACGGCGAGGTGGGGTTCCTTCAGTTCGATCACCAGATCGCCCAGCTGCGTGGCTTGAACCTGATCCAGTTCTTCGACCAGATGGGTCAGAAAACGCTCGGACAGATTGTCTTCTCCGGCGCGCAGCAACAGCAATCCGGCCTCCAGCACGCTGGAATCGGCAAAATCGGCCTGTTTCCAATGCGGCGCCCTGCGGGGGTTGGCCAATTCCGTGTCGAAGGGGCGCCCGATCTGCTCGGCCGCTAGCAGGCCGTAGAACGAAGTTTGATAATCCGCGCCCGTGGCGTAGGCCTCATAAGCTTTGTCGGCATCGCCCTGTGCAGCATAGGCCCGGCCCAGCCAATAGCCGCCGCGCCCTTTCGAGATAGGGGACTGCACTGCGCCCGAAAAGTTCTGGAAATGCCGTACCGCCGTGGCGGGATCATTCAGCTTGCGCAGGGCAAGGAAGCCGGCCAGCCATTCAAGATCCGCGTAAGCATAACCCATTTCCGGGGTCATGTGGTGTGTGGCGGCGATCTGATAGGCCTTGTTCACGTCACCATTGCGCATTTCGAGCCGCGCCAGACGGCGGCGGCCTTCGGACCATTTGTCGGGCTCACCCAACGCGTCAGGCCCGGTGGAACGAGCGAGCATCAGATCGATCGCGCTGTCGTCCAACTCTTTCTTGTCGCGCCAGACGAACCGATCGAATGCCAGACCGGGTGAATCGACCAAAGACTTCGGCACGGCGGCAACCTTGGTATCCACGCCCGGCTGCCGTTTTTGAAGTGCGATGCGCGCCTCGGCTAGCTTGCGCTGGTCCGCGCTAACCAGCGGCAGCATCTGCCCTGCGCTGACAAGGTGATTGTCCCAAAGCATCCGGTCCAGCCGGGCCTCGTGATGGGGTTTCAGCAGTTTGCCGAAATTCTCAAGGTAGTCCTTTTGCAGGCCCGACCCCATCGGCATTGTGCGCCATGCGGTAACAATATCGGCCTCGGCATCGCCTTGACGGCCTTTGGCTTTCAGTGCCACGGCATAGTTCAACGCACCTTCGGCGGTTTGCGGTGGCACATCGGCATAGAATTTCAGAACCCGGTCAGGATCGGCGCCCGTAAAGGCCGGTTCGCTTTTTCGGCGCAGCCATGCCAGCCCTGGCCAGTCCGGGCGGCGGTCAAGGAACACCAGCACATCACCCGAGCTACCGAATCCTTCGCGCAGCCAATGCCAGACGATGATATCGCGGCTGACCGACCCCCGATTGCCCGACACACGCAGGGCCGCATTCCAGTCGCCCTTGCGCATTTCATTTATACCAGCCCGCAAATCGCCCGCCGCATCGGCTTGCGCTTGCCCGATTGACCCAAAAATCACCGCTATCAATAGCGCCAGAACGCGTGTCATGCCTTGCATTTCCCAACAAACCAAGGATAGAGCCATTCAGGATAAACCTTGCGCCGCCGGGATCAACTGACATCGCTACGATTGTGATGACTCCAGGCGCAAAAAACACAACCTACACTCTAAGGAGCGTGTCATGTTCAAAGGCTCTATGCCAGCCCTCGTCACCCCGTTCAGCAACGGCGAGTTGGACCTGGATACGCTCAAACGTTTGGTGGAATGGCATATTCAGGAAGGTTCGACCGGGCTGGTTCCTGTCGGTACTACCGGTGAAAGCCCGACGCTGAGCCACGAAGAACATGAGACCGTTATCGAAGTGGTGGTCAAAGCCGCAGCCGGGCGCGTTCCGGTTATAGCCGGTGCAGGGTCCAACAACACCGTAGAGGCGATCCGCTTTGTGCGATTCGCCGAGAAAGTCGGTGCGGCCGCTGCGTTGGTCGTCACGCCCTATTACAACAAGCCGACCCAAAGGGGGCTGTTGGCTCATTTCCGGGCGCTGCATGACGGGGCGAATGTTCCGATCATCATCTACAACATCCCGGGCCGGTCGGTGATCGACATGACGCCTGAGACGATGGGTGAACTGGCCCGGCTGCCGCGCATAGTCGGTGTCAAGGACGCCACCGGTGATCTGGCGCGCGTCAGCCAGCAGCGAGCCAGCTGTGGCGCGGACTTTTGTCAGTTGTCGGGTGAAGACGCGACAGCTCTGGGCTTCAACGCGCATGGCGGCGTGGGCTGTATTTCGGTCACGGCAAACGTTGCGCCGAAGCTGTGCGCGGAATTCCAACAAGCCACCCTGGACGGTGATTATGCCAAAGCGCTGGCGTATCAGGACCGCTTGATGCCGTTGCACGAAGCGATCTTTATCGAGCCCGGTCTGGTTGGGGCGAAATACGCACTCAGCAAGCTAGGCCTGTGCCGTGAAGAGGTGCGGTCGCCCCTGACCACGCTGGAAGACAGCACCAAAGCCGCCATTGATGCGGCGATGACCCACGCGGGACTGATCTGAATCGAAGAAGCAGAATTGAAAAAGGCGTCTTCGGTTATTCCGAGGCCGCCTTTTCTTTATCGTTTACCGTAGTACAGCCCGACCACGTGTTCCGCCTGTGCAAAAAACAGCCAGCGCGAGATTGCCACGCCTGCCACATGGGACAGCACCGCCAGCAAGGCGAAGAAATGGTTGAAGGGCAGGAAGATCAAAATGACGGGTAGAAAGAAGGCCAGCGTAAACGAGATCACCCGAAGCTTGTCGGCATGTTTGCGGCCGACGACATGCACGAATTCCTTCAGCAGGTAATTGGTGCCGGTATGCGGTGGCTCGAACGCGCGCACCGCGCCGCGCGGCCCCAGGCCGGTGGCAGTGCCAAGGTTTGTTCCGGACCGTTCGAAAGCTTTGTCGCCCTGCCACCAATACAATGCTTGTATGGTGGCCGCGATGAGCAAAAGCGGCACGACCATCACTTGGCCCGCCAGTAGCGAACCACCCGCAAGGCTCAGGCTGACAAACAGAGCAGGGGTCAGCTTCATGTTCCAACGCGGAATAGTCTTGAGTTGCGTGTAGATCATTGACGTGGTGAACACGGTCGCCAGAGACAACGCGGCACCGATAACGCCCAGAACGCCCCAGTGCTGGCCGAAAAAGACCGCGCCGATGGCATAAAGCCCCATGACGATCAGAGCGGTCACGGCACACCAACCCTCACGGCTGAGCCAACTGGACCGCCATTGAGTGAACGCTTTCATCGCGCGTTCCGGGTGCCCTAGGTGAAAGGTCGAGGCCATCAACCCACCAACGGACAGCCCATAAGCGATGAGATAGAAGAAAAAGGCGGTCCAGCCTGTAACGTCCGGCGCTCCGAGGCCCAGAAAGAACAGCAGGCCAAAGCCCAGACCAGACAGCGTGGTGAAGATGATGACTGAAGGGGCCGGATGCATCAGAGCTTCTCCAGAGTTTTGTCGAGCCAGCCAAGGAACCCTTTTGGTTCTTCGGCAACTGGGGCCAGAAGCGGGGCCAGAATGTCGATCTGGTCTTCGATCCGATCCTTGGGTCGCGGTGGCAGGTATTTGTTGACGGGTTTGGTGCCCATTTCCGGCATCAGGTCCATGCCGTCGCGTTCGGCCACCAATTTGCTTACATCGCTGTCGGGATCGCCCAGATCGCCGAAATGGCGGGCTCCGGCGGGGCAGGTACGAACGCAGGAGGGGATGCGGTCCACCTCGGGCAGGTTTTCGTTGTAGATGCGGTCCACGCAGAGGGTGCATTTCTTCATCACGCCCTCGGCCATGTCCAGTTCACGCGCACCATAGGGGCAGGACCACGCGCACAGGCCGCAGCCGATACAGTCGCTTTCATTGACCAGAACGATGCCATCCTCGACCCGTTTGTAGCTGGCCCCGGTGGGGCAGACGGTGACACAAGGTGCGTCCTCGCAATGCAGGCAGGATTTGGGGAAGTGGACCAGTTGGGCTGCGGGGATGGGTTGGGCGTCAGTCGGAGTGGGCTGCACTTCGTAGGAATGCACCCGGTTGAGGAACGTGCCGGATGGGTTCGCGCCATAGGCATCCTGATCCGATAGGGGCGCGCCATAGTTTTCGGTATTCCAGCCCTTGCACGAGATCACGCAGGCGTGGCAGCCGACACAGGTATCCAGGTCGATGACCAGACCCATCTTGCGCTCGGTTGATTGGGGGAGCTGGGTCATGTCAGGGCACCTCCGCTATGGTGGACGGGAGAGGGGACCAGGCCCCTCTTGAGTCTGAGGCTCAATTCACCCCCGGGGTATTTTGGGCTAGATGAAGTGCGGATTCTGATCATTTGCCCACCTTCCACGCCAGATCTTTCGGGCCGGTTCCGACCGGTGACTTGATGGGTTTGAATTCCGGCTGGCTTTCAGCGTCTGACGGAGGATCCGCCTTTTCGAGTTTGACCTTCAGGTCGAACCAAGCGGCTTGACCCGTTATTGGATCGGAATTGGCCCATCGCATACCGTCACCTTTTGCAGGCAGCAGTTCGTGGATCAGGTGGTTGAGCAGAAACCCCTTGGTGGCTTCAGGCGCATCATCCTGCAAGGCCCAGGCGCCCTTGCGTTTGCCAATGGCGTTCCAGGTCCAGACGGTGTTTTCATTCAGCGCGGCCATTTCCATGACGGGTACCGTGATTTCACCGTGCGGAGAGCTGACCTTGGCCCAATCTCCGTCCTGCAGCCCATGCTCACGCATCAGCTTGGTGGGTACATAGAGAGGGTTGCGCCCGTGCAGCTGACGCAGCCACGCGTTCTGGGTGCCCCAGCTGTGATACATCGCCATCGGGCGTTGGGTTAGGGCATTGATCGTGAAGCCTTCGTTGCCTTGCTGGTCGGTTTCGTACCAGATCGGCAGCGGGTCCATCGTATCCTTGATCCGCTGACGCAGGTGTTCGGGCGGTTGGCGATCTCCGTGCCCTTCGGCGGCCAGCTGGAATCTGCGCATCGGCTCTGAATAGAGCTGGAACAGGTAGGGCTGTGGGCTGTCATAGATGCCCATGCCCACGGCCCAATCCTGATAGGCCGCGTTCCAGGGTTTGTAATAATCGGCCCCTTCGGGAATATGCGCGACGTAGAAGCCGCCATTTTCGATGTAGCGGTTCAACTGGTCCGGATTAACCTCGCCGCGACCTTCCTTGTCGCCGTTTTCGCCCCGGAACCCGGCCAGGGGGCCAATACCAGGCTTGCGCTGATGATTGACGATATAATCCGCGTAATCCTTCCACTTGGGCGTGCCGTCTTCGTTGGTGAACCCCGGCAGACTCATGCGGTTTGCCAGTTGGATAAGGACCGACTGAAACCCGCGTACGTCGCGGTCGGGTTCTACCACCGGCCAGCGAATTGCGTCGGCGGCGGCGTCGGCCTCGCAGATCGGGCGGTCCAGCAGCGAGATGCAATCGTGCCGTTCCAGATAGGTGGTGTCGGGCAGGACCAAATCGGCATAGGCCACCATTTCCGAAGAATAGGCATCGGAATAGATGATATTCGGGATGATGTAATTGCCGTCGTCGTCACGGGCGGTCAGCATTTCCATCACGCCCTTGGTGTTCATGGATGAATTCCACGACATGTTTGCCATGTACATGAACAACGTGTCGATCTTGTAGGGATCACCCGCTGCCGCATTCGAGATCACCATATGCATCAACCCGTGAGCCGACATAGGGTTTTCCCAAGTGAACGCCTTGTCGATGCGCTGAGCTGTGCCGCAATCGTCGATCAACAGGTCTTCGGGGCCACGCACAAATCCCAGGTGCGGGCCTTCAAGCGGGCGTCCGGGGCGGCGGTCTCCGTGCGGGCTGGGATGGGCTTCGATCGGTTTGGGGTAGGGGGGTTTGAAGCGGAACCCGCCGGGAACCTCGACCGTGCCCAGCAGAATTTGCAGGGTGTGCAGGGCCCGACACGTCTGAAAGCCGTTGGCGTGCGCCGAGATCCCGCGCATCGCGTGGAAGCTGACCGGGCGGCCGATCATCTTGCTGTGCGTTTCACCACGGAAATCGGTCCATTCGTGGTCCAATTCGATGGCCTCGTCAAAGGCCACGCGGGCAATTTCGGCCGCGATGGCGCGGATGCGACTGGCAGGGATGCCGCAGCGATCCGCCACGGCCTCGGGCGCGTGGTCATCCGACAGGTATTTCTCGGCCATCAGGTGAAAGACTGGTCGGTGGGTGACGCCGTCTTTTTCGTAAGTGGCGGACAGGTCGGGGCGCACGCCGGGTACGTCAAAAGCGGTCGGTTCGCCAGTGTTGCGATCAATAACCAGCGGTTTGCCATCCGCGTCGCGCAGGAACAGACCCTTTTCGGGGCCTTCCGTCGCGTTCACCAACACCGGAGCATTCGTATGGCGGCTGAGGTAATCCAGATCGATCTTGCCCGCTTTCATCAGCACATGGATCAGTGACAGGATGAACAGACCATCCGTGCCCGGCGTGATTCCAACCCAGTCGTCAGCGACCGCGTTATAGCCGGAACGGATCGGGTTGACCCCGATCACCCGTGCGCCGCGTGCCTTGATCTTTCCGATGCCCATCTTGATCGGGTTGCTGTCATGGTCCTCGGCCACTCCGAACAGCATGAACAGCTTAGTGTGATCCCAGTCGGGCTGACCGAACTCCCAGAACGCGCCCCCCATGGTGTAGATGCCACCCGCCGCCATGTTGACGGAACAGAACCCGCCATGGGCTGCGTAGTTCGGTGTGCCGAAGTTTTGCGCCCAGAAACTGGTGAAGCTCTGGCTCTGGTCGCGCCCGGTGAAGAACGCCAGTTTTTGCGGGGCGGTCTCGTGCAGTTCGTTCAGCCAGCCGACTGCGGTGCTGATCGCCTCATCCCATTCGATTTCGCGAAACTCGCCCGAGCCGCGCGGACCGACACGGCGCAGCGGCTTGCGCAAGCGCGAGGGTGCGTTGACCTGCATGATCCCGGCGCTTCCTTTAGCGCAAAGCACGCCTTTGTTGACCGGGTGGTCGCGGTTGCCCTCGATATAGGCAACCTTGCCGTCTTTCATATGTACATTTATGCCGCATCGACAGGCGCACATGTAGCAGGTGGTTTTTCGGACCTCATCCGAGACCTTGGGCGATGTGTCGATTTTTGGCTGGTTCATGTACGTCCCTTTGGCTGTTGGTTCGATCTTTCCAGCTTTCCGGTTGGATCGAATCCTTTTTTGCTACTTGGAGTTATCCGGATTCGTCCTGTGCTTCCGAGTGTTGGGCCTGTACGGCCGTCACTGCAATCATGTGAAGAACATCTTCGGCCGAGCATCCGCGCGACAGATCGTTCGCCGGTTTGGCAAGCCCCTGCAGGATCGGCCCGATGGCTTCGGCACCTCCGATGCGCTGGGCGATCTTGTACCCAAGATTGCCTGCATCCAGATTGGGAAAGACAAAGACATTTGCTTCACCTTTTAGGGGTGAACCTTTGGCTTTTTTGGCCGCAACGTCTGGTACGAAGGCCGCATCGAACTGCAGTTCGCCGTCGATCAGAAGATTGGGATCGGCGGCCTTGGCAATCTGGGTGGCCTCGACAACCTTCGAGACTTTGGGGTGGCTGGCACTGCCGCCGGTCGAAAACGACAGCATAGCGACCCGCGGGGTTTCATGCGTCAGAGCGCTGTAAGAGGCGGCGGAAGCGCGGGCGATTTCGGCCAGTTCCTGTTCATTGGGGTCCACGACAAGTCCGCAATCGGCAAAGATATGCGCGCCACGGACAGCGTGATGATCCTGACAGTAGAGCATCAGGAAGAAACTGGAAACCATCTTGGCATCAGGGGCCTTGCCGATGATCTGAAGCGCGGCACGAACCGTGTCGGACGTGGTTTCAACCGCGCCACCGACCGTGCCGTCGGCCAGCCCCTCATGCACCAGCATGGCGGCATAATTCAGGCGTTGCCGAATTTGCTGCTGCGCCTTTTCAAGGGTCATCCCTTTATGTTTGCGCAGTTCATAAAGCGCGGTGGCAAAGGCATCGGTATGTGCCGAGTCTTCGGGGTCGTGAATTTCGATTCCCTCGACATCCGATCCGTTTCGCGCTGACAGCAAGGCGCTGACGTTCGCTCGGTCGCCTACAAGAATGATCCGGGCAACCCCTTCGGCGCGTGCTTTCAAAGCGCCCTCGACTACACGTGGATCATCGCCCTCGGCAAGGGCGATGATTTTGTCGGAACTGCTGGCAGCTCCGAGGATAGTGCGCAGAGGCTTCACGCTGTTACGCCTCGGCTTGCGGTTTCATGTCGTTGGCGTTGATGCCTGCGACGGCGACGGGTTTTTTCATGGCGTCGCGGCGGAAGGGTTCACCG
>NZ_JBQFUT010000012.1:0-105165 GCF_056539305.1 Ruegeria sp. BC1
CCATCATCAGGGCCATGTCACCAACCACCTTCGACGACGGGGTCACCTTCACGATGTCACCGAACATCTGGTTCACGTCGGCATACATCTGGGCGACCTCGTGCCAGCGTTCTTCCAGACCCAGGGAACGCGCCTGCGCCTTGAGGTTGGTGAACTGACCACCGGGCATCTCGTGCAGATAGACCTCGGACGCGGGGGCCCGAAGGCTGGATTCGAAGGCCGCATACTGGCCGCGCACCGCTTCGAAATAGTCGCTGATCTCGCGGATTGCCTTGATGTCCAGACCGGTGTCGCGCTCGGTATGGCGCAGCGCTTCGACCACGGTGCCCAGCGTCGCCTGAGAAGTGTTGCCGCTGAAGCTGTCCATCGCGCAGTCCACCGCGTCCACGCCCGCCTCGGACGCGGCCAGAATGGTGGCGCTGGCGATACCGGCGGTGTCGTGGGTGTGGAAGTGGATCGGCAGGCCGACCTCTTCTTTCAGCGCCCGGATCAGGATCTTGGCCGAGGCCGGTTTCAGCAGACCCGCCATGTCCTTCAGACCCAGAACATGGGCCCCTGCATCGCGCAGTTCCTTGGCCATGCCGACATAGTATTTCAGGTCATACTTGGCGCGATCCGGGTCCAGAATATCACCGGTATAACAGACGGTGCCTTCACAGACCTTGTCGTTCTCGATAACGGCATCCATGGCCACGCGCATGTTCTCGACCCAGTTCAGCGAGTCGAAGACGCGGAACACGTCGACGCCTTTGGCGGCCTGGCGCACGAATTCCTGCACCACGTTGTCAGGGTAATTGGTGTAGCCAACCCCGTTGGCACCGCGCAGCAACATCTGGGTCATCAGGTTCGGCATCGCCTCGCGCAGATCACGCAGACGCTGCCACGGGCATTCCTGCAGGAAGCGGTAAGCCACATCAAACGTCGCGCCGCCCCAGCATTCGACACTGAACAGTTGCGGCAGGTTGGCCGCGTAGGTCGGCGCCACCTTGATCATGTCGATCGACCGCATCCGGGTGGCCAGCAGCGACTGATGCCCGTCACGCATGGTGGTGTCGGTGATCAGCAACTGACGCTGGGCCTTCATCCAGTCGGCCACGGCCTGCGGGCCTTTCTGCTCCAGCAGGTTGCGAGTGCCCATCTGCGGCTCGGCTTTCGAGGCGGGGGGCTTGGCCTCTTTCAAATCGGCGCGCGGTTCCGGGCGGTCTTTGGTTTCCGGGTGACCGTTTACGGAGATGTCCGCGATATAGGTCAGAACCTTAGTACCCCGGTCGCGGCGACGCTTGAAGGTGAACAGGTCCGGCGTCGTATCGATGAACTTGGTGGTGTATTCATTCGACAGGAAGGTCGGGTGTTTCAGCAGGTTGATGACAAAGTCGATATTGGTGCTGACGCCGCGAATACGGAACTCGCGCAGGGCCCGGTCCATCCGGGCAATCGCCGCGTCGGGCGTTGGGGCCTTGGCGGTCACCTTTGTCAGCAACGAGTCATAGTACCGCGTAATCACGCCACCCGCATAGGCCGTGCCACCATCCAGACGGATGCCCATGCCGGTGGCCGAGCGATAGGCGGAGATGCGGCCATAATCGGGGATGAAGTTGTTCTGCGGGTCCTCGGTGGTGATCCGGGTCTGCAGCGCGTGACCGGTCAGATGCACGTCGGCCTGACTGGCAGCGCCGGTCGCTTCGGCAAGGGTCTTGCCCTCGGCGATCAGGATCTGGGCCTGAACGATGTCGATGCCGGTGACTTCCTCGGTGACAGTGTGTTCCACCTGCACGCGGGGGTTCACCTCGATGAAGTAGAACTTGCCTGTCTCCATATCCATCAGGAATTCGACGGTGCCGGCGCATTCATAGTTCACATGGGCGCAGATCTTGCGGCCCAGTTCGCAGATTTCCGCGCGCTGTTTGTCGCTCAGATACGGGGCAGGGGCGCGTTCAACGACCTTCTGGTTGCGGCGCTGGACCGAGCAGTCGCGCTCGTAAAGGTGATAGATCTCACCGTGTTTGTCGCCCAGGATCTGCACCTCGACATGGCGGGCGCGGGTGATCATCTTTTCCAGATACCCCTCGCCATTGCCGAACGCGGCCTCGGCCTCGCGCCGACCTTCAAGGACTTTCTCTTCCAGCTCGTCTTCAGAATTGATCGGGCGCATGCCACGCCCACCGCCGCCCCAGCTGGCTTTCAGCATCAGCGGATAGCCGATTTCCTTGGCCTCGGCCCGGATCGCGTCCATGTCATCGCCCAGAACCTCGGTCGCCGGGATCACCGGCACTCCGGCCGCGATGGCAACACGCCGGGCGCTGGCCTTGTCGCCAAGCGCGCGCATGGTCTCGGCCTTGGGGCCGATAAAGGTGATGCCGTTTTGTACACAGGCATCCACAAAGTCCGGGTTCTCGGACAGAAGGCCATAACCGGGATGGATCGCGTCGGCACCGCATTCCTTAGCAACCCGAATGATCTCATCAATCGACAGATAAGCCGCAACCGGCCCCATTCCTTCGCCAATGCGATACGCCTCGTCAGCCTTGAAACGGTGCAGGCCCAGCTTATCTTCCTCGGCGAACACTGCGACGGTGCGTTTGCCCATCTCGTTGGCTGCGCGCATCACGCGTATGGCAATCTCGCCGCGATTGGCAATCAGGATCTTGTTGAAGTCGGTCACGTATGTAGGGTTTTTCATTCTAACGAAAAGAGTTCTTAGTTGTTTGCGTGAAACAGCTCAAATTGAACGAAAACGCGCAAGTCCAAGCTCAAGATGCAAACTCAGCTGCCGGACATGCGAACGTTCGCCGTTCGCATGTACTTTTCCGGAACAAAAGGAGTTGTCTTAGTGGCTACCGTTCCAAGCGATCGCTTCGATTGGGGTTGCATCTTCGTCGATACCAAACGCGCGAGGACCGATGATTTCCAGTGCTTTCGGCGTTCGCATAATTGGAACTGCGGCTACTCCAAGGACTTTGACACGTTGCCCATACCGCAGCGTTTCGGTGGTAATAGCTTCTCCCGTTTCCCGATCCAATACCAAGACGAGATCCGGTGTGGTGACTACGGTACTGCCATCCAAAATCGCACGAGAAAATTCATTCTGGAAGGGAATCTCTAGCACATGTCTGTCATCATCCACCAACCGGACTTGACCCTTAACCCAACCATCGGCTGACTCGCGAACAACGTCCTCAACTTTTCCATCAAATAGAAGCCTCGAAAATCGAGGAGGGTTAGACGTTTTGAAGTACTGTATTAGCGCATCCGAAATATCCTGTTCACCCTTCACTCGGGCTTCACGGATGGTTCGACCTATATCTAAAGCCAGACTAACGGTTCTCGGGACTGTGCCGGTTCGAATTTGCGCACCGGTCATAGCGTAGCTTGCTACCTGCGCAATACCACCCATCTTGACACAGACAGGGCGACCATATTCCTCCGCGCACGCAGCCTCGTCAGAGTCGATTAGAACCGTATTCCCGAAATCATCCGACATAATGAATGGGGCACAACGGATGCCTGAAAAATTGAACGTGGTCATCTGATACTCAGGAAATGCTCGTCCCATACCGTCACCATCTATGACGGGAAGTCCCAATCTCGCAGCGACCGCCAATGGAAGCGTTGCGTTGATTCCACCGGCTTCTAGAGGAATTATGGCATTGAATTTACGTCCCAATACTTGCTCCGATCGCCGCAAACCTTCAATCGCTGTTTTTGTGTTTGGGATTTTTTCTACAAAAACCGTCGGCGCACCCATGCAGGCTACTGACACCGCAAAAAGGTCATCATCTGCCTCTTCCGGATCAATCAGCTTAACGCTGTTGCAATTTTCAAGTTCCTGCTTCAGCATCAAGCCGCCGATGTATGGATCGCCTCCGCCACCGGTTCCCAGAACGGCAGTTCCGCGGATAAAGTCCTCAAGGTTTTCAAGATTGATCTCTGTCATTGGGCTGCCCTCTGATCCGCCAAATCACCAATTGCTTTCGTCTTTATTCGGACAGCGCCAGCTGGCAGATAGGCTAGTGGCAACTCCTCAAGGTTCACAATTGAAACTGTATCTCGGTCGGCACCTGCCTCAACTGCCCGGTCTATTGCTTCCGCTTTGGCTTGCGTGATCCCTGCATCTCGGCCGATTGAGGCATAAGAATAGACTTTGTCGACTTCACCACCGACCTGGGCTAAGCCCGCACCAATTGCGTTCGCTGTACCGCTCAACTCTGGTTTAATGACTTCGCTTGCACCTTTGAGGTCCCTATTCACCAGCACACTACCACCGCCCACCAAGATCACCGGTACGTTCCCTTTACCGGATTTCATGCGGTCAACGGCCTCCTCAATCATGAGGTGCATCAAATCGACAGCGTCATGTACCAACCGATCGTCTAAATCGCCTACTAAAGACTTGTCGCCGATATCAGCATAGCCAGCGGCAACAGCAATATCAGTGGTTGTCAGGGTGTCGCCTCCGAATACTTTTGCCTTTGAAAGTAATTCGAGAGCAACTGAGTCTGGTCCAATCCTCAGCCCGTCACGTTCTGTGCGGACAATGCTGCCGCCACCGAGACCCGCAGCCAACACGTCAGGCATGCGAAAGTTCGTACGAACGCCCCCAATGTCGACAGAGATTGCAGACTCGCGTGGAAATCCATCCTTTAGGACACCGATATCAGAAGTCGTACCACCAATGTCTACTACAATTCCGTCCTTGATGCCGGACAGAAACGCTGCTCCTCGCATTGAGTTGGTAGGCCCCGACGCAAATGTGAGAACAGGGTATTTCTCCGCGAATTCAGCGGACATCAAAGTACCATCGTTTTGCGAAATGTAGAACGGGCAAGTTATCTGCAGCTTATCGAGCGCAGAGCGAAACGCGTTCACCACTGTTATGGCTAAATCACAAAGCGATGCATTCATAATAGTCGCGTTTTCGCGCTCGATGAGGCCTACGCGTCCTAACTCACTTGATAGGGTCAAGTGGGTGTCCGGTGCTTCATTGAGGATGATTTCGGCCATCCTCCGCTCCATCGTGTCATTGATCGGCGTGAATACACAAGATACGGCGGCGGAAGAAATACCGCGTTTCTTCATATCCCTGGCAGCCTCAGCCACTGCATTTTCGTCTAGAGGCGAGATTTCCCTACCGTCAAACTCGTAACCACCTGCAACAAGGTAGCTCACTTTACCGATAGGATCTGAAAGGTGTTTGGGAAATTCCACCATGGGCAGAAGACTTCCAGTTGCTGGAAGCGCGGCCCGAAATGTCGCAACAGGAACAAGTTTTTTGCCCTCTACAAAGGCATTTGTGAACTGAGTTGTCCCAATCATCACTGATGTGATTTCAGATGCGTTCGATCCAGATTGTTTAAGAACCGAACGGATAGCGTTGACCACGCCAGACCCGATATCCGCGGTCGTTGGGGATTTGATCGACGCGAGAACGTTGCTACCATTTAGCAATGCTGCGTCAGTGTTGGTTCCACCCACGTCTACGCCGATGTGCATACGCTTCTCCCTTACGTTAAACGTCTCGACAACTATCGCTGGTCGCGCGCTTTAGAAACAAGGCAAGGAATGGCTAGTTGTCCGAGTAATATGGATAGCTACGACAAAGAGCGTGAGGTGATGGTAGTCAGATTCAATTTTTAAAGGCCGTGAGCGTGGGCAATCTCAGCCACAAGTTTTCTCGAGTTAACCCCAAGTTTTGCAAAGATATTCTTCATATGGAACTTGACGGTCGCTTCGCTAAGGTCGAGTTCTCTTGCGATAACTTTGTTTGCTGCATTGTCGGCGACAAGTCTGAGGACCGAATACTCGCGTTCCGTGAGGATTTCTTCAAATATAGATCCTGAATTCCGGTTCTTTTGACGGGAGCAGGCCCAGAGTAACTCCGCCAATCTTTGCGTCTCTGTTTCGGAGTAAGAGCCCAAGCCATTTGAATGAATACAATCCCGCACAGCTTGCGGAAATGAATCGCCAAGGCGAACACACGGCCCCGGGAATTTAGGGTCGACGATGCTTAGTAGCTCTCGAAGACAACGGTCTGCACTTTCCCAGTTTTCAGCGGTTGCAAGAACAACCAATCTTAGAGACTCCGCCCGAATCTGGTATCTTCCCAGACCGAGTTTGCAGCACTCCTTTGTAACATCGTCCAATAGCGACAGCGCTTGAATCGTTTTGCCTTTCCACTGCTCAAAGCGTGCTAACGCAAGAGTTGCCAGAATTTGACCGCGCCAGCGAAGCATGTTTTGACCTTGGAGACTCTGGAGAGACCGAACTTGAATTGAAAGTCGATTTGCTTCGACCTGATCTTCGGAAGCCACCGCCAGTTCGAGCTGTAGAATCCGAAGATGTCGTTCGAATCGATCTGACGCGCGGCGGGATGCCATTTCCTCGGCCCGTGCGACGTACGAAACTGCCGCTTTATACCGCCCATCCTCGATGCACGCTCCCAACACAGTTTCATACCCCGAAAGGAATGCCTCACTCCAACCTTCGGCCCGTCCAGCTCGATCCAAAGCAATCACAAGTTTCTCTTCGACGCCTGAACGTAAGCTTTGTTCGTGTTGAATCTCACACAAATAGATGTCCGCCAACGCGCATAAGGCCGGGTCGTGTTGAAAGTTGCTTTCAATTAGCTTTGTTGCGAGTCGCCGTCTTGATTGAGCCGATGAAAAACGCCCTTTGTCTAAATCGATAACGCTTAGATGCAGGTGCATGAAAAACTGCAAATGAACCGCATCGAGATCAATGAAGATCGACATTGCAGCGTCGGCATGTTCCTGTGCCTTCTTGAAGTCGCCGGCTTGAATATAAAAAATACAAAGAAAGTTGGAAAAGAGACCCCTCATAATGACGTCTTCAACAGGTGTTGTGTTCGCCGCATGCTCAAGAGACGCCAGCTGCGCCTCGCTCAAGTGGCGATCCTCATAAACGCGCCGATGTGCTTCAACCATCACAAACTCGCGCCATGTCAATTCGTCTGCGGAGTCGGCCGATTGTTTGATTTCATCTAGATACAAACGAGCCTCATCCATCCTAGCAGACTTGAGCAGAAGGTAGGCGCGGGCAATCAAAAGCCTTGGATTGCTGTGGACTTTGCTAATTGGAAGCATGTCGAGGCAGGCAGCCAGACGCGGAGCGCCGTGACGCATACCAATTTGTACACCTCCGCTGTCCAAAAGCATCTCAACCGCCCGATCCGCGTCTTTGGCCTCGATTGCGTGTCGAATTGCCGGTAACAATCTCCCATGTCTAAAAAGCCACTCAGCCGTTCGTCGATGTAGGTTTTTGACTGCCCCTTCTCCCTGAAGCACTTGCCTCTTTAACAAGAAGTCTCTTAGCAGTTGATGATATCGATAGCGTGGTACTTTATTTGGAACTTCAAAAACCAAACCATGAACGTCAGAGAGTTCATCAAGAAGTCTCCACGCATCCTCTTTCTGGCGAACGAAGTTAGCCAAGTCGCCATCTATTGTCCGCATGTGTGCTGTGTCTATAAGAAAGGCTTGTTGCGCTTCAGACAGTTGGTTAAAGAAGTGCTCGTTGAGATATTGCGCTACGCGTGCTTCTCCACCTACGCCTTTCCGTTCCGATAAGTCGACGATATTTGCTTGTCGAAGAAGTTGAATTGCTGCGATCCACCCCTCTGAGTAGGCTAGGTAGAAATCAATTTTTTCCGACTGGGCAGACGAACCAAGAAGTTCGGCGACTTCCGACCTGTCTAGACGCAACTCCTCAACCCCAAAGTCAGACACCAATCCGTCCAACCGTAGCTTAGTTAATGGAATCCCCTGTGCTTCTCGAGTGCCAATAACGACATGGACCGATTTAGCGGTATTTGAGATGATCCGGTTAATGAATCGAATTTCACGTGCACTGCAGTCGTGGAAATCATCCACAAATAGCGTGACTTGCCGCTTATAGTCGGAAAGACCTTCCAAAATTACATGTTGAAGGGAAGTCTCATCCATCGCAGCGCCACTCGATGGTGATATTGGTCCACTCTCCGAATTCGAGTCTCTCTTCAATTCAGACAGAATTTGCTCTTCTAAGACACTTGTTTCAGCTGAGTCTATACCTCCTTGCAACCAGAGAACCACGTGACCCTGATCTCTCAGTTGCTCTGACCAGATGCGCATCAAAGTGGTCTTACCGTACCCCGCCGGGGCTTCAATAAGCGTCAATTTTTTAGCCAGGCCATCCATGAAACGACGCGCCAGATGACTACGAGGAATCTGCCTGGCGGCTTGTTCAGCTCCCGGATCAAATTGCTTTGAAACACCTTTGTCAGTTTCAGGCAACATACAGCAAGTCTAAATCGTCAGTTCGACACGAGCAAGTTTCCGCTTCGCGCCAATGTTTTATCACAATGGGCGACCTAGTCGCTTCCAATGTTTGCCAAAGTGGAGGATTGGGAGACTAGTCTGTTAGAACCCGTCCCGCGTCGTATCTCCATGATACAAAAAGCTCGTCACCAGGTTTGGCCTTCGGGGTGCGATGACAGTTTGGAACTTCAGCAATTAGTGAAGAACTTCCAAGAGAAAACTCAAACCGAACCAAGGCCCCTTGAAATGTCACGGATTTGATGGCGAGCTTGATCGAGTTCCATTCGCTTCCCGCCTCATTCAGATCAACCATTATCGCTTCTGGCCGCAACGCGAGGAATGCTTCAGCTTCCAATGCGGCCTCATCCGCAAGAAGTGCCTGGAAATGTCTGTCGCCGACTTCGACGACCACTTTGTCATCATCTCTCTCGATTATCGAACAGGGAATAATATTAGACTCTCCGATGAACTCCGTTACAAACCTGTTTTTCGGCCGCTCATAAATTTCTCTAGGCGTGCCTACCTGTGAGATTGTACCCGCGTTCATTACAGCAATGCGATCTGACATTGTCAGAGCTTCGCCTTGATCGTGCGTAACGTATATCGTCGTTATTCCCAAAGTCTCCTGAAGGTTCTTAATCCAGAACTTCATTTCCTCGCGAAGATTTTTGTCCAATGCAGATAGTGGTTCGTCCAGAAGCAATATCCTTGGTTCTGTCACTAGTACGCGCGCCAACGCGACTCTTTGTTGCTGCCCACCGGACATTTCTCTTTGGTAGCGGTTCTCGTATCCCTTCATTCCAACTTGATCGAGGGCAACACGCACGCGCCGGTCAATCTCGTCCTCAGATATTTTTCGCAAGCGAAGTCCAAAAGCGATGTTGTCATAAACGTTCATATGCGGAAAGATTGCATAATTCTGAAAAACAAATCCTATATCCCGGCACTCCGGTGGTAGCGCAGATACGTCTTCTCCGCCCACTTCGATGTGGCCGATTTCCGTTTCCTCGAATCCAGCGATCATCCTAAGGGTTGTGGATTTACCGCAACCCGAGGGCCCAAGAAACGAGAAGAACTCACCTTCTTGAATATCCAAGGAGACGTCATCCACCGCCAAATGCGCGCCGTAATACTTGCTTAGTGCGTCTATTTTCACATTTGCCATTTTGGGACCTTACTTTGCTGATTGCGCTCCGGCGCCAGCCCAGTGCCGGAGCGAGTATTTGGGAAGTTATGCTGAGAAGATCTCGTTTACGGTCTCAGTAATCTCGTCTTCGTTGTCGAGGTACCAGTTCCAGTCAGGGATCCAGAGACCTTCCATTGCATCGGCCGTATTGGTCACGCCTTTGTTGCTCAACCTCTCCGGCAGTACCGCCAGTTTATTCGAAGGGCGCAGGTAAAAAGCCTCTGCTGCTTTTGTCTGAAATTCCGGGTCGAGCTTTGCGTTTACCAAAGCCAACGCTAGCTTTTTCTCGATTGGATCGGAGTAGCGCGACACCGTGTGTGTTTGTGTTAGTACGGGCTTACGCTCCCAAACTAGTGGCGCAACTGGTATATTTTTGTCCATCATGAGAAAGATTTCTCCCTCCCACTGCACTCCCATTTCGACCTCACCACGTTCGATGAGTGTCTGCATATTCCCTGTAAAGTCGCTGATCTTCATCGGCATGGCGCGGCGCATGGCATCGAAACCAGCGTCCAAGTCCATTTGGTCAGAACCCCACTCTGCGGCAGCTGTCATGAAGAAAACCTGCTGCAGTCCGCTCGAGGTAATGTAGGAGCCGCGGCGACCCGCAAGACGCTCATCCCAGAAAGACTTGAAGCCTTCTGGCGCTGGATTTAGCAAATCTGTCCTATAGGCGTAAGCATATTGACCAAAGCCCCAAGTCGCTCCAAGGCCGCTTTGGAAAGCAAAATCCCAACAATTCTTGGCATTTGGCAGATTTGGAATTAACTCTTCCGACGTAAGGAAGAAGTCGCCGACCCTGCTAAGTTTGATAATTTCATTCAGATTCCAATTTCCAATATGGAAGGCAGGGTTTTTAGGACCATTAGCAACATATTTTGGGAACCATGGATACGACGAGTCATATGCTACATTGCAATTGTAAGTCTTCTCAAATGGTTCGATGACTTCGCGGGTCATGATTTCTTGCCAAAACCCGCCCCATTCATTGATCCTGATTGTTGCACCGCCCGCGTCAAAGGGCTCCCCATCCCACACTACATCTTGCGCCCAAGCGTGGTTGATGTTGAACAAGCTCACCGGCCCAGCTAAAGCAACTGAACTTGCAGCTGACTTCAGCAAACTGCGACGCGATATGTTCGACGTGTTCTGTGTAGTCTTTGACATGATGCGTACCCTTTCTGTTGGTTCTTTGAGTTTAAGAGAAGTTGACGTTGGCCATGCGCTTGAGGTTGGCCATGCGCGCAGCAAACAGCATCGACACCGCGACCAAAAAGATTGCGAAAATGCCTGCGGCAGCTGCAGTCGGCTCGAACGTGTATCTTAGCGATACGTAGAGAGCCATCGGAAGCGGTGTAGCATCAGGCGGCGCAAGAAACAGTGACACGTCAAACTGGCCAAACGATACGATGAAGGCGAATGTTGCACCTGCGACGATGCCAGGAGAAATGACTGGTAGAGTAACTTTTCGAAAGGTCTGCCATTGATTTGCGCCGAGGCTTCGTGACGCCTCTTCCAACGAAACATCAAAGCCAGAAAGAGCAGCACTAACTGTCCCAATGACATAGGGGCAGGTAACTAGAACGTGGCCGATCACAAGCCCTGCAAGCGTACCATTCAGTCCTATATCGGTTGAGACGTAGAACAGGTAGAGCGACAGGCCCATGACTATTCCTGGCAGCATCAGCGGAGACATGAAGAAAGCCCTGGTTACCTCGCGGCCGACGAACCGGGTGCGAACAAGAAACAGGCTCACGGAAGTTCCAAGTATAGTGGAAAAGAACGCCGTTATTATCGCCACCATCAAGCTGTAGCCGTAGGCTGGCAGGAAGATATCAGACTGAAAGAATGCCCCGATCCATCTCAATGAAAGCCCGTCCGGAGGAAAACTCAGGTGATCTCCCGAATTCAACCCGGCTAAGATGACGATGATCATCGGCACAACAAGGACGAAGATGGCAAGACCCGCAACTAACTTGAGAGGTCCAGGTACGGCTGTTTTTTGTCGCTTCGAACGGCGTGAAATTTGGATTTTGGTTTGTGTTTGCGCAAGGGTCATGTTCTTCCTCCTGAAACACGAGCAGCGGCGCGTTGATAGACCAGCATGGAGAAAACGCTGATGGAGAACATCACGACGGCCACTGTAGCGCCGAACTGCCATTTGCCGAGCTCAGCAATTTGTTGAAAAATGTGAATTGGCAGCACGACTACTTTCCAGCCACCCATTAAGGTCGGAACGACATAAGACGAAAATGAAATGGCAAAGACGAGCAGCATTCCAGCCAGGACTCCCGGCATGCTCATCGGAATGGTAATCTTCCAAAAACTCTGCCAACGCGTAGCACCTAGGCTACGAGCGGCTTCGTCCAGCGACGGGTTTATTGCTTGAATGACCCCAACCAGGGAGAGGATCATGAACGGTAGAGAGAACTGCACCAATCCGACGACAACGCCAAAGAAATTATACATGAGTGGAACCGGTTCTTCACCGAGCCAACCCATCCACCTGAGGAACTCATTAATTATCCCATTGTCGCCCATTAGAACCATAAGGCCAAAGAGGCGGATCACCATGTCGAGTTGCATCGCGCAAAGGACAAGAATGATGAGAAATGTGTTCACCGAAGGATTTCGCACCTTGGCAATGAGATATGCCAAGGGGTAGCCGAGCAATAGTGCTACTACCGATACGAGGAATGCCAAACCAGCTGATCGAACTGCAGCTTCGTAGTATAGTGAGCGCGTGAAGAACCGAACATAGTTCTCCAGTTCAAACATCCATTGCACATCGACAACGCCCGGCGTCGGGGAGTCGAAAGAAATCAAAAACAAAGCCGCGAGTGGGATCGCAAAAAACACTATGAAGAACGCGATCCCTGGAGTTGCCATCAAAAGGCTGCGCTTTGTTTTACCCAGTTTGAATAGGGATGCAGATAGGGGGTTCGACTGGCCCATTGTTCCTCCCGAAGATCACGATTGTTCCTTGAAAAGGCATCTAGGAAAGGTCCGTTTGGAGCAAGTGTGCCCTCGGATAGGTTGGAAAATGATATGGATAGGATATCTTAATTGAGTCGATGCCCCGCTATCCAGGAGAGGGACACTTGGCATGGACCTTTGCTAACCTCCTGATGGTTTCCATCTCCAAAACCTATCAGATGAGAGATCAGGGGATGCCCACTCCATCAGAGCCAGAAGAAGACCGCGAATAGGATCACATTCTTCGGATATTGCGCGCCCTTGAAAGAAATCATGAACTGACTTTCGGCTGAACTACGCCGGCAGCTACTCATTCTCTGCGTTCTCGAGCGTCAATGGCAAAAAGTTTGCAACAAAGACCTCAAACTCAGCTGCTTGAAAAGTGCAACTGAGATGGCCGCGACCAAATCTGTGTGTCCAGAACCTAGGGGTAGACCCTTATTGTACGCTTTCGGGTCGCTTTCTAAGATCACCTAACTCGGGAGGTAATATTGTTGATTGTCCACAAAAAAAATGCTCGTTCGGGACTGCGATCACGATTCTTTGGTGAAACGTTAGAGCGATGTAGGAGATCCTTCATAAGCGAAACGCACAGAGCGCAGCGTCATCTGTTCAAATCAGCTGCCAGTGTTTCAATTCTTCCCGTGACGGAAGTGGGCTGCGACGGTGCTGGTTCTAGTTGGGCACTTAACCCAAAGCAAGCGAACTTAGTCGGGGGAGGCAAGTGATGCCTCAAGAGATAGCCATGAAGGGTAAACTGTCGAGTGGAAAACCCCTTGGGGCTTCGAATTTTTCTGGCCGCAATTTAGTCGGGTTTTTGTTGCTGCCTTGCGCCGTTTTATTCGCTGTCTTCTTTATTCTTCCAATCGGACTAATGGCAGTTATGAGCTTGTTGACCGGAAACCCTATAGTCGAAGATAGGGTTTCATTCACGTTTGAACACTATCTGCGGTTTGCCAGCGACCCCTACCACTGGAATGTGCTTTGGTCCACTTTGCGAATTGGCTTCTGGACAACCGCTGCGTGTTTATTTCTTGGTTACCCAATGGCTCACCTGATGGCTAGAGTACGTAACCGAACTGTTCATGCTCTTCTTCTCATATCCATAATCGCTCCAATGCTAACGGGTCTAGTAGTACGGACATTCGCATGGATGACGATTTTGGCTGACAACGGCGTGATCAATCAAACCCTAATTAGGCTTGGGTGGATCGATGGGCCGTTAGCGCTGATGTACAATGAGTTTGGCGTTGTTGTCGGCTTAACACATATATTAGTTCCCTACATGGTGTTGACTCTAACTGGTGTCATTGGTCGGATTGATGTTGGGCTGGAGCAAGCTGCCGTCAGCTTGGGCGCGCACCCGTTCCGGGCTTTTCTCGAGACAACACTTCCGCTTTCTTTACCCGGTGTTGTTGCGGGTTCTTTGCTAGTTTTTTCACTCGCAATTTCTAGCTACGTCACTCCCATCCTTATGGGCGGGTTTCAAGTAACTACACTACCACTGCTGATATATCAGCAGGTCTCCTCTTCCTTCAACATCAATTTCGCGGCCGCACTCGGAATGATCCTGTTGGTGATTTCGCTAGTTCTCGTGGCTGCCTACAATCGAGCGCTCACCTCGGTAATGGGGAAAAACTGACACATGGCACGTCTAGTTTACATCGGCATCAATCTTCTGATCGTCTTTTTCATGTTGGCTCCGATAGCAATAATCTTCGTATTTGCTCTCAACCCGACGCCATACATCAGCTTCCCACCCGAAGGCATTTCGCTCATTTGGTTCAAGGAGTTTTTTACGTCAGCGGAATTCATGGAATCTCTGCTGCTAAGTCTAAAAGTTGCGGTGTTTACCACGGTGCTTGCAATCTTCTTTGGAGCAACTGCAGCTCTTGCACTTGCCCGTGGCGAATTGCCGGGCTCAGAAGCCATAACAGCATTTGTGTTGTCTCCACTAATGCTACCAGCCATCTTGACGGGTTTGGCCTTGTTTCAAACTTATGTTTTTCTTGACGTCGGTAGACCTCTTTGGGGTCTGGTAATGGGGCATACAATTGTAACGACGCCTTACGTCGTGCGCACTACGCTCGCGGTTCTAGCAAATTTCGACCGACGTCTGGAAGAGGCGGCGACAAATTTGGGAGCATCCCATATGCGTGTGTTCTTTGAAGTCACATTGCCGCTCATTAAGCCCGGAATGATCGCAGGCGGTTTGTTCGCATTCATTGTGTCTTTTGACGAATTCGCCGTATCGCTCTTCCTCGTTGGCCCAGGGAATGAGACGCTTCCCATTACACTTTTCAACTACCTGCGGTTCTCACTAGACGGAACCATCGCTGCTGCTTCGATCATATCAATTCTTCTGGCCTTCCTAATGGTACTTGGACTTGATCGAACAGTCGGCCTGCGAACGTACACGAAACTATAATTCACCTGACAGAGGAGCAACGCAATGACAATTTCTAAAGTTACAAGGCGACAGTTGTTGGCGACGGGGGCCGCAGCGGGAGCAATGGCTCTTGCATCGCCTCACATCGCGAACGCAGAAGCGGTTACGCTTAAAATAACCGGTTGGGGCGGTAACTGGGGTGAAGTGTTTGATTCAACCTTGGATGCCCTATTTGAAAAAGAGACTGGCGGACGTCTGGAGCGGGACACGGGCTTCCCGTTCCTTCCGAAGCTTCAAGCTAGCCCGCGGAACAACCCTGTCTATGACGTCATGCATAACAATAACAACGTGCAGTGGGCCGCTGCAGAGATGGGTTTGATTGAACCTGAAGTATCTGAAAATCAAGTGCCAAACATTGCAAATCTGTACGACTATGCGACCAGCGACAAAGTGGCAGGTGTAGTTATGTTCACGTCTGGTATTGGCCTTGGTTATCGAACAGACTTAGTGTCATCGACGCCGACTTCTTGGCAGGACTTATGGTTGGAAGAGTACGCTGGACGTCGTGGAAGTTATGTGATTCCAATCAATAGCCTTGGTCAGTCTTTCTTGACAATGGTTGCTTCCATATATGGTTCTGGTTTTGACGACCTGGACGCCGCTTACGCGGCGTTGGAGAACCTTAAGCCCATCAAGCTCGTAGATTTTACAGGATCAATGGAGCAAATGCTCCTCAGTGGAGAAGTATCACTTGGCGTCATTCATGACAGCGGGATTCTAAAGTACGTAGAAACAAATCCTGTGCTTGAGTTCTCTGCACCTAGCGAAGGCCTTATTGCCCTAGAGCAAGTACTTAGTGTTACGACTGGAAGTAAGAAAAAGGAGCTAGCTTATGAGTACCTCGATTTTATGCTCCGCCCAGACGTTCAAAAACTAATGGCGGAAACAGTTTGGTTCTCACCCGCCAACAAAGAAGTAGTTTTGGATGAACGTTTTCAAGAAAGACTAATAACAACACCGGAGCGGGTAGAAAGTTTGGTACAAGTTGACTGGCGTTGGTACAATGCGAACAAGGACGCTATCGACGCGCGAGTGGCAAGGATTTTTCGCGCATGACAGCTAGCATCACTATTCAACAAGCGTCAAAAACATACGACGGCGGCGTTCGCGCCGTCGACACAATCGACATCAATATAGAGGCTGGAGAGTTTTTTTCACTACTGGGACCATCAGGTTGTGGAAAAACTACTACGCTTCGAATGATTGCAGGTTTTGAAACACCAACGAGCGGACGACTGCTGTTGGGCGATCTCGATATTACCCAAGTTCCTGCTCACAAGCGTGATATGGGGATGGTGTTTCAAAACTATGCTTTGTTTCCCCATCGTACTGTAAGCGAGAATGTCGGATTTGGGCTTCGAATGCGAGGAATGGAAAAATCTGAAATTGCACGAAAAGTGGATCGAGCTCTAGAAATGGTGTCGCTGGACGGGTATGGAGCTCGACGACCTAGTCAGCTTTCCGGTGGCCAACAGCAAAGAGTTGCGTTGGCTCGGGCTATCGTCGTCGAGCCTACTGTCCTGTTGTGTGACGAACCGCTTGGTGCGCTGGACAAAAAGTTGCGGCAACAAATGCAGTTTGAACTCAAAGAACTGCAACGCAACCTCGGGCTCACAACTGTATTTGTAACTCACGATCAAGAAGAAGCAATGGCAATGTCTGATCGCATTGCTGTGATGAGTAAAGGAAAGGTCGAGCAAATCGGAAAACCGGCCGAGATATATGATTCTCCAAAAACTTCCTTTGTTGCTGACTTTATCGGTGATGCAAATCTGCTTCAATGTAGACCGGTGGGTGGTAACGGAAGCTGGGTTCTCGAGGACGGTACTCCTATTAATCGTCCGGAAGGCGCTTCCAAAGCCTGTACGGTGGCTCTTCGCCCTGAGAGAGTAGAGATAAGGCCATTGAGTGATGCAAAGTCCAGTATCACCGGCCGCATTGAGAGCGTGAATTTCTTAGGCGGTTCAATTCTTTATAAAGTTCAAATGGGAGTATCAGGTCAGCCCATTTTGGCGCAAGCACCAAATCGCACGGATTCAACGGGTCTAAAGGTGGGAGCTGAAATCTCGCTGAATTGGGCATCTTCGGATCTCGTGGTTTTGAAGGACAACAAGTGATGAGCAAGCATGCAGCAGGTGTAATTGTCATCGGACAATCCCCGCGTCCTGTATTGATGGACGAACTTTTTCGAAATAGCCCAAATGGTCAAGTAATCCGCCAAGTTGGCGTCTTGGATGGCTTATCACGAAGGGAGATATCCGCCGCCGAGCCGAAGGATGGTGGCGACGCACTTTTTGCGCGCTTACCTGATGGAGTTGAGGTGTCGTTGTCGAAACAATTGGTTTCCGAAAGAGTGGATCACTGCCTCAAGTTACTTGAATCTGAGGGAACATCTTTGGCTTTACTCTGTTGCACTGGAACGTTTCCTCGTTTTGAGGGCAGTATTCCGCTTATTGAGGCCTCGCGCATACTTGCCGGATTAGTTGATGCCATCTTGCCGGAAGGTCGGCTTGGGGTGTTGGCTCCACTACCAGAGCAAATACCCAACATGCAGGCAAAATGGAAACGGGAAAGTGTTAACGTTGTAGCCTCATCCGTGGCCCCAGGTGGTTTCGAAGCCGCGTTTACAAAAGCAACAAGAGATTTAAAGATGAAGGGCGCCCAAGTCATCGTGATGGACTGTATGGCCTACACTGCCGCAGAAAAAGAATACGTGAGATCTATCTTTGATGGTCCAGTTGTCTTAGCGGTGTCGGCGGTCGGAAGGGTTATGGATGAATTGTTAGCCTAGTAGTCTTTACTAGAAGTGTCGTTCACCAACTCGATTGGCTCAACATCATCTAGTGGCGTCAAAGAAAAATTGCCTTCGAATTTGCCTTTCACCGAAAGTAGGTAACTGCTAATTGCGGAATATCTCGGTGGACGCCACTAAAACGGCCTCAGAGCACCAATTTGTGAGAGTTGCCCAAAATTGTTGGTTCGAAATACTGTTCGTTATCCGCGAAAAAAGCTCCACGCAATAAACAGCGCAACAGTACATCAAAACGCGAGAATGTCTTCGTCGTGATACTTCAACGAAATTCTTTCCGCCCTTATGGCCACACTAATTTGCAAAACAGCTTCAAGCCATGCGCAAATCGCGGTGAAACGGAGTTTAATGACCGGAAGAAATCAGTGATGACTGATATTCAGGAGCTCTTAAACGAGACACTATCGTTCGCACAAGGGATTCAAGACAAAGGAGAGACTGCAAGTTACATACCGGAACTGGCAAAGGTTGATCCTAATCAATTCGGTATGTGCATATCGTTGTCTGATGGCCAAGAGTATTCTGTTGGTTTTGCTGATACTCCTTTTTCGATCCAAAGCATCTCGAAAGTTTTTTCATTGGCTGTAGCTTTGGGTAGAAGCGGAGAAAATCTATGGAAACGTGTCGGAAAAGAGCCAACCGGGAGAGCTTTTAACTCAGTCGCCTACTTAGAAAACGAGAAAGGTCGACCGCGAAACCCCTTCATAAATGCTGGAGCACTGGTTGTTACAGACGAACTCCTGTCCAATAGAACACGTAGGCAGGCTATCAGTGAGATCATCAGATTTATTCGTGCCGCGGCTAACGACGATAATATCTTCGTTAGCTCTGCGGTAGCCCAATCTGAACTAGACAATGGAGGGTCGAATTTTGCAATTGCAGAACTTCTGGCTAAATTCGGGAATCTAAACAACCACCCTAGCAAAACAACGCAAACTTACTTTGAACAATGTGCGATTGAGATGACGGTACGGCAGTTAGCAGCGGCCGGACGCATCTTGGTAGGCGACAAACAGAAGCCCAACCTAATTTCTAATAGAAATACCGCTGGAATTCTTTCGCTTATGATGACTTGTGGTCACTATGACGGCTCCGGCAACTTTGCCTTTCGTGTAGGAGTTCCTGCAAAGAGCGGGGTCGGGGGAGGAATTTTAGCGATAGTGCCAGGAATTGCCAGCATAGCTGTCTGGTCTCCGGGACTTGACGTCTACGGAAATTCTTTGGTCGGAACCAGAGCCCTTGAGAAGGTATCTTCCACAATGAATTGGTCGCTGTTCCAGACGGTGCGCCCATAAAGGGAGAATGCCGTTTGTAGACTTAGGCTCAGGTTTACTAACCAGTAGATTGCGGTTGCCCCGAGCGCGGTGGCAGAAATGGTCAAATATTCTGAACGAGGTGAACAATGTCCTTAAATTATGTGATGATCGGTTCCAATGATGTAACAAAGGCAAGGGCTTATTTTGATGCCGTCTTGCCCATTATTGGTGGAACAGTGGTCATGGATTTCATGCCCCATGGGTTTGGCTATGGTCTGCGCGGCGGAGGACAGATTTGGGTAACACCACCGTTTAATAAAGAAGCAGCAACGCCGGGTAACGGCAATATGGTAGGTTTGTTATGCGAAAATGAGGCCGAGGTGCGTGCGGCCCATGCAGCAGCACTCTCTGCTGGCGGTACTAACGAGGGGGGGCCGGGGCCGCGCCCGCAATATGGGCCTGATTTTTACGGAGCCTATGTTCGCGACCTCGATGGCAACAAGATGAGTTTCGTTTTTTTTGACGATGCGGACTGATCGTGCCTAATGGCGTTTAGCACTCTTACATCCTCATCGTATTGCGAGAGTGTAAGTGCTTAACTTAGACGTGTGGCGGTTTGATGTCGCTCCTTTGTGAGCATTTATTGCAGCAAAGGAGACGAACTATGGGACTGAAATAGAAGGACGAATCCGCGCTGATGCGGTGCGGTTCGAACTGACCATTGGGCTGGCACGCAAGCAAGTTGCATCGGATTTGGGTGTTGGAGTTTCAACGCTAAACAAATGGGTGACAGCACATCGCGAGACTTAATACGAGACCCTGTAAAGAAAGGTTTTAGACGCGCCATCTGCGTGTCAGTCAGCCAGAAGACACCGATCTTGTCGCCGCTTTTTTTGAGCCGTGAATCACGCGGCGCGGCGGCAAAAGATTCACCGTGACGCTAGACGAGCCCGTTTCTAATCATCATTCGAATGAGGTCAATTGACGATGAAGTTTCCATTTTTTTCAGCACGTTTGATCGGTGAATTTCCACGGTCTTATAACTAATATCTAGCTGTCTTCCGATTGCTTTATTGGACAGTCCCTCGCATACAAGAGACATTACCTGCCGCTCGCGAGTTGTGAGGGCTTCAATCCTCTTCTTGATTCCTTCCGGCACTATTTGGGAGTCGTAGCTTTTTGAGGAATTTAGGATCAAGTGGACTGAACTCGCAATAATTCGAAGCGGTAAAATTACGGGCTTGTTGGTTAAAAGAGAAACCAGCTGTCGATCAGGTTCCCCATAACCGACTGAGTTTAATACTAGATAGTCGCAGTCAGATAATTCTGCACTTGCCCTCTTAAGGTCCTTCTCGCAACCGTGGTCAGCGTAGCTGTACCTAATATCAAACAGCGAAAGTGCTAAGTTGTCGTTTTCGTAAATTTGGCGTTCTAAAGGGTAGATCAAGCCAATTCTGTCACCTGAAGATGCCAAAGAAATGATTGCAGCTTCCATCGCTCTCTGCGTGTTTACAGTGGGACAGTTACTTTCAAGGTCGCGAAAATAACCTGTTGATAGTAACACGACAAGGTCGAATTCACGCGCCGAAATCAGTGAGAATCTGTCGCTGGCTAAACGTTCTATTTTCTTGTGAGAAAGCTGTATTTCAGACCCATTTGATAGGGTTGCCAAAAGAACACGATGATCAGGCTCGGGGATAAGTGAACTGATTTCAGTCCCACTAAGGCCATCGAGCAGTCCTGTTTCAGAGATGGAAACATTATCAGGGAGTTGAAACTTTAAGTGCTCCAATAGATCGGGTCTTGGCGACTGTCCAATGGTAACAAAAAGTATCCGCGAATTTGCGTGCCGCCTAGCCAAACACCCCTCCTTCTAACCGGCGAAACACTTACAGATGCAAGGTTTGGCCACACAGTCGCACATTTTGTCTTTGTGCCAACTTCCTACCGCTAGTTTTGGAGACGTCCAGACTCCACACCTCAAGCCCCACTAGGTGCAAACCCCTATACCCACAAATTTCTTGCGAGCGTAACTTAGCACAAGGAGGTAGTTATGTTATCAACGCAATTCCCAGCGTCAAGCATTGACGCGCTAGCAATCGGAGCGTGGATTCTTGGAACAGGTGGGGGCGGTAACCCCTACATTGGTCAATTGAATCTCAAACGGCTTTATGAGGAAGGCAAGACTTGCAAAATCGTGCAGCCAAAGGATTTGGCTGATGACGATAGAGTTGCCGTTGTCTCCAATATTGGGGCGCCGCTCGTCGTTCAGGAACGTCTTGTCGACCCAAGGCACTTGGCGCGGGCGGTCCGGGCAATGGAAGAACATACTGGGCGGCCATTCACGGCGGTGATGCCTGTAGAGATTGGAGGCGGTAACTCCCTATCACCATTTTTGGCTGGCGCATTTCTAGATTTGCCAGTGGTGGATGCTGACTCAATGGGTCGAGCCTATCCGGAGCAACAACACACTAGTTTCGCGATTGCAGATCTTCAGGTTCATCCACTTTGTCTCATAGATTGCCGGGACAATGAAGCAATGATTACTAAGTCAGCTTCATGGAAATGGATGGAAAGAGTGTCTCGCAATGTTTGTACGGAGTTCGGTTCCGTTGCGGCCACCTGCAAAGCGCCCCGCAGTGGCGCGGAAGTAAAACAATATGCAATACAGGGGTCTGTTTCTAAGGCTGTTGCGATAGGGGAAGCAGTGTTTGCTGCTCGTCGCGACCACAGGGATCCAATTGCCGCTTTGCTTAAGTTAGAGGGTGGCAAGAGTCTTTTTGTTGGAAAAGTTAGCGACGTAGATCGACATGCTACAGGCGGCTTTTTGAGGGGAAAAGCAACATTGAGTGGCCTCGGTGACTTTCGTGATCACAAACTTGTACTGGAATTTCAAAACGAATGGCTAGTTGCTATGCAAGACGATGACCCCATCGCGATGACGCCGGACCTCATTTGTCTTTTGGACACAGATAGTGGTGCCGCAATTGGCACTGAAACTGTGAGGTATGGTCAGCGGGTTACTGTTATTGCTTTGCCTGCGCCAGAAATTCTTAAGTCTCCGAGAGGCTTAGCATTCGTCGGCCCAGGGCAGTTTGGATACAATTTCGACTATAGATCGGTTTTTGAATCATGAAGCGAATTGGTATAGATGTCGGCGGAACAAACACCGATGCAGTTCTAATCGAGAATGACAAAGTTGTTAAGGCAGCAAAGATACCAACAACTCCAGATGTAATGTCAGGAGTGGTGTCCGCAATTCAAGCTGTAATCAATTCTCAAGCAACTCAACATTGCCAGCAATCGGCCAAAATCGACGCGGTAATGATTGGAACTACGCATTTCACTAATGCCGTAGTCGAGAGAACAAAGCTTGAGCGAATTGCTGCTTTGAGAATTGCCTCTCCAGCGACCTCGCCGTTGCAACCAGGTTCAGACTGGCCAAGCGACATCTACCGTGCCGTAGATCCAATGGTTTTCATGATCGAAGGCGGCCATGAATACGACGGTCGTCCGTTGGTTCCAATAGACCGTGACGCTATCCGAGATGCTGCACGCAAAATACTCGATTCCGGCATCAAATCGATCGCCATTACGGCACTGTTTTCACCTTTGACAGCAGAGTGTGAGAACGAAGCGGCGGAGATTATCTGTTCTGTTATGCCAGATGCCAAAATCACGCTATCACATACTCTTGGCCGCATAGGATTACTCGAACGTGAAAACGTCACAATGCTCAATGCCGCGTTGCAAGGCCTTGGAACTAAAGTAGTTGATGCTTTTGGCAAAGCTCTGCAAGCAGCCGGCGTAAAGTCACCAGTTTATCTTACTCAAAATGATGGCACGGTAGTGACCGCAGAAGTTGCGGCACAATACCCTGTGTATTCATTCGCGTCGGGTCCGACCAACTCAATGCGAGGCGCTGCATTTCTGACAGGGTTGCCGAATGCGATGGTGGCCGATGTAGGAGGCACGACAACAGACATTGGATGTCTTGTTAATGGATTTCCTCGCGAGGCAAATAGTACTGTTGAGGTCGGTGGCGTTCGCACGCTTTTCCGGATGCCCGACTTGCTGCCGATAGGAATTGGCGGTGGTAGTATCGTGCAACCTCAAAATGGGGTGATTGGTCCAAAGAGCGTTGGATTTCGTATTTCTGAAAAGGCTTTGGTGTTTGGTGGCAGCACTCTTACGGCCACAGATCTGGCAGTAGCTATGGGCCGAGTAAACATCGGCGACAAGTCCCTCGTTAAAAATCTTGACGGATCTATGGTCTCAGCATTGCTGAAGCAAATGGAAGAAAGGATAGAAGTTAGCATTGACAGAATGAAAACTTCCGGTGCCGATGTGGAGTTAGTGGCCGTCGGTGGTGGTGCGTTCTTAATTCCAGACACCTTGTCTGGCATCAAGAAAGTACACAGGGTGGAACACGCCGGGGTCGCAAATGCTATCGGAGCAGCAATGGCGCAGATTTCTGGCGAGGTCGATCAAGTCTTCGGCGGTATGTCGCGAGACGCGGCCCTTTCCGAAGCCAAGGAGTTGGCGATATCAAGAGCGTGCGATGCCGGAGCTGTCCCTGAGACAATAAAAACCGTCGAAGTTGAAGATATTCCAATCGCTTATCTGCCAGGAAATTCACGACGTGTTCGTTTCCGTGTAGCGGGCGACCTCGCTGAATCAGGCCCAAGAACATAAGGCCATCGAGTGCGAATTTCCAAGTTCTTGCTCTCTGAACCATCTGAAGCAGGCTTTACTTCGAAACAAAACCAAACCGCTCGATTTTGTGGAGTCTATGAGACCACTTATTCACACAAGTGAATTCTATTGAGCTGGTTGTGCCAAACTGAACGATTGGGTTTTCAATAAAACCCCGAAAGAGCGAACATATGAGTCAAGGATTTCTCGCAGACGTAAACGACACCTTTGAATCGGTTTCCAGTAAGATGAATCTTCCAGTGGGGCTCGCTGAAAAGATCAAGGTTTGTAATGCAACTTTTGTCACACGATTTGGGGTTAAGTTAAGAGGCCGAATGTACACTTTTGAAGGTTGGCGGGCGGTTCACTCGTCACACTTCACTCCGGCAAAAGGAGGAATTCGCTACGCGGCGACGGTTAATCAAAGTGAGGTGGAAGCATTAGCAGCATTGATGACCTATAAATGTGCCTTACTCGGTCTTCCCTTTGGTGGGTCCAAAGGCGGACTAAAAATCGAGCCAGGTGAATGGAGTGAACCAGAACTCGAAAAAATCACGCGACGGTTCACTCAAGAGATGACTCGGCACAACTTTATGAATTCCGGAATTAACGTGCCCGCTCCAGACATGGGTACAAACGAGCTGACAATGGCCTGGATGGCAGATGAATACCGAAGGCAAAAGCCCGAGGACATTAATGGTTTTGCTTGTGTGACTGGCAAGCCGCTTGGTGCCAATGGGATCGAGGGAAGAATTGAAGCCACTGGTCGTGGTGTGCAGTTTGCAATTCAAGCGCTCTTCAGCACGGAAAGAGATATTAGGCAGAGCCGATTGAGGGACGATAAACTAGTTGGCAAAAGAGTGATTGTCCAAGGTTTAGGAAACGTTGGTTATCACGCAGCGGATTTCCTTTCGGCGGAAAACGGTTGTGTGATCTGCGCTGTTATTGAAAAAGATGGCGTAATTCGCAATCCTGATGGGATAAATATTCCGCACATTGCTGAGTACATTCGGAAAAACAGTGGAGTATCCGGTTATTCTTGCGGTGAGTATAATCCCAACGGGTTAGCTGCTCTCGAGGACGAATGTGACATCCTCATTCCGGCTGCAACAGAAAGCGTGATTGACGTCGAGAATGCGCCAAGAATTAGAGCTCCAATAATAGTCGAGGCGGCTAATGGACCAGTAACTTTTCGAGCTGACATGATGCTTCGTGAAAAAGGCACAATCGTCGTTCCTGATTTATTTGCTAACGCCGGCGGCGTTGTAGTGTCGTACTTCGAATGGGTCAAGAATCTGACCCACATACCCTTTGGACTTATGGAAAGACGATATGATCGAAAAGCTCAGGATGCGCTAGTGAAGTCAGTCGAAGCTATGACGGGCAAGCAATTCTCACCGGTTAACACGGACCTCCTACCCAGATCGCGCAGAGAAATCGATCTAGTTCGGTCTGGACTTGAAGAAATGATGTTTGCAACATACGCAGAGATTTCGAAACTGTGGGCCGATCCTAATCATCATTCATATGATCTTAGGTCATCTGCGTATTCCCTGGCGATTGATAGAGTCGCTACGGCTTATAGCGCGATGGGCCTCTGAGTCTGTGTGATTCTTCTGGATTAGATGCAGTCTGTGCCAGTTTCGACCTGACGCAGTTTGGAAGCCAACACTGTATGACAAAGTAGCCTCAAAAGGGAGATGAGAGCTGTAAAAGCCTTTTATTTGACTGATTAACATTCACCTAGTTCGTCCTTGACATTCTCCCCGTGGGCGAACACTTGGCGGCACTGCTTTCGGCGGTGCCGCCTCTTTCACTGTTTGTCTCCTCCCAGACGATCTGAAGGTCACAGGGCCTGTACGGCAGCAAGAACTGGTTAAGGACTACCGGACTTCGAAAACCAGCCAAGGGCCGTGATGGCAATTGGAGCTTAATCGAGTTTTTAAATGCTTCTGGTCGTAAGTATGTTAAGCCTAAGTCTAGCCAGGTGGCCAGATTGACGCACAAGACCTGCTGGTCGAGCAGGAAAGAAACAGAGGCGCAACTTATCAGCTTGGGTCGCGCTCAATCCCTCAGGAAGACCGTTATGGAAGTGCGTTTTGTCGTTTGATGGGCGGATGCGATCTGTCTAAAGCAAGTGGCTTTGGACGCACTTAGCAAAGGGCATAATTATCGTCGCTGGTTCGCGGGGTAGAGTATTCGGAATGGTTCAACGGCCTCGCGGCCTGCTTCTCAATGGGGAAGTAAGGCGGGTCGGACTTCAGCAAAAAGACAAGGAAAAATCATTCGAACAAGTGCGTTTGTTCTTGTCAGAGCATTGGGAACTTCATGAAACTCATGTGAACAAACGTTTTTTAGAAGGAGCCCCACTGATGCCCCGCTTTGCGGGGTTTTTTATGTGCATGACGGTCAACAACGATAGTGAACGAGGAGCTCAACTTTGTTGATTTCGTTTATACCATATTATGGCATCTTGCTCCGTTGCGCGAACAAATGGATCTTTTCCGTCTAGATACCTATCCCACGATGGATTGTTGCCATTCGTTAGACTTTCTTTGAGCGCCGAGTACTCGGCGGCTACTGTCGAATTTGCGGTCAGGTAGTCTCGGAAAGCGATGTGCCGCTCAATGTGTGCCGCTCCTGACTCGAAGATGTGCAAGTGATGGGTTCGTCGCCCTTCGTCATTGAACTTGCGAAAATATCTTCGACTTTCAATGCCGTAGGCGCCCATTGCTTCATATCCAAGGTTCACGAGCGCTGGAGTCCGCTTGTCGATCTCACCAAGATCGCGAACGACGCCCAGAAGATCAATTATCGGCTTCGCCAGAATTCCGGGGATGGCGGTGCTTCCAATGTGGTGAAGCTCTATAGAAGAGCCACAAAGTGCAGCGCATATTGCAGTCTTTTCTTGGGAAAAGGCTTCTTTCCAATTGGGATCATGTGGAACTACGACTGTAACCATATACAGAATTTACGTGTTTGCGATAATAGAAGCAATCGCGATCCCCCCTGGATGAGTCGCAAAAAATTGGAACGGCCAAAGTCAGCGACTTACTGGATACACCTATCCTGCGATCTCGGCGAATAGCTGAAAGCCAGACGTCGTATTGCTGGGGAATTGCCGCTTCTGGATCATGTTGGCGACCTCGATGCCGTCCAGAGTAGCCGAGGCAGATCTGAACGATTTGAACCCACACATGTGCCGTACGCGACGCTTGAAAAATCGATGATCCTGCTCGATCAGGTTATTCATATATTTGGACCTGACCGTTTGGATTTTGGCTGGGCAGCCAAACCGATTAAGGATCTTGTTTACTTCTCGAATGCCCGCCGAGTTGGCGCCACAATCCATGTCAACGGTGGTGACGTGATGAGTTAGTCAACCAATCACCTTTTTAGCCCAGCAAAGTTCAAAACTGCTGTTGCAGTGTCACTGTGCCCTTAATTACTGGACGCTAGCTTAAGAAAGTTGAGTAAAATCAGTGCTTGATTGTGCCTTTAATTTCTGGACTGTATCATTAATTGCCGGACTGGGGAGTGGAAAGAATGTGGGGATACCTGAAGATTCTGATCTAATGTCTTGTTGTTTTGCAGGAGGCATAGCGATGAAATTCAAGATCAGGTTAGAGACTGAGTTTGGTTGGGGCAAGAAGCGATCACACGAGATTTGCACCCTGGAACGCCGGTCGGTTGATGCGTCCGAGGAAGACCTTGGACTGTGTCTGGTCGAGGCGAAATCAGTACTTAATGAGATCCAGCGCGCGCTGCTGCAGGATCAGGTTGAAGAGATCGGCGAAATCGCTCGTGTCTGCCGTTTTTGTGGCACCTATCTACCGGTTCATGACCGCCGCCGACGCCGCATTGACACGCTTTTCGGTCGGGTCATCGTCGAAGCGCCACGGGTTCGAATATGCATGTGCGGTCTCCCGGGATTTCCAACGTTGAAAGCAGCGCATTCTCCTCTGACGCACCTTTTGCCGGACAATGCTACGCCAGAGCTTCGACGACTGCAGGCAGAACTGGGAGCGCGCCATAGCTTTCGGGAAGCTGCGAGGCTTCTGAATGAACTAACACCTTGTGCTAAACAGAACCACGTAACGATCCGAAACCGAGTCGCGACCATCGCTGATGACCTTTCCGGCAGCGAACTTCTTTTGGCCACAAAAGCCAATCAACGCACTGAGTCATCTGAGATTACGGTATTTCTGGATAGCGCATATGTCCGATCAAGACCGGAGTATCAACGCCGGAATTTTGAAGTCATTGTTGGTTCCATCGAGAGCAAAGGATGCGAGAAACGCCGATTTGGATTGAGCGTGATTGGTTCGAACAATGCGCGCGAATATCTGCGACGAAATCTGGAAGCGGCAGGATGGCGTGATGGCACCACCGTAACGGTACTGTCTGATGGTGACCCCGCATTGCCCCGATTGGTGAGGGACGCCACAGGTGCGAATGTCAGTCACATCCTGGACTGGTGGCATGTTTCGATCCGCATCAGGCATGTGGAAACAACATTTCAAACTCTGCTTTCTTTGCTGGAAGAGGTCGAGGTTCCAGGACTTGAGCCATTGGCACAAAGCCTTCGATGGCGCATATGGCACGGGCAAGCGGATCGGGCACTTGATGCGATTGAAACCCTGCTCAGATTTGGTATGCGCGTGCGCCGCGAAACAATTGGCCGAACGAATGAAGCGGCCTTTTCAGCGGTTGCACGAGCAATGGAGCTGCGCACCTACCTGGAATACAATCGTGCTGCACTCGTCGATTATGGTCGTCGGCGTCGTAACGAGAAGGCAATCTCGACATCACGAGCAGAAGGACTGGTCAATGATGTCGCGAACGCCCGGATGGGCAAGAAGCGCCGAATGCGTTGGTCCCCGCAAGGCGCGCATCGGGTGGCAACGGTAAGGGCCGCAGTTTTGGATGGAAGGCTTGGCGAAGGTCTACTCCGAGCGGCTTGATCCCCACATTCTTTCCACTCCCTCGCGCCAACAGTCCCATGAAACTGGAAATCAGATTCAATTCACCACGTTCTTCAGCTTTCACCATGCCCCGCAGATATCCGCCCGGATTTACCACTGGCGGCAACCGTGGATCGCTCAGTCTCGCGTCTGTGATCAACCCGGCCAGGATTGCACCCATCACGGTCAATCGATCAATCGCCGCATGCCAGGCGGAGATATTGGTGCCGATCTCAGACAGCCGGGACCAAGTGCCGGTCTCGATTGCATAGAGGCTTGGATTGGAATTCTGATCTCCACCTCCGGCGATATCGATATGCATGCGCAGTTCGGGGGATGCCAGTTCATACAGGATATGGTTGTTCACCCGCGGTAGCTTTTGGGCCTTGTGTGATACCGAATCCGTCGGATGATTGCTTTCTAAGCAATGCGGAGGGCCGTCAGGCCCGGAGCCCGAACAATTTGGTTCCTCGGCTTCAGCCGAGGACATTGTCTCATCGCCATCGGCGTTACAGGACAGAATTTCTTCTTCAATTTGGTCTTGTATATGAGACCCGAAACAGGCTTCGGGTTCACCCGAAATTTCACCACGTTTAGCGACATGCCCTTCGATCCTTTTCCAAAGGTCATGAGCTGCCTGAACATGTGCCCTGAGCCCATCCAACGTCATATATTTCAGCTTGTCAGAACGCGGCCAGGTTTCAAATTTAGCCAACAAATCGTCAGCACCGACAGGAGGGCAGGGGAGTGAGACAAGAACCGCCAGGCTGTGCTTCACATATCGATAAAGCCGTGATCGATCACCGCGCAGCTCATCATGTTCTTTCTTTTCGGCCTTGCTTCGCACGTCCGCGTCGAGCATCTCGGGAATGAGGTTCAGGGCAGGGGTCAGGAACAGGCCAAGCCCCTTGCGCTTACACCGCGCTCCATTTGCCCCAAGCCTGCGTTCGATCAATCCAATGGCTTCCAGTTCGCGTTCATGGTTGTGGATTGTCCGATCTGTCAACCCACGCCCGGCGATCAGCGTTTCCTGACGGGGGTTTTGTTGCAAAGATTTGAGCCCGTTGAGTTGTTTCAGCAACCGCTTGTGCGTCAGGTGGCGAGCTCAGCGAACTGCTGAAATGGGCAGAGTCCGGGAGTGATTTGACCTTTGCGGATCATGTGCGCCACTTCTATTCCGTCGAGCGTTGCCGCCGCTGAAGCAAAGGCCTTGAACCCCAGCATTGGCCGCGTGCGTCTCTTGATGAAACGGTGGTCCTGTTCCACGATGTTGTTCAAGTATTTCCGCCTTACCATCTCAATTGGGATCGGGCAGCCAAAGCTTTTCAACATCTTGTTGATCGCCTTAATGCCAGCAGTGTTGGCCCCGCTTTTGTCGATCACAATCTTCCTCGGCAATCCATTGATCTCCAACATCCTGGCGAAGAACTTGGTGGCTGCTGGTTTGTTGCGACGCCGTGAAAGCATGAAATCAAGGGTCTTGCCGTGTCTATCGACCGCTCGATAGAGGTAGACCCACGCGCCTTTAACTTTGATGTAAGTTTCGTCCATTCTCCACGAACGGTCACATGGCTCTTTGCGGCGACGTGCTGCCTCAGCGATTGCACCAGAATACCGTGTTACCCATCGGTTTAGCGTGGTGTGATCCACTGAAACACCGCGCTCGGCCATGATTTCTTCCAAATCCCGGTAAGACACACCGTATCGGACATAGAAAAACACCGCGAACAGGATCACATCCTTCGGATATTGCGCGCCTTTGAAGGAAATCATGAACTGACTTTCGACTGATTTTACCGAAAGTCATTCACCCGCAGCATCTGACCTCGTCAACAGCCAAAAGTTTGCGACAGATCCATCAAGGGTCTTGCCGCGTTTGTCGACGGCTCGGTAGAGATAGACCCAACTGCCTTTCACTTTAATGTAAGTTCTTTAATTGAGCGGTAGCTCTCGATGAGATTAAACCGGTATCGACCACCTGCAAAGTTCTTTACGAAGTCATCCTGTTGGCGCTTCATCTCGGCGTTCAAGGCATCAACCCCCAAAGGTCTCATGCGCGGTCTTTTCTAGGCAGCCGCATGTACATCAAACGGGCTCGGTCGACAGCCTGCCGTGTTGGTCGATACGGCAACTCGTGTTCGGTTGATCCGCTGGTATTCTGACTATGCCTCCTTGGTTTGAAAGGTTGATCCATTTGTCCAGATGGCGTGCATAAGGACCGCAAGTTTTCGAGCCAAGGCAACGACCGCCTTCTTGTGACTGGTGCGGGCTTTGAGGGCTCGAGCCCATCTCTGCAATTCCGATCCTTTGCCCGGTTTCACCCGGTTCAACAAACTGCTAGCCGCCTCGTAGAGCGGTGAGCGCAGCATCGGATCGCCGCGTTTCGATATTCTGCCGCCATAGTCGATGTCCCCCGATTGGTAACGCCTGGAAGTCAGCCCGAGATAGGCACCGACCGATCTGGATTTCATAAATCGGCTCGGATTGTCGATCGTCGCCACAAAGGTCAGGGCACTTACAGGCCCGACGCCTGGGATCGTCATCAATCGTTGGCAGGCCTCATCGGTTTTTGCATGGCGCGCCATTTCTTTACTCAGGGCCGCCGCTTGCCGCAGGGCAGTTGTGCGCAGGTTGAGCAACGGCAGAATGATACTGGACAGGATCGGCCGGTCTTTCAGGATCGCTTGGATCCGCTCCTCGTATGTGTGTAGATGCCTCGGCAACCGTAGCCCGAAACTGGCCAAAAGACCGCGGATTGTGTTTTCGACATTAACGCGAGATTTCAACGCCACTTCCCGAGCTTTCAGCAACGCCCGCCGCTCCTGGGCGAGCCGGCTCTTCACCTCTACCTTCCGGTAGAAACCCGTGCGCGCCAGTTCAGCCAGCATGGCAGCATCATTGGCATCGGTCTTGTTGTGCATCTGGCTGAGAACTGCATGAGCTTGTCGAGAGTCTATGCAAACCATTGGCAATCCCCGATCCGCCAGCTCAGTGTAAAGCCAGTTCGCCATCCGGCCGGTTTCGAGAACGACGCAGCGGATGGTGCCAACGTATTCCCGCAACGCCCGGTAAATGACATCCGGGTCAGTGACTTTCTTAACGGCAAATACAGGGTCGCCGTTCTCGTCGCAGACACAAATTGACGTCTCTGCTTTCGAGACATCCAGTCCGATAAAACACTGTTCCATGTTGCTCTCCTTTCGCTGTTCCGATGCCATCATGCACCGGCCAAGAGAGCTGTCGCTCAATTACTCAGAGTTTCATCCATTCGCCAAGAGCGGTCGCATGGCGCTTTGCGTCTGCGCGCTGCATCAGCAATAGCGCCGCAATATCGTGTGACCCACCGGTTCAGCGTGGTGTGGTCGACTGAAACCCCGCGCTCTGCCATGATTTCTTCAAGATCACGATATGAGACACCGTAGCGGACGTAAAAGAACACTGCGAACAGGATTACATCCTTCGGATATTGCGCGCCTTTAAAGGAAATCATGAACTGGCTTTCGACTTTATATGACCGGCAGTCATTCACGCGCTAATTCCGAAAGCGTCAATGGTCAAAAGTTTGCAACAGAACACAATACCTATCCCACAATCCGCCTCTATCGTTCTGGAAACAAAAAATTGATTTGGAACCGAGCACCCCACCCGTCGGGCCCATTATCAGGCGCATCAGCCCAATATCGAGCTCCAAGCTCTAGTTGGACTGGTTGTTTGCCGAATTTCACGATGTGGGCAACGGAAAAATTGATCGGAACCGACCACTCCTCGGCTTCCCAATCATAGGTGCTCTCGGTATCGAGAGTGAATGTTGTGGCCTTGGGTGTTGTGTACGCCAGAAACGGCTGAAGGAATGTTGCCGACTGCTTTCCGTATTCCGAATCGTCACTAACTGACCAAATGTGATTGGCAAGACCTCCAACAGTCCAAGGCCCTGACTGCTTTAGCACGACGCCAGTCGGACCAATACCCCATTGGTCCGGCGCTATATCGTCAGAGGCGGTCGGCAGCTGAATCACCGGGCCTATCCCCCAGACGATTCCATTCGCGGTTGGCTTTTTGGGGGAAAAGAAGAAGCTCTGCACGATATTGCCAATGCCGATTTGCGAGCCTGAACCCGGCCTGATGTCGTCCTGATCGACCAGCGGGATAATTGTACGTGATATGACATTCCAGTTTGGGCTGATAGAAATCGGAATTACAGGCTGGATATTGACAAAACTCTTTTTGCCTGTGCCATCACCGAACCCATCGTCGTAATTGAATTGAAATGGCACGCTAATGAGGTCGGCGATAGGATTCGAGAGCTTCTTCGCAAGATCGGCGCTTCCACTACCACCGGATGAACTCTTTTCTTCCTGCGCTACGACAATTGCCGGAAGGCCGAGGGCGAAAGTCAACAACATTGCAGTACGTATCATTTGGTCATCCTCTGGATAGGGCTTGGAAGACTGAAAATGCTGTCAAACCGCCGATGAGATGTGGAAAGGAATAGTTCTGAGAAACCAACTCGCGCTTCTGACTTGGCCTCCCCCCTGGTCTTTCAGCCGAAAGGATGGCAATGCGACCGGCCATTTGTAGCAGGTGGCCGCAGATATTCGGCTTCCCGCCAACATCAAATCATATTGCGTATTTTGAACATTCATCTTTCGGCATCCTGTTAAACAGCGGATATTAGTCTCCTCCTGGATCAAGAGCTCAAAAAAGCGTCCAAGGCGGTTCAAGAGTACCAATCGGGAGGAAAAATTCCGGTCATATCGTGCCATTTGCCATAATGGCGGGGCTCACATTCTCGAACTCAGTGGTTGTTTTGTGATGTCTCCCCAAATTGAACCATTTTCGTGAAAGTTTTTAAGTCGCGAGAATTCCCTAGGGTCAGGATTCATAGCCAATAGATGACGGTAGCCGCCAGTGCGATGGCTGAGAGGAAGACCTTTGGGCACCTGTCGTATCGGGTTGTCACTCGCCGCCAATCTTTCAGCCTTCCGAACATGATCTCGATCCGATTGCGACGTTTGTAGCGACGCTTGTCGTACTTCACCGCTTTCTTCCGCTGCTTCCGGCCTGGGATGCACGCGCGTATCCCTTTGTCTTTCAACGCTTCCCGCAACCAATCAGCGTCATATCCGCGATCCCCAAGCAGCCATTCGACATCTGGCAGGCTGCTCAACAACGCCCGTGCGCCGATGTAATCGCTGACCTGCCCAGCCGTCACAATCAAGTTGAGTGGGCGCCCCTTGCTGTCGCAGATAGCGTGCAGCTTCGTGTTCATGCCGCCCTTGGTCCGACCGATCAGGCGTCCACGCCCCCCTTTTTTACGCCCAAACTGGTCGCTGTGCGATGCGCCTTCAGGTAGGTCGCATCTATCATCACGGTCTTATCTTCGCCGTGCTCAGCGGCCAATCCGGCCATCATCCGGGCGAAGATGCCTTTGTCGCTCCAACGTTTCCAGCGGTTGTAGAGCGTCTTGTGCGGGCCGTATTCCTTCGGCGCATCGCGCCAGCGCAAACCATTGCGATTAATAAAGACTATCCCGCTCAACACCCGCCGGTCATCTACGCGGGGTTTGCCGTGAGACTTTGGGAAGAAGGGCTCTAGACGCGCCATCTGGGCGTCGGTCAGCCAAAACAGATCAGACATGTTCACCGCTCGTTTTTCGAACCGTGAATCACGCAACCCCGCAGAAATCAATGGGTCCTGACCCTAAAGCCATGGATCTAATCTGAGTAGATTGCTCCGGCAGGGCTCATCAAGGAACGCCCAGTTCATTGTGTCATTGTGGCGACTGTCGTAACAACCGATGCAATTACCCGCCCTCAATTGTGCTCGGCAGTGATCATGTCTTTGAACTGAGACACCGTTTCTTGTGCAACACCAGCGGCTTCAAAGACAGCGGCGGCAAAGCTGACCGGCGCTGTACCGGCTGCGGTAATGACACGGCGCGAGGAAACGGCCGCTTCGCTTTGAACGTAACTCGATGCTCCACCATACCCAACAGCGTTCTTGATCAAGAATTCCCCATCATTCGAAGTATGGGGTACGGAATTCAGCAATCCCGATCGGGCCAGAGCCAGGGTTCCACCGCAAATTCCGCCGACAGGAACGCCGTTTTCGTACTGAGCCGAAAGCAGATCTGAAATATCCGGAGCGGCTTCAGAGTCCCACACCGTTCCGCCAATGACGGCCACAACATCCGGCTGCCACTCGGTCAGTTCCTCCAGTCCTTTGGAGACAATGACGGTCAATCCCCCCATTGAACTCAATTGCCCCGGAGTTGGGGAAAAATACGCGACGTCGAGTCCATAAAAGGAGCCGCCGATTCCGCCGATCATTGCGTATTCCCAGTCCGCGAAATCATCTGTGAGTATCAATGCGACTTTCGCCATTTTGGTTATACCTCCTGAGGGTCCCGCCTTAGAACATATAGGGAACATTCCGGGCGTGCAATGTTACAGGTTAACGAAAGCCCGCCGTCTTCCGATGTATTGGTCGGGGCAACCGTCAGGCATTTTGCTGATGAGTAGAAAGCACCTATTCTGGGAAAATATGTAAAATCGAGTTATTGGAGAAAAGGTTATGCCCGTGCCCCAGATTGTGACCATCGTCGGTTATATGACAGTCCCCGAAGCTCACGCAGATGCATTTCGAAAAAACTGTGCTGACATGATTGAATTGCGCAGTCAGGAATCTGGCCATTTGGCGTCGGCCTACAGTTTCAGTGCCGACGGAACGGTGGTGTCCCGTGAAGATTATGACAGCGTAGATGCGGTAATCCGCCATATGGAACTGGGCAGCCACATCTTTGAAAGCACGCAAAGCCTGGTCAGGATCACCGGGGTCGAATTACATGGTCCTGCGGCTGAACTTGAAAAACTGCGTGACCTGTTCAGCGGAATGTCTCCTGGCTTCTTTGTAACCGAGTTCGGGTTTCGGAAGTAAGCGGGCCTGGAAGAGGGATTGAAGGCAAAGCAGTGGGCCAAAGCCCAATCCGATGACGGAAGCATCGACTTGTCAGAGGGGGCCTGTAAAGGCTCGGTACCAATCTATAAGTGCAGCGCTTGGAAACCATAGTTCATTGTGTGGGTGGGTTTTTCTAAGACGCGTCTTTGCCGCCGGGATCGGACGTCCAATCCAACACCGGAACCCGAGATTGTTCCAAATTTGACAAAGATCGCGTGGCTGCGACAATCGGGTCATCTGTTTGCTAAAGGCGGAGACAGGTCGAATGATGGGAAGACGACGCTTTTTGACTCGTGTGATCCCGACCACGTTCTGGACAGGCATCGTAGTGCGTAGCCTTTCCCGAAATGCGGAGGCAAAGACCGTCGAAAACAAAAGCTACAAGGTATTCACAACAACCGAGGCAGAGACTCTGGCTGCCTGGTGCGCGACCATCGTTTACGGCGCAGAAAAGGCCGGGGTCGCAAGGTTTGTCGACCAGAATCTGGCAGGCGATCAGGCCGCATCGCTGCTGCTTCTCAGATACCTCAATGCCAGCGAAATGGCGGGGTTCTATCGGAGTGGAATCTCGGGCATTGAAACGGAATGCCAGCACCGGTTTGGCCTACCCTTTGCACAGGCAACAGCTGATCAGCGGATGGAAATGGTCAAGGCGGCAGTTGCGTCGAAAATGCAGGTCTGGACCGACCCCGACCCCAATTTCTTCTATTTCATTTCGCGCAGCGACGCGGTGGATGTTGTTTATGGCACGCAGGAGGGGTTTGCGGATCTGAACATCCCCTATCTCGCGCATATTCCGCCCCCCAAACCCTGGTAGCAATTCTGCTGCCCGCGGAGAGACCCGAAACACGGAGAACCAATGACAAACACCTCACACGACAAGGTCGAAGTCGTCGTCATCGGCTCTGGCATTGCCGGCAGCACGATGGCGGCCGAGCTGGGTTAGGCTGGGTTTAACGTGCTGGTTCTGGAGGCCGGGCCGGAACGACAGCTTTCAGATATGATCAGCTCGCAAATCTGGTCCCGACGGCTCAGATGGGCGGGGCCGGAGGTCCGGGAAACAGGTGATCTTGTCGGAGCTGCGAACTTTGCCATGGGTTGGGGGACCGGCGGTGCGGGCCTGCATTGGTATGCGAACTGGTATCGGCTGCATCCGGACGATTTTCATGTCAAATCCTTGTACGGGCGCAGTCTGGATTGGCCCATTGGATATGATGACCTGCGGCCATGGTACGACCACGCGCAGTCCTATTTTGGCGTTTCTGGCGATGATGACCCAAATGCGCCGCCCGGCGAGCCGTATCCCATGCCCGCCATTTCCCTATCCAAACAGTCTCAGGCCATCAAACCCGGTTTTGATGCAGAGGGGCTGAATCTCACAACAAACACGTTGGCAGTAAACTCCGTTCCCTATGACGGCCGGACGAGTTGCCTGCTTGACGGCTGGTGCGACGCCGGATGCCCGATCGGGGCATTGGCCAACCCGCTGGTTCTGCAATGGCCGCGGGCCAGAAGGGCGGGGGTTGAGCTGCGCCACAATGCCTATGTTGCACGAATTGAAACTGACCCTGTGGGGTCAAAAGCTACCGCGGTCGTATATCTCGATGAACAGGGTCACGAACATCTGCAACCTGCCGACATTGTCATCTCGGCCTGTCACACAATCTGGAATACAAGGTTGCTGTTGCTATCGGCCAGTGACAAGCATCCTGATGGGCTTGGCAATGGCAGCAAAACCCTGGGGCGATATTTTACGTCTCACGCGCTTACAACCATCCACGGATTGTTCACTCAGGAAACCGAGCCGCAACTAGGCGTGTCAGGTGCCAACACGCTTTGCCTTGATGGCTATGAGGACAAGCAACCGGAAAACGGTGCCTTTGGCAGCCGCGCGTGGCTTGTCGGGCAGGCCGCAAAACCCAACGATCTGTTGGGGACCGCTCTGGCCAAACCCGAATTGTATGGCGAGGCTCTGGACGGATATCTGAGTCAGGCCAGTTTGCACTATGGCAACATGACGGTGCTGTGCGAAGAAGACAGTATTCCGGAAAACCGCATCACGCTCGATGCGTCAAAAAATGATCGATATGGGTTGCCGCAGGCGCATGTGCAAAACTCCCTTCCACAGGCAAATGCCGCCAGATTGGAATTGGCCAAGGCCGAGGGTCTTCGCATCTTCAAGGCGGCGGGGACTACTGATGCGTGGGCGGGCCCGCGAAATCCAATGCATATGATGGGCGGAACCATCATGGGTGATGATTCATCAGCATCGGTCACAAATTCGTACGGACAAGCGCATGAGATCGACAATCTGTTTGTCGCGGGCGCAAGCCTGTTTCCCACGTCGGGCGCGATAAATCCGACGGCCACGCTGGCTGCGTTGGTGTTTCGCACGGCAGATTACATTCGCACCCACCGATCAGAGTTGCTGCCCTAAAGCGCGCTGCGCGGCGGTTGTGCCCGCCCCATTCCATCAAATGCGTTCAGCAGGTCTTCGAACCAGCGGTGCAGAGCGCTGTCTGGCGGCCAGAATGCGGTCAGGCTGACAACCCGAGCCCACTGGAATGTTCCGAACAGGATATAGTCCGAATAATCTGGCGTTACCCCGCCCAGAAATGGTGTTTCGTCAAGTGTTGCCTCCAGCGGGCTCAGCGCTTGCTTGATCGCGCGACAAGCAGATTCAGGGTCGGCTCCGATTTCCTCCACGCAGTGGCCAAATTTACGCAGGGTTCTTTCCTGATAATAGTCCTTGTCGCAATTCGCCGTCAGGGGAAATTGTTCTGCAATGACAGCGCGAAAGATCAGCGGGTGCAGCGTGTTGTCTGCCCAATGATTGACGAACAGTGTCTTTGCCTTGCCAGATGTCACGGTGCCCTTAATTTCTGGACGCTTGCTTCAAAAAATTGAGTAAAATCAGTTCCAATTTGTGCCTTTAATTTCTGGACTGTGTCCTTAATTGCCGGACTGTGCCTTAAATTCCAAGACCGTGCATTCTGGGGATAAGTCGTGTGTTAGGCAGACGTGATCCGGTACAGGGACCCTTCGGTCCTTCACCGAATGTATGTGAGGTCCCTGGTTGGTGGCCTGTGGATATCCGAGAATTAAGGGCACAAAACCTGGGTAAATGCACCAAGATGCATCTGCGTCCAGAAATTAAGGGCACAGTGACAACAGTCAAGCGTGATAATTCACGATTCGGGGCACATGGGATGAGACGCTGAGGTAGCGCCAATGCCCACTACTATAATTTCTTAATTCGAATGTGATTTGAGTCAGCCTCTCACACCATAGCGCGCTTGAAGCGTATTGGTTCAAGAACGTAGCTGAACGTGCGATCGGGTCATGGTTCAGAAGATCATTCGTCATGGACCTTTAGCTTCCTTCTGCCATAGGTTGACGTCGAGACATAATCGAGAGGATTACGGCGATGCGAGTTTTTGAGTCTTTCCTGGCGACGATTCTTTGCTTCGCCGGGTTTGGAGCGAATGCGATGGAAACAATTACTGGAACGGCCACATTCCGGGAACGGATCGCCATGCCGCCCGGAGTGACCTTCGAGGTTCGGCTTGAGGATGTATCATTGATGGATGTCCCGGCGCAAATCCTCAGCACAGTGACGGTGAACGAAGCGGGCAACCCGCCCTACGAATTCGCGATCCCCTACAACCCCGATGTCATTCAGGATACACGGCGTTACACAGTCCGAGCGAGCCTGCGGTTAGGCGAGCGGTTACTGTTCACCACTGACACGCATACACCGGTGTTAACGGACGGCGCTGGCATGGATGTGGAGATCAACATGGTTCAAGTACAAATCCCGGTTGAACGGCCCCGCCGAATGATCGGAGAGTTCGTCTATTCTGCAGACGCCGCGACGTTTACAGAATGCGGGACAAAGGACACTTACCCGGTCGCGATCGAGGGCGCTTACCTTGATGCCGAACGCGGATACCTGGATGCACAGGCCGAGCCGATGACGCCGGTCGTTGTAGTACTCGAAGGCGAGATAGCGAAACGCCAAGGCATGGAAGGTGGCAAGCGCGATATGCTTGTGATAGAGCGGCTTGCCGGGTTCGTACCAGGACTGACCTGTGAGCGCGCAATGGCGGACGCGGATGTTGAAAACACCTATTGGCGTATCCTATCGATTGCAAGCCGCGTGCTCGAGAATACCGAGGCCGAGCGAGAACCCCATTTTATTTTGCGCTCCAGTGAGGGGGCTTTTACGTCGACTGTCGGCTGTAACATCATCAATGGAAGTTACGCACTTGAAGGCTCCGCGCTGTCTTTGACTGCTGGTCCCATGACGTTGACGGCTTGCCCACCGCCATTTGATAAAATCGAGCGTGCCTGGACCAAAGGTATGGCTGCGGTGAGCGAGGCGGTCGTGACCGGTCCGACGATGGAGCTGCTTACCGCCGATGGTATGACGGTCGTATTCCTCGAAGCCGTAGCCTTGCCCTGAAACGGCACTTTGTCGAACCTTCCAGGCCTTATCTGTCTGTCGGGTGCCGCGGTTTTCGATTGTCTTCACTAATACAATGATTTTGCCCTTGCCTGTGACGTTGCAAACGGCCACGCGTTTGGGGGTATTGCCGAGGTCAGGTATCGGCTGATCAAAACGTTCATGGTTCCGGGCGATGTCGATCTCGCGCACGCAACGAACGTCATCAAAAACGATATTTGCGTCAAACTTCTTTGACTTCAGTCTTTGGGCGCAAGTTTGGTTTGAATGATAAATTGCGTGACCGGGTCAAGGTTTTCACTGTCCAACAAGGCCAACAGCTGTTCATCCAGCTGAGTTTCGTTCCAGTCCCGCATCGCAATCGCAATTTCCATTGCCAATGCACTATCGTCCTTTAATACCTCGGCGAAGACCCCAGTAATCCGGTTTCTGAATGCAGGAGATACCGTGCCACAATCGGCCAATGCACGCACAAGCGATCGCTTGCTGTTCGGCTTCAAGGTCTCCGTCTTCAATGCATCGCTGACGACTTCAATGGCCGACAAGCCGTCCATGGCGATCCCTGACAGAGCCCATTCGTACACGTAAGCCGAGTTTGAATGCATCGCTTGTGAATACCGGGATTGAACCGCTTTTCTCGCCCTGTCATCGTCAATTTGCAGCCCCATCAGTCGGATCGAAACCGGAACAAAGCTTAGCCAGTTAATGGTGCCGAATTCTTGCAGCAACATGTCTACAGGAACCTTGTTGCGCAAAATCTGGATGCTGCTGTAGGGGGCACGATCTATTTCGATCAGTGCGGTATCGCGTAGCACCAAGTCTTTGTCCGAAAGAAACTGTGCAAAAAACTCAACCCGTTCGGCGTAGTTCCCTTTGCCCGGTCGCCAATGCTCACCCACGATCCATAGAGCTTCGAGAAATTGCTCTCTGTCGGGGGTCAGAGAAAAAATTCTGGTCCATTTGCGCGACAGCCCACGCCCGGCCGCATCTTTGGTTGTGGTGCCAAAAGTCAGCAAAATTAACTTGTCAGGGTCGGCCCGGAATGCAGCACGCGTACGGCTATCGATCAGGAAGGGGATTTCGGGCATCCGCTCAAGCCCTTCGGAAGTGCCTTTTATGACCCTTACGGGAGTGAATTTGAAGGGATTATCCGGAGCAGGCCCGGACAGAACGACGATCTCGGCTGCAAGTAGGTGATCTGCGAGCGTTGTCTCTGGCAATGTCGTGCACACCGGGCAAGCGTTTACCATTCTTGGCGTGGAAACGAAACCGAATACGATGACGACAAAAAGCAAAAAACTTACCGCACTTCGATTGCGATCAGGGCTGCGCGATGACCTGAGATTTTGCTGCCACTTAAGCATTTATCGAATCCCCCCAAGCCTTCTGGATCGATCAAAACGATACGTCCGTATTCCGACCGGATAAGTCCTTGGCCTGTCAAGGTGCCAAATTGAATCGAGGCTATCGGCAATGAGATATTCGCCAGTTCGGGGATTTCCAGTTGGGTGGCGTGGACGACATCGGTTTGGGCCGACCCATGGAAAATACCTTCAGAGCCCGTCGAGGCGGCTAAATGCAAAAAAACCTGCATCAGAGCAGCTGACCACTGCAATTTTCAACCTGGATTCATACTTCAAAGAACCTGGTAACAAAACCAAAATTCTATTCCGCGACGTTACTATCCAATGCGATCGGGTCGAGAGTTCTGATACGTCCGTAGTTCAATTCGATCAGGCCTTCTTCCTACATGCCCTGGAGGCGTTGGGGCGCTTCTGAACATGTGATGTTGGCTAAATTGGAGAGATCTTGCTGGCTCGCTTCGCCATGATCTCTTCCAGATAGCGATAGGAAACGCCGTATCGAACATAGAAGAACACTGCGAATAGGATCACATACTCCGGTGCCTGTGCACCTTTGAAAGAAATCATGAGCTGGCTTTCGACTTGATACGACCGACAGACATTCACTCGCTAATTCCGAAATCGTCAATGGTCGAAGGATTGCAACGGAACCCTCTCAACAAACATAAGAACTTGATCTTGCTTCAATCGGCCCTAATGCTCGAGAACATCTTAATTATTTCATATTGGCAACTGAAAGTAACGTATTGATCCTGATTAAGCGCCTTGCAATTGTATCTGGTGTCTACGTCTATGCTGCGTCAAACGCACTGCTTTCCGGTGGCCTTGGTCCGGTGAGCCGGGACTATGGCATCACCGAATTACAAGTCGGCATAATCCTAAGTCTCGGCGCGTTGGCTGTTGTACCCACAGCGCCCCTATGGGGCGTTTTGTCAGAGCGCGTGGGCCGCCGTTCCCTGGTTTTGACCGCTATTCCGTTTGTTTTGCTCAGCCCGTTGATAATGGCGCTGGTGTTCTCAAACATGTTGGTTCTGGCCAGCAGCGCAACGGTCTATACGCTTGCAGTTGCCCGCACCGTAAAGGGCGTGTTCGGTGGGGCGCTCATTCCGTCGACGCAGGCGCTCATTGCCGATACTACAGACAGCAAGACGCGCGTCTCAGGCATGGGTCTTATGGGGGCTTCCGTCAGTTTGGGCGCACTTTCAGGGTCAATGCTGCTCTGGTTGACCGCCGAGCGGGGCATTGCAGTCGGCTTTGTTGCGCTTCTTCTAGCAGGCTTGTTTGCGTTTTTTCTGTCTTTGAAATTTCTTCCGACCTCGCAATTACATATCCGGCCAAGGACGAAAAAACCCATTCGATTGTCTCGGTTCTGGAAATTCTTTGCGATCACGATGGCAGGCTTTGCTGGCTACACCATGGTGGTTCCGATCATCGGGCTTAAACTAATGGATGACCTGCAAGTAAACAGTACCGAGGCAATGAAATCAACAGGCTTTATTCTTGCAGGCGCAACTCTGTCGTTGACGATATCACAAGTGTTTGTGGCAACACGAAAGGGATGGGATGCGCGTCGGTTGCTGCGGTCAGGCAGTATTGGCGCTTTGGCCGGAATAGGGATCATGATTCTGGCGGATGATGTGTTGGTTCTGGCGATTGGCATGATCGCCGTTGGTGCTTCTCTGGGGGCAGTCGCTCCTGGCGCTATGGGTGCGCTCAGCTTATCGGCCGGTACAACGGATCAGGGTCGAGTGGCGGGCATCAATACGGCTTTTCGCGGAATGGGAATTGCTGCCGGGCCGGTTCTCGGCACTGCACTTTACAGTTTTGGTACAGACGCGCCACTTTGGGGCGCGTTGGCGCTTGTGTTTTGTGTTGCGGCGTTGAGCTTGTCTTGTCGGCAACCCAATATTTGAGCCGCACAGCCAAAAAGAACCATCCATTCTCGGCTAAACCTCTACACGCGTTTACGCGGATCGCTCACACCTCGTGAACACAGTTCACAGCAATGCCAACAGTCCCTTGGGATCCGTTATGGTTATGCTGGCGCGTCCGAGGCTTATCAGTTTTTTGCGCTCCAGTTCCGCAAGGCGAGAAGAAACAACACCGCGCGATAGGTTGGTCAAGGTAGCGATCTCTCGGTGCGTGGCATCGACGATCGCTGGAACAGGAGGGTTGGGTTCATACAGCCCGGCCATTCTGGCCAGGACGGCAACAAGGCGTTCATGGCTTCCGCGGCGCATGAGATCATGGGCAAAACCAATCGCCCGCTCTTGGTTTTGGATCTGGTTCAACAACAGTCGACGCCAAATATCCGGGTAAATCTCAGCAAAACTCACGAACTCGTTGCTTTTGACAACCAAAATGGTCGAAGGGCGCGTAGTATACGCGCCGATTTTACGTCTTTTTGTTCCAGCCAGCCGTGCTGCTCCAATCCACACCCCAGGGTGCATCAGAAAGCTCTTTTCGATCACGTTTTCAGTTCCTGCTGACTCGATAGCAATCGCACCCGAGGCCAACCCAAAGAGGTCACTGGCAGGGTCGTCGATGGAATAAAGCGGCTGCCCGGCATCAAGCGTTACATGGTGAGTGATGCCCAGGAACGCGTCCAGCAATTCACCCGATAGGGTTGAAGCCCAGCCATGATGTGAAAGATATTTTTTCGCATTTGCGCTTGATATGTGCATTCAATTCCGCCTTCTGTCCGAATTCGGACAAATAGATTTATTCGAATGGCTACAGTCAAGGGGCGAATCTGACATTTCAGACATAGGTTTGCGATTCTTTAGGGTGACTGATGTCTTCATTGGAACGGTTTTTCTCTCTCGGCTGGTTCAGGCGGCCTCCTATGTATTGGCAGCTTCACCGGGGCATTCAATGCCCCCAGTCCGGCTTAGGTCCGCGAACATCTGCCACCACTCATGGTTCCGGATTGGCAGGCTGCGGGGGACCGTACCGAGTTGATTGGGGCGTTCTGACAGGCCCGGAATCGAAAGCGCGCCGATCCATCATCCATAACAATTTGCCCACACAGTAAGGAACACCTGATGCAAAAAATCATTCCTTCTCTCGCTGCGACACTTTTTGCGACGGGCGTTTTTGCACAAGAAGCTCCGCCCGAAGCGTCCGATAGTGTTTTGAAGGGGCGCCCTTATTCCCCCTATGCCGACCGCGCGTTTCCGACGCGGCCATTGTTCGGCGACACGCATGTCCACACCGCGTTGTCGGCTGATGCGGGAGGCGGTGGAACAACACTTTTGCCACGCGACAGCTATCGATTGGCTCGTGGTGAGCAGGTGATTTCTAACACTGGTCAACCTGTCAAACTCTCCCGTCCCCTGGATTTCTATATGATCACAGATCATTCCGATGGGATGGGCGCCATTACCGACATTTTGTCCGGTGCGCCCAACATCATGGCCGATGAACAAGGGCGACAATTTCACGAAGCCTTTGCAGAAGGTGGGCAAGCGGCCCGTATGGCAGCTCAGGAACTCACAAAACAGTTTGCACAAGGCACAATTTCGTCCGAACTCAACTACCAGCCCGGCAATCCGGCCTACAAGCGGGTCTGGGATGATATCATCGCCGCGGCGGAAGAGTTCAACGACCCCGGGGTATTCACCACTTTCATCGCCTTTGAATGGACCTCATTGGTCTCGGGCAACAATCTGCACCGCAACGTCATTTTTCGAGATGGGCCCGAACGCGCAGGTCAGGTCGTGCCCTACACCACAACACCACCTATGGGGTCGAGCAATCCGCGTGACCTCTGGGCTTGGCTCGAGAACTACGAAACGGTCACGGGTGGCGACGTTACCGCAATTCCGCATAACGGCAACCTTTCAAGCGGCATGATGTTCCCGCTCGTTGATGATTTTGCCGATGGCGCGCCGCTCGATCCGGCATATGCCGAAGCACGCCAAAAGTGGGAACGGCTTTACGAATGGACCCAATTCAAAGGGGATGGCGAAGCGCATCCCATGCTATCGCCCGAGGATGAGTTTGCCAACTTCGAGACTTGGGATTACGGCAATCTCGACGCGACAGTTCGAAAAACGCCCGAGATGCTGCCGGGTGAATATGCAAGGTCTGGTTTGTTGCGTGGGCTGGAACTGGGCGCTGTACTTGGGTCCAACCCCTACAAGTTTGGTGCCGACGGCGCTACTGATACGCATACCGGCCTGACCACGGCGCAGGAAAACAACTTTTATGGCAAATTTACTGCTTATGAACCCAACGGTGAACGGGCGGCGCATGTCGGAAGGACATATCCGAACGGTGATGTTGCGTATGACTCGTCCATCTATTCAGCCGCGGGTTTGACCGCTGTCTGGGCTACGGAAAATACTCGTGGTGCGATCTTTGATGCCATGGAACGGCGCGAAACCTACGCGACGACCGGATCGCGCCTATCCGTAAGGTTCTTTGGTGGCGATTATGAAGCCGACGCGATGAACCGTCGTGATCTGGCTCAGGTCGGTTACTATGGCGGGGTCCCCATGGGTGGTGATCTTGCGACGCCTGCAGACGGCGAAGCGCCTGACTTCCTCGTCTATTCTCTGCGTGATCCGTCGGGTGCAAATCTTGACCGCGTGCAGATCATCAAGGGTTGGATCGATGCCGAGTCCGGCGAGGCCATGGAAAAGGTCTATGATGTCGCGTGGGGGGGTGACCGGTCTCCGGATGAGAACGGAAAACTGCCGCCGGTTGGCAATACCGTCGACCTGTCGGTGCCGTCCTGGACAAACACCATCGGTGCGCCCGAGCTTGGTGCCGTCTGGACCGATCCGGATTTCGATCCGGCAGAACCCGCATTCTATTATGCCCGGGTCATCGAAATCCCCACTCCACGGTGGACGGCTTATGACGCTGTAAAGTTCAATGTTCAAATGGCGGACAGCGTTGTGATGACCACACAGGATCGCGCCTACACATCGCCCATTTGGTACACGCCCACAAATTGAGGAGTGCACTTTAATGATCAGGGAACTCGCTATTTCCGTTTCACTGCTCGCATTCGCGGGGGCGATCCACGCCCAGGACACGCCGGCTGTTGCTCCTGCAGGCGACTATTCGCCCTATCCGAGTCAGGATTTCCCCAATCAGGTTTTCTTTGGCGATACACATCTTCACACGTCGTTTTCAGCGGATTCGGGTTTGAACGGCAATTTGCTGGGCCCGGATGAGGCTTATCGTTTTGCGAAAGGGGAGACAGTCGTTTCCACAACCGGGCAGAATGCGAAACTAAGCCGCCCCCTTGATTTTCTTGTTGTTGCTGATCATGCAGAAAACTTGGGACTACCCGTAGCGATTGAAGAAGCCAACGAGGATCTGCTGGCGACCGAATGGGGGCGTCAGATCTATGAGATAGCCAAACCCGGGACGTTTGAAGCTAGACGGGACGCTCAGAATTTCTGGGCTACGATGCGGCAGACCGGCGTGAACGAGCTAGCCGATAACCAGGACATGTCGATTACGATGTGGCAACGCGTCACAGACGCCGCAGACAGGCACAATATTCCTGGTGCATTCACCGCCTTCATTGGTTTTGAATATACCCTTGACCCCTCCGGCAACAATCTGCACCGCGTCGTGGTCTTCAAGGATGACAAGGAGAAAGCAGATCAGATTATTCCGGTTTCAGTTTACGAGGCCCCGGACCCTGAGGACCTTTGGGACTGGATGGCTTCTTACGAGGAGCTGACCGGAGGGCAACTCCTGGCCATCCCGCACAATGGTAATCTGTCGAACGGGCTTATGTTCTCGGAAACCGGTCTGCTAAGTGGTGAACCGATTGACGCCTCTTACGCTGAGCGGCGCATGCGCTGGGAGCCTTTGTACGAGATCACTCAAATGAAGGGCGATGGTGAAGCACACCCGTTCCTGTCTCCCGATGATGAGTTTGCCGACTTCGAGACCTGGGACGGTGGTAGCTTTGGAGTCGAGCCCAAAACGCCCGAAATGCTGCCCAATGAGTATGCCCGAACCGCTTTGATGCGTGGTCTTTCAATAGGGGATAGGTTGGGGGCGAACCCATTTAAGTTTGGTGTGATCGGGTCGACTGACAGCCACACGTCGCTTAGCACTGTCGAGGAGAATAACTACTTCGGTAAATTTCCAGCGGTGGAACCAACTGCCGACCCGATCAGATTTGATGAGGCTGCAACAGCGCGCCTTGCAGAGGACGACGCGCAAAAGAACTTTACGCGAAACACTAGTGCTGGCGGGCTTGCTGCGGTTTGGGCACGTGAGAATACGCGCGAAGCCATCTTTAACGCGATGATGCGAAAAGAGGTCTTTGCGACCACAGGGACACGTATCCGGGTTCGTGTCTTCGCGGGTTACGATTTTGATGAATCCGATCTCCCTCGGTCGGACTTCGCGGCGCATGGCTACGCCAATGGCGTACCTATGGGGGGTGATTTGGGAAAGAGTGAAGACCGTGCGCCGCGTTTCCTTGTTCGTGCTTTGCGGGATCCGGATGGTGCCAACTTAGACCGTGTGCAGATCGTAAAGGGATGGAACAACGCCGATGGCACAACGTCGGAGCGCATCTACGATATTGCTTGCGGCGGACGTGCTCTTGTTTCAGCGAAGTGCTCGGCTCCGGTCGGCAACACCGTAGATGTAGCGAATGCCAGCTACACCAATGAGATTGGTCAGGCGATCCTTGGTGGCTTCTGGCAAGATCCCGAGTTCGACCCGACGCAGGCTGCTTTCTACTATGTCAGAGTATTGGCAATTCCGACACCTCGTTGGACGACGTATGACGCAAAATTCTTTGGAGTAGAAATTCCGGAGGATGTCCCAACATCAATCCAAGAACGCGCCTACACATCGCCCATTTGGTACACGCCCGCAAATTGAGGAGTACGTTGCGATGAAAAAGCTCGCTGCGCTTTCTGTATCCACGCTTGCTCTGGCAGGGGCGCTTCACGCTCAGGACACGCCGCCGGTTGCTCCTGCCGGCGAATACTCGCCCTATCCAAGCCAGGATTTCCCCAACCAGGTTTTCTTTGGCGACACCCATGTGCATACGACCTATTCCGCTGATGCCGGTCTGATCGGCAACACATTAGGGCCGGACGCGGCCTATCGCTTTGCCAAAGGCGAAACGGTCACGTCATCAACCGGGCTTCCAGCCCGTTTGTCGCGTCCGCTCGATTTTCTCGTTGTTGCCGATCACGCCGAGAATCTTGGGACGGCGCCATTGCTTGCGGCGCGTGACACCCGGCTTCTCGAAACAGAATACGGGCAGTCGCTTCAGGCTGCCATTGATGCGGGGGATTTACCCGGCGCGTGGGAGATTTTTTCTGTGACAAAGGCGTCTGGGGAAGACCCACTCGCTGATGTACCCGGCGTCTATGACAGCGTCTGGCAAGAGATTACCGCGGCTGCCGAAAGCCACAACCAGCCCGGTGCCTTCACTGCATTTATCGGGTTTGAATGGACCTCGACCTTTGATCGCTCGAACCTGCATCGCAATGTGATCTATCGCGGCGGAAAAGAGAATGCCGATATGCGACTACCCTATTCTGCCTACGACAGCGTGGATCCAGAAGATCTATGGGACTGGATGGCGCAATACGAGGCCGATACAGGCGACCGCCTTCTGGCCATTCCACACAATGGAAACCTTTCTAACGGGCTGATGTTTGACACTGTCAAGCTTGACAGCGACGAGGCGCTTGATGCCGAATATGCGGCACGCCGCGCCCGTTGGGAGCCGCTATATGAAGTGACTCAAATGAAAGGGGATGGTGAAGCCCATCCCATGCTGTCACCTGATGACCCGTTTGCGGATTTTGAGACATGGGACAAGGGCCAGCTTGGTCCCAATCCCAAGACGCCCGAGATGATCCCAAACGAATATGCGCGCGAAGCGCTCAAGCGAGGTTTGGCCTACCAGACTGAATTTGGTGTGAACCCGTTCCGGTTTGGGATGATCGGCTCGACCGACACACATACTTCACTCTCAACTTCTAAAGAAAACAACATGTTCGGTAAGGTTGTCGCCCTCGAACCGACAGTAGACCCGATCCGGTTTGAAGAAGTGGTGGGGGGCATAGGAGGTGACGAAAGTGTTGCGCAATATGCGTGGCAGACCAGCGCCTCCGGTTTGGCTGCCATCTGGGCGCGCGAAAACACGCGCGAAGCCCTTTTTGACGCGATGATGCGCAAGGAGGTCTATGCAACAACAGGTACGCGCCTGCGCGTCCGTGTCTTCGCAGGGTACGACTTTGATGCCTCTGACCTCCCTCGGTCAGATTTCGCGGCTCACGGTTACGCCAATGGCGTACCTATGGGGGGTGATCTGGGAACGAGTGAAGGTCGTGCGCCGCGCTTTTTGGTGCGGGCGTTGCGTGATCCGGACGGGGCCAATCTGGATCGGATTCAGATCATCAAGGGCTGGCTGAATGCGGATGGAACGACCAGTGAAAAGGTCTTTGACATTGCATGCGGTGATCGAAAGGTCATCGACGGTCAATGCGCTGCTCCGGTCGGGAATTCTGTTGATTCCGATGAAGCCACTTACACCAACGATATAGGCCAACCGATCCTTGGAGCCTATTGGGAAGACCCGGAATTCGACCCAGATCAAAGTGCTTTTTACTACACGCGTGTTCTGGAAATCCCAACCCCGCGCTGGACGACCTATGACCACAAGTTCTTTGGTGTCGAACTGCCGGAAGGCGCGCCTGAGGCCATTCAGGACCGGGCCTATACCTCACCCATTTGGTACACGCCCTGATCCTAAAACCCGAAAAAAGCGCGGCAAACGCGTGAAGTGATTTAAACGAGGTGACAAATGAAGATGTTTTTGCGTGACAAGCGTCCGATGATGGGCGCGGCCATCATTGCTACCCTTACAGTTCTGCCGGTAAAACCAGCGATTGCGGTTGAAGGAGGGTTGGGCGCCTATTTTCTGGGAACCAGAGATACGTTTGCCGGTTTCGTGCCCGAGCCGGGAACTTACACAAGCCTTACATTCGACCATCTTGATGGCAGCGTGGACGGCGTTTCGCTTGCGGGTCTTCCGATTGCGGCTGACGCAGACCTCGAACTTAATCTCTGGCGACTGGGTGTTACTCAGGTGTTCGACGCGCAGCTCTTTGGCGGAACACCCGCCATAAACCTCACTGTTCCTTTTCCTGTTGCTGAACTCACGTTCACGGCAATACGGCCTCCGTTGCAAGGAGCCAGCATTGACGATACGTTGTCCAGTTTTGGTGACATCAGCCTGACCGGACTGGTGGGTTGGCATCGGGGCAATCTGCACTATAGTACGGGGCTGACCGTTTATGCCCCGACTGGAGAGTATAATACGGCATCCATCAATCTGCAGGAGCGCACAGTTCAAGTATTGAATGCAGGCAAGAATGTCTGGTCGTTCCAGCCCTTCTTTGCCGCGACGTGGTTCGTTCCGGAACGTGGTTTTGAGGTTTCAGGAGCGGCCAGCCTTTTGTTCAGCGAAGAAAACGATGCGACCGACTACCAGACGGCCCCTGCGTTTCAATTAGAAGGCGCGGTGGTGCAGCGCTTCCGCTCGGGCTGGGGTGTTGGCCTCGCTGGCTATACCTACCATCAGCTTGAGGATGACAGTGGCGCAGGTGCTGAGCTTACCCGGATCGCCCTGGGGGCCAGCAGCCTGCGGGCTCAGGTCAGCGGGATTGGGCCTCTCGTGACTTACGAGGGCGGAACGCTGTTGGGCGCCGATGCTTCCCTCAAGCTTAAATACACACATGAGTTTGCGGCAAAGCGGCGGTTCGAAAGCAATGTCCTGACGGCCGTGATTTCATTGGCGTTCTGACCTGCGGGACTTTCAACATGAAGCTGACACTGTCATGGGTTATTGCAGGAGTTCTGGTCCCTTGTGTTGTCCTGGCACAGGAAAAATCGGAGTCGCTTCAATCGGCGGCCAACGATCCGACAGCGTCGATCATGTCTTTTCAGCTGCAAGGCTTTCATTCGTTTGACCTGCACAACTCTTCCGAAGACAGCAGCCTGCTTCAGTTTCGTGCTGCGATCCCGTTCACTCTCGGACAAACAAACCATATTGCGCGGCTTACGCTGCCTTACGTGACGGACAGCCCCACCGGGCAGGCCGGACTGAGCGACACGACCCTGTTTGACCTCATGACTTTTGATCGGCGTTGGGGGCGTTTCGGTGTTGGCGCGGTCGCCTTGTTGCCCACGGGCAGCGATGGGCTGAGCGCGGATAAATGGGCGCTGGGTCCAGCTGTTGGTTTTGCAAAGCAAGAGAATTGGGGGCTTTGGGGGGCGTTTAACCAGAATCTCATCACGGTCGCCGGTGACGACAATCGGCCAGACGTGAATCTGTCCACACTGCAACCGGTGTTCAACTACACCCTTGGAAACGGCTGGTCGGTCGGCACGTCGGAAATGGTGTTTGTCTACGACTGGGACGCTGGCGACTTCAGCAGCGTTCCGCTGGGGTTGAAAGTGTCCAAACTCAACCGAAGCAGGGGGCTACCATGGCAATGGTCATTTTCCTACGAACACAATTTCGACGATGACGCCATCGTGGCTGCCGACACGGTTAGTTTCACGCTGAAATTGCTGGTCCCCAAGAGCCGATGAAATTGGATCGGAGATAGATGTGAACAAACATTGGCAATCAACCAATTCGCCGCGCCCAAGTGATCCGGTGTCAAACAAACAGAACGTGTTGCAGAGGGTCATCCGGGAACCCTTTGTCCATTTTGCCATTCTCAGCATCGCAATCTTCGGCTGGTTCAAGCTGGCGCAGCCCGCGGAATGGACAGGTGAGCCCGATGCGCGCGTCATTGTTCTCGAACAACGGCAAATCGATCTTCTGGCTGCCCAGTTCGAGGATACATGGCGGCGCGCTCCGACCGACGAAGAACTGAACAAACTCAAAGCCGACTGGCTGAACCGCGAGGTGCTTGTGCGCGAGGCTTTGGCGCTTGGGCTGGATGGCAATGATGAGATCATCCGCAACAGGTTGGTGCAGAAGATGAACTTCCTTCTGACCTCCGAAGCGGGCGCGGCCCGTCCCGATGATGAGGTGTTGCAAACCTATCTGTCAGACAATGCCGAGGCGTTCACGACCACTGCGCGGATTGCGGTCAGCCTTGTTTATCTGGGGCAAAACCCCAGCGGCACGTTTGTTGGCCAGACGCGGGCGCGTTTGGCTGCAGGGGAAGATCACCGCCAGTTGGGCCAGGCGTCGCTGCTACCGACGGGGTTTGATCTGAGCGTCCGATCTTCAGTTGATGGCAACTTCGGAACGGGTTTCTTCGACCAGTTGCAACCCTTGCCATTGGGTGAATGGAGCGGACCCGTTCAGTCGTCCTTCGGGCTTCATATGGTTAGGATAGACAACAGATGGGACGCTACTCTGCCGCCTTTTGGAGCGATCCGGGATCGCGTTTTGGCGGATTGGCGCGAGAAGCAGGCCGAGCGCGCGAAAGAGGTTTTCATAGAAAATCTGAGATCCACTTATTCGATCCAGGACCTTGGGGTAGCAGGCATCTTAGAGAGTGAATCATGAGGCACTTTCTGCCCTTACTTGCGCTGTTGGCGGGGCTTCTGGCACCGGCGTTCGTACACGCCCATGCGTTGGAGCCCGGTTATCTTGAGATTTCGCAGGAAACCGACAGCGATTGGTATGTGTTTTGGCGCAAACCGGACGTTCAGGGCGCACCGATGGATATTGACGTTGCACTTCCTGATGTTTGTAGCGCACCCACCTTCGATGCCCCTGTCCTTGACGGTCGCGCCTGGACACAGGTCTGGCGCATGACCTGCACCGAAGACCTGCGCGGCAACACGATCCTGATCGACAAGCTTGATGCGCAGCGAACGGACGTCTTGCTGCGGGTGGGGTATCTGGACACCGAGAACATGGCCACATTCCGCCTGACACCGGATGCGCCTGCCGTCACGCTGCCCGCGCAGCAGGGGTTGGTTCAGACGCTATGGCAATACGGCGTGTTGGGGTTCGAACATATCCTCGAAGGCTGGGATCACCTGCTTTTTGTCTTTGCCCTGCTGGTGCTGATCCGCAACCTGCGCCAGCTGATCTGGGCCGTGACCGCCTTTACTGTCGCGCATTCGATCACGCTGGGTTTGGCCACCTTTGGAGTTCTGAACGTGCCCGGCCCTCCTGTCGAGGCCGTGATCGCGCTGTCTATTGTCTTTCTGGCAACCGAGGTTCTGCGGTCTGACGACAAACCAAAGACACTGGCGAGTCGGTTCCCCTGGGTGATTTCGTTTGGGTTCGGCCTGTTGCATGGCTTGGGTTTTGCCGGTGCGCTGGCCGAGATCGGTCTGCCTGAACAGGACATCCCGGCGGCTTTGCTGGCCTTTAACCTCGGGGTCGAGGCGGGGCAGCTTGCGTTCATCTTTGCCGTGCTGGGCGTGTTCGTGGTGCTGAAAAAGACAATGCAGATCGTCTGGGGCTGGTCCTTCGCGCCAGGTCCCTCGCGCCAATTTCTCGGATATCCCATCGGATGCATTGCCGGTTTCTGGCTGGCCGAGCGTTTGGCTGGGTTTTGATTCAACACAGAAAAGGAGAATAGACAGTGAGTAAGTTACTGGGGGGTGCGATGGTTGTCGCGATACTTGCGATTGCCGGCTGCGACGTGGTGGACCCCGACTGCACACCAGAAAAAGCTGCGAAACGCCAGGTCCAGCAAGCGACGATTGGCGTCAGCACGAATAGATGCACACCAGCTGAGACTGCGCGCGATACCGCAGGTATCGACGGTTGAGGAATTCGGGCACTCCAAAGCACTGGATGAATCGTGAGTGGTGAAGAAGTGACGCCCGGTATTGTCCTACAGAAACCGTAGTCACTGTGCCAGTTTTTGGAGGCCCGGATCGGTTCCCCGTTTGAACCTCGTAAGACGGGGAACCGACAAATTTAAACTTTGATACGCCCGGATGGGCCGGAGGCCATATGCGCTGGAAAGGACGACGTACAAGCAAAAACATCGACGACCGGCGCCACACGCCGCGTGGGGTATCTCGAGCCGGTATGAGCGGCGCGGGGTTGATTGTGGTCGTCGTAATCGGCCTGCTTTTTGGTGTCGATGTCACGCCGTTTTTGGGCGGCGGTGGTCAGGTTGCTCCTCCGCAAGCAAATGCCCCGGTTCAAATTGACGACGAAACCGAAGAGTTTGTGGCTGTCATACTTGCCGACACGGAAGCGATCTGGTCCGAGATTTTCGCGAATTCGGGCATTCAATACACGCCGCCGGTTCTGGTCCTGTTTGCAGGCAGAACTCAATCGGCCTGCGGCAGCGCCGCTTCGGCAACCGGCCCGTTCTATTGCCCTGTCGATCAGCGTGTCTATCTGGATACGTCGTTCTTTCAGGTGATGGAGCAACGGCTGGGCGCGCGTGGTGATTTTGCCAAGGCCTATGTCATCGCGCATGAGGTCGCGCATCATGTCCAGAACAGCCTGGGCGTTCTGGAACAGGTGAACCGCGCAAAAAGCAGGTCCAGCCAAGCCGAGGCAAATGCCTTGTCGGTTCGGGTCGAGCTTCAGGCTGACTGCTACTCAGGCGTCTGGGCCCGCGCCGTTGACAAGCGCTTTGGCGTATTGGAACCCGGCGACATAGAAGAAGCCCTAAACACGGCCGCCGCAATCGGTGACGACGCACTGCAACGCGCCCAGCGTGGCGTTGTTGTCCCTGACAGTTTTACTCATGGCACCAGTGCTCAACGGCAAAACTGGTTCCATCGCGGATACCAGACAGGTGACCCCAACAGCTGCGAAACCTTCGCAGTAGACCAACTATGACTTTCAAGGAAAACGAATGAAATCCAAGCTAATAGCGGCTGCCAGCACGACTATGGCACCTGTTCTGGGATCAACCGCCGCTCTTTTCATTTTCGGCGCGCTGGGATCCGAGGTTGCTGCCCAACAATGCGGCTCGTCCGGCGATCTGATCTATATCGGACGGACGCGTGGTGAGACATCCTCGGTTTGGCTGTCTACAACCGCACGGGGCGATTTTCGGCTGGAAGCGGCGCAGGGAAACACAACCGTCGACACCTGGAGCCAAAACCGCAGCGGCCCTCATCTGTCCTTTTCGCCGTTTGTTTCCAACGGATCTGGCGGCGTACACCGGCTGTTTGAAAGTGGTGCTGCGCCCAATGGTCGGGACTGTCTTGTCGATACACAAAACCAAAGAAGAAACTGGTCGCTTCCGGGCCGGCCACCGGGCGGCGGTGGAGGCGGAGGAAATCCCGGCGGACCGGGAGGTGGCGGAGGTCCAGGTGGACCCGGCGGTGGAGGCGGCAACCCCGGAGGAGGGGGCGGTAATCCCGGCGGCAGTGTACCAGGAGGTGGATTTGTCGGTGTCTTGCCAACGGCAGGCAGCACACGCTTTGACCGCTCTGCTGAAGTCACGGAACAAAAACCGTGCACGACAGATCCCAATGGCAAACTGGACTCGGCTCTGTGTGACCCACTTGTAACCCCACCGCTGACCGAAGGGCGCGATTTTGCCCCGCCGACACCGTGGAATGTCTGGACAGACTTTACCTTTACGCAAGTCGACGACACGCGCGGCGTTCGGGATTTGGACGTGAACGATCATTATTTCGCGGTGGGTATCGACCGTCTTGTGACACCGACACTTGTTCTGGGCATACAGGCGGAGTTCGACAACACGGATGCCAACGCTTATGGCGGCTTGTTCGAACAGGATACAAATGGCTGGGCTGTTGGACCCTATTTCGCCTGGCGGATGGCCGAGAACTGGACCCTGAACGGACTGGCAACCGTTGGGCAATTGTCTTCGGATGTCTCACTTCTGGGGCTGACCGGTGATTTTGATCGGACACGTTGGCGGGCCAATCTACAGGCGACTGGCGAATATGAAGCCGGAAATTTTCTGATCCGACCCTCTCTTGCTTTTGACTATTATCGCTATGAGGGCAAAGATTTTGACCTGTCCGGAACACTGCTTGGAATACAGCGCGACATCATTGTCGAACTGGACAGCGCGCAATACAGCACTCTGACACCAGAGGTCGAAGTCAGCCGCCCATTCTTGACGTCGAATGGTGTGGTCGCACCCTTTGCCACGTTCGGGGCAACCTATTGGATCGACAACGACCAACTGGGGTTGGTGGCACCTTCAGTGGGCCAGGATCAGGATGATCTGATCTGGACGACCCGCCTGGGAGTGCGCGCGCGAATGGGCGAGGCAGTGTTTGCCGAAGCGTCCTTTGGCTATCTCAGCCTGTTTGAAGACAATCTGGATGCCGCCGACGCATCCGTGTTCCTATCGGTAAGTTTCTGATCTCTGAAATGCAAAGGATATGAAGCGTAGCCCCATCCTCATCATAATCGCGATCCTGACGATCCTCGGATTTCTTGCGCCCGAAACGTCGCGGGCACAAGGGCGTACTGGACCGGTGCCCGTAGCTGCCTCGTTCTGTCCTCCATTTGTGATTGGAGAGGCGGATAAGCTGGATGGTCTGGCCATTTTCTTGTGGGATCGCGTGGCTCGGGAACTCAGGCTTGACTATGAAGTTACGCTGATGAGCTTCGGTGACATGATCGATAGTGTCGCCGCAGGGCAATCAGCGGTCGGCGTGTCTTGTCTTTCGATTACATCCGAGCGTGAAGAACGGGTGGACTTTTCTCATTCGTTTTTCGAGACGCACAAGGCCATCGGGATCAAGAAAGCCAGCTACCTCAGCTCTATTTGGCAGTTCCTGCTGAGCCCGCGCATTCTGACCGCAATCATCATCGTGCTGGGTGCAGCAGCACTGGTGGGCGGAGTGTTCTACCTGCTTGAGCACAAGATCAACGCAAAGCTCTACGCGATGAAATCGCGCGGCGGCAAGGTGATGGAGGCTTTGGTGATCGGCCTCCTGTTCGTGACGCGCGGTCCCATTCGCTATTACGAGTTCAAAACGCCGACGGCGCGGATACTTTCCGCTTTGTTGGCGGTTGGCAGCACAATCATGGTTGCCAGCATCACGGCCATTCTGGCCAGCGCATTCACACTGGAACAGATCCGATCCGAAATTCGCTCGCCCGACGATCTGGCTAAGGTGCGGGTTGCAACTTTGGCGGATTCAACGTCGGCAGAATACTTACAACGATCTGGCATTGCAGCGCGGACTTATGACACCCTGACCGAGGTAGTCACCAGCCTGGACACTGACCGCATCGATGCGGTTGTCATGGATGCACCCGCCCTGAAATACGAAATCCTGCGCGGCCGCGAACAGGGCCGCTTCGAAAACCTCGAAGTGCTGCCCTACGAGTTCGAAGAACAGAACTATGCCTTCGCGCTGCGGGATGAAAGCCAATATGTCGAGGTTCTCAACCGCGCCCTGCTGTCTGTCCGCAAGAGCCCAGCATGGGATACCGAAGTACGAAGGTATATCGGGAAGTGAGATCGACCGACCTCGCCGATTAGGGCTGGTGAATAAGGTTAAAGGAAGAAAAATGATGCCGAGAAAACTACTATGGGTATCGCTGGGACTGATCGCGCTGGCCGCCTGCTCGACGGGATCTCGTGAATTTGTTCAAACCCCGTCGCGTGCGGTCGAGATCCCGTCTAACAGCAGGTTGACGACTGCGGTGCGCAAACTGGGAGATCCGCGCGACGGGCGATCGGGGGTCAAGCTGATCAGCAACGGCGAAGAGGCTTTAGCCGCGCGACTGGTGTTGGCGGCGCAAGCGGATGTGTCGATCGATGCTCAATACTACCTGCTGCACAACGACCTGACCGGGCAATTGTTTGCCCAAAGCCTGTTAGATGCGGCGGATCGCGGTGTGCGCGTGCGGCTGCTGCTCGATGACATGGACACATCCGGCTATGACGCGATGACGGCGGCGCTGGATTCTCATGAAAACATCGAGATCCGGCTATTCAACCCATTCTGGCGCGATCAGAGCCTGCTGGTTGCAGGTCTGACTGATTTCAAACGCATTAACCGGCGCATGCACAACAAATCCATAACGGCAGACAACACCGTTTCCATCGTGGGAGGCCGCAATGTGGGGGATGAGTATTTTCTGGCCAAGGAAGAGATGAACTATGCCGATTTGGATATCCTCGTGGCCGGGCCAGTGGTTAACGAGGTGTCCGATAATTTCGACGAATACTGGAATAGTGAATTTGCCGTTCCCGCTCATGCGGTGATTGGCGAACCCGAGACTCTGGGGTTGGCAGATGCCCGCGTGCGCCTGAATGCGCGTGTCGATGAAGCGCTGAAAACCCCGTATGCAGCGGCGGTCAAAAAAGCGGCGCAAGAGAACTTTACCCTTAGGACACTCAGGCTGAATTGGGTTCCGGCAAAACTGTATTCCGACCCGCCATCCAAGGCAGCCGGGGCCGATGCTGATCAGCCCATTCTGGCATCGCAAATGGTGCCCTATTTCCGGAACGCCGAAAGTTCGGTCAATATCGTGTCGGCCTATTTCGTCCCCCGAAAGAAAGGGGTCCAATGGCTGAGCGAGCTTGAGGGTCGTGGGGTCGAAGTGCGCGTTGTCACCAATTCGCTGGCGTCAAACGATGTGGCGCCGGTCTATGCCCATTATGCAAAGGAACGACGCGCGTTGTTGGACGGGGGCATCGAACTGTTTGAACTGCGCCCCGATTCCGACCAGGTCCATCAGAGGGGTGTGAACTGGGGTCAGTCGCGCGCGGGCCTTCACACCAAAGCCTTCACGATCGACGACCGTTATCTGTTTGTTGGCTCGTTCAACTGGGATCCGCGATCCGTCAATATCAACACGGAAATGGGCGTCTTGGTAGACTCTCCGGAATTGACGGCACGTGCGGTTCACGTGCTTGATGAAGCATTGCGGGAGAATACCTATTTCGTCCAGCTAGACGAGAATGACCGGGTTACTTGGAAATCCCTTCGCGAAGATGGAGCGATTTCGTTGTACCGAAGCGAACCAACTGGCAGCTTTTTCGACCATCTGAAGGCTGGAATTCTGGCGATCCTGTCATACTCTCCAAGAGGAAACCGGGGGTGATTTTAGAAATTCGTATTTTCTCAAATTGCCACCGGAACAGTTTTGCTCTTGGAGGCAATCTCCACGCCGGGAAAAGGGTCCCGCCCCTTTTCCAACCAGCAGGCGTGGGTGCCGGTGGACCGGCGCAGGGCAATCACGCAAAGCGTGGGCTGCCTGAACAGCGCCCGTCACATACCGGCACGTTCAAGTTCAGTATGGCATTTTTCGCGCGCCTCAGCGCGCTCTGTTTCCCGCCGCTTGCGCGGCGGGTGTGGCAGAGGTGCGAACTGCCGCGTTGCGGCCGGACGGTGCCCCTGCCCGGCCGTTGATCCGCGCGTCACGTGTGGCGCATGTGTGGTCCGGCTCTTCGGCCGGAGCAAAGAAAAGGGCGGCTTGCGCCGCCCTGCCCTTTCGTCATTCGGTGACGGGCTCGTCATCGTTCCGCTTTGGGAAGGCCACCATCTCGACGCCGGGGAACATGTTGTGCTTGACCTGGATCGAGGTGATGTTGCCAGCCTCATCGGTACTGACAAAGAGAACCCCGCAGCGATCCCAGAAAGTCTTGCCTTCTTTTTCACCGGTCTTGACGTTCAGTTTCAGAGTTTGAGTTGCCATTGTTTGATCCTCGCTATGGCGTGTTTCGATGAACATGGGAAAAGCGGGCAACAAGGGGACGTCAGCAGGGAATTTGATCCGCGCGGAATGCGCCGCAGGCGCAGGGGAAATTCCCTGTTGAAGCGCGGCGCCCGACACGGGCACCGCGCGTCTTCCCCGACTGCCCGCTTATGTTCATCCCTTCAGAAACACCGCAGCCGAGGATCATCTCCGGCAATGGGTTTGAAACTGTCAGGCCAAGTGAAAAGGCAAGACTTTCTGGGATCGCTGCGCACGGGTCATCTGAATAAAGCGATACTGTATGTGGCGGCAACACCGCCTCGATCCAGGTCAATCACAGGCGCTATGCTCAGTTCCGAGTGCAAGCGGCCTTTCCAGAAGGGTATGACCCTCGAGGCAATGAATGAAAGATCGCTGGCGATGCAAGTCGCCCTTTCCAACTGGCGGAGGCCAAAGACTGGACTGTCCGGCCTTGGTCCGCGCATGTGCGGACCAGGTGATCAGCCGGACTTAATTTGGCGGGGTGGATTTGGCTGAGATAACACGACAACCCACGTGACCTATCTCACGCGCGGATGTCGGCGGGACCAGCACATGGGCGGAGGCCGCACGATACCGCTCCAAGAAAGCGGCCCACCGAAGCGGGCCACAAGTTTAACCGAAGGAAAATCTTGGAGGTATTGAACACACGCTAACGTTTGCGCGCGCGATCGACAACACCGTCGGCTGTGATCGTGGCAATGCGATCCTCGGTGCGCCGGGTCATTTCCACGCCGTCACCCGTCATATGCGCCTCGGCAAATTCGGTGAACTTGAAGATGCTGCCATCGGCCTCAACATGGGTTTCATCCTCCGCCGAGCGGCGCTTCACCGAGCCGTCATGCCGGATTTCAATGATCGTGTTGTCGGCCATTCGGACCGTCACGGAATGCTCATCCATCGCAACACCCTGCCACCACATATCTGCATCGCGACGCACAACAATGCGGTTTGGGTGCAGCTTGATCTGCACATCTTGGGCGGCCTCAGGATCAGCGGATTTGACGACAACAATCGCCTCTTGTTCGCTGGGGTCGCTATGGATCGATGCGCTTCCGTTCTTTGGCGGCCAGAGCTTCGGCTGTTCGCGCGGCTTGCCCTTCTGGTCCATATGAAACCCGACAAACATCTGCGCGGATTTCCAAACGCGGCGGGCGGCTTTTTCGAGCTTGTTTGATGAGGTGTCCATGGGTCTTTCCAAATCCGTTCTGATCAAGTCATAGCTTTAGAAAATGAGCCGGGTGACCGACCTCTGATGGATAGTCTCGGCAGTTAGCGCACGCAATGCCGCATCGTATATCCATCTTTGAGTTAAACACTGCAGGGGCTTGTCAGGCAGGGCGCGATGCGCCCTGCCCTGTTGGGTTCAGAAGCAATCCGGCACCCATGCATCGATCCGGGCTTTCTGTGCCTCGGTCACGCCCAGTGCCGCCTGATGCTCTTTGTCATTGAAGAGCTTGTGTATCGCTTCGTTCTTCGCACCTTTCTTGGATTTCGCGAAGGCTTTGAACATGTCGGTGTCACCATGCAGGTCCAGCAATTCCTTGTAGAGATCATCCAGCTGCCAGCCTTTCAGTCGCTTGAAACAATTCTCTGTCGAAGGGGTCCAGATCGCGCGCATGTTGGCACCAATCTCAGCCTCGATCTCCGCCATGAACTCCGGGCGTTGGGTCAGAAACTGCCGGGCCAGAAAAGCCGTGATCTCTCCATTGCGGGTCTTCTTGCCCAGATCGCGAAACGCTTTGAACGCCTCCACGCTGCCTTGTGCGGCCATCTCTTGGAACTGGTCATAAGCCGCCGCTGCCGCCTCATCCCGTTCCCCGCCAAGGCGCGGGTCGAGGAGGAACTGGTTGTCGATCTCCGGCGTGTTCCGCTCAGCGCCACCATAGCCAAACCCAAACAGGGTGCTGGTCAGACCGGAGGCCGGGGTTGCGGAGAAGGCAAACAGGCTCAGCACATAATCCGGCTTGTCCAGCAGGGCCGTTTGAACCGCCGCCAGCCGGATCGCTACCATGTCGTCGATGAACTTCTGCGAATAGGCTGGTTTTGGTGCCTCCTTGATCTCTGGTTTTTTGACCGGGGCCAGAACACCGGCCTCAATGGCGGCTTGCACATGTTCTGCCGCGACATAGGCTGATGATGTTTTGATTTCGCCACTGTTGCCGACATAGACAAACACACCGGACAGCTTACGCTGATCGTCGGAGTAATACGGCGCGGCATAGTCCTCGAGCGCGGTTAGTTCCTTTTCACCGTCCGCGTCCAGAGCTTCACCCTCATAGAGCTCGGCAAGTGCGTCATACCGCTCGGCCTGTTTTTCGGTGAACTCTCGACTCACCATCTCCAGACGGTGCATGCCTTCGCTTCCCGAAAATCCATACGGAATGTAGCTGTCTTCATGGGTGTCCACCCAATCCCAGCCATCCGTTTCGCGTAGTTTCACTGCTTCCGCTGCCAGTTTCTCAGCAAACAGATGATCCAGTAGATCGCCTTCATTGAACAGGGTCTCATCGGCAAAGAGATCAGCGGTGACGGTGCCGCCCGCCCCAACATAAGCCTTCTGCCCGACAAACACGGCCTTGCGGTTGGTGCTGCTGACAGCCTCTGACGTCAGAGCCTGTTTGACATCATGCTCACTGAACCATCGGCACTCCTTGGCCTGTTCCAGCACCTCCAGAATTTTCTCTTCTTCGGTGCTGACTGTCATGGCCTTGGCCAGCCCCAAGCTGATCTCGCCAGATTTGAGCGCATCCAATACGGCGGTGGGCAGACCGGCCAGCGCAAGCCGACGGCGCACATGGGCTTCGGTTACGCCAAACGCATTGCTGATCTTGGCAATAGACAGGGATTTCTCGGCCATCTTGCCATAGGCGCGGACCTCGTCCACCGGGTCCAGTTCCTCGCGGGCGGTGTTTTCTGCATTGGCCCATTGCTCGGCCACAAAGGGGTTGTTCGTGACCTTCACGGGAACCTGTGCCAGATCGGCGCGCTCGGTCACGGCGATATTCAGAGCTCGCAGGCGGCGACCACCGGCAACGATAGCGACTTTGCCATCTGCATCGCGCAGACCGCTGAGGTTCTGGATCAGGCCGCACATGACCAGACTGTCGGCCAGTAGGGCGATACCTTCCTCAGCGGCCTCCTGTCGTGGGTTCAGATCAGACAGGTAGAGATCGGACAGGGCGATTGTTTCAATGGTTTCTGGTGCGGTGAATGTTTCGACTTTGCTCATGGGGCAAATCCTTGTTTGAGTGTTTCGCTTCGTGTTAAGGGTGCCCTACCCCTTCCGGGGTAGAGCGGGGCCGCTTAAGCGGCTGCGTGTTGTTTCAAGAAGGCGAGGCCGATCTTGGCGGAGAGACCTCCCTTCTTGACCAGCTCAACGGCTTCGCGCCGTCGTTGCTGCAAAGTTTCCTGACTTATTTTCATCACCCCCTTTCAGGTTTTTGCGGGCATAGGTTCACCCATTGCCCGGCAGGGCATGCTTGCATGTCCCGAGAGGGACCTTTCTTGCGCTGGTTGCGCATGCAGTCCCTGCCCCTTTGGAACAGGGCTGATCTCAGTATTCGCTGGGGCACATGATGGTCAGGACGCGGCGCGTCACTGACGTGTCAAACGGGCGATCGGAGCCGTATTTATAGTCCGCGTCGTAGAGGTCGATTTTCCAGAACAGTTTCTGGCCGCTGACCGTCACTGTTCCGAAAGTGTGATCGCCATAAGGGTCATTGCCTTCGTCAAACTGGTCATCCGACGCCAATGCCGCCAATGCCGCAGCCTGGAACTCCATCCCTTCGCCGGACACGCCGGGCGTGACAAACACCTGCCCCTGAACGCCCTTGGAGTGCATCTCAATTGCTGCAGTCGGATCGATCAGGGCTTTCCGAAACAGGTCATTCTGCGCCGCAATCTCTGCAGCCTGAAGGCTCGTGTCGTTCTCGATGTCTGTTGTTGCTTCACTGTTCAAAACCGTCTCTCCTTTTGTGGTGCGACCTCCGGGGCTGGTCCCCTTTGGTGCTGGTTTTGAGCCGAGCCCTGAAAGGGCGTCGTCTCTAAAACCTGCCTCGTGGCGAACGCGGAGAGGGGCGAGACAGGACAAATCGACAAGAGTGGTGCGGCCCGCAGCGCAGCGCGCGAGGACACGGTCTTGTCTATTTGTCTTGTCCGAGGGGGGAGGCCGCGCCTTCCCCCTGACGTCGGGTGGCGTTTGGCTTGTCCAAATCCCGCCTGACCAACAAAAGAAGCCAAAGGATCTGCGATCCTGCGGGAGCGCAAAAGGGATCGTCACCCGAATGGGCAGATCACCACGGCATGGAGCGACCATGACCCAAAGCCCCTGCCCCGGCTCGCATGAGACGGGTCAGGAGCTACTGCGTCAGGGAGATCATGCTGGGGTGTTCTGGGTGGAAGCCGATATGTCGGCTGGAACCTAGAGCCCGGTCACGAGCCGGCTGGCTCGGGATTTGCCAATGAGGCAGAACGTCAGATGACTAGGGCCTTCACGTCATAAACGAGCTCAGAACCGGTAAGAGTAGTTTCAGGATTGGAGTGAGCCCGCGCGAGTCTCAACTCGCCGTTTGCGTGGTCTAATCAGAAAACAAAAGCACAAGTGTTACCCTCCACTGGCGCTAACGCCATATATAGTATGCTGGTGTTATGCGATCACAATATACTTGATTTTGAACCCCTTTTGTTCTATTCTTTAGTGACGCTGCCAAGGGGAAGAACACATGTCCGGATCTGCCAGCTCAGAAACACAGACAGCACTGCCTGCAACGGCCAAGCAACTTGCCTATGCACGCAAGTTGGCAGAGCAACAAAACGTCGTTTTGCCATGGGAAATCCAGCAAGATCGGCGCGCGATGAGCCAATGGATCGACACGCAGAGGTCAGCCCCTCGCGTACGCGATACCCGGCCGAGTTCCAAGCAAGTGGCATTTGCGGAGCGCATCGCCCGGATCAAGCGCAGCCCTGTTCCGGACGAGTGTTTCCGGGATCGCAATCTGATGTCCCGCTGGATCGATAGCAACAAGCCCTGAGCGGACCCACGGGAGCGGTAGATTCATTACAGCATAGAAACAATTGTTACGTTGAGAAAGCTCGGCCAGTACGGTATCTGACGAACGCGGCGTACCTGGGGGGTTTATTGATTTACTTGAGGGGGTACGAGTTTGGTGCGTCGCGCACCCTCCCATCCGATGCTGGCCAAGCTACGAGTTTTGCTGATATGACATCGCCTGCGTTCAAAAGATTGGAACAGCGCAGTCATGAATATCGATGAACCAAACCTGATAATGTCGGACAAGTGTAAGTCCGTACTTGTCGATGGATTTCGCTTTGAAATTGAAATCTATCGCTTGGAAAACCAGGACCGCTGGACATTGGAAGTGATCGACGCAGAGGACGCCAGCTATGTTTGGGACGATAAATTCAGTTCCGACCAAGACGCATTGGATATCGCTGTCGATATCCTGAACAATGAGGGCGCCCTGGGGTTCATGGGAAAAGACCAGAAACCTTAGGGTACCGTCAGAGTCTTTTGCTTGTAACCTGCATTTATGGGCAAATTCAGATTAGACTTGGCCGCGTTTGGTTCTGCTGCACATCAGAGTGTTAACTATCCCAATTGGACCCAACAATACGCTAAAGGCCGCGTGAGGTCCGACGCTTAAGCCCTTGGTGTTGACGATTAAGGCGCTGAGTATGCCGTATACGCTGGCTGGCTATACGAGTGTGGAATGCCAAACTCCGATTTTGTCCAGCCCTGTAATGACCGCATCGATTGCAGATTACTTTTCCGCATCTTCGTTACAAAACAGATCGTACAGAACCTCCAAAATCGCCAACACGCGTTCATCCGCAATCCTGTAATAGATGCTCTTTCCGTCGCGCCTCGACTCAACCAAACCAGACAAGCGCAGACGTGACAGTTGCTGGGAAGCTGCTGCCTGCCGCATAGAGAAGGTGGTTTCGATTTCGCTTACGGATTTCTCACCGCCAAGAAGCAGGCACAAGATCTGCAAACGGCCGTCATGCGCCATTGCCTTAAGAAAATCGGTCGCTTCCAGAGCGTTTTGGCTGAGATCGGGTTTCAAGTGGGCCCCTAAAAGAATGATAAATCATGATATCACAACCTCTAAGATTTGTGTCGACTAGACGGAGAGGGGCGAGACAGGACAATTCGACAAGAATGGTGCGGCCCGCAGCGCAACGCGAGGGGTCACAATCTTATCGATTTGTCTTGTCCGAGGGGGGAGGCCGTGCCTTCCCCCTTACGTCGGGGGGCGTTTGGCCTGTTCGATTCCCGCCTGACCCAACAAAAAAAGCCAATGGATCTTGGATCCTGCGGGAGCGCAAAAGGGATCGAAACCCGAATGGGCAGATTACCACGGCATGGAGCGACCATGACCCAAAGCCCCTGCCCCGGCTCGCAAGAGACGGTTCAGGGGCTACTGCGTCAGGGAGATCATGCTGGGGTGTTCTGGGTTTCAGCCGGCATGCCGGCTGAAACCTAGAGCCCGCTCACGAGCCAAAAGGCTCGGGATTTGCCAAAGAAACAAATTGCAGCCCGAAGTCACTCATCGACCGGAGCATACCCTCGACGGCGTTTTTGCCTTTCGAGTTTTTTGAGCGCCTCGGCAGCCTCGGCTTCATCTTCGTACGTCACCATCATGGCTTGCCCGTTTGTACCAATACGTCCCCAGGTACGGAGGACGGACACTTCCCCAAACAACGTCGGCTGCAACTCTATTCCATAGAACCGCGCCATGTTGACGTCTGGATCCAAATGGATCAGGTGGACAGGTGTGGTCGCTGTCAGCTCCATGACACAATTGTCGATCAATAAAGCCCGTCTGTCCAATGACTTTGCAAAACGAGGTAACCGGAATCTCACGCTCATTCACCCAACTGACGTAACATCGTCGGCTTCAGCAGATTGTCACACCGTGTTCCTTATAGGCGTTCAACAGCATTTCCATGCGCTAGCATTCAGCTGCTGACAGTTCATAGCGGGCTTGTTCTGGGCTCAAAAACCCAAACTAAAGAGTACAGTTCATCACCGTAACATTGCAAATAAGCGGCTGCGAACTGCTCAAATCCGTACGAAAAGCAGCTTGAAGCCACACCCTGAAATGCAAGTCATTGCATATCGGGTCATGAGCAATACGCTTCCAGCGACGCAGGCTTCAGTAACCTGATCCTCTTGTAGGCGACATCAATCCACCCTTTTGATGCAAATTGCTTGAGAGTTCGATTGACCACGTCTCGCGCGGCATTTGCCAGCTCACCGATCTGCTCCTGCGTTAACCCCGAAATGACAGCGGTGCCTTCTTGCCCAGCCTCATGTGTTGAAGCGATGCGCAGCAGAGTCGAGGCAATGCGCTGTTGGACGTTGGGTATCAATAGATCGGAGACGGTCGCGATGGCAATGTCCATGCCGAAGGACGCGACCTTGGTTAGGGCCCGGTGATAACTCGAGTCGGATGCAGCTATCTGGTCCAGCGCGCCCAGCGGGACGTGGAACGCAATTGAGGGTTCAACCGCCACGAATGTCAGGTTCCGGTGGCGCCGGCTAAGCGAGGCATCATATCCGAACCACACGCCGCTACGGCATATATGGGCGAGCCTGTCTTCCCCACTGCGTCGCGGAACCTTGATTCCAAAAGCGCCTCCTGCAACTCCAAAGATGCCGCCGCGGAAGTCGCCGACGTCGAAGACTCGGCGACCGACTGCAAACGTCAGAAGCGTGGCCTTCTCCAGTATGACGGCCTGAAATGACTTATCTTGTTCGGCAAGCCATCCGTACCTGAGAACTGTGCGCTTCGCCTCGGAGATATCCAATCGCGGCTTGGCGGGTTCCTCTTGATCACGGCTTTTGTCCGCCGGGAGAACGTTTCCATGCCTGCCTTTGGCAGGATCAATGAAGTTTTTATCTTGGCCCATGCCGACTTTGTTGTGATTGCTACAGATCAGCACTGAGTATCAGATATAATCGACATGAAACACCACCTAGTTTTGATGCAAACCGCCAGTCAGAAACGGGTTTTCGCAATTGACACACGACTATCATCGAGCAACTCCAAAATATTGAAAGACGCCACATCAGGAGGTCATCTATGTATATCATGAAGCTGACAAAAACCGTTGCCCGGACCGTAGTTGCGCTGATCGCATCCGCATCAGTGTCGTGGGCCTGTACCGGCATTATGCTAACCGGTTCGGACGGGAGCATCATTCGCGCGAGGACCGCCGAATGGGGGCCTTTCGATCTCGAAACCAAGATCAACATCATCCCGAGGGGTTATTCGTACAGTGCCGGCGAGATGCCGGACGGAAAGCAGGGTGCTACTTGGACAGGAAAGTACGGCATGGTCGGCATCAGCATGCTGGACCACGGCGCCCCCGCTGACGGGATCAATGAGGTAGGACTGACTGCCGGGCTGTTCTACTTGCCGGGCTTCACCGAATATCAGGAGTACAATCCTGAACTTGCCGACAACACCATCCCCGGTGATTTGCTGGCAAGCTATGTCCTGTCGAATTTCGAAACGGTCGAGGAGGCGACAGCCGGGCTCGAGAATATTCGTGTCGTGGGCGTGGTGGATGAGACGCTTGGTTTTCCGTTTCCGTTTCACATGCTGGTGGCAGACCGATCAGGTGGACGGATCGTCATCGAGTATATTGATGGCGAGTTGACTGTTTTCGATGCCCCGCTTGGCGTAATCACCAATTCGCCAAACTATGATTGGCATATGACGAACCTCAACAATTACGTCAATCTGACTGCTATCGGCGTTCCGCAGGTCGAAGCCAGCGGCGTCACTTTTGCTCCGCTTGGCGCAGGCAGCGGCATGATCGGCCTGCCTGGTGATTTCACACCCCCGTCACGCTTTGTCCGCGCCGTGGCGTTCTCGCAAACGGCCCGTGAAACCCAGGGCGGCTACGATACTGTACGGGAAGCTTTCCGGATCCTCGACAATTTCAACATTCCGGCCGATGCCGCCGAGGGTGCACAGGACGATGTCCAATCGGAAGATCTGCTCTACAGTGCAACGCAGGTCACCACCGCCAGCGACTCCCAGAACCTCACTTACTACTATCACACAATGTACGACCGGACCGTGCATAAGGTCGATCTCAGCAAGATCGATTTTGGTGCCATGGGCGATGATATGGTGGTCTTCCCGACAAGCGGTGATCGCGAACCCACAATTGTCGACATGACACCGAGCAACTGACTCATTTGCTGGCCGGGGTTTTCGAACAGAACGAGCCCTTGAACCCCGGTCATTCCCAAACATTCGCGTCGATGCGATTTGGCAATCGCATTCCAGTGCATCACTAAACAGTAAGGTGGTTTCTGAATGCAGGTCGGTCTCGGCAAATCACACAGTCACACCCCAACCTCAAACTTCCAGCCATTGTTGCGGACGGTTACTCGGACGTATTCTTGATACGCGGTCAAAATCAACAAATCTCTGCACACAGCGCGCTTGAACAGGTTTGAAACGGCCCGAAAACTGCCCTGGACTTAATAGTGGTCATCGCTGCGCCGCAAATCAGTGTTGAACCCATCTCTGCCTAAGCTAGCGACTATTTTGTACTATTCTGCCTAAGATGTTGCTCCAAAGACTGCAAGTCGGAGACGCGAATGCTTGCATAGCTTCGCTCAATCGCTCCAGCGGTTTCCAGCGTACGCAGGCATTTGCTTGCTGTGTTTCGTGTCAGCCCTGTCATTTGCCCGACTTCTTCATTGGATAGATTGAAAACGCTCTGCCTTGGGTTCAGTTTTTTGAGGCTGATCAACATGGTGATCACGCGGCCCACAGGGTCTCGGTTGAGTGCCGCTTCGGTCAGAGTCAGATAACTGTCGATTTGGAAAAGCACGTTCATGGAAATGTGACGCCAAACCTCCGGGTGGCGCTCGTTTACCCTTTCGACATGGGCAGCGGGCACCACGAGTATTGTGCAATCGGTTCGCGCAACACCCGTACCCCGATGCCGCTCGCCAGTGATAACAGCGGCATCGCCAAACCAATTTCCCTTTTCGTATAGCAAAACCAGCCGTGTTTCATCGTGGTGGTAGCTCAGATATGCGCCCACTGAGCCGCTCGCGAGGCCAACCATAAAGCGCGGATCATCCTCGACTTCAAAGATGCGCTCACCTTTGGAAATCTGATGAAACCGCGCGCCGCTTAGCCAATCCTGTTGTACAGCATCCGGCAAACGCGAAAGCCAGCCGTTTTGCCGCAAAAAGTGAACCGCTTCGTCCCGATCCATATTTGCCCTCAAATGCCCGTTGACGTGCAGTTTAGGCGGATGGCTCTTGGTATCATACCCCCAATTTGATGATCCGAACCGTGGGTGCACGGCGGATGCTATTGTTAGGGAGTACTAAAATCATGATTAAGCAAGTCCTAAAGTACACCGGTTCGTTTGCCGCGATTTGCGGCGCATCACTTGCCATGGCGCAAGACAGTCCGGAATACGCGGCGAATGTGCCAGGCAGCATCATAGTCCCTGACAATTTCGAGACGCGGCTGGGAACACTGGAATATTTCGACGGCCTCCCGACCCCGGAAACAGCGGCTGTTGCCTATGATGCGCTGAACCTTGCGCGGGGGATCACCGCCTTTACAGACGGGATGCCAGCCGCATCGACCTATGCGATGTGCCGCGGGCTCGCTGAAACCGGAGCGGTTGTGGGAAGTTTCGGGATTTTTCAGGATCTCTACAATGCCCGATCCTTGCTGCTGACGCCCAACACAACGACAATTTATGTGATGGGCTGTACCGACCTGTCGAATGGCCCAGTGGTTCTGGAGCTGCCCTCGGGCATTCTGGGGCTGATCGACGACGTCTATATGCGCTATGTCGGTGATGTCGGGAACGCGGGGCCGGACAAGGGCAAAGGTGGGAAATACCTGATCGTGCCCAATGACTATGATGGGGATCTACCCGAGGACGGGTACTATATCCTGAAGACGTCAAGTTACATGAACTGGCTCGCGCTTCGGGCCTTCCCCGGCGCAGATGGGCCAGCAGCCGAAGCCAGTCGTGTCAAAGAGAACTTGCGTATTTACCCCTGGTCCGAACGGGACAATCCGCCTGAAACCGGGTTTGTCGATATGACGGATGTGCAGGTCAATACCATCCACGCCAACGACTTCTTGTTTTTCGAAGAAATGAAAGCCGTTGTCGATGCCGAACCCGAAGGCGCTTTGCCTGCAGAGCTATTGGGCGACCTGTTCACCTTGGGCATTCGCAGGGGGCAGCCGTTTGAGCCTGATGAACGTTTGACCCAAACACTTACCGAAGCAGTCGCCATCGGAACCGCTGCTGCGCGTTCACTGATCTATGCACCCCGTACCAGAGCCCCCTTCCTGTACGAAACCGGCTATTGGAAAACCCCATTTGTCGGCGGTGATCACGAATTCCAGGCGGGCGACGTAAAGCTTGTCGATGCCCGCACGCTGTTTCACTACTACGCCACTGGCATCACCCCCGCGATGGTGGCCAAGAATGTCGGCGTTGGCTCGCAATATGCAATGATCAACCGTGACAGCGATGGGGGCTATCTTGACGGCAGCAAGACCTATTCAATCACCATTCCAGCGGACGTTCCGGTGAACAACTATTGGTCATTCGTGGTCTACAGCACCCAAACGCGATCCCTGCTGGAAACAGATCAGAAACTGGCAGGCGTCGACAGCACGTTGCCTACCCTCAAAGCCAATGACGATGGCAGCTATACAGTTTGGTTTGCCCCCCAAGCGCCCGAGGGCAAAGAGGGGAACTGGATTCAGACCATGCCGGGCAAGTCCTGGTCGACCATCCTGCGTCTCTATGGCCCGCTTGAGCCCTGGTTTGATGGCACATGGCGCCCCGGTGAGATTGAGCTGGTCAAATGATCATTCGCGAAGCAACAAAAAATCAGGAGTTTTGAAAATGAAATCCCCGCTCCTTCTGACCGCAACATTTTTGGCGTCTGCGTCGCTGGCGCAGGCGGAAACAATCGCCGTCACTGCTGATAATTTTGCCCAAGCCGAAACCGCCTGGAACTTTGCCAATTGGGCCCGCAGAGGGGCCGACAAAGAAATACTGCACCTGCGCGAAGTGTCACCTGTTGGGGCCCAAGCGCCCACGGTGCGCATGAACTGGGATACACTGTATTCCATCCAGATTGTCGACGTGTCGGATGATCATGAATTCACGGTCAACATTCCAGACACCGATCTGTATGTCTCGGTGCAGATCATGGATGAAGACGGGTTTTCGCCCTATTTCATTGTTGAGCCAGGTGAACACAAGCTGAGAGTATCGACTGACTTCGCCTTTGTAATGTTTCGGACCGAGCTTAAGGACCGCACCGACTCCGACGCGTTGGATCATCTTCACGACGTGCAGGATATAATCACTGTTTCAGACTATGTTGAAAACAGCCCATATGTTTCGGCAGATTATGATCAGAAGCAGCTTGAAGCGCTGCGCATTGCCTATAAAGACGAGTTCTTGAAGGCTGGTATTGACTACACCTATGCCAAGGCACCCGGCGCTGCCGACCAGCATCTGCTCGACATTTCACATGCCGCTGGCTGGGGCGGGTATCCGCCAGAGCTGGGTGTTTCAAACGCCTATTCCAGCTCGCCCGCATTGCCCGGAGATGACTGCCTTGGCATCACTTTTGACGATCCCAAGAACAAGTTCTTCACGTCCTTCACGCTCTATGATGAAGCGGGTTATTTGATGGCCGGGAACACGCATATCAACTCGAACATGTGGGAACCAAATGCGGATGGGACCATCACCGTGCATTTCAACTGCGGAGACAACGCGATCAATTCTTTGTCCTCTGGTGGTGAGCCGTTCAATTACAGCGTGCGAAACTATGGCGTCAGCCAAGCCGTACTGGATGGTGATTTTCGCCCCATCAATCCCAAGCCTCTTGAGAACTGAGGCGACATTTGATTTGAGGACGAACTCTCGAAGCTCCCGGCGACGGAGTTTCGAGAATTGGTCAACCGGTGCCTTTCATAGAACACACACAAACCCTGAGCTTGGGCTCGCACCCAACGCAGCGCCTGGCGTATGCCGGAGCCAGTATCCGGTTGTTCGCGGCCCATAGCCGACTTTGAGCACCCTGTTGGATTTCTGCAGCCGCAGCCCGCATTCCGGCCATTCGCTGCAAGCGCAAAATCTAAAAAGCCAGCCGTCGGGGATTGCGCGAGAAAGGCGACAATTGGCTCCTGATCGCGAATGTCGATTTCATTTCCACATTCTGAGTTGGTTATCGAATTTGAACAACCCGCGAACTATTGAAGCGCTCACAGAAGAGTGCTTGTGTTTCAGTCAGAACGACGAAGGAGTGCATGCACTAATGACTTTGCAGGGCGTATCACCGGCATTCCGAAACCTGTGTGGCAGTATGCTCGAGAAATAATAAGCGTCTCCGGGACCCAGAACCCTGGACTGCCCGTCTACCGTGACTTCCAGCCGTCCTTCTATCACAACAGCGCATTCCTCACCTTCGTGAGACAGTTCAGCTCGACCCGAGTCAGCACCTACTTCGTACTCCTCAATCAGCATCTGTAGTTTCCTGTCTCGGCGCTCACCTGCAACCAACAAATAGGAAACCCCAGGTGACCCAAGATCGCGCATGGTTCCATGGGGAAAGTAAAAGCTGTCTTCATTTTTGAGTTCAAAACTAAAAAAGAACCCCAGATTGATATCAACGCCCGCCAGAATCTTCTTGAGCAAAGCAACAGAGGGTTGGGTCGATCCGCTTTCGATTTGAGAAATTGTCCCGCTACCAACTCCAGCACGCTTGGCCATCTCACGCTGGCTGAGACCCTTTGAGGTACGAATCAGTTTTAGGCGACGAGCCGTTTCCAAATCTGATGACAAAACCGTTACCTCAATGATTTCTCGCGTTTGATCGAAAGCACTTTATGTGAGCACGGTCTGTTTTTCAACAACTTACACTTTCCCACAAAGCCGGGTGTGCGGAATGTCTGAACTCTGCAAAGATTTGGCATCAAATGAAAATCTGCCTCACGAGGAATGAACGTGCTTGATCAACCCAACACAATGTCATCGTTTTGGATGCCGTTTTCAGCCAATCGTGATTTCCTTCGCGAGCCCCGAATGATCCAGTCGGCCGACGGGATGTATTACACCAGTTCCGATGGTCGAAAGGTCATGGATGGTACCGCCGGACTGTGGTGCGTCAACGCTGGTCATCGTGATCCGCTGATCGTCGAAGCGGTGCAAAAACAGGTGCACGAGCTGGATTACGCACCGAATTTCCAGTTCTCCCACCCTCAGGCGTTTGAGTTGTCGGCAAAGCTGACCGCGATGATGCCTGAGGGAATGAATCACACCTTTTTCACCAACTCTGGCTCCGAGTCCGTTGATACGGCGCTCAAGATTGCGCTGCATTATCACCGGATGCGCGGTGACGGGGCCCGCACCCGTTTGATCGGGCGAGAGCGCGGCTACCACGGCACTGGCTTCGGCGGAATCTCGGTCGGCGGTATTGTTAAGAACCGCATGCATTTTGGCACGCTTCTCACCGGTGTCGATCACCTGCGCCATACCCATGATCTGGAGAAAAACGCATTCTCACGTGGATGCCCGCAACATGGGGCAGAACTGGCGGACGATCTTGAACGGTTGATCGCGCTTCACGATGCGTCGACCATTGCAGCCGTTATCGTTGAGCCGATGGCGGGGTCCACCGGTGTGCTTCTACCGCCGAAAGGATACCTGAAGCGGTTACGGGGAATTTGTGACCGCCATGGAATTCTGCTGATTTTCGACGAGGTCATCACCGCCTTTGGTCGTTTGGGTACCGCGACTGCTTCGGAGTATTTCGATGTTAAGCCGGACATCATAACGACGGCAAAAGGCCTAACCAACGGTGTCATCCCGATGGGGGCTGTCGTTGTTTCCGATGCGATTTATGACTCGGCGATGGAAAACGCAGATGCGCCGATTGAGTTGTTCCATGGCTATACCTATTCCGCCAATCCTGTGTCCTGCGCCGCCGCATTGGCTACGTTGGAATGCTACAAGCAAAACGATCTGTTCCGCCGCGCAGCGTTGCTTTCGGGGCCTTGGGAGGATCAGCTTCACGGCCTCAAAGGCCTGCCAAATGTCATCGACATTCGCAATTTGGGACTGGTGGGCGCAATCGAGCTTGCACCACGAGAGGGTACGCCGGGAGCGCGGGGCTTTGATGCGATGAAACGGGCCTGGGATGCCGGGATCATGATCCGGGTCACCGGCGACATCATCGCGCTGTCGCCGCCGCTTATCATCTCGGAACCTGAAATAGAGACACTCTGTCAAACACTTGGAGAGGTATTGGCTGACCTGCCATAACCCCTGACTGCTAACCCCAAAAGGACTGACATCATGAAAGATGCATCCCCGATCACTTTGATCGGCCACTACATTAATGGCCAAATTACTGTTCGTTCCGGCGAAAACACTCAACCGGTCTTCAACCCCGCAACCGGTGCTCAAACCGGCGAAGTGTCGCTGGCGACAGTACAAACAGTTGGCGACGCGGTTGCTGCTGCCAAAGCGGCGTTTCCTAAGTGGTCGAACACGCCACCGATCCGGCGCGCCCGCCTGATGAACAATTTCCTAGCCCTCGTTCGTGAACACAAGGACGAGCTCGCTCGTGCCATTACGGTTGAGCACGGCAAGGTTTTCACCGACGCTCAGGGCGAGGTTGAGCGCGGTATTGATATCATCGAGTTTGCCTGCGGCATTCCGCAACTCCTCAAGGGCGACTACACGGAGCAAGTCTCCACTGGCATGGACAACTGGACCACGCGTCAGGCGTTGGGTGTTGTCGCCGGGATCACTCCCTTCAACTTCCCGGTCATGGTGCCGATGTGGATGTTCCCGATCGCCGTCGCCGCAGGCAATACCTTTATCCTGAAGCCGTCGCCAACCGACCCGTCCGCATCCCTGCTATATGCGGATCTGATGCAGAAGGCTGGTTTCCCCGATGGCGTCTTCAACGTCGTTCAGGGTGACAAGGTCGCCGTGGATGCTTTGCTGGAGAACGACGACGTTAAGGCCATTTCCTTCGTCGGCTCGACCCCGATTGCCAACTATATCTACGAGGTTGGTGCGCGGCACGGCAAACGCGTTCAGGCTCTGGGTGGCGCAAAAAACCACATGCTGGTGATGCCGGACGCCGACATGAACAAGGCAGCCGATGCTCTGATCGGAGCGGCCTATGGGTCGGCGGGCGAACGCTGCATGGCGATTTCGGTGGCCCTTCTGGTTGGCGATGCCGCTGACAAGCTGATGCCGGTTCTGAAGGAGCGTGCTGAGACGCTGAAAGTAAAGAACGGGATTGAGCTGGACGCAGAGATGGGCCCGATTGTCACCGCCGCTGCGCGTGACCGGATCAAGGGTTACATCGACTCTGGCGTTGAAGAAGGTGCTGACCTGCTGGTCGATGGCCGCGACTACAGCGTCGAAGGGCACGAGGAAGGTTATTTTCTGGGTGGCACCCTATTCGACAATGTCACCCCGGACATGAAGATCTACAAGGAAGAGATCTTTGGCCCGGTTCTGTCCTGCGTACGCGTTTCGAGCTTCGCGGAAGGTCTGCAACTGATCAACGACCACGAATTCGGCAATGGCGTGTCGCTGTTCACCCGTGACGGCAACGTCGCGCGCGAATTCGGCAAGCAGGTTCAGGTTGGCATGGTCGGTGTGAACGTGCCGATCCCGGTGCCGATGGCCTGGCATGGGTTTGGCGGCTGGAAGAAGAGCCTGTTCGGCGACATGCACGCCTATGGCGAAGAGGGTGTTCGTTTCTACACCAAGCAGAAATCCATCATGCAGCGCTGGCCCGAAAGCATCTCGGAAGGTGCTGAGTTCGTCATGCCAACGGCAAAATGATCATTCGATCCAAGGAGTGAAGAACATGTTCATTGGTGTTCCCAAGGAAATCAAGAACCACGAATACCGTGTGGGTCTGACCCCGGAAAGCGTCGCGGAACTGGTCTCGCAGAGTCACAACGTCATCGTGGAGACCAATGCTGGTGTTGGCATTGGCGCGGACGACGATGCCTATCGTGCCGCTGGTGCGGAAATTGCCGAAGCCGCGGCCGATATCTTTGCCAACACGGAAATGATCGTGAAGGTGAAGGAACCGCAGGCTGTCGAGCGCGCCATGCTGCGCGAAGGCCAGATCCTCTATACCTATCTGCATCTGGCACCCGATCCGGAGCAAACCAAAGATCTGGTGAACTCGGGTGCGGTTTGCATCGCCTATGAGACAGTAACCGACGAAAATGGTGGCCTGCCTTTGCTGAAACCGATGAGCCAGGTTGCCGGTCGCATGTCGATCCAGGCCGGTGCCAGCGCATTGGAGAAGGCCAAGGGCGGTCTGGGTGTGTTGCTGGGCGGGGTGCCCGGCGTGAAGCCCGGCAAGGTCGTCGTAATCGGTGGCGGTGTTGTTGGGTTCAACGCAGCTCAAATGGCGGTTGGCCTGCACGCGGATGTTACCATTCTGGACCGCAATCCGGCGGTCCTGGAAAAGTTGGAGAACCATTTCGAAGCTTCGGCCAAGGTTGTCTATTCGACCAAGGTCGCGCTTGAAGAAGAAGTCACCAACGCCGATCTGGTTGTGGGCGCGGTTCTGATCCCGGGTGCTGCTGCGCCCAAGCTGGTCACGCGCGACCTGATTTCGAAAATGAAGCCCGGTGCGGTCGTCGTGGACGTGGCGATTGATCAGGGCGGCTGCTTTGAAACGTCCAAAGCTACCACTCACGCAGAGCCCACGTATGTTGTCGACGATGTTGTACATTATTGCGTCGCCAACATGCCGGGCGCAGTCGCCCGAACTTCGACCTACGCGCTCAATAACGTCACGCTGCCGCACGCTCTGGCGATCGCCAACAATGGCTGGAAGCAGGCGCTTGCGGATAATCGTCACCTGATGAACGGCCTGAACGTGGCCCACGGCAAGGTGACATACAAGGCTGTGGCTGATGATCTCGGATACAAGTTCGTCGCCCCGGAACTTTGCTGACACCAGCAAATTTATCGCCCGCTTCGGCATGCTGCCGGGCGGGCGTTACTCGTCAACTAGGAGGAGATACTCGATGAGTTTTAATAAGTTTACCACAGGTATGGCAGCTGGCGCACTGAGCGCCCTGATGTCAACTGTCGCAATTGCGGAAGACATGACGCTGCGTTTTGCCGGCGTGTTCCCGATCGACCACCAGGGCACAAAGATGATGGAGCAGGTCGCAGCAGATGTTGCCGCTGCAGATGTTGGCCTTACGGTTGAAGTCTTCCCTGCGAACCAGCTGGGTTCTGGTGAAGCGCTGTTCGAAGATGTCGCACGCGGCAATATCGATCTGGCCTCGGCGTTTATCTATGCCGATACCGACCCGCGCCTTGAGTTTTTGTCCATGCCGTTCCTGTTGGGCGGTTGGGATGACATGCAGAGCACCCTGCTCAACATGGATTCCGAGTTCAACACCATCCTGCAGGAGATCACCGACGAATATGGTGTGACTGTGATGGCGCAGAACCCTGAAGGGTTCATCGGTATCGTCGCTTCGCAAGAGCCGGAGAACTGGAGCAACTTTGACGACAAGGGCATGAACATTCGTGTTTGGTCGTCCAGCGTTGTAAAATCGATGGTCGAAGAGCTGGGCTACCAGGCGACAACTATGGCTTGGGGCGACATCTTCCCGGCACTTCAGGCCGGTATCGTCGATGGCGCAATCTGCTGCACAAAGACAGCAACCTATTCCATCTTCGCCAAATCGGATGTTGGGACCCACTTTGTCGAGTATAACTCGATTTCGGAACTCACAACATTTTACGCCTCGCAACGGACGCTCGACAAGCTGAATGACGAGCAGCGCGCGGTGCTGCAGGCGGCGATGACCAAAGCCTCAGAAGACTTCTTTGCTTACAACCGCGAGAATGACGAAGTGTTCGGTCAGAAACTGCTGGACAAAGGTTACACCATCCTGCGCCTGAACGACGAAGAGCAGGCTGCAATGGCTGCACATGTCCAGGAGAAGGTCTGGCCTTCGATGGCTCAAAACGTCGGTCAGGACATCATCGACCGGCTGCTGGCAGCCAAAGAACAACAATAAACACTAAAAGAAGGGCCAGCACATCAGTTGGCCCTTCTTTGTCTTTGGCTCAACAAAGGGAGGGAGAAAGATGTCTAGCTCAGAAGCTGACCGTCCACTGGTCGTCGAAAGCGCAGAGAACAAGACTTCGCAAAAAATCACCGACGAGCTGCCAGTTGTTATCGGGTACCCATTGAAAGCAGTCGCGTTTGTCATGAGACAGATCGTCATGTTTTCCGGTTTCCTGATGGCATTCACGTTTGGAGCTGTTGTTGTCATCCGGTATGGGTTTGGGGGCGATCTTTTCGCCTATGAAGAATGGCTTCTGGGCATCAGCATCATCGGCTTTTTTGCAGGCGCTGTTTTGGCCTCTGCACGCAACCTGCATATCAACGCAGATATTCTTGGCATCGTGATACAGAACCCCAGACTGATCTGGTGGCGCGGCTTTGTCGTCCTGACGATTGAGGTTCTGGTGATCCTGTTCCTCATGTACGCGTGTTATGTCTCGCTGCTCGATGACTTCTCTTTCCCACGGTTGCGGGCAACCCCGGTGCTGCGAATTCCGTTTGTCACTTGGCGGATTTTTATCATGATAGCCTTTGGCTTCATGGCAACGTTCACGGCTGCTTATCTGTACGTGCATATCCGTAAGGGGCTGGGTCTGCCCCTGAGATCAGAAATGCAAAAAGGAGAAGCCCAATGATTATCGGAGGAAGTCTCCTAATCGTCTGCCTTATGCTGCTGTTGGGTGTAAGCGTATATGTGGCATTCGGAGCGGTCCTGATCTTCATCGCCCTTGTTGGGGACCAAGGCATCACGGGCTATCTGCCGACCGGCTCTACGGGCATCCGTTCCCTGGTGCTTCTGGCGATCCCGCTCTTCATGATCGCTGGTGGCATCATGGAAAAGGGTAAGATCGCAGCCCCTCTTGTCTCGTTGGCTGAAATGTTCATTGGCCATATCAAAGGTGGGCTCAGCGCCGCTGGAGTATTGGCCTGCGGTGTATTTGGCTCCATCTCTGGTAGCGCCAATGCCACGCTGACCTGTATTGGCGGCATCATGATGCCCCACCTGAAAAAGGCCAACTATCCAGGCGGGCAATCAGCGGCACTGATCGTGGCTGCAAGTCCGCTGGGCCTTTTAATCCCGCCAAGCTCTACGATGATCCTGTATGGCTGGGTCGCACAGCAACACGTCCTGAAGTGCTTTCTTTCTACGGTTCTGCCAGCGTTCATCCTGATCACGCTTCTGATTGTGGTCAACCAGTTCATGCTGCGGAAATACGACGACATTAACCTGACGGAGCGTCCCAAGCCGTTTCTGCCAACATTTGGTGTACAGGCGCGCCTAGCTGGGCCAGCACTGATGATGCCTCTTATCATTTTGGGTGGAATCTATGGCGGCATCATGACACCAACCGAGGCCGCCGGTATCGCCGTGGTCTACTCGATCCCGATCGCGATCTACTTCTACCGTGGTCTGACGTGGAAAACGCTGGCTCAAACTATCCAAAACTCGGGCGTTACGATTGGCGTAGTCATGGTCATGATCTTCATGGTTCTGATCGTATCCGATAACCTGATTGCGCAAGGTGCGCCACAGCTGGCAAAACAAATGGTCTATTCAGTATCTGAAAATCCGATTGTGGTTCTGTTGATGATCAACATCGTGTTGATCCTGATCGGGATGCTGATGGATGACATCTCGGGTCTGCTTTTGGCGACACCGATCTTGCTGCCCATTGCTCAGAGCACTGGCATGGATCCTATCCACTTTGCGGCTGTGATTGGCGTGAACCTGGGCATGGCAAACATCACGCCACCAACTGCACCACTGCTCTATCTTGGTGCCCAGGTCTGTGACGAGCCGGTGTCTCGTATGCTTTGGCCGACTTTGATCTTCATTGTCTTTGCCTGGCTTCCCACGCTGATGCTGACAACTTTCGTACCAGAGTTGGCCCTCTTCCTGCCGGACCTCCTGCTCAGCAGGTAGCGACGGGAAAGCACAAAAGCCCAGGACGAAACAGCACACACCCCAATCTTACGGTTGGGGTGCCTGAGCGCCCTCCCGAAGATGAAGTGGGAGAGGCCAGTTAGTAGAAGATAACTGAAAACCCAGATACGGAGGATTGAAGTGTATAAAAATATCCTAGTCGCGCTGTCTCTAGAACACGGCATCAGTGAACACGCACTTGCGGCGTCACATGCTCTTGTGTCCGAAGGTGGAAAAATCACTGCCGCGCATATCCATGAACCCCCAAACAGACAGATAATGTACTATATGGATGAAGGGATCGCAGAAAAATCTCTCCAAAAAGCAAAGGCGCGCTTGGCCGAGCGCCTAAAAAGTGAGACCGAGGTATCGTCTATCCTGCTCGAGAGCCAATCCGCAGGTCGCGCAATCACCGAATACGCAAACAAACATGGCATCGACTGTATCGTCCTCGCTTCGCATAAACCTGGGATGAAGGAGTTCTTTCTGGGATCGACCGCCGCTCTTGTCGTTCGCCACGCTCAGTGTTCGGTGCATGTACTCCGACTGTGACGCTGGCGCCTGCAACATGTCAGTAACTTTGCCCTGTGAAATCAGCGGTGATAAGCAGGTCTCACAGCGACCAAGGTCTGCATTTGGCGTACCTGCAAGAATTTCACTTTGCGGCATTTGAGAGTTAGGGCCCACAGCCGACCTCGGCGGCAACGCGGCATCCTGTGATATCCTCTTTCGTCAACGTCGGGTTGTCGTTGTGGGCGGGCATGGCGGATCGGAGGATCAGTTATGGAAACACCAAATTTACCTGCCATTCGCGCACTTCGCCCAGCTTGGAACAAGGGACGCATCGTCGGTCAGAAACGGCCGTTGAAACCCAAACACGTCTGGGCAATTCGAGTAAGGTTAGAACTCGCAGAGAACCATCGCGACCTCGCTCTCTTCAATATGGCCATCGACAGTAAGTTGCGCGGCTGCGATTTGGTTAAGATGAAAGTCGTTGACATTATGGCCTCTGGTCAGATCAAGGAGCGGGCTTCCGTCCTGCAAAGTAAAACTCAGAAACCGGTCCGCTTCGAAATTTCTGAAGGAACTCGGGCCTCTGTCGAGAAGTGGATGGAAGACGAGCACATGGTTGGGTCCGAATACCTTTGGCCAGGGCGTTTCCATGAGCGTTTGCACATTTCAACACGCCAGTATGCGCGGATTGTACGTGATTGGGTAACGTCTATAGGTTTGGAAGCAAGCGCTTATGGCACACATTCAATGCGTCGGACCAAGGTCACCCAAATTTACAAAAAGACGGGCAATCTGCGCGCGGTGCAACTCTTACTTGGGCATACAAAGATGGACAGTACCGTTCGGTATCTCGGTGTTGAGCTTGAGGATGCACTTGCCATAGCAGAGGCCATTGAAATCTGAATACTACGGGCCGCTTTCGTTGGCGGCCCAGTGCTGCCGTCCAGCGGACACCTTCGATGCTGCGGTGCGGCCCGTCAAACCTGCCGTTCGCTACCAGTACAATATAGGGTATCAGTCGAGCGAACAGTTCGCGGATTTTCTGGTCCTTCAGCCCAACGCCTCACACGTGCGCAAACGGTCCCAACCGTGCCTTCCCAGCAGAGTCAAGCGCCGCATCGGAGCTTGACCGAAGCGGCCAATAGTCAAACTCGGGCACACGGAGTTGTGAGAGGTTGAGCACACGATACTGAATTTTAGGTGAAGTCTGTTATCTGTCCCTAAAAAATCCAGTTCTGTGTCGCAAAAAAGTATTTAGACAGGCAATTCCGACTTGGATTCGTCTATCTGCTCAATGTCAACCTCGGCCAGCGAAGAAATAACGCAATCCGCAGCCGTTAGTTCACTCTCGTGATCTTCATGAAGAAGACCTACGCAATAGAAACCACCATTCTTTGCCGCTTCGACACCGGAAGAGGAATCCTCGATCACGATACATTCATCCACATTAAGCCCCAGCCCGCTGGCGGCGGTGAGGAATATATCAGGGTTGGGTTTCCCTTTTTCGACATCGTCGCCTCCGATAACAACCGGAAAGGCATCCAACAAACCAGCTTTTTCAAGAACGGCTCGGACATTGGCGCTGCTGGAAGCGGCCGCCAGACCGTAACCCTCCGACTGGCATTGTCTTACGAGGTGCACAGCAGCATCGAAGACACGAAATTCGCCTCGCTCGATCATTTCAACATAATAGTCATTCTTTTTGTCTGCGGCGGTTCTGACTTCATTTTCCGAATGCCGGGTCATGACCGCTCGCGCCCCGTCATAACGAGGGCGCCCATCGACAAGCCGCCGGTATTCCGCCCTTCCAAACTCATACCCGTATTCTTCGAACATGCGTTTCCAAGCAGCAAAATGCGCCGGTACGGTGTCGACCAAAACACCATCGAGGTCAAAGATCAGTCCTTTGATCGGCATGCTGAATCTCCTGGTTCGAGCCTGTGCAAGAAACACGTAGCATGTAAGGAATTTTCTTCAATCGGCTGGCATGTGAATGTTTATCTGGCATAATTATTCACGCTGCCAAGCTTACGTTACCGGACAATGTTGAAACAAATGATTGACGTTAAAAAACTTCCATTTGAAGAACGCGCCCAGTGCGCTGCCTATATGCGCGCAACTCACAACATGTCACAGGTAGAGATAGGGGCAATTCTTGGTGGCCTGTCTCAACCGCATGTATCGCGGTTACTGAAACACGCTGAACGCCAAAACTACTTGGTCATCGAACAACGCTTCGTCAAAGAACAATTCTCAGACGAGTGGATTGCCCAGATGGACGAATTGCTGGCACCTTCAGGGCTTAATTCTGATCTGAAACGATATTGCAACAGGAACAACCTCAGACCGCCTCGGCTTGGGGTGTTTGAAAGCGGCCCGGGGAACACCGAGGCTGCGCTGTCACAGCGCCGTACCAGATTTGGACGAACCGCATCCGGGCGATTGATAGAACTGATTGAGAAATCGAACGTCATCGGCGTTGCGTGGGGTCGAACAATCAAGTCCCTGGCAGAAGGGATTGCAGCCTCAAGGCAGCCCATTGATAAGTCGCAAAAGACAGAGTTTGCAGCGGTTTGCGCAGAATTGATGTCACTGGCTCAGCATGGATACTCGGCCAGCCGGCTTGCCGGAACTTTTGATGAGCTATTTAACGATCAGCCGGAGGATAGCCCTCAGCTCACTGGTTTCCCGGCATACATACCCCGTCACTATGATGAAACCATGCGCCGTTCCATTTGGCAGTACATCTCTGACACTCCAGGATTTCACCGCGTGTTTTCGGGTCCAGACGCATTGATTGGCAAAATGGATATGCTGATTTCCAGCGTTGGGTCTTCAAGCACTCCAGTTCTGGGCAGTTTTGAAGAGCTGGTTCAGGCAGGCGGGTTAAGGGCTGATGACCTCCGGCAACTGGTTGTCGGGGACCTCGGCGGTATTTTGATCCCGAGAACCGAAATTTCACAGGCCAAGATGGACCTGATTGACGAACTGAACGGGCTGTGGACCGGGATCAAAACAGAGCATGTCAAGGCCATCGCAGATCGGGCATTTGACGATCCCAACCAAAGTGGGGTTGTGGTCGTCGCGATTCAGAAGGAACGAGGTGATACGGTATTCGAACTGATCTCCCGAGGGCTTGTTAACGAATTGCTCATCGATCACGCGGCGGCGGAACAACTGCACACGCGCGTTGCCGAGGCTCTTGCAGACTGACTACATGACCTCGGCAAATCTTGCCCCTTACCTGCGAGAATTGCCCTGATCGTCACGCTGGCTGCGGCGCGAAGACCACTTCCTCTCCTGCAGTCAAAGTAACAGGATGGCCCATTACCTCGATATTTTCTTTCGTGCCGGACGGAGCGATGAGTTCAAACCGACACTCGTCGTGGGAAATCGCGACCACGACGTCATTCCCCTGCCACTTCAGATTGAATCGGATGGTGGACCATGCCTCGGGCAGCCAGGGTTTGAAGGTCATCTTACCATGCTTGACCCGGAAGCCGCCAAACCCGCACACAAGCGACTGCCAGGTGCCACCGGCCGATGCGATATGCATCCCGTCCTGCGTGTTACCCTGATTGTTGACCAGATCAACAAAGGCGGAACGTTCGAAATAGTGATGGGCCGAGGAAATGTCGCCGACTTCAATCCCCATGATCGAATGAATGGCGGGGCTGAGCGATGATTTGTGCATCGTACGTTTCTCATAAAACGCGTAGTTCGCCGCTTTGACTTCATCTGAAAACTCGTCGGGCAAGAGGTAGTTCAACATGATCACATCCGGTTGCTTGAGCAGCATTGAACCATTCAGTGAGAAGTGATTATGCCCTTCGGGGTAGACCGGCATTCGGTTTTTGTCCCACTCTGTGATGGGAATATCCTGAAGCTGGAAATACCCTTCAAACTGTTCGATCAGATTGCGGGAGGGATCAAATGGAACATAGATTTTTTCCGCTGTTTCCAGCCACTGATCCACTTCTTTTCGGGTTAAATCCAACCGTATCAGCAATTCGTCATGAACTGCTGAAGTGGTTTTGCTGAATTCTGCGAAAACGCGAGCCGATTGTTCAAGGTGCCATTTCGCCATCCGATTGGTGAATGTGTTGTTGTCGACATGTTCGTGAAACTCGTCCGGTCCGATTACGCTGGTCAGCTCATATCGATCCCTGGCTTCATTCCATTCCAGCCGACTGATCCAAAACCGGCAGGTCTGATACAAAACCTCAGCCCCGAAATCTCGAAGGAAGTCGCGATCCCCGGTCGCCGCAACATAACTGAGGATGCCATATGCCACGCAAGCAGTGACGTGAATCTCCTCTTCCCCAGTCCAGATCCGGTTCGCACCGTCCGCTGTCCATTTTGGCGTTGTCTCCACTCCGGTATCAGCAGATTCCCACGCGTACTGTGCGCCCTTAAGCCCATTCATTCGGGCGTTCTCAAGTGCGCCGTTCAACGTGTTGTAGCGGTATTTCAGAAGGGCTTTGGCCGTCTCCGGCTGCGTGAAGATGTAGAATGGCAGCAGGAAGATCTCGGTATCCCAGAAAACGTGCCCTTTATACCCCTCGCCTGACATGGACTTGGCGCCGATGTTCGCGCGCGGGTCGTTTTCGTTTGCGGCAATCAGCAGATGATAGATGTTGAAACGCATTGCGCGCGTTGCTTCTAGATCACCCGTCACCACACAATCACAGGCGTCCCATTTTTCGCGCCAGGCTGCGGCGCTTTCGCTCAGACAGGCGGAAAACCCCTTGGCATGCGCGGTCTCAAGGGAGGCTTCGCACTTGGCCGCCAATTCCGCGCCGTTCAGATCTCGCGATGTATAAATCGACACCAGCTTTTCGAAAGTCAGACTTTGCCCGTTGAGCGTCTCGACAGAAACGATTTGTGAAACCTGCTCATATCCACGGTTTGCGACTTTGAACTCGCTGAAGGCAGGACAATCCAAGGCAGACGCCATGCCAATCGAAATGCCAGTGTCCAGTGTCAGAGCTTCGATATAGGACGCATCGCTGCTTGCATGTGACTGAGTGACCTTCATGTGCCGGCTTTTGGCCCACTTCTCCCATTTGACTTCGGGGTGGAAGACGGGATTTCCCTGATAAGCTGGCAGGCGGTCCAGATTGTACCGTTGGGCATCCAGGGCGCTTTCGACAGTGATTTCGGACGAATGGTTTTCTGGTGTGACGGTTAGGCGAATGCCGCAAATATGCTGATCGGAAAAACTGGCAAAGCGGATGCTGGTGATGCGAGTGCGACGGCCTTTGCTATCTTCAAACACCGTATCTCGGTGGAGAAATCCGGTCTGCAGATCCAACACGCGCTTGTGCTCGACCACTTTACACGTTTGGACATCCAGAATTTCACCTTCGACACGGACCCGAAGCGGCAGCCAGGTAGGCACATTGACCTGATCGATCACCGTCGAGTCATGGTGATCGTAAACACCGGCCAGATAGGTGCCAGACAGCTCTCCTTTGTGGCCCTCTTCCAGCGACCCACGTGTGCCCTGATAGCCGTTGCCGACCGTAAAAATGGTCTCCTTGAAGTTCGCTTCATCCAGATTAAATTGAGTTTCTTCGATCAGCCAGTCGCTACTGCTCAGCATTGTCTGCATGTCAGGGCTCCATTCGGGTGATAATTCGGATAATTCAGTCGCCGTAGGTTTCAGCAATCTGACGTTCGGTTTCTTCCAGTGATCCGTAGACATCCAGCTCGCTGCTCGAGCAGCGCTGCGCTCCTGCACAGTTTCCGAACTGGCAGGCTTTGACGAAATCACCAGTCTTGAGGTAGCCAAAAGCCAAGCCACCAGCAAAGCTGTCACCGCAGCCCGTGGTGTCGACCACATCCTCGACAAGCACCCGCTTGACCAGATGTTCACGCATCCGGCCGGCCTCGTCCTTGTGGTAGACGGCGCATCCATGCTGATCCAACGTGACGTAGAGCGCTTTGACGCCCAGATCGAGGCAGTGTTGCGCGAACTTGGGCAACTGGTCCATCGTGAGCTCGCTGATGTCCTGCAACTCGTCGGAGCCGTATTCCCCTTTGAACCAACTGCATTGAGCCTCTTCCAAATTCATCTTCAGAAGATCGATATGCGGAAGCCAGCGATCCCGGTCGATCCAGAACTTATGATACCGTTCGCCATGTGCTGAACACCCACTTGTGGGACCATGCGCGTCAAACACAACCAGACCATCGCTGTTGGCTTTGATGTATCGGATTGTCTCCAGCGGAACCTCGAAATCCGTGATCGGAACGAAAACGAAGGCCTCGCAATCCATCAGGTCTTCGATGTCGTCGGGCAGGATCGGGTTCATGAAACCCGTTTGCTTTTCGTTGCGATGGTTCTGATCGACGTAGACCAGATCGATCACGGCACCCTGATCGGCGTCGCCTGTAACATGGCTGACATCCAGATACGGAAACTCAGACAGCAAGTTGCGAACATTGTCGACGTCCGACCTGCGCACATGGCTGACGACGTTGATCCGCGAACCCGGACCGGCCAGCGAGGACATACAGACCGCTGTATAGACCGCGCAGCCGAATTTCTTGAATTTTTCACCCTGATAGCTGGTGATATTGTCCCTTGGGATCGGGCCAAGGACTGCGACGTTGATCTTGTCAGACATTTCGGTCCCTTGCTTTTATTTGCTGTTTTGCCGACGGGCGTATGCGTGATTATAGCAGCTTCAGTTCTGATAGATCTGTTCGCTGGTATAGAACCCACCGTCGATCACCGTGCTGTCGATCGTATCTTTTGACACTGCGAAAACAGGGGTGATAACCGTCGGGATTTCCGCGAAACCATTGTCGATCAGCGTATGCTCACCGATCAATTCGCTGATTTCGGCATCCGGAGACTGCGCTATTTTCACGGCAATATCCGCCGCCTCATAAGCCAGGGGCTTGATTTGCTTCCAGATTTCCAGCGCCTGTATGTCATTGGCGACCATTTGGACATTCTTCAGATCAGCATCTGACCCGGCAACAAAGACCTGATCAGCCGATGCCAGATCCTCATCCGACAAGGCTGCCAGAACCCCAAAGGCAAGCCCGCTGTTGTTGGCGATGAACGCATCGATGTCGTTGTCATATTCGACCAGTAGGTTCTCGGCAGTGTCTCTGGCCATATCGGGAGACCAGTCTACATGGCTGCGATCCGCAACAAGCTCGAGCCCAGGATGATCGGCAATCACTTTCAGCACACCGCTGCTGAGCGCTTCGGCATTGGCATCACCAGGCTGACCGCGGATCAGGGCGACCCGGCCTTTGACCTCACCGCGGGTGTCGTTCAGCCAGTCCACCATGGCTTCGGCCTGAAGCTGCCCGACAGCCCAACTGTCTTGCATGACCATGACGTCAAGCGGCCCGTCCTGCAGCATCGAGTCGTACCCGACCACTTTGACGCCTTGATCGTGGGCCAAATCAACAAGGGCACCAGCGGTTGCGGTGTTGACGGGTTGCAGGACCAGAACGTCCACCCCCGATTCCAGCATTTCCTCAACCTGCTGCAACTGACGCAATGGATCATTGCCGCTGCTATCAAAGATCACATCTGCGCCTTGGGATTCCGCGCGTGCAATGAATAGGGATTTGTCAGTCTGGTATCTGGCTTCCTGCATGGTCTTGAGCAGGAACCCGATTGTAGCGTTGTCCTGCGCTGCCGCGATCATTGGCAGCGATGCGGATAGAAGGCCGGCCAAACCCAAAGCTCTGAGGCCGTTTGTGCGTAAGGTTGCTAAAATGGACTGGACCATCGCTTACCTCCCAACTGTCATTCAAGTTTTCGGGGATTTTGGCTTTGCCCCCGGTGCGTGTGACCGGGGGCAGGCCAGCAACATTATTTCTTCTGCATCACATCGAACCAGACGGCGAGGATGATGATCAGGCCCTTGATGATCAACTGATAGAACGTGACCACACCAAGCAGGCTCATGCCGTTGTTCAGGACCCCGATCAGCAGGGCACCGATGATGGTTCCACTCACCTTGCCAGAACCACCCGCCAGACTGGTACCGCCGATAACAACCGCTGCAATCGCATCAAGCTCAAACATGGTTCCAAGGTTGGGTGAGGCACCGTTCAGACGCGAGGCCAGGATGATACCAGCCAGCGCCGATAGAACCGAAATGACCGTATAGACAATCATCTTGGTGCGGACGACGTTGATGCCGGACAGGCGAGCCGCATCTTCGTTTCCGCCAAGCGCATAGAGGCGGCGACCAAAACGGGTGCTGTTCAGCGTATAGATCCCGGCAAATGCAATGACTGCAAAGATCGCAACAGGAACGGGGATCCCTTTGTAGCTGGTGAACACGTGGAAGGCCAAAGCAAAACCACCAATCATCACCGCCCCATTGACCAGCAGCTCCTGCATATTCACTTCGACGCCATGCGCCTTGCTTTGCTGAACATCTCGGAAGATCGAATAAACAGCAAGCGCAGCACACACGATCAGCACGATACTGGACATCATCGGCGGGATATAAGCACCACCAATCAATGGAAACACATTACTCGTTACCGGTACAGAACTGCCATTGGTCAGGGTCAGTGCCAAACCGCGTGCGATAGTCAGCATTCCAAGGGTTATGATGAATGGGGGTATGTTGAACTTGGCTATCCAGAACCCGTTCCACAGACCTATTCCAACACCCACGATCAAAAGGGTTGCAGGTACCGCCAATATGGTCGGCACGCCCCATTGCATCATGAGCGTACAGACGACCGCTGATAACCCGACGACAGAGCCAACGGATAGGTCAATACCCGCAATCAGAATGACCATGGTCATGCCTACGGCAATGATCCCGATGATGGTAACCTGACGGGATAGGTTGCTAAGGTTCCTTGCGGTGAAAAACGCGTCGTCGGCAAAGCTGAGCCCGACGACAAGCACGATCAACGCAATTAGCGTCGCGTTGTCCTTTATAAAGTTTATCAGGTGGTTTTCCTTGGCGCCATTGACGCCAACACCTGCAACGTTGCTGTCAGCACTCATTTGCTTCCTCCCTTATGCGCTGCCGGTGGCATACGCCATGATTGCTTCTTTCTTCGCATCGTCCCGTTCAAAGTTTGACACGATCTCGCCTTCGCACATCACCAGAATCCGGTCACACATGCCCAAGACCTCAGGCAGTTCCGAAGAAATCATGATGACGGTGACACCTTGTAGGACCAGTTCGTTCAGCAGCTTGTAAATCTCGACCTTGGCACCGATATCGATCCCACGTGTGGGTTCATCCAGAATGAACACATCCGGGCGTGAATTCAGCCACTTACCCAGAATGACCTTCTGCTGATTGCCGCCGCTGAGTGTACCGATAACGGTGTCAATCGACGGTGTTTTAACGCCCAACTGGTCGACATATTCCTTAACGATTTTGCGCTCCTGCTGGGTGTTGATAATGCCCAGAACCTTTGAACTGATCGTCTCAAGCGAGGAAATCGTCGTGTTGAAGGAAATGGATTTGTCCAAAAACAGCCCCAAAGCCTTACGATCTTCGGTCAGCAGCGCGATGCCGGCATCAATGGCGTCCTTCGGCGATTTGATGTCCAGCTTTTGCCCGTTCAGCTTCACTTCACCGGTGGTCTGGTCCGGATAAGCACCGAATACACCGCCAACCAGTTCGGTCCGGCCAGCGCCCATTAGCCCGGAGATGCCCAATATCTCGCCTTTGCGGGCAACGAAGCTGGCGTTCTTGACCAGATAGCTGCCAGGCAGGTCGGGGTTTGTGACGGACAGATCGTTGACCTCCAAAGTCACCTCACCCGGTGTGAAATCGACCTTGGGGAACATATCTTTGATGTCGCGTCCGACCATTCGGGCGATGATCTGATCAAGCGTGATATCCGCGATAGGCGTGACGTCACCGATGGTCTGGCCATCGCGCAGAACCGCAATCCGGTCGGCGATCTGCTCAATCTCTTCCATTTTGTGCGAAATGTAGCACATACAGACGCCGTCGGCTTTCAGCTTGCGGATGATACGGAAGAGATCCTTGACCTCTTTATCCGTCAGCGCCGATGTCGGTTCGTCTAACACCAGTATCTCTGCCTTGAGCGACAAAGCTTTGGCAATCTCAACCATCTGTTGTTTGCCCACAGTGATGTTCTGCACCAGATCGGTCGGGCGAATGTCATTGATGCCCAGTTCGGTCAGCAGCTTCTGGGTTTCGGCAAAGGTCTGGTTCCAGTTGATCCTGCCCTTGGCATCGGTGAACTGGCGATCCAGAAAGATGTTTTCGGCGACAGACAAACCGGGGATCAGGTTGAGTTCCTGGTAGATGATACCGATGCCTGCTGCCTCGGCCTCTTTTGTATTCGCGAATCGGACCTTTTCGCCGCGCAAATAGATATCGCCTTCGTAGGTCGGATAGGGCCAAACTCCACTGAGCACTTTCATCAACGTGGATTTGCCCGCTCCGTTTTCTCCCATCAGCGCCAGAAGCTCGCCCGAGCGGGCTTCGAAATTGACATTGTTCAGGGCGCGGACACCGGGAAAATCCTTGATGATACCCTGCATTTTCAGGACGACTTCAGACATGCTTTTTCCCATCACATTCAGAAAAGTGTTTCGGACACTCCCCACCATGACCGACGGTCCTGCCGCAAGGAGTTTAAGGAAGGAGGGCACCATGAAGCCGCGCGCGGGGAGTACACGCATAGGGAGCCAAATGGCGAAACGCCCTCCTTCAGGAATAGGTCCCGAGGATCAGTTCCCGTAGACTTCTTCCTTGGAGTAGAAGCCGCCAGCGATGATCGTGTCATCAATGTTGTCCTGCGTCACAAGCGTGATCGGGGTCACGATTGTTGGCACATCGGCGAAACCGTTGTTGATAACCTTGTCCACTTTGACCAGATCTGCGGGCGCGGTGTTGGGATCGGCAGCCAAAGCAACCGCCACTTCTGCCGCAGTTTCTGCCAACGGATCAATCTGCTTCCAGATTTCAACGGCTTGCTTGCCTTGCGCAACATATTGGATATTGGCCAGGTCGGCATCAGATCCGGCTACAAACACTTTGTCTGCTGACGCCAGCCCCTGTGCTTCCAATGCCGCGATAACACCACGGGCCATGCCGCTGTTGTTGGCGATAAACGCGTCGATGCTGTTGCTGTTAGAGGTCAGCGTGTTTTCCGCAGTCGCCATGGCCTTCTCAGATGACCAACCTTCATGCGCCTGATTTGTTACCAGTTCCAACCCCGGGTTTGCTTCGACAATCTCCAACACACCGCTGCTCATGGCAATCGCGTTGGAGTCGCCGGGTTGACCTTGAATCAGGGCGATCTTGCCGGAAACCTCTCCGTTCTTCTCCTGCAGCCATTCGACCATGGCTTCGCCTTGCAGGCGGCCCACAGCCCAGCTGTCTTGCATCACCATCGCATCCAGCGGCCCGTCCACGAGCATCGAGTCATACCCGACAACGCGCACACCTTCGCTGTTTGCCATGCTGACCATGCTACCGGCGGTACCGGTGTTCACAGGCTGCAAAACGATGACGTTCGCACCCTTGGCGAGCATATTTTCAAATTTCGCCAGCTGGGTCAGCTCGTCGTTGTTCGCTGAATCAAAGATGACTTCGGCGCCCAGTTCCTCGGCTTTCGCAGTAAACGCGGCGCGGTCACGCTTGTAGCGCTCTTCCTGCATGGTTTTCAGCAGAAAGCCAATTTTGACATCGCCTGCATACGCTGTCCCGGCAGTTAGTGCGACAGCGGCGACAGAAAGCAAGGCGGCTCTACGGGTAATGGTCTGCAACAGGGACATATTTCCTCCAGTGTATGTTCCTTGGCTGCCGGGCAATTGGGTCGGCAACGCGAAATGCTTCGTAAATTGTGCTGGGTGCCGGCTAACCGGTGATAACAAGCGTCAATCCCAAAGCGATAACGCTAACATAACGCTGCAAAGTAAGGGGAGAATTTGTATATTTAGACAGCATATATATTCACAACCCCGCTGAGAACACGGCGTCCAAAAGGATTTTACATATTTAACAAACCATAATAGGTTGCCGCCCACTTATCGAAATCGTTGAAATCTCTTGGATAGGCCGCGACAGAGTTGTGCCGTAATCGCGAAGCGGGTTGCAAAGCCGCGAAATCGGCAATCAAACATCCTGATTAGGTAGCCAGGCCGACAACGTCTGGTGTTTCCTCTGTTGGCGCGCTCCAGCGGACCTATACGCCAATTCATGCAACCGCTGTCGAATGGCCGCTAACCAAGAATGCGAATGGCTATTTCGCGAGAGTAGCGAAGGTCTGCTTTCCGCCCGTACTTTCAAAAACACCCGGATATTCCCCTAACTTGAATGTCAGAAAAAAGTACTATATTTTCTGACAAGGAGCAAGCTATGATCACCTTATCGATTAGACAACGCATCATCGGAAAAGGCCGGGGCGCAATCTTTGCGCCAACCGACTTTCTGGATATTGGCTCCCGCGCAAGCGTGGATCAGGCATTGTCGCGTTTGGCGGATCAAGGGATGATCCGACGGTTAACGCGTGGGCTTTATGACTATCCGAGAAAGAGCGCCCGATTAGGGCTGTTGTCTCCGTCAGCCGATGACATAGCCAAAGCGATCGCACGCAAAGACAACCAGGTTCTACAGCCCTCCCCTGCCATGGCAGCCAACCAGTTGGGGCTGTCGACCCAAGTGCCGTCCAAGCCGACTTATATGACCGACGGCCCGACCCGCACCAAGACAATTGGTCGACAAGTCATCCAGTTTCGAAATGCATCATCCAAAACGCTAGTTGGTGCAGGCCAGAAAACCGGCGCCGTATTTCAGGCGTTACGCTATGTTGGCAAAAACCGGGTGGATAGCCGTGTTGTCGACACGTTGGCCCGCAATCTGGATATTAAGGACCGCGCCTTGCTCGCAAAACAAAGTAGATATGTACCGGCCTGGATGCACCCGGTGGTGCAGCAAATCGTGGCGCGGAACTGATCGTGGACCAGTTTGCCAACGATACTCCAAAGAACCGTGAGGAGGCTTTTCAGGAATCGGCCGCACAGCTTGGTTTGTCCAAAGCAATCGTCGAGAAGGATTTCTGGGTCTGTTGGTCACTGAAAAATCTATTCGCCCTGCCCTCTTTTGGCGCTCACATGATCTTCAAGGGCGGGACATCGCTATCCAAGGCCTATGACATCATCCATCGGTTCTCAGAAGACGTGGATCTGTCTCTCGACCGGGCGCAGCTCGGGTTTGAGGGCGAACGTGACCCCGAGCACCCTGCCCTTTCCGGCAAAAAACAAAAGCAACTGCTGCAGGAACTTCAGGATACGGCCACTAGGGTAGTCTCAGGTCCGCTGTTGAAAGAAACCGAGGTCAAGTTTGGCGCCGCGCTGGATCAGCATTTTTCCCTGTCAGTCGATCCAAATGATGCCCAAACTTTGCTTTTCGCCTATCCATCGGAGACCAGTGCGGCCAGCGGCTACATCCAACCGGTGGTACGGTTCGAATTTGGCGCCCGTGGGGTTCACCTACCAGCCGAGTCCCGCAGGATATCGCCTTATGTGCATCAGGCCTTTCCAGACCTGTTGGGGGCGGGCGACGTTGATGTGAAGGTCTTGGGTGTTGAACGCACATTCTGGGAAAAAGCCACGATCCTGCATATGCTCTATCATCAAGACATCACCAAACCTCTGGCTGACCGTATGTCGCGCCACTATTACGACATGGCTCAGTTGATCACGCACGAGTCCCGTTCTCGCGCTATCGAACAGATCGACTTGCTGGATCAGGTTGCACACCATAAGTCCGTCTTCTTCAAAGCAGCTTGGGCTAACTACGAGAATGCCAGGCCTGGATCTCTAAGATTGCTACCAAACCCTGAGCTGAAAGCAGCGCTGCGCCGGGACTATGTGGGGATGCAAGAAATGATCATCGGGGATACCCCCTTGTTCGATGACATCCTGAAAACCATTGGGGTGTTCGAGGCCGAACTCAACGGTTGAAATCAGCAACTTTGGTGGTCTCAAGGCACAGCGCGCGAGCTTCAAAACTGGATTGTTAGCCGAGCAGACACACTTTATGAATTCGCCCAAACTCGAGCTGGATCGCTCCAAGCAAAGGTTTCAAATGGTGAGACTGAATATATTGCGCGATGAACTTGCTGGGTGCGCGCAAGGTGATCGTTTGATCTTGCGTTTCAACAAATTTGAGTTCGCGATACCAGCTTTCAAACAATAATGCTTCAGATTCTGATAGGCGCCGAAGCGCCCTGCCCCACGGGTCCTGAAGGTCTTGTCCTTTATGTTCAACAGCTGCTGGTCTTTCTTGGCCAAACTGAACATGAACAACCTTTTCGGTTGATTTTGGGCTTTGTGTCTCCATGCGCGATACAAAATCAGAACCAATATTCTGCCAAACCGGTTCGCTCAGGCGATAAATTTCTGCGTAGTTGAGTCGATACGCTGCAACGCGGCCTCTAACCCCAGGCCTAAGCTGGAGAAGAATATTAGAATCCGTCAATCGCTTAATCTCTCGCTTGACGGTTCGTTCGTCCACGGACCAGAGGCGGGCCATTTCTTTTTGCCCGACCGTCAGCTCATCAGTGCGCCAGTTGTATCGGGCCGTTATCAACGCAATGAGCCGCATCATCGAACATTGAAAGCCGGGTGTGCCATTCAATCCTGCAACAGAGATTGCAGTCAAAAGATCGTACTTCTGAGAACCGGCCTGATATCCTGTAAATCGTTTTATTTCCATTTTGATACTGCCACTGTGCCTCGAGCGGATCGGTTTCGCTGACCGATTCCATCAATTGGGTTCAGTGTGATGAAATCCCGTAGTTTGTCAACGGGCTTTGAAAAACAGGATGGCCGCCTCTTTCTTCAAAATCAAAAGAAAATTTGGTTAATAGGATATGGGTGACACTCTACTGTCACCCTATTGGGGGTCGAGTGTCACCATATATCTGGTAATTGATCGCTGCCTGTCACCAAAACATAGCTTCGCTTTCGAAATACCTCCCGTTTTTACAGAGTCGGAGGCGAAAAAGCGGAAATTCCATTCTTTACGTTTTGCAGTTTTCGAAAATCGCGTTATTAAAAGGTATTCGTGATATAACAAGAGCAGCACCATGCGTGACCACACCGACCTTCAAGCTATGAACGAACGAAGCCTGGCTCAACAGGCTGCCGTCCGCCGCGCTACTTTCTCGCCCGCTGACGAGAAAGTGCTTCGACCATTCTCGATCTGGGAAATTAGCCAGTTCATGTTTGATGTCCCGGCGGACACCTTGAGAAAGAAGTTGGCAGAAGACCCGTCTCTTCCGCAAGGGGCGACTGAAGATGATGGGCGGCAAAGATGGTTTTCTCTGGCTGAGATAAATGAGTTGAGACGGCGCCTGAGATTTAGAGGTAAAAGCCTTCTGCCTCAAAGGCCGGCAGGCCGGGCTATGAGGGTAGCGGTTTCGAACTTTAAGGGTGGTGTCGGCAAAACTGTCGTTGCCCAGCACTTGGCGAATGCGGCCGCGCTTGATGGTTACCGTGTTCTGGTGGTGGATTTCGACCCCCAGGCGACACTTACGCATTCAATGGGTCTGGCTGAAGTTAGAGAGTGGAATACTGTCTGGGGCATTATGTGCCGCGATCTCTGCCGTGAGGCGAACCGGATCGCGGACGAATATGATGATCCCGCAGATTGCCCCTACCCTACTGCCGACGAATTGCCTGAAGATGTTCAGTCGATTGGCGCGCAACGTGTACAAGACTTCATTCAAAGAACTTCATGGTCGACGATCGACATCATCCCGAGCTGTGCGAACGCGGCCTTCGTTGAATTTGCGTCCGCTCAGTACAGGTCCATTCACAAGGCGTGGAGTTTTTTTGGATGCGTAGCAAGATATCTCGATGAGTTGCCTGACGACCAATATGATTTGATTGTTTTCGATTGCCCGCCGGCAATTGGATACCAGTCTTTGAATGCGGCCTTTGCTGCTGACATTCTCTATATTCCGTCTGGTCCTGGCTATTGGGAGTATGACAGTACAACGAGTTATCTTGGTCAGCTTGGCGATGCCTTGGAAGACATAACCAGCGGGTTCGAACGTATTGCAAAGGATGCCGGTATTACTCTTCCTAAACGGTTCGATGATATACGCGTTCTCATGACTCGCTTCGAGGCTAGCAACTCTTTGCATGTCGCGATGATGGACGCTTTTAAAAATGTCTTCGGAGCCGACGTCTGTCAAAATCCTATCGAAATGACGCGTGCCGTCGAGCAGTCAGGCAGATTCCAGATGTCTGTTTACGAGCAAGACTACAGACAGATGACTCGAGACACATGGAAACGGGCGCGTCAGTCCTTTGATAGTGCATACAGCGAATTTAAGGATGTTGTCCTACGGGCCTGGGAGGCACGTACTAAAGTTGAGGAGCGGGTAGAATGAGCGGTAATAAGTTTGGCTTCACTCCGATTGATGAAGATGACCTCAAGAAAACACGCCGCCGCGAAGTGGGTCCGATGGGGGCTGCGGTTCGCGAGACAGCAAACAGCTTAAATGAAAGCACTGAGAACCGTGTCGAACAGCGACGGCAAAATGCCTCCGATGCCAAGGAGTATCGTAGAGCTCGTGACGAAGGGCGAGTCTTGGTTGCGGTAGGCATCAATGAAATCCATACGACAGATCTGCCAAGAGATCGCTTGGATCTCTCGGCCGTCGCAAGTTCCGATGAGATGGATGAACTCAAGGCTTCAATTCAGGAACGTGGCCAGAAGGAGCCCATAGAACTTTACAAAGATTCAGATGGTCGCTTCCAGCTCAAAAAAGGTTGGAGACGAGTAACTGCTCTTAAGCAGCTTTATGAAGAGACCGGTGATGAACGGTTTGCCAGTGTTACAGCGCGAGTTGCCGAATCCCAGAGCGATCGCATCGACCTCTACATTGACATGGTTGAGGAGAACGTTGTTCGGGAGGACCTGACTTTCGCTGAGATGGCGCAAGTCGCAATTCTTGCTGCCAAAGATTCTGAGTTGGGGGCAGGGGATGCAGAAGCTTTGGTCGGAAGGCTGTACTCATCTTTGCACAAGATGAAACGCTCTTACATTCGCAGCTTTGTTTATCTGCTCAATGAACTTGAGGGTGCGTTGCTGTTTCCAAAGAGTGTCTCCAGAAACCTTGGCGTTGAGGTTGCGCGTAAACTTCGAGCGTCATCGGGTTCAGCTGCTGGGTTAAGAGATGTGTTGGTGCGCGCATCCACAGCCGGTGAGCAAAATGAGGCGCTGGATGCCTTCTTGGCAGATACTGATGCTGAACCGGGTAGTGGCAAGCGACGTGAGAAAGCCGAGAGCGTGAAGTATGAGTTCCACGTGGGAGGCTCAAAAGTCACTGCGCGAAAAGGAGAGTGCAGGATATTGTCTGGTCAGGACTTTAGTTCGATTGACCGGTCGAAGCTCCAGAGAGCGGTTGAAGCTTTCGAAGCTGTTTTGAACGAGTAGTAACCCGCGGGTTACCCATGCTCAGATTTCTTGATTTCAAAGGCGGTAACCCATGGGTTACCGCCTTCTTCGTTTAGCGCCAGTTCACCCCAACAAGTCCGTTGCCGGGTTTTCCGCGATATCGACGTCGTCATAATATTTCTGCGCCTGGGCCATGGAGCGGTGCAGCGAGAGGCGCATGGCAGCTTGGATCGGGGTGCCATCCAGTGCGGCTTGGGTTAGGAACCCAGAACGCAAACCGTGCGGCGAGGCGAAGTCCTCCGGCAACCCTGCCAACTGGAGGCGATGTTTGACGATCTGATAGATAGCGTCCGGCGAAAGCCGACGTTTCAGCACACGATCCGCTTTTGAGATTGGTCTGAACAGTGGCCCATTTTTAATCTGTCCAACCTCAATCCAATGGACCAGCGCCTGGGCTGCGCGGCCCTTCAGCACCAGCCGCGGCGTATCACCTTTTGTTGTCGTCTTGGTCTCAAGCAATGAAATCCAAACCAGGCTTTTCTCGTCGAACTCCTTCAGCGAGACGTCTTCAAACATCAACCCGGTGATCTCGGACCGGCGCCGTCCGCCTGAGGCCCAACCCAGCATCAGGATGGCGCGATCACGGCAATCCCGCCGGGACCCCCGACAGGTGGCCAGCAACTGCTCGAGAATATCGCGGGTGATCGGATGTTGCGATTTCGGGGCAGGGGGCCGGGCGGCAGCCCGGCGCGCCTTGGCACGGGCCTGCTTCACCTGCGGCGCACCGAAAGGGCTGGTCAGGTTCTTCATTCGATGGAAGGCAAGCCAGGAGGCGATGCGCCGGTCCAGCGTCGAAGGGGCAGGGCAGGCGAGGGACTTGCGCAGCCCCTGAGCAATCAGCGCTTCTGCGGTTTCGCGCGCCACGTCCGTTTCTGGTGCGTCATTTAGATCGCGGGCGTGATCGAGAATGAAGGCGAGGGCGGTGGCCTCTGATTCCGGCCAGTCCAGCGTCGCTGCGAACCGCGCGGACTTCCAAGCGGTGACATAAAGCAGATCCCGCTCATAGGCCCGCAACGTGTTTTCCGGTGTGCCGCGCACATAAAGATCAGTTAGCGCCTCCTGATCCGTGTCCGAGAGGGCAGGAGCGGCGGCGGGGAGATATGGGGCTGGCGGCTTCATGGGGCACATTCTGCGTCAATTTGGGTCAGATTTCAAATAACATGATAAGGGATACTTATCGGGTGTAATAGTATTTTGAAGATACCTTGGATGTAACGATCAAAAAGTCCTTATAATGAGCGTAATACAGGCGTAGGTCATGCTCTGTAACAGAATTCAAGAAGGCGAGGTGGGTTCTGTTGCAACAGAGCCATCTGCCTATTGTAGAGCGGCTTTGTCAGGTTATTTTCGACGGCCCGCGAGACAGGAACTGTACGTTGATTTCAAGCGTTGAGCTCGCGTCCATATTCGGTCCAAATTTCGAAAGCAGCGGCGCGGGCATGGCGAAAGGAATGGGCTGAAAGGCGGTGACGTTTGGGGCGAAACAGAGCGGCGGTTTGATCGTGTGTCACGGTGCCCTTAATTTCTGGACGCTTGCTTCAAAAAATTGAGTAAAATCAGTTCCAATTTGTGCCTTTAATTTCTGGACTGTGTCCTTAATTGCCGGACTGTGCCTTAAATTCCAAGACCGTGCATTCTGGGGATAAGTCGTGTGTTAGGCAGACGTGATCCGGTACAGGGACCCTTCGGTCCTTCACCGAATGTATGTGAGGTCCCTGGTTGGTGGCCTGTGGATATCCGAGAATTAAGGGCACAAAACCTGGGTAAATGCACCAAGATGCATCTGCGTCCAGAAATTAAGGGCACAGTGACAAATGCAATGGGCGCTTGGAACTTACGTTGCACCCATATCACCCACCGTGGCTGAAAAGGTCGCGAAGACAGCCGCTTGGATATGGTTTTGCACCGACAGCATGGGATCAATTCTTGCGGGCGCGCCGGTCAATGTTGCATTGAACTGTTCCATCTTACTTGTGATTCTGCTTTCTAGCCGACCACAGCTTTCCGAGGAGTCGGTAGAATCTTGAATTCCTCGCCAATGCAGCGAGTATTTCCGGTTCTGTCGCAGACTTTGTTCCTCCTGTCAGGCTGAGAGTCGTTTTGGTAGCGCGTGCTCAGATAAGCCAGGAGCAGACTGCAACCATCTCATTCAAGAGTGCACACTTTCCGAAAGACGTGATCTTGCACGCTGTTTTCTTCTACCTCGATACGGCTTATCGTATTGGGATCTGGAGGAATTTATGGCGGAAAGTAGCGTTGAACTGGAACACGCGACGCTGAACCGCACCGCAGCGACGGTGACCAGGGTCCAACGGCAGCAATGGACGCAATGGTGGGCTTCGAACCCGATCTCTCCTTTCACGACTAAGGCCCAAGATGTCGCAGCCCTATGATCTGGTAAGTCATATCACTCCACTGCGAAGTCGCTCGCGATTAGGTTTCTCCAATCGATCTACCCCAAACTCAAGCTCGAGTTAGCGCCAAGAACCGCAGGGGCAGGGCGGTCGCCGCTGCCAGCAGACCCAGTGTATAGCCGATCCAGACGCCGACTGCTCCGAGATCGAAGAGGAACCCCAGCGCGTAACTGGCCGGCAAAGCAAGTGGCCAATAGGCCGTCAGGGTAATTATCGTCGGCAGGTTCATGTCCGACATTCCCCTTAGCGCACCCAGCGCAGTGCCTTGAACGCCATCGGCAATCTGCAGCAATGCCACGATGAAAAACAACGTGACGGCGAGGTCAATAACGGCCTGGTCATCCGACATGGTTTCCGCCAGCATACGGCCAGCAGTAATGAAGACGATTGCGGCAATCACCTGCCAGAGCGTGACCATCACAAAGGATGCCTTTAGGATTGGTCTTAGCCTTTCCTGACTACCTGCACCGACTGCAAGACCCACACGGATCGAGGCGGCACCCGCCATGCCAAGCGGGATCATATAGGCCAGCCCCGCAAGCGCGTTGACGATTTGATGGGCGGCCAGCGCCTCGGCCCCCAACCAGCCCATCATCAGGCCCACCACGGCGTAGGCTCCGCCCTCACCCGCATATCCAAGACAGAGCGGCAGGGCGTCTTTGGCCTGTGACCAGACATCCGTCCATGCAACAGTCACCCGCTGGCGAAAGGCGGCCAGCCCCGGTGCGCGTATCAATACATAGATCCCGGCAACCAGCGACGTACATTGCGAGAGTATACTGGCCAGACCAGCGCCCAGAATTCCAAGATCAAGAATGTGAATAAAGGCATAGTTTGCGGGTACGTTGAACAGGACGCCCAGATAAGACAGCGCCACGGCCGTCCAGGGCCGTCCAACGGCGTCGAACAGAGCCTTCAGACCAAAGAACAGAGTGAAAGGCAGGATCCAGATCGCCATCGACATCCAGTACGGCAGCAGGATCGCCAGAACCTCCTTCGGTTGCCCCAAAGGCACCAGCAACGGATAGATCGCCATCATCCCCAATGCCGCGCCGCCGCCGCCCAGAAAGCACAGCAACAGCCCGCCGCGTAAAGCCAGCGCAACTCGCGCGGCATCGCTTGCGCCCTCGGCTTGGCTGATCTGTACGGAAATTGCGGTGACTACACCCCAAAGAGCAGAGATAAGGATGATCAGAACGGCTGTGGTCACACCAGCCGCCGCCAGCGGGACCGTTCCAAGCGGAGAAATCATGGCCGTATCTACGACACCGATCAAAAGTGCGGCGGCAAGCCCGACCATTAGCGGTACGGCAAGCCGGATTAACGGCGTGAATTCGGCGCGGGTGGGCGCCTGCGAAATCAGGATTTGGTCTGTCATGGGGCACCTGCCGGACAATGTCCGGCGAAAAAGTCGCGGTAACGAGCCTTATGCTCGGAATGAAGAGGGGCTGCTCAGCCCTGCGACGGGAACACCATGAAATTGGTCCTTTTAGGGACAAGTTAACAGATAGAGTTCTAGGGGAATAACTCTTCGGCGTCCAGATCACTTTTGCGGTGCTGTTTGCCGAACGCTGCGAAGGGCAGGATTAAGCGGGTTTAACCGGAACGTGGTGGTGCTCTGATCAAACCATCATCTAATTGGTAGCCACCTGGGCAAGGTCACGCGGAAATTTGGCATTTTGGTCGTCGGCCGGAAAAAACAGCTCAATCTTCATGTCGTCTAGCGTGACGTCCGTGACTGTGCTGAATTGGGCAATGGTTCCAAAAAGGGAAAACCGCTGACCACCAAAACAGTAGATCGTTGAGATTGTCGGCCCGATCACCGCGTCACTGCGGGCGAGGGATGTGTCGCAAACTATGAAGCCCAATTGACGAACATGCGTGATCTGACGTTTGTTCCCATCGAATAGTTTTCGAACAGGTTTCAACATGATGTCATTGAAAGGCGGCCATTTCCCCAAGGATGCGGTTTTGTACGCTGTATGCTTTTACCTGCGGTAAACAGTTTCCTATCGTGACTTGGAAGAGATCATGGCCGAACGCGGCGTGGATGTGGACCACGCCACTCTCAACAGGTGGGTTGTGAAATACTCACCGATGATCGCAGCGCGAGCACAATCGAAGAAACGCCCAACGCTGAGCTCCTGGCGCATGGACGAGACATATGTTCGTGTGCGCGGCAAGTAGATGTACCTCTATCGGGCTGTCGACAAAGTTGGGAACACTCTTGATTTCATGCTGTCTGAGCAGAGGAACCGACCAGCAGCATCCAGGTTCTTCGCCAAAGCACTGTCTTCCAATGGAATTCCAAACAAGATCGTCATTGACAAAGTGGGGCCAACGCAGCGGGCATTCGAGAAGTAAACAAAATCCTCAATCGGTTTGGCTGCCCAGCCAAGATCCAGACAGTCAGGTCCAAGTATTTGAATAACATTATTGAGCAGGACCATCGGTTCATAAAGCGTCGCGTCCGGCACATGTGCGGGTTCAAATCGTTCAGATCCGCCTCGGCCACTCTGGACGGCATGGAGGTCGCCAACATGATCCGCAAGCGGCAATTCCCCAGCACAAATGCATCTGGTTTTCGGCTATTCGCCGAGATCGCGGGATAAGTGTGTCCAGTACATATCCGACCCCGGCCGCTCCGAAAGCTTGCGACACATCCCTTAGATGGACGGCAGAACTAGCAAATTGCGCTCTGGCAAGATTAAAAAAAAATGGCGCAGCAATACTGCTGCGCGAGTTGGGGAGTAAAGATTCGAGTTTTTACTCGCGAATTTATTCCAGTTCGACCAGCAGGTCCTTAGCGTCAATCTGGCCGCCGGGCTGCACATGAACGGCTTTGACCGTCGCGTCACGCTCGGCGTGGATGCCGGTTTCCATCTTCATGGCTTCGATGGTCAGCAGCATGTCGCCTTCCTTGACCTCCTGACCGGCGGTGACAGCGACGGTGGCCACAACACCCGGCATCGGCGCGCCGACATGGTTGGGGTTGCCAGCCTCGGCCTTGGGCCGGGCCTGTGTCGTGGATGTCACCAGACGGTTCGGCACCCGGATCACGCGGGGCTGGCCGTTGAGTTCAAAGAACACTTTGACCTCGCCCTTTTCGTCGGTGTCACCGATGGCCTGACAGCGGATTTCCAGCGTCTTGCCCGGATCGATTTCAGCCGTGATCTCTTCACCCGGCTCCATGCCATAGAAGAAGGTGCGCGTGGGCAGGGTACGAACCGGACCGTAGACCCGGTGGCGGCCCATGTAATCCAGGAACACCTTGGGATACATCAGGTATCCGTTCAGATCCTCGTCATCGACCTCCATCCCCTCAAGCTGATTGGACAGCTCGGCGCGGGTGGCCTCCAGATCGACCGGCGGTACATCTTTGCCAGGGCGGTCGGTGTTGGGGATCTCGCCTTTCAGCGCCTTGCCGATGATCGCATCCGGGAACCCGCCCGGAGGCTGGCCCAGATTGCCGCGCATCATGTCGATCACCGAGTCGGGGAAGGCCACGTCCGTATCCGGGCTTTCCACGTCATCGCGTGTCAGGCCCTGACTGACCATCATCAGGGCCATGTCACCAACCACCTTCG
>NZ_JBQFUT010000013.1:0-87599 GCF_056539305.1 Ruegeria sp. BC1
CGCCACACAGGCGCTAACGCCACAAAGATCAATGGTCAAAAGTTTGCGACAGATCCGACCAGAAAAGACCTAGGGACATGACGGTTAACACCGCAAATCCCACGAGAATAAAGTAAGTCAGGGCGCGCGTATTTATCGGGCTGTTCTTTCCACGGAACGGGGCTTCAACGAATTTCCAACTTACCCAAGCAACAACAAGTGCGACGCAATACAGCACGGCACCCTTCTTATAACCCACAAAATGCCCGGCGTTCATTGCTGCCCGGTATGTATCGAAGATCAACAAATGCCAAAGGTAGAGAGAGTACGAGATCTTACCAACCAAGACCATTGGCGGCACGCTGAGTAGCGCAGAGCTCACACACTTGGACCTGCCGACAATGATAAGCACAGCAGTAGCAATTGTGGGGGACAACGCCCAGGGGCCGGGCGTCCCAAATCGGGTGGGTGTCAGATAGAGCAAGTTGAGAATGATAACTGTCAGGCCGAGTAAACCCAGAACGTTTGCCCACATCCTTGGAACGGTCATTTGGGGCAAGAATATCAGAAGAGCTCCTATGGCGAACTCCCATATCCGAAAATGGGTCAGATAGTAGTCGCCCGGATCATCAATTGATGTGGCAAGCGTTGCCTGCACGAACGATACCAGACCGAAGCCCAGGATCACAATCCATAGTCTGGTCCGAAACACTGCAAAGGCCAGCATCATGGTGACGGGAAATACGAGATAAAACTGCTCTTCAACGCCAAGCGACCAGGTGTGACGCATCAGGCGAACACCGTTTTCCAGTGCTGGTGCGCCAAAGGCCATTACGAAATTTGAAAAAGAATATATGCCGCTGAAAATGAGAAGCCCGTTCGTATAGCGATCCTCGACAGGGAAGACGAAATAAGCGCTTAGCAATGCGAAGAAGAAGGTCACCATAGCCGCAGGTAAAATTCTTCTGACCCGCCTGGAATAGAAGTCCTTCAGGGAAAATGTACCCTTCGCCATCTGCGAAACGATTTGACCCGCTATGAGATACCCGGAAATGACGAAGAAGATATCGAGCATGTAATATGCACCGGGAAAGGTGGGCCACCCCAGGTGCAGGAACATTATGCTCAGAACGGCCAGCGCCCGGAGGCCATCGATATCCGCGCGATATTCCGGCGAGCTCCAAACCATGGCGCGCCCAAAAGCTTCATCTTCGCGCGAGGGTTTTAGTGCCTCGGGGCTAATAGCATCACTTGTTTGTCCATTCGCCAAACCAAACTCCACAACTTAACCAAAACTACAAAACTACAGTGTGCTGTTCTTCAATTGACGGCAAAACCGTTGCAAATATCAAAGTCCTTTGCAAGCTGACCACAAATCCCAACTCACTACTCTCGAGAGCTGAAGCGCAGGACGAGGATTTCGCCCTCTCTTTCAATCTCTTCAAGATAATCCCACGATACCATGTTGCGAAAATCCGACCCTGGCTGACCACGTGTTTCCATGAATCTGGCCGTGAGGTCCTGATTGTCGTGGTCAATCAGATACCCAATCTTCTGCTCATCCAAATACGTCCACAACGGGGCTTCTGACTTTAGATGTTCCAGGAAGTACCGATCGTTCACGAGGCCATCCAGGTTCACAACCGGGCGATCCAGGAAATAGGCCAGGACGCCAGCATTCCAGGCGCCAACGCGCGCGTCTTCGGGCAGAGTTTCATTAAGCCGCTCTGCCAGTTTAAGACGGCTCAGGGCATAGCCCCCATCCGTCGCCGGATAGTGCCCCAGTGCGAACATGACATTTGGCCAGTACATGACGCCCCATGCCACCACTAACAACGGGGCGATCAGCTGGCGCCGGACACTCAAATGCTCAAACAGGAGGGTGAGCACCATCCCGGCCGCGACGATCCAGAAGAAATGCTGCCAGCCGTAGTAGTGATTTGAAACGTGGGAAAAATCCCCGATCTTCTTGATAATTATGATGTTGTGTAATGCAGCTATCAAGACAAAAGTAATCAGCAAAACGGGAACGATCCGGCGGGGCTTTTTAAGCCACAGCGTGAGAACGACCAGAACCAATGAAAACGCCATCAAGGCCCCTGAAACAAAGTCAGAGGAGCTGCGGAAGGGGTTGAAGTTCACATTAATCGGAAGAAAGCGATCGGGAAACAGCGCAAGAAACGGCTTGGTTTGTAGCTTGAGCCACCACCGAATTTGTTCACGTATGGCTAAGCCGTTGTCTACATTGTCGAAATACCTGTTCGCGTATACAGATTTCGCGGAGCCGGATATCGGAAGAACGGTTCCACCCAACGCGTAGCTTGTCGCGATATACCCAACACCGCCAATCGCCGGGAACAATGTCAGGAGACAGATCAAAGAAACCTTGTGGGTGCCCGTTTGGAAGATGCGATAGCACAGGAAAATCCACACCGTGATCGAGAATAGGACCGAGTCCAATCGAACCCAGTAATTCAACGTCAGCAGCAAGCCGATGAGCAAGGCGTCCGTGCGGCGCAAGCGGCTGGCACCCGAGATCACGGGCCAGGCCATCTGGGCAATCAGAACGATGATAAGAATGTGAAGCGAATACTCCATTCCATCAAAGGTGTTCCATCTGTCCAAAAGCATCCCGGCCCAGAACATTGCCAGGATGTCGCCAAACGCGGCTGAATGAACTTTGCGGCCAAAGATGAAAAGCTGAACAGCAACCAGCAAGTTCACACCCAAAGCCAAAGTCAGAACGGCCCTCAGGAAGTCAATCTCGTTTGGAACCGCCCATGCAACCGGCACCAAAATCAGCCCCCAAAGAAGTTGTATACCGTTAGTTATGTTTATCTGATCAAAGGTAGAGACCCCGGTTTGGGCAATATTTTGTGCCAGTATGAAATAGTAGAAAGAGTCGTCGCGGCTGAAAATGACATCAACCAGGTTTTCCACTGGCCAAAACAAAATTGAAAACTGCAAGAGCAGCGCGATACCCGAAAAGATCAGCCCAATCCCGACCGGCCATGCGGTCTGAGACTTAAGAATGCTCTCGGGCATTCGTTGAGTATGTGCTTTCATCGAAACGCAACCAAATATCACCAATTAAACAACAGGGCGGCAGTCTACTATAATTTTTTGGATTCCCTAACTGTTCCAAAAACAAATCGAAGAGCGATCACAAGCTCACGGGCACTGGCGCCACGAAGATCAATGGTCAAAACGTTGCGACTTAGACGCGTGATTTCAGATCGCATATCAATGATCCCTCGGGGCGGTTCAGTTTTGCAGCAATGAATCTGCAAGTACCTGCAGGTCCGACGTAACCCGGAGAAACTCTGAAAGGTTGTTGTACGCCAGAAAAGGGATCGCAACGATCGCAGCTGTCAGGCAAATCAAACGGCCCCGTCCAAGAACCGAGAAGCCAGCCAAGAGCAGCATCGCCGGGACATAGTTCAAACTGTATACGAATATCTCTTCCCCGTAGAATAAATGCAGCAGCAATTGGAACAGCAGATACAGGATGAGTGCCTGGGCGATTGGTTTGTTCGGCCCGGGGCGAAGAAGGGCATTGGACAGGCCCGTGATGAACACGATAGCCCACGCTGCAAGCCCGATAACACCGACCCAGGTGAGCGCAGTGATGGGCGTCAACTGCACGGTCAGTCTCACCCATTCTGGGAAGCCCGGGTTATCCAGAAAAGGAACTTCGGGGATCGCGATGGTGAAAACAAAAAAGCCTCGCAGCTTGTCCAGAAACCCACCGCCGAGCTCGTGCATCACAAATGACACCTCGTGTGTAATACGAGGAACGAAAAATGCGGAGAGAGGGAAAAACACTTTTTGAACCGCAAACAGAACTGTCGCGATCGCAAAGCCATCAACCAGTATTCGAAAAGCACGCTTGTACTCGTTGGATGCAAGCACCGTCAAAATCCCGGCCATCCAGTTGGTTGATGTGATCGAGAATGCGATCACAGCCGAAATTGACTGCATGATCTGAGGCACAGTTCCACGCTGTATTAGTGTTCCCAGCGCAAAGGTGGTTGTGACTGTTAACGCGGCAAAAGCGTAGACTTCCGGAACAGGCACCCAAAAGATAGCTGCGCTTGATACCAGGCTCAGGATTGTAAAGACAATTGCGTCCAGACGGAACAATCCCAACCCACGGAAGCCACTAAAAAGGACGGCCCCCCAAAGGCCCGCTGCAGCCGACAAGGTGCCGATGGCTGCAAGCCGTTCCGAGAAACCGGCCATTATCAATGCTTTCGTGGGTGGGTAAGTTATAAGAGCCTGAAGCGGGTGGACATTCGTTCGGTAATTGTCCGCATGGCGGTCTACCATGATTTGTTGAACTCGGATCAAATCGGCTTCGAACCATACCCAGGCATTGCGGTCAGGATCTATCAAGGCCGGAGGAATTTGATTAGCCAGATGCCAGTATGCCACCCCGGTTATGAGGCAAATCGCAGCAGCAACGGCTAAATCGATCCGGCGGGCGGCAAGCCAGGCCAAAAAAGAGCTCAAGGTATGAGAGAGTGTCGAGCGAGCCTCTGGAATATCATTGACGATTTCGAAGAATAGCCGCCGCAACATGTGTAACCCCAAACAAAACCAATAACGCAATAAGAACGCCATTAAGGCAGAATTTTTATCAATTTTCACCCATAATTCTGCAATCTGCGGTGTGCAGCTTTGCCGGAGTATGCTTCTGGCGGTGCCTGAAAGTGCAGGCCACGTACAGTGTTAGCTGCGCTGAAAGTGAACGATTGGAGTGATCGTTCCATAGTGCCAACCCAAATGACATGCCTGCTGAAAAGTTGCGCGATGGGATTAAAGGCCCTTAATTCCGAACAATCAGGGGGACTTGCCCAAAATGTATTCACATTGGCAACGCTTCTTGCTGAAATACACCGGTCGCCCACAATCGTTTCGACGCATATCCCGGCAGGGGGAATAATCGAAATGGTCGGGACGGCAGGTATGTCTGCCCCGCGCCAGGCTGGGCTTGTTTGATGCCCTGAGTTTACGAGTGTGACCGGAGACGTCTTTATGAACCAGCAGGCCCCAGCGCTTGGCCGAAATGATCTGGCCGTGCTTCTGTTCATCCTTCTTCTTGCGGCGGTCCTCAGGACGGCTGGGTTGAACGCGCCGCTGTGGTACGATGAGATCTGGACCGTCGATACGCATATCCGTCTCCCCTGGGGGGACCTGATGCGCGAATATTCGATGAACCATCATTATTTCTTCAGCATGAAGGCCAAGCTGGTCGCTCAGATTTTTGGAGAAGAGGCCTGGGCCTATCGCTTTCCGTCCGTTTTGTTCGGGGTGGGTCTTGTGGGCGCGATCTGGTGGCTTGCCAAAGACATCGCTGGTGCGCGGATCGCGCATGTGTCGGCCTTGCTGGTGGCCCTGTCCTATCATCAGGTCTGGTTTTCGCAAAATGCCCGCGGGTATACCGAGCTGGCGTTCTGGAGCACGCTTGGCCTTATTTTCTTTCTGCGCGGCGTGCAGCGGCCAACCTTTGGCATCTGGCTTGCGTTTGGATTGACCGCCACGGCGGCTGTGTTCACGCATCTGACGGGCGCGTTTTTCTTTGTCGCGCTGGGATTTGTGTGGCTGATGTCGCTGGCGACCGGATTTGGCAGGGGGGCCCTGACACGCGATTGGGTGTTGCAGCCGCTGACAGGTGTCGCGATTGCGTTTGGTTTGATCCTGCTGGCGTATCTGCCGCTTTTGCCAAGTATCGTGGGAACCATGGGCGAGGTCGCGGCAACCTCGGCCGTTGACCCGATGCAGGAATATCAGAACCCGCTCTGGACTGTTGTCGAGGGGGTGCGGACAGCGGTCGGCAATACCGGCACCCTGACACTGATCGTTGCCGTCGGCGGGGTGGTCGCCCTTGCATTTGGGGCTGCGGGGGTGCATGCGACGCAACCGCTGTTCTTTCCAGCCATCGCCATGCACATCGTGGTGACGCTGATCATCCTTCTGGCGCTTGGCATGCGGATCTGGCCAAGGTTCTTCTTTGTCGACATTGGCCTCATCATCATCCTTGCTGTGGTCGGCTGCCGGTACGGTGCCGGTGTCGTGGCGCGGGGGCGGCCCCAAATCCAGGGCCTGCTGTTTGCCGCAGGTGTTGTGGCAATGATCGCGGTCTCGCTGTTTCTGGTGCAGCGGAACTATGCAGCACCGAAACAGGATCTGGCCGGGGCTTTCACGCTTGTGGAACAGACACGGACCCCGTCCGAACGGATCTACGCCATCAATCCGGGCGGCCCGATCTTCGAAAGCCATTTCAATGCCGATTGGACAACCATCGGCGATTCCGCAGGCTATTCCGAGGCGATGGCCCAACCCGGGCCGGTGGCGCTGGTCGTTCTGTTTCCAAACAGGATGTTCCGGGCCATTCCACAGCTGGGGCAGGATGTCGAAGGGCAATTGGAGCTTGTTCAGGCATTCGCCGGAACGCTTGGGGACGGTCGGGTTCTTGTCTACCGGCGCAGGTGACGGACGCAAATGCTGCGTTGAAAGGGTGCGGTCGCACGACCCTAATAGCCCGCGCTTTCCCTGTCAGCGCGTCGGATAGTCTTTGACAAGCGTCGAGCCCGCGTTGAGCTGATCAATGCTGCCGCCGGAGCGCACGCCATACTCATTGTACCCGTTGGCGGGGCCGGTCGCATAGTAGATGAACTCGCGGTCATAAAACCCAGGTTGGGCAGAGGACACGTCCTGAATGATGGCGTTGTTCAGCACAACCCAGTCCCGTTGATTGTCATAGCCAATGATCCCCCCCACCGCGTTTTGTTCGATCACCACAGATGTTGAACCGGATGACACTCTGATCCGTGGGATTGTGACATTTCCCGTTTCGGCACGGCGGACCCGGATGACCGAGTTTTTGCGGATCGAAAGATTGTCGATGGCGTCCACTGAAATCCCATGGGTGTGTGCGTTGTAAATGACGTTGTTTTCGATCAGTACATTCTGATGGCGCAGCATCGGATCGCCCAGGTTCTTGCCATCACCCCCCATCCAGATCGTCTGGGCATAGTCCCCGGCGCCCATGTCAAAGATGTTGTTTCGGATCGTGATATCCGTGCTGCGCCGGTTCGAACTGCGCAGGATCTGGATCATGTCGCGGTGATCTTTGTTTCCCTTCACGCCGCGGAAATTATGCATGCGGTTTGCTTCGATCACCAACCCATCGATCACGCCAACCGCGATGCCGTCCGAACGGACATCGGTAAATTCATTGCCCCGGATTGTCAGGTCGGTGACGTTGCCTGCGGTTAAGGCTTTCCACCATTTCCGAAATACAGAATTTCTTATTTCGACTTTCGCACTATCCCGGACCCGCAGCCCGCGCCCAAATCCGGCATTGGATCTGTAGCCACCATCAAAGATCGAATTGGTAATAGTAATCCCGTGGCTCGCAAGGACACTGAACCGATTGGCATGGTCCTTGTGACCCTCTGCGTACGTATAATCGAATACCAGGCCGTCCAGTGTGATATTGCCCGCCTTGTGCAGGCGCAATTCGGTAAAACAGGCCGGTGATCCGCCGTTCGCCGAGCGGATGGTGATAGGTTTTTGGAACCCCCTGGTGATTGTCAGCGCACCGTAGTTTCCGCCCTCCAGCGCGAATGTCTCACCGCCCTTCGCGTTGCGGATCGCCGAAGAAAGCTCTGCAGGATTATGGATGATCTGCCCATTTTCCGCGCTGGACACGTTGGTCCTGAATTCGGTGCCCTCGCAGGCCAGGGCGGCCAAAGACGGTGCTGGCAGGGCAAGCAGCAATACGAAAGCGCAAATCGTTAAACCGGTAAAACTATGTACGAACCGCATGTGAGTCTCGTTTTGTTACTTCGTCACGTAATGAGGCTACGGGTGCGGATGAGCCTTGTCCACAACGATGGTGTAAGCGGGCCGCCGAGGGTTTTGAGGAGAGGTTGCACAGGCTAACGCAAGCGTTTCGGGCAAATCACCGCCTATGCCGGGGCGGTATACGCAAAGACACGCCTGAATAACGGCATTTTCGTGGCAATTGTTGCGAGCTGGGATTTAATCATGCGAGCCCATGAATACCGCTAAGGGATGGGGAACAATTCCTGGTGTTGAGTATCGAGTGCATTCGGAAATGACGGCAATGGGGCAATATTGTCCTAATACAGGCAACAGTTTCCAAACATAGCCACATTTAGGCCAATCTGTCGCCCTTGTGCGGCTGTTCCCTTTTTCCCGGGTGAGCGGGTTCTCATGCGCTGCCACTCACAGCGCCTATGAAACAGAAGGTGAAACATGTCGACGACAATCACGGTAACCTCTGCGGCAGAGCTGAATCAGGCGTTGTCACAGGCGACAGGCGGGGAAACGATACTGCTTGCGGCGGGCGACTATGGAAAGCTCGTTCTCAGGAACACTCAGTTCGCATCAAACGTAACGATCAAGTCTGCTGATCCCAACGCGATGGCGAGCTTTTCGGAAGTCTACCTGAACAACGCATCGAACGTTACATTCGACGAAATCCTGTTCGATTACACTTTCACCTCAGGTGAACAGAACCACGTCAACAAATTCCAGATCTACTACAGTACCAATATCGTCATCGACAACTCGATCTTCGACGGTGATTTTGCCAGCGGGACCGGCACCAGTGCAGATGGTACTGGCTATGGTAAAGGGCTGGTGATCCGGGGATCGGACAATGTTGATGTCATCAACTCTGAATTCCATTCCTGGTGGAAAGCTCTTGGCGCCGGGCAGTCAACCAACATCAACTTTTCGGGCAACAATATCCACACAATCCGGTCGGATGGCATTACACTCGGAGAAGTCCAGAATGTCCTGATCGAGAACAACTATATTCATGATTTCGGTGGGGCCGCAGGGTCCAATGACCACCGCGACATGATCCAGGTGCAGCGTTCAACCGGCACAGGAAGCAGCGATATCACCATCCGCAACAATGTTCTGGACATGGGCTCGGGTGATTATACGCAAGGTATCTGGTTCGGTGGTGACAAAGCCGTATATGGAAATGCGGCCGATTGGCACCACAACGTCACCATCGAGAACAATATCATCTACAATGCACATGCAAACGGTCTTGCCGTGCACCAGACAGATGGTCTGACGATCACGAATAACACTCTGATCGCCGTACCAAGGGAACTGACCGGCGGTGTCACCATCCCCAAGATCATCGTCACTGGCGGATCGACAAATGTGACGATCGCACAAAACGTTACGCCTGCTATCGTGGGTGACTCGGCGACTTGGACCATGTGGGACAATGTGTTTGTTCAGAATACGGATCCGTCGTCACCGGGATACTATGGCACCCAGTTCAATTATATCGCGACAGCCGCCGTCGATGGGTACAACCAATATGGTGTTATTCCCGGCAGTCTTGTGGATCAGTTGAATGCCGGATCGACCTTGGTCGACAATTACCCGTTTGATTACAACAGTTGGGTTGGAGCCTCGAGCACGACAGTAACGAACCCCGGTGGTTCGGGATCGGGCACAACGACGCCCGGTGGCGGTACAACGACCCCCACCCCGCCCGACAGCGGTTCGTCGACCCCGCCCGACAGCGGTTCGTCGACTCCACCCGACAGTGGTTCGTCGACTCCACCCGACAGTGGTTCGTCGACTCCGCCTGACAGTGGCTCGTCGACTCCGGATGCGCCTGACGGCGATACATCGGCCTCGGATACGTCTGACGGCGACACATCGGACTCGGATACGTCTGACGGCGATACATCGGACTCGGACGCGCCTGACGGCGATACATCGGACTCGGATGCGCCTGACGGCGACACATCGGACTCGGATACGTCTGACAGTGACACGTCGGATTCCGACGGACCGCAATCCCGGATGGACCTCGATGATTTCATGGGACGGTTCGCCCGAGTATGGGACGGGGGTGAAGGCGGTCACAAGAGGCCGGCGCAAGTTGAGTCTTCTGACTCAACACCCTCCGACTTTGAGTTTGCCGAAGGTGAAACCGATGGCGCCCCGCAACGGTCGTACTGGGATAATGGGAACGTGCGGCTGAATAAGTTCAGCTTTGCGGCTGCCCGTGGCGAAACGGACAGCGATTTTGAGCTCTTCGGCGGCCGGACATCGGATTGGGGCTTTGGGTCCCGCCGCAACGACCGTACTGATGATGATTTCCGCAGCGTTGCGGATGATGAGGATGCTCAATTCGCGGATTCTCTGGGCGGGCTGCTCGCAGATTTTTGGAACTGATGGCCTGAGCCTTTACGCATAGTAAAAACACCGAAAGGGCAGGTTGGAGATTTCCGATCTGCCCTTTCCTTTTTCGCCAGGTGGATTGTCAAACCTGTCAGAACTCCGGAGTATGGTGTTCATAGGGTTGAGAGTTTCCAGTCATGATTTTGTCTGACCGCCACAGATTTGTATTCATACATGTCCCGAAATGCGCCGGGACGTCTGTTCGAAATGCGGTTCTGCCCTACCACGATACAGATGAACGGTTTCTGAAGGCTGTCGAACGGCACCCGGATCTGGGTGAGATCGATTTCCGTCATCTGCCGCTGCGGTTGCTGCGTGATCTCGACCCGGAAGCTTTTGAAAAGCTAACGATTTACGACAGTTATGCGTTGCTGCGTGATCCGTTTCAAAGGTTCAGGTCTGCGATGTCGCAACGGTCCAAGATGTATCTGGGTAAGGAATTTGCCCAGTTGGCACCAGACGAGATCCGCAAGGAGGCTGAGAAGGTCATCGCTTATCTGAATTCCGGGCCTGAGGTGATTGCGCCCGGTTTCATCCACTTTGCGCGGCAATCAGATTTTGTGCAGGTCGATGGCGTGCGGCGTGTGCATAATCTCTATCCGGTTGAACGGCTTGATCTTTTTGCGGCGGCGCTTGGGCGGCATCTCGGCGTCGAGCGGCTCGAGTTTGGGCATATCAATCAAACAACGACGTTTCGCCATCCGCAGCTGAAATATGCCCTGCGGCAGGGCAGCGCACTGGTGCGAAGGGTTATGCCGCAGACTGCGCATCAGGTGCTGCGGGATACGGCGCGGCGTTTTTTGATGAAGCCCAGCGACCCGGCGGTGTCACCCGAGTTTTATGACGATGGTGTGCGAGGATTTATTGAAAGCTACTATGCCGCCGATATTGCGCTGCATAGGGAGGTGTTGGCCGGGTTGGCAGCGCAAACACACCACTCGACAGGGGCGGACGCATCGACGAAAGCAGCGTCCGGGCCATAAGGGTTCTGTGACTAGCGCGGCTCTTTGATCCTGAGCAGTCTTTTCGCCTGGGCGATTTGATCTTCGCTCCAGTTCCAGCCCAGTTTTTGCACTGGTACTGCACCGGTTTCGAGCAATGCGGCTACCTCGTCCGGGTTATGACCGTGGGCTATGCAGTCATGCACCAGATGGGGGCCGTAGCAGCCGATCTTCGGCATGGAGGCGTAACTGCGCCGGAACGAACGATGCGTGAGTTTGAGGACATCCACAATGACGTGCGCCCAGTAATACACCAGCGCCTTGCGGCGTTTGTGCCAGTAGTCAAAACTGTAGTGTTCCCACTGAGAAATCACCGTGCCGCGTGGTTCGGACGCCAGAAACCACGTTCCGATCTCGCGATACATCCCCGGCCAGATGAACCACCGTTCGCTCGGGGCCCAGATGAAGGCAAAAAAGCCCCGGTATGCAACCATGGGAAGCCAATAGTCGAGCGGGCGCAGACAATAGGCCGTGGCATCCACCCAGACACCGCCATGTTCGCGCAGCAATCTGAAACGCAGCAAATCACTGTAAGCCTGGATCGGGACAGCGTCATAGTCCGGCGGCATCTGCACCACGTCAGATACAGTTTCTGCATCCAGAACCCGTACATTCCAGCCGGGATTGTGACGGCGCCATGAGGCGATGCAATGCTGAACGACTTCGGGCGCGTTGGCTTCTCCGGTGTCCCAGTACGTCCAGATGGTTTTGGGAATCTGTCGCGGAGCGGATTGTGCAAAGTGATTGGGTTTTCCACTCAGTTTATTGCGGACACGCCGCCCAATCGTGGGCAGCATTCGGGCGCCTACAACCAGAGCGAACAGCCATGTCCAAGGTTTAACGGGGCGCATACATACTCCAACACACTTCGTATAAACTTCTAATCACCGCCGGAACTCTGCGCCAGTGAAGCATGGTATATCACTGGATTTCCAGTGCTGGCCCGGGCGCACGGCAAAAGGGCGGCAACAATAGGGGGTCAGATAAGTCATTGTTGGGGAAATGGTCCCAAGCTACCGTCGCTTCCGTGGATTTATTGTAAACAATGGCCAGAAACGTATGATTCAGTGGAATTGGGTTCTGGGCCCGTAGGGTAGATATTATGGCGGTTGTCTCGCAGGTTCTGAAAGCCGTTTATTTCGATATTACAAAGGTCGGCAGCAGCAGTCTGAAAGAAACATTCTGGGAATTGGACCACGGCGAACCTTTCAAGGGGCGCGGCATCAGGCGTGCCATCAACAATCTGCACTGGCGGCTGGCCCGCGCCAAATTGATTGAGCCACGCAATATTCACGAACAGGACGGATACCGCACACAGATTTTTGCCAAGGCGGTCGTGCCGGAGGGGTATGTCACCTTTACTCTGGTCCGGGACCCTGTTGCCAGGATCAGGTCCGCGTGGAGGGACAAGGTGCATCGCGAACAGTTCCGCTGGCGCAACGAAGAGATGGACATCGACAACGAGGGTTTGCCGCTGGACCCGAGCTTTGGCGAGTTTATTGATCATTTCCACGAATACCGTGCCGTTAGCCGCCCGGTTCGTGTGCACACGACGCCCTATTCATGGCATCTGGGCCAGGACATCAGCTTTTTCGACCATGTTTTTCGGCTGGAGGCGGTGGATGAGATGAACGCATTTCTGAGCGATCGGCTGGGCAGGCCGTTTCCGGTGCCGCATATGAACAAATCCGCCGCAAGCCGGCGGGACACGGCGCTGACCCCCCGGCAGATCGATGCATTGTTACAGATCGCTCAGGCAGATTACGCCCTGCTTGGGGATATGTATGATATCAAAGTAGCTGAGAGCAGCCTTGCCGCATGAGGATGCCGGTGAGAAAGAGGAAAGTCTGACGCAATGACACTTGCCGCACGATCCGGTGCCCGGATGGGAGGGGCGGTGGCAGAAGCCTCGCCCAACCGGCTTCTGATCGCGCTTTTCCTCATATCGCTCGTCATGCCGTTCTACTTCTTTCTGGGAAGCCTGCGGCTGAGCATCTATCGTGTCTATCTGCTTGTTTTCATGTTCACCTTTGTGACCCGCTGGTTAAACGGTTCGGCAGGGCGGATACGTGCAGCGGACATTCTGGTGATGTTCACAAGCCTCTGGATGGTGGGAACGCTTCTCATCAACCATGGGATAAGCGCCCGATTTCAGTTTGCCGGCATTCTGATGATCGAGACGGTCGTTCCCTATCTTGCGGCCCGTGTCCTGATCAGGAACCTGGCCTCGTTCCGGGCTTTCGTGTGGTGGTACTTCGCGATCGTGGTGGCGCTGTTGCCTTTCGCGGTCTATGAGAACCTGACCGGAAGCCCGATCCTGCTGGATTTCTTTGGTGGTTTCTTTTCCGTTTACGAGAATGTCGCCCAGGAACCCAGGTTGGGGCTGGAGCGTGCCCAGGCAACGATGCCCCACCCGATCCTGTTCGGTGTTTTCTGCGCCCCGGTTTTTGCCCTGTCATGGTATACGCTCAGCCCCGACAAAGCGCTTTTCAGACAGGCCGTTAAGCCGTTCATCGTGGCGGCAACGGTCTTCAGTTCGCTGTCTTCCGGGGCCTTTTTGGGTGTCATGTTTCAGGCGGGTCTTATTGGCTGGGATGAGTTGATGAGGCGCATCAAGGCCATCAAGAACCGCTGGAAGCTTTTTGCCATCATTTTCGGCACTCTTTACGTGGTGCTTGAGTTGGCCTCGAACCGGAATGCTTTTCATATCATCGCATCAGAGCTGTCCTTCTCGACCTCTTCGGCCTGGAACAGAATTCATATCTTCAACCATGCGATAGACGATATCTATGCCAACCCGATAACCGGTGTCGGATTGAGCTATTGGAGTCGCCCCCGCTGGATGAAATCGAGTGTGGACAATTTTTGGCTGCTCATGGCGTTGCGCTACGGTATTCCGGCCTGGTTCATGCTGACGCTGGCCAGTGTGATGGTGTGCTGGCAGGCCGTTTTCGCACCCCTGTCCGGCGAGCACGCACGAGTGCGGCGGGGGTATGTGATTGCGTTTACGGCTATGGTCGTCTCGGCCTTCACAGTTCACATCTGGGACGCGTCATATTGCGCGTTCATGTTCCTGATGGGGGCCGGGGTGTGGCTGTCTGATCCTGATTGCACGCAGGAAAGCGGATCTGAAGCCGCAGAGCCCAAGTCGGCAAGGCGAGAAATCAGGTATACGAGGTTCCCCAAGCCCTCGACGGAGGCTGCGTCATAGCCCTGCGGGTTATCCCGTGACCATCCAGCGCTTCTGAACCATCCGCACTGCGCGGCGCAGGCGGCGCAGGGGCGGCATCCGGTTCGACAGGATGGCCTGCACCTCATCATCGCTCATGTCGCCGCGCAGGGATGTACGCGGTCGGAGGAACGCTCCGGGCCGGAAGCTGCCGCCATCGCTGGACCATGCGGTCGTGTACCCCGCCGACTGCAATGCGCGTAGAACACGCGCGTCATAGCGACCAAAGGGGATGCCCGCTTCGGTGATCGCATGGCCGCAGATATCTTCGAGCCGGGCGCGGGAGGCGCGCAATTCGTGTTTCAGATCGGCGTCACTCAGCGTGGGCCAGACGGTGTGGTCGATGCCATGGCTGCCGATCGTCATGCCCGCATCTGAAAGCGCCTGCAGATGTGCCTTACCCAGCGAACCGGGTTCTCCGATCCGCCCCGTCAGAACGAAAAACCGCGCGCGTAGCCCGTGTTTCATCAGGGCGGGCAAGGCGATGTCATGATCCGACAGGTTGCTGTCGTCGAATGTAATCTGGAACCGTTCTGGCGCTTTGGCTACCTGTGCCAGGACCTGTTCGAATTGCCGGGCTGAGACCCAATAGGGGGCTTCACCAGTCTCTAAACTGCGCTGGGGCTCATCAAGGCCGTGGAAATTCAGACCAATCATCGGCGGGCTTTCATGCGCGTATGCACCGTTTCGGCGGTTCGGATAAGGGCTGTGGTCAAGCCCGGTGGCTGAAACTCATAAGGTCCTGCGGCGGTGACCTCGGTGCCACCCGTACGCAGTTTGAAACGCGTCACGCTGGGGTTGGTCTCGGCGTCGATGCCGCCCAGATCGAACCAGCGCAGCCCATGGGCTTTGCAATGCAGAATGGCTTGCCACATCAGGTAGTGCCCGGCATTCAGCCGCCGCCCGGCCTCGGATGTGGCGCCGAACAGATAGACGCCGTTGGGACCCGCGCGTCCGATCGTCATTGCACCCAAATCAGCCCCGTCCTGTCGTGCAAACAGAACCTCATGGCTGAAATCCGGGCCGTTGAGGTGATAGTAGAACTCGGGCGGGATGTCCGGGTTGAAGCCCTTGGCAGCCTGCACCTGTTGATAGAGGCCGTGAAACCGGCCTGCGCAGTCAGCAATTGGCAGGGTTTCAAGCTCCATCCCCGATTTCAGGGCGTTGCGCAGAGGGTTGCGCCATTTGCCGTGCAGGGCACGCATCAGGGCGTCTTCCTCCTGATCGCAATCAATGATCACTGTCCGGTAAGGCGGGGAACGGTCCGTTGGTGCAAACCCTGCACCGGCCGCCACCCGATCCACAGACGGGACATCTTGCAGAGCCCAGGCAGGCAGTCGCAGCCGAAGGATATGCCCGGTGTCCTGCGCATAGGTGCGTAGGGCGGAAAAGATGGCCTCCAGCTCCTGAGAGGTGGTGTTGGGCCGCACCAACGGCCCGGCAGCGATCCAGGCAATACCGCGCCCCAGCCCCGGCACGGGCTTGAGGCGCAGGCAGGCCGCCGCAACGGGTTGGGCCGTCTGATCCGACAGAGTGATGAATAGCGCTTTGGCCCCGATCCGCTGCGCTGCCGCCTGTGCATAGGAAAGGGTCTGTTCATAGGTCAGGTCGCGAAAATCCGCACTGATCCGGGGCCAGTCTTCGGCGGCGACCGTCTGTAGTGTCAGAGGCTTGGTCATAACCGCGTCCGTATCCAGCTGGTCCAGAGCCTGCCGGGTTTAAGCCCCAGCCGGGGTCGGGCTTTCAGGAACCAGACGCGGTAATAAAACAGGTGCAGCGCATCCGCCCACCACAGCAGGATCCGCGCTCGCAGCCGTGCCATGGGGCGGTCCGGGGCCAGCACTATGTTGTGGATCGGCACCAGCTCACCACCATAACTGAGCTTGTATTCGTATTCCCCCGCGCCGGCTTCGACCAGCCTGATACCGTCTTCGATCAGCCCTTCCACTCGCTCGACCAGCCCGACGCGTCCCAGCCCGACTTTCGCATATTCAGGGTCTGTTTCGCGGGCATTCAGCCACCAATACGCCTTGTCGCCCAGCGTATAGCGCAGCTGGCTCGACAGCAGCGTGTTGCCTTGCCATTGCTCGTCGATCATGGCCTGACCCTTTGACCCCAGCCGATGCAGCAAATCCCGGTAGAATGCGGCCGCCACGGACCAGTCGGAAAAATGTCCACCTTTTCCAGCGGCCCGCCATTGCTTTGTGTGCAACGCGATGAATCGATCCATCATTGGATCGACTGTTCCCGGGGTTGAACTGGTGTTGCTGAGTGGCGCGATGTCCGTCAGGCGCTTGATGTCCCGCCGCACCTCGCGCCGCCGGCTTTTCGACAATGCGTTCATGAACCCGTCAAAGCTGTCGGGCAGATCCATCAGAGTATGCCCGCGCGGGCTGTCATCGCGCAGTATCGACAACCCATCAGCCGCGCGGAGGGTTTCCAGCTGCGCCGCGCGCTCTGACATTGGCGAAAGGCTGATGACGGCGCAGTCCAGCTGCTGCGTCAGATGATCGAATACAGCGCACAGGACGGTCTCTTCGTGACCTGCGGCAATGGGCAATCCCATGACCGCGAAATTGGGATCGACCCCGGCCAGCCGGGCGACACGCACGGGAACCGGCCCGGCCCGGATCGTTTCGATGCAAAAGGGCAGAACTCCGATCAGGTCGCCCCCATCCCGTACCATGAAACAGACCGGTCGGCGGCTGGCGGCAAAGCTTTTCCCGTAGTGTTCCCACCAGGCGGCCTGCCAGTCGGACAGGAAATAGATATCGGCGCCGGACGTCGCGACCAGATCATCCCATTCGGCCCGTGCGGAAAGGGTCTGGGCCGGTGCCTCGAGGCATTCGAGCGCGCCTGGTGATCTGGTGGAAACCGCATCCATCACGTGGCCGGTTCCTGACCGAACAGATGGTATCGGATTGCAGCCCCCGACAGCCGCAACCGGGCCGAGCGATCCGGCGTGGCGCGCAACAGCCCCAGCAGACCAAACGCGGCACCGCGCAACAGCGCGCTGGTGACAAAGATGCCGCGGGTCAGCAGCTCTCCGCCCCGGCCATAGTGCTTTCGGGCATAGATCGTCTTGCTCTTTTGCTTTTGCACATACATGCGCGATTTGATCTGCGCGGTACTTTTCGAGCCACCTTCAAGGTGCAAAATGCGGGCCTCGGGCGCGAAGACGCAGCGCCAGCCGGCATTGCGGATACGTCGGCACCAGTCGGCTTCTTCCGAATAGATGAAGAATGCGTCGTCCAGCAGGCCGACCTTTTCGAACACGGGGCGCGGCACCATCATGAACATGCCGGATACCACGTCCACATCGCGCTGTGTCCGGCGGTCCCAACCGCCGTATTCGGGCCAGGGGAACAGCCGCTTCAGCCCAAATTCGATCACTGCCAGGCTCAGCGGTCCGGGATCGGCAAAACAGGTCTGCTGGATCGTGTCGGGATCTTCGAAAACCTGACATCCGACGCAGCCCACATCCGGATGCGCATCGAGCCATCCGCTCATGACATCTATCGCATGATCCAGGATGATCGTATCGGGGTTGAGCAGCAAAAGCTTGTCGCCGGTGGCAAGCTCCAGCCCCTGATTGTTGGCCGCTGCAAAGCCGCGATTGCTGGTATTGGCGATCAGTTTCACGTTCGGAAAATGCTGTTTCACCATCGCGGCCGAACCGTCGCCTGAGGCGTTGTCCACCACGATGACTTCATGTTTCAGAGTTGTCTGACTGTTGATGGATTCGAGACAATCGCGGAGAATATCCCGCGTGTTCCAGTTTACGATGACAACCGACACGGCGCATTCCGTGTTTGCTGATTCAGATGCAACACTCATGGCACTCTCAACCCCGGAGAAACATACATCGCAACAGGCGCTTAATGCACCGGCGCATACGCGAATGATCCGCGCTTTTGCGAACGACGCCACCGGTCCGATGAATTATTCTTACATTTCGTGGCATATACCTTCTATATTTTTGAAAAGGATGGCGAATTTAATAGCTTTGGTATTTTGGACTGACATTTCGTAGTCGCGTCAGGAAGGTGAGTGGTTGATGGATATCGAATGTTACGATGACCTGAGCGGTGAACAAATACATGAATGGCGTGAATTTGTGGCCGGTTGCCAGCATCAGCACCCCAGACAGGACCCGCGGTTTGCCGATGTCGAGCGCGCAGTTGGCGGAACCGTGGTTTTCGTAATCGGGCGCCAACAGGGGAAGATTTGCGCTGTCGCCCTGTTTTCCCTGTTTCGCAGCCGGATTGCGTTTGGCAGGTACTCTGTCGCGCAGGCGCTGAGCGGGCCAGTGTGTGACGATGCCGAAACGTTGGCCGAATTCGTGGTTGCCGTGTCGAACCATCCGCAGTTTGCAAAGGTCGATGCCCTGAAGGTGACGCCTTATTGGCTTGATGAAGAGGCCGATCAGCTGCATCGCCATTTTGACCGTGCCGGACTGGCGATAACCGACCCGGGGCCGCATCGTGACACCGGGGTGATTGATCTTGACCGTTCTTTGGAAGATTTGCGCAGCTCGTTCTCAAGAAGTGCGCGCCGTAATCTGCGCAATATCGAGGCAACAGATGTCGAGGTTCGCCAAATAACGTCACCTGATGAGATCGGGGTTTTCTTTGATTGCCTGAATGCGCTTGTGCTGAGACCCAACAACCTGACCCCGGTCACACGCCCCGAATACGAAGCCGGGTTTCGAAATGTGTATAACGACCCCGAGGCCGGGGTTCTGTTTACCGCTTATCACAACGACAGTTTCCTGGGTGGCTTTCTGCTGTATCGCAGCCGGATTACCGCCTACGCCCGCCGTTTCGTGGCTGATCCCGCAGCGGCCAGCCTGATTGGCAACCTGCGCATTGCACCGCTGCTTTGGCTCAGAGGTATGAAATGGGCGATGGAGCAGGGATGCACCAATCTGGATGTCGAAGGATATCTGCCCGATATCGACCGGAGCCATCCCGATTTCAGCGTTCTGGAATACAAAACCTATTTCAGACCGCGTCATGTCAGGCGCGTGGCAGAACATACATTGGTAAATCACCGCCTGTTTCATCAGGCGAATGTGGTTCCGTCACAGTTGAAACGGGTGGCGCGGCGCGGTGTCAGGGCAGCACAGGCCCTGACCAGAACAGGGTAGTGCGCACGTTAGTTCAAGAGGTGTGACGAGTGTTCGGATTGGGACAGAGAAAAAAAATTATCCTGCTGCGTAGCGCGGCCCATCGCGGCGTTGGGGCCTTTCTGCATCAGGCGTGGGCAACGGTGGCGGATATAGGACTGCGTCGAAGAAACCTGGTGTTTCAACTCGACGGGGATGATTTTCTGAAAGACCGACCTCCGGCTGATCCGCCATTGGAAGTGCGCAAGGTGTCGGGTTGGGACGATCTGCCCATCACGCTTCGACAGCGACTGGAATCCGGGGAAGAAAACCTGGAATGGGGGAGCAGGAGCTGGTTTGACATGAATCGCAGGCTTTGGCTGGCGACCCTTGACGGAAAGGATTGCTGCCTTGCCTGGATGTTGGGCTCTGATGCCGGTGAACACTTTTTCTGCGCCGTACCGTCAGACGCGGAAATCCTGTTCCAGATAGTTGTCCTGCCTGAATTCCGGGGAAACAGCCTGCAGGTCAGGGTGCATCGGGTCATGATGCTGGAAAGATTACAGGCAGGGACGAAGCGGTTTTTTATCGCCTGTCACGAATACAATTATACGTCGCGCCGGAATATCGAAAAACTCGGGTTCCGGCTGATCGGCTTTCACAATGAGTCCCGCTTTACGTCCCGCCAAAGCTGGCAGCCGCTGACAAGCTGATGCGGACCCGGGTCGCCGACACTGTTGCGAACATGCCCATGAGGGCAGGCAGCTTTTGGGCGCAAGACGCGCAGGGTGGCATTCCTGAATTATTCGCGGGCCGACAGATACATTATGCGTTTCAGACACGTGTCGCGATCCGCGCCGGGTGTGATGTACTGGGATTGCAGGCCCGAGACGAAGTTCTGGTACCGGCGTATAATTGCGGCTCTGAGGTCGATCCGCTTGTGCATGCCGGGCTGAAAGTGCGCCAGTTTCCGGTCGGTAAAGACCTGCGTGCCGATCCGGCGCGGATCGAGCCGCTGATCACGGATAAGACGCGGGCACTCTATATCACGCATTATTTTGGCATCCTGCAGCCCGAACTGTCCGCATTGCGTGCGCTCTGCGACCGGCACGGATTGCGGATGATCGAAGATTGTGCGCTGAGCCTGCTGAGTGGAGAGGGGCCGGCAGAAGGGCACACCGGGGATATATCGGTGTTTTGCTTTCACAAATTCGTACCGGTGCCGGAAGGGGGCGCGTTGATCGTGAACGCCCCTGATCTTGACGCGGCTTCACCGTTCTCGCGCCCCGCACCGGGACGGGTTGTTGCGAAGATCCTGGCGCGATCTGCGCTGGTCAATGTGCTGGGCTCTGCACGGGCTCAAAATCTGAAACGCGCCCTGTCCAGCCCATCGGAGGTGGCAGAACCGACGGATGCGGTGAGTGATGAGATGGACGACATTCCGTGGCATTACTATTTCGATCCGGCTCTGCAGAGCCGTCGCATCAGTGTCTTTGCTTCCCGATCGCTTCGGTCCTTTTCGGTGTCCGAGGCCATTTCCACACGGCGGGCCAACTGGCACCGTTACCACGAGCTTTTGGATAGCATGCAGGGCGTCGAGTTGCTGCGGCCAGTTCTCGAACCCGGGACCTGCCCGCTGAACATGCCGCTTTTGGTGGCCGAGCGGGATCGGGTCGCCCGTGCCTTGCAGGCCCGCGGCATTGGCGCAACGCCGTGGTGGGCCGGGTTCAACCGCAATCTGGACTGGACCGGTCAGGATGAGGCGATCGACCTAAAGAACAATGTGCTGTCTCTGCCGTTACACCAATTTCTCGGGTCGGCTCATCTGGAGCACATTGTCACCCAATTGCGGCAGGTGTTGTGACAGCTGTCATGCTTTCCTGCTGCGAAGATGATTGAGAAACCGACCCAGAAGGGAAAATACCATGGTTTCAAATCCATCCGGCCGCCCGACAATGGCCCATAGCGCGATGTGCGTTGTGGTATAGGAAATCACCCCTGCGCCGGTCTTCAGCAGCACAATACCCGGGGTGTACGACATGTGAAGAATTTCCCTCAGAAGGTAGTTGGTGGCGATAACCACCACTGTCATTACGGCGCAGGATACAAAGCTGCGCCACCCGGCAAGCAAAGGTTCGAAAAACCTGCCGGTTCCAAATCGTCTGGCCAGGATCAACGTTGCAACCAATGCGGCCAACTCGGCCACACCTGTCGCGATCAGGGCGCCGTTGAAACCATATTGAACCCCAATCGACATCACGACACAGACGAGGACCAGAAGGATCGAGTTTCTGTAGAAAAGTATGGAGGTCGAGCCCTGAATATAGGCGGCAGAGCGGACATTCGCCTGCAGCGCGCTCAGCGCATAAAGGGGGGCAAGGACCCAGATAACCGGCGCGGCGGCAACCCACGTGTACCCCATGAACATCCAGATGACATCCACCGAGACGAGCGCGAAGCCAACGCTGCACGGCAGCAGGATCGCCAGAAAACCGGCGTTTACCTTGCGGAATCCTTCCCGGCCCTGATCGGTGTTTCGGGACAGGTCGGCAAGCCCGGGATACACGACCCGCAGCAGCGGTGTGAAAAGTTGATGGGTGACGACGTTCACCAGCCGCGTTCCCATCCGAAACAAACCGGCATCGGCCAATCCCAGCGTGCTTCCGATGATAAGCTGCGGCGCGCTTGAATACAGAAACTGGGCAAGCTGCGCCCCGATGGACCAGGACGAAAACGACAGGCTGTCACGCCATCGGGACAAAGACAATTTGGGCAGCATTGGTGCAATTGCGAACGTCCACACCCCGCGTACGGCCTGTCCGGCAAACGTTGCCACAACGATGGCCCAGTAATCTCTCCAGTACCAGGACAAGGTGATGGCAAAAATGGCGTAGACGATCCGGCTGAAGGTTTCCTCACCTGCGGCAAAGCCAAATCGCAGGCCACGTTCAAACAGCAAAAAACGGGGGCTTTTGATGGCCACAACCAGCGACATGGCTGACACCACCGGCATCAGCTCGGTGAGCGCCGGTATGCCCATCAGCGCGACCAGCGGCTGAGCGGCCCAAAACAGAAGGGCGGCCATAAGGCCAAAGATAATCTGAAACGAGAATACAGTGTGCAGATGCTCGGGCGTTACATTATCAATCCGGATCAGAACCAATCCGATCTGTCGCTGGAACATCTCCAGCAGCGCCGTCGCAATCAGAAAATAGGCGATAATGCCGAAATCTTCGGGCGTCAGAAGGCGCGCGGTTATTGCAATCGTCAAAAGCCCCAGACCCTGCCGGAGGACACCGGAGGCCAGCAGCGTTGCCGCACCCACCGCAAGGGCAGAGCTGCGTGAGAGCATGCTGGGGGCCGGATTGTGATCGGGGGTTTTTTGCACGTGATTAATATTTCCGAATTTGGAACAACGATCTGGTTTTTCCGTTAGTGTTTCCCTTTGCGCAGCCTCCACGGTGGCGCTTTGAGTTGTGAAATCTCAAATCTGGCAAGCTGACCGGCGGGCTGGTAATCAAGTTAAAGAGGGTTTCCTTATGTCGGGATCGCATGTTTTTATTATTCAGCGTTAGAAGGTTGCGTGATTTTTGGGTGAATTTCTCCATTCCGTGTCAGCAAGTGGCATCACATAGCAAGATAAATTTCCGCTTCAGTGTCTCAGATTGGCCTCGGTTCGTGCAAGTCTGCTGACTACGTGTTGTCGCTGTCTGGTTTGGCTGCGGATATTGGGTTTCAGAATGGTGTAATGGTATGAAAATCGCGATTTTCGGGCTGGGATATGTGGGCTTCACTGCCGCATGCTGTCTGACCCGCGAGGGGCATGAGGTGATCGGCATCGATGTGAGTGCCGACAAGGTCGCGGAAATCAATGCAGGCCAGCCTCCGATCAAGGAACCCAAGGTTGCTGAATTGCTGACCGAGGCGCTTGACAGAAACCTGATCCGCGCTGTGGTCGACATACCAGACCTGAGGGACGTGGATCTGGCCATTGTTTGCGTGGGCACGCCCAGTTCCACCGATGGATCGCACAACATGGGTTTTGTAGCCGAGGTGACGCGTCAGATCGCCGAGACCGTGTCGCCCGACCGGGCGCGGCCGCTGACGGTGGCGTATCGGTCCACCTTCCGGCCCGGTACGGTGCGCCAGCTGATCGAGCCGATCTTTCACAGCTATCTGGGAGGCCGGGCAGCGCAGGCGGTCGAGATTGTCTATAACCCGGAGTTTCTGCGCGAAGTGTCGGCGGTTGACGATTACTTCAACCCGCCCAAGATCGTGGTGGGCACAGCGGACGGGAACCGTTCGGCGGTGATGGACGCCCTGCACGAAAATCTGGATGCCCCGGTGTTCTACACCGCCTTTGAAGAGGCCGAGATCACCAAGTTTGTCGACAATACCTGGCACGCAACCAAAGTGGCCTTTGCCAATGAGGTTGGCCGGATCTGCCACCGGATGGGCGTGTCGGCAAAAACCATGCACGAGATTTTTGTCTCGGATACCAAGCTGAACATCTCGTCCTATTATACCCGCCCGGGGGGCGCGTTCGGGGGGTCCTGCCTGCCCAAGGATGTCCGCGCGTTGCAACATATTGCGGGCGAGGTGGGCGCGCATACCCACCTGATCGACAGCCTGTTGCGCACCAATGACGCACACAAGACCTATCAGGTGCACGACATCATGGCGCGGCTGCCCGAAGGGGGCCGGGTGCTGATGGCGGGGCTGGCCTTCAAGGCCGGAACCGACGACCTGCGCGAAAGCCCCAATGTCGATATCGCCCGACGTCTGCTGGACGGCGGTTATCAGCTGTCGGTCTATGACCCGGCGATCGAACCCGCCGATCTGCGGGGGCAGAACCTGGGCTATGCCTTTACCCATCTGCCCAATGTGAGCAGCCTATTGGTGGATCGCGCCACAGCCGAGGCCGGTCCCTGGGATCTGGTGATCGGATCGAACCGGATCGTGAACGACCTGAACCTTGGCGATGCAGAGGTGCTAAGAACCTATGAATATGACTAGCCCGGAACCCGCCGTTCAGCCGGTCTCGTTCGAGGATCTGCGCCAGAGCCAGCCCCTGAAAGGGCTGAAGGTTCTGATCGTGGTCGAGAACCTCCCCGTGCCCTTCGACCGCCGCGTCTGGATGGAGGCCCGCACGCTGGCTGCAGCAGGTGCGTTGGTGTCGGTCATCTGCCCCACCGGCAAGGGTCATGAGGAACGCGTGTGGGAGGATGAGGGGATCAAGGTCTACCGCCACCCTCTGCCTTTGGATGCCAGCGGGGCGCTTGGGTATCTGCTGGAATATGGCGCGGCACTGTTCTGGGAAAGCTGGCTGGCGCTGAAGATCAAGCTGACCCGCGGTTTTCACGTCATCCATGGCTGCAACCCGCCCGACCTGATTTTTCTGGTGGCGCTGCCCTTCAAGCTGTTTGGGGTGCGTTATCTGTTTGATCACCACGACATCAACCCCGAGCTTTACGAGGCCAAGTTCAACAAGCGCGGTTTCTTCTGGAAGCTGATGAAGACGTTCGAACGGCTGACCTTTGCCTCGGCGCGGGTGTCGATTGCCACCAATGAAAGCTATCGCAAGATCGCCATCGAACGCGGCGGCATGGCGCCCGAGGATGTGTTCGTCGTCCGCTCGGGCCCTGATCTGAGCCGCCTGAAACACCTGCCGCCGAACCCCGAATGGCGCAACGGGCGCAAGTATATGGTCGGCTATGTCGGCGTGATGGGCGATCAGGAAGGCATCGACCTGCTGCTGGAAACCGTGGCGCATCTGGTGCAGGTCCAGGGGCGCGAGGATATCCAGTTCTGCCTTGTGGGCGGTGGCCCCAGCCTGGACAAGCTACAGGCGCAATCGGCTGAGATGGGCCTGTCGGATTACGTCACCTTCACCGGCCGCGCGCCCGACCATGATCTGTTCGAGGTCCTGTCGACCGCCGATGTCTGCGTAAACCCGGACCGGGTGAACGAGATGAACGACAAATCCACCATGAACAAGATCCTCGAATACATGGCGTTCGAAAAACCCATCGTGCAGTTCGATGTGACCGAGGGCCGGTATTCCGCACAGGAGGCCTCGTTGTACGCCCGCGCCAATGATCCGGTGGATATGGCGGATAAGATCAATGAGCTTTTGGCAGATGATGAACGTCGCACCACCATGGGCCGTTATGGCCGGGCGCGGGTCGAGGCGGAAATGGCCTGGCCTCATCAGGTGCCAGCCCTGATCGCGGCGTATCAGCGGATCTGGAAGGGTTAAGACCGTTTAGAACGGCACGAATTGCGGCAGGCGGTTCAGGCTGGGTTCCATGAACCGTTGCAGCCGTGCATCCGCGTCGGCCTCGGTCTCGCCGGGCTGGATGGGGGTGACATAGCGCACCAATGCACCATCGGTGCGGCCCATGGTAAAGCCATCCTGAATGACGCTCATTTTGGCGCGGAAATCATTGACGATGCGTTTGCCGCGCTGCTCGAACCAGTAATAGACTAACTGCTTGGACAGTTCTTTCTGGATCACTGCGCGGTTGACGGTGAAGCTGCCGTAAGGGGTGTCGCCGGGATTGATCTCGTAAGGCTCTAAACTGAAGATTTCCCAGCCGCCGACCGGCAAGCAGACCTCGGGGGAATGGATGCCGTCGCCCTCGGTTTGCTTGTCATAAAAGGCCACGAACATATTCACGAAATCGCCGGACCCGGTGTCGATATAGCTGGCGTTCAGGTAATCCTTGGCGCCCAGTGTCCGCTCCACCTTGGGGTCGAGACTTGTGGTCGCGCCGGACCAGGGGCCAAGCTGGCGCGGGTAAAGGACAAACGGATCGCGCTCGATGGGCTGAACGTCCGAGGCTGGTCGCAGCGCCCATGCTGTTGATACGGCCAGCGTCAGAATAGCCGCCGCCGCCAGCGCCACCGACGCCCTGATGCCAAGGATGCGCAGGGCAATAGGACCGAACCCTTCGGTATCCAGATCGATGGTTTCGGCAAAGGGTTTCGGATCGGAGGTCAGGCGCTGCAACCCGAGCGCCATGAGGAACAGAATGGCGACACAAATCAGGAAGATGATCCAGCCTTCGAAGAAATGCATGAACCCTTCGGCCTGTTCGATGCCGTGCTGATTGACCAGAACGCCGATCACGCCGATGCGAACCGAGTTCATCAGCACGGTCAGGGGGGCGGCCGAAAGCATCAGAACCACCTTGTGCCAGATCGGCCCCCGGTAAAGTAGGGCAAAGAGGTAAGAGAAGCTCAGGATCGGAAACAGATAGCGCAGCCCCGCGCAGGCCTCGGCCACCTGCAGCTTATAGACACCCAGATCGATGATGTTGCCTTCGATAAAGACCGAGACACCGGCCAACTGCACGAACCAGACCCCCAGTTCGGACGACACCCATTGCAGAAAGATTGTCAGCTTCCAGTAGATGAACTGGGGCAGCGGCAGCATGAACACCAGATGGATCACGGGCAGCTGGTGATGGATGCCACGCTTCCAGCCGAATACGGTCAGCATGACGCCGCCGGTCCAGATGATCATGGCATAGGTGACGATATCCGGGATGCGGGTCAGATTGCCCAGAATGGCGATGATCAATGCCACCGCAATCACGGCCACACCCGGCCAGCGGTCATGGACGACGGGGGCGGGTGGGGGGTAATTCCGTAATTCTCGTAGGAACAGATACAGCGAGATGGCGGGGATCAGTGGCCCGTGGCTGTATTCCGGCGTGCTCCAGGCTGCGCCCAGTGAGACGATCCCGATCCAGAAGATGGGGACCGACCCCAGTAGCAGAAGGACAAACCAGAACAATCCCGCCGCGTTGATCGTCGGCAGAGCGGTCCGGGCCGCTTCAAGCGTCTGGCTGCGGCTGTCTTTCGAATCGAGACGATGCATCACTGTTCATCATGCACAATAAAAATCGATCTTGAATCGAACCGGCTCCGGAGCACAGGGTTTTGATCCGGAGCCGACACAATGGATATAGCCCGACAATATTTGTTCGATGCCGGGAATTCAGCACAAACGTGTTCAGGGCTTGAGCGTGAACCGCCGTCCCAGCGTCAGGAACAGTGAGTTGGAAGAGGGTTCAAAGCCGCCACCCTGGTCATCCATATCGTACTGGTAGCCGAAATTCATCGCCCAGTCCCGTGTGATCGCACGCGAATAAGACGCGCTGAACGTGCCGCGATCGCGCGGGTTGGATGGGCCCGTACCGTCGTTCGCCTGTTCGATGTAGCTGAGGCTGAAATTCAGCGCTGAGACCGGGTTGATTAAATAATCATATGTCAGGAAGGCGAGTGTCTGGCGGGTTTCCACACTTTCTGTACTGGTGCCGACCCGGCGCTGTATTGTTGCCCCGATCCGGGAACTGGCAAGCCGGTAGCTGTAGTCAAGCTGTCCGATCGGTGTAACTTCGTCAAATGGTCCCCTGGTAAATCCGGCATTGAAACTCAGGACTGAATTAACCCGCTGGTAGTTTCGGCCAAAAGTGGCATTGGTTCTGGTTCCATTGACGCCAAAGCTCTGGTCAGCCCGGAAATTGATGCCTCCGTCGGGTAGGGATTTGCGCCAGTTGAAACTCCAGACGAAGCTTTCTGTTACGTTATTTGTGTTGGTCGCGCGCTCTGTGTTGTCGACCTGAGTGTAGCCCACATTGGCGCTGACAGTGGTGATGGGTGATATATTATATGACGCGCCAGTCGAAACGGTTGTCGTGTTCCGGTCTGTTTGCACCGTGTCTTCGGCTTCGAATTCTCTGTACCTGACCCGCACGTTCCCCTGCAAAACCGGAGAGATTTGCAACGTGGTGGTGGCGGTGACAATGTCGTTGCTGTTGTCGAACTGGTCCGGGTCGTTTGAGTTCGAATACCTGCGTTCGTCGTGGCTATAGGTTAACCGGAAACCCAGGGGATCGTTCAGCCCCGTTTCCCAGTTCAGATTTCCACGGGTGTCGATCTGATCTCCGAAAGTGCCGGTGACATCGTTGGAATCGATGATGCCATCCAGGTTGACGTCGGTCAGCGCCCGGTTGAAGGCCAGATTCCTCTCGCGATATGACGCAAACAAACTCAGGTTGCTATTGGCGCGTGTCCGTTGATAGGTCAGCTGAGTAGCGGGGTCCGTGAAATCGGATTCGGTTCCGATGATTGGCTCATCGGCGATCCGGTACAATCCCGACAGATTGAATGACAGCGTTGAATCCGGTGTCCGTTTCAAAACCCCCAGGATCAACGTGTTTTCCCACCAGGTGGTGGACCCGAAGGATGGATCTGTCAGGCGCAGGTTGTCATCGTATTTAAGCGAAGACAGGTAATCCAGTGTAACACTCAGATCGCTTCCGGTTCCGACTTGTTGGCCCGGCGCCAGCCCGACTTGCCGGGCCGGATTCCGTAGGGCCTGCTGCGTAAGAAGCTGCACGCTGGGAGCGAGCTGGCTTTGTGTTGGGGGCGCAATTGTTTGCTGGGCCGTTGCTTGTTGCGCTGACGGTTGTACGGTCGTTTGCTGTGTTGACTGCTGTACGGTCGTTTGCTGTGTTGACTGCTGTACGGTCGTTTGTGTTGACTGCTGTGCAGTCGTTTGTTGCGCTGAAGTCTGTTGTCCGATTGCTGGTGAAAGTGAAACTGCAAAAGCAACCCCGCCCCCTAGTGCAGAGACCAGCCTTTTTCCGGATTTTCCCACCTGTATTTGCCCCTATTCGAACAAACGGCGTGATGGTACGACGACCACGTCTCCTGCTTTAAGCACTGTTGTGCCTTGGATACCGCCGCCCGAGCCGTTGTAGTTGTAGATATATGTGTTCATTGTGCCTGATCGGCTGTCGGTCCGGCGCAGTTCTATACGCTTACGGGCCGCAAAATTGGTCAGACCCCCGATCTGAGCCAAAAACTGAAGAATGGTTGTGCCCTCTGTTGCAAGGTGCTTTCCGGGTGCGCCAACCTCACCCATTGCGAAGACGTCGATTGTCGGTCCGGTTGTAGCAAGCCCCCCTTGAAACAATGGTGGAGGCGCAAGCGCAGCGACCGAGATAAAAACGGTTGGTGGCGCGTTGAAGTTCGAGGACAGCGCCGAGGACAGCGCTGAACTGAGCCCATTGGTTGACAGGCCGGCGGCCCGGACTGAACCCGCAAGCGGGAAGTTGATAGAGCCATCCGGCAATACCAGAGTGGTCCGGTTGAGGGTTGGATCTTCCAGAACCTCAACCTGAAGCGCATCGCCCGGCTGAATTTGGTATGATTGAGCCCAAGCACCGGTCGCGATAACCAGAAAAACCACAAAACTAATAAATGATCCGATTACTTTTCCCATATCCAAATCTCTCACTTTTCTCCATTTATGCCTTTTCCCGAGTGACGAAACAATCCACAGCCAGTCCGACGGGCATGAGATGCGGCAGAAATGCAGCGACCTGCATCTCTGACATTATTGCACCGGGGTATCTGCGGTATCGAGTCGTTCAATTTCGGTCTCCAGTGATGGTGTGACGTTCAGAGGAACGTCTGTTGCCAGCGCTGCCTGATACGCCTGCAGAGCATCTGCCCTTCGGCCGGCAGCGTCATACGCCTTGCCCAAATGATAAAGGACCAGGGGATGATCGGGTATCGCGCGTGCTGCGGGTTCAAGATACGCCACAGCCTCTTCGTAATTGCCCATCCGGTAGGCAACCCAGCCATAGGTATCCTGAAACACGGGCACGCGGGTGCCGCGGAGGCGGCGCGCCAGGATATGGGCGCGCTGCAGGCTTTCGTTATCGGTCCGGTGGGTTGTCAGCAGGCTTGCCAGATTGTTGGCAACGATCAGGGATCGGTTGCTGAGCGGGTAAAGCGTTTCATAGACCGCAATCGCCTGATCCAGGTCGCCATCGCGTTCATGCGCCGTCGCCTGCAACATGAGAACGTCCGGGTTTCCGGGCAGCGTGGCCATTGCCTTTGCAAGTAAGTTTCGTGCCTGCTCGGGCTCATTTATCTTGTTCAGCAGCACATATAGCGAAATCCATGCCCGGGTTGTGCCCGGGTGATTTTCAAGGATAGCGCGGTAAAGCTGTTCAGCTTCACCATATTGCTCTTCCCTGTCCAGAGCATGCGCTTTGATCAGGCGTATCGGCAACGAGTTTGGGTCTTGCGCAAGCAAGTGATCAAGGCGGGCAAGGGCGGCGGCCACTTGGCCGCGGGCCAGCATTGTGCGGACAAGCGCGATTTCGGCAGGAAGACCGAATTTGGGATCGCGCGCCAAGTCGTTCAGGAATGCCGTCAGGTCGTCAATGCGCCCCTGAGCTGCCAGCATTTGGGCCTTGAGCTCGTTTGCAAGATGCTGCGCCTTGGGGTCGTCCAGACCACTGATCAATTGCCGTACTGTCTCCACATGGTGCCAGTCCTGCATGCTTAGGTATATCTCGCCCAGCAGGAACAGAATCTCGGATTGGCCCGGATCCTGACGGAAAGAGCCGATCAGAACGCGCTCGGCAATTTCGGGATCGTCCTCGATGATTAGAAAGCGGGCATAGCGCAGCGTCTCTTTCGGGGCTTTCCGGGACATTTCCGTCGCCAGGGCCAGCATTTCCCCCATCAGTTCCCGGTCGCCATTGCGTTCATGGGCCAGCGCCATCAGGGTCATCAGTTGCGGGTCGCGGGGCGCCTGGCCAAGGGCCGTGCGCAAAAGCGCTATGGCGTCGCCCGTCTTGTCCTCTGCAATCAGCCAGGACGCCTTGAACTTGATCGCATCTACCTGAGTGTCGTCCTCTGCCAAGACGCTTTCGATCAGGGCGCGGGCGTTCTCGGGTTTGCCGGTGTGAAACAGCATCCGGGCGTATTCCACCTCGCCTTCCAGGGTCTGCCAGGTTCTTTCCGAACTTTTCAGTATCTCCTGCATCTCGGCGAGTGCGGTCTGTGTATCGCCCGTGCCAAATTTCATCCTGGCTCTGATCGTTCTGAGCTTGGGGGTGTTGGGGCTATTCTGCGCAATGATTGCGTCCAGTTCGGCAATTGCAGTCTCGGCGTCACGGTATTCTCCCAGAAAGGCGATTAGCCTCTGGATTGGCAGATATTCCTCGGATTGCGGGTCCACCTTGGCACGCAATATCTGCTCGGCGGCATCCAGATTGCCCCGGTTGATATAGTGCTGCACGAGCAGCTGTTCCGGGGTCTCATCATCGGGAAAGACCTGCGCCATCTGTCTGAGCAGCTTTTCGATGTCGTCCTGCGCATTCAGTTCCTGCAGGGCGCGGAGCCGAATTCCATAGAGCTTTTCCTGCTTTGGCGCGATGATCTGGGCCGCAGTCGCTTGGTCCAGTACATTGGCCCAGTCCTGATTGCGGACCAGATGATCAATCACAACCTGTCGCGGCGTCATCAGTTCAGGATGTGCTTCGATCATCTCGCGGGCCATGTGAACGGTGACATCCACGGCAGCATCATCGTGGCTTTTGATGGCCTCGGCATAGGCCAGCGTATTGTTGAGGGACTTGATCCCGATATCATCCGGCGCCAGCGCAGCCGCGGCGATGCCATGCCGCCTGACTTCGTCCCAGTTGCCCGCTTCCAGTGCCATTTCGGCGAGGCTGCGCTGCCCTTCGAGATTTTCCGGATACTGTTCCACAAGCCGCAGATACTGGCTGTAGGCGATGCGGATATTGCCCCGTTCACGCTCCAGACGGGCAAAGGTCAGGCGGGCTTGTTTGTGTTTTCCGTTCAGCTTGAAGACATTTTTGAATTCAAGCAGGGCACGTTCAACATCGCCTTTTTCCAGATGGGCCATCCCGGCCTGGAAATGGGCCTCGGCCCGTTCTTCGGCCGAGTCACATGCGCTCAGCAGCAGGGTCACGGCAAAGAATGCGACCACCAGACGTTTGCCGATAGAGGGTCTTGCTGCGCTCAAAGCTATACTCCCGTAAAATTACGAAAAGCATGCACCGGATCTCAGCAACCGGTTCCGCGCAGAACGACGAAGATGGTTCGGATCAGAACTGATATATCCGCTCCGAAGGACATGCTTTTCCAATATTCCGTATCGTGAAACGCGCGCTCAGCAAATGAAGACTGGTTGCGTTTGGAAACCTGCCACGTCCCCGAAAGACCCGGGCGCATGGCGGTATAGAACTTGCCAGGATAAAGCCTTTGCTGGTTCACCATCATCGGGCGGGGCCCGACCATCGACATCTCGCCTGTCAACACGTTCCAGAACTGCGGCAACTCATCCATGGAGGATTTGCGCAGAAACGACCCGAACTTGATGATGCGCGGATCATTGCGGAGCTTCTGATTGCGGTTCCACTCTTCCCGCGCGTCGGGGTTGGCTTCCAGGTGCTTTTTGAGAACCGTCTCGGCGTCATGCACCATGGTGCGCAGTTTTAACATCTTGAAGATCTTGCCGTTTTTACCGACCCGATCCTGCCGGTAGAATGGCGTCACGCCCTGACAGGCCAGAAATATGACCAGAAACAGAACCATCGGCGCGGCAAATGGCGCTGCGAGCAGCACAAAGGTGATATCAAAGACGCGTTTTCCTACACTTCTGTAAAATCCCGGGTAGGTCACCGGGGCGGACGCGACGGAAATATTAGTGTAGCCAGTATCGGCCACATCCTTTGAATGAATTGTCACTATTTAAACCCCCAGCACACACTAATAACCATGAACTGACTACCGAACTCAGAAACCGACTACGCTCAACCTCAGTCTATATAAAAATACCGTTATATTTTTTTATGTCTTTTGCGGCTCTGCCTTTGCAGATGTTGGCACGCCGCCGTGCATACAATTGTTAACAAATTCCGGCCCGCTTGCAAAACACTAATCCTGACGGGGTTGCCTGCAGACCCTGAAAAGAGAGGGTATTTCCGGGCTGTGCAGATCTGGGATATGTCTGATCCGGTTGAGGATTTTTGATCTTCTGTATCGCATCAAGATACAATGAAGGAAATGCATTGCCTTTGGTTCCCTTTGGGGGACTGTGGGTCGAGGCCGGATTTTTCTCTGCGAGGTCAATCTTTGACCTGCCGGCCGCTTTTCCGCGCAGTTTTCTCAGGCGCTTGACCGGCGTCGCCGCAGGCAACCCCCACGATTGTGATGATCGCAGAGCGAAATCATCACGTGTGAAGTTTAATGCTGCTTGCTAGCCTGATTTTGTGGCAGAGTGGTGCCCAGCTACTTTTGATTTATGTGATAGGTACGTCGAGTAAGAGGTTTCTGGTGGTTCAGAGTATGAGTTTGGGTAATCTCAGGAGGGCCAGTACGAGGTTTGACAAGGCGGAAGGCAACCGTGGTGTAATGGCGTCCAGTGACGGGTTTTATCTGGAATTCTTCGGGCTGGACCGGCGACCTTTCACGCTGCTTCCGGACCCGGGCTTCATGTATTGGTCGCCGCTGCACAAACGCGGCTATTCGGTCCTGCAATTCGGTGTCATGAGCTGCGCCCCGATTACGCTGCTGACCGGCGAGATCGGGGCCGGTAAGACAACGCTGGTTCAGCACCTGCTGAGCGAAATGGAACAAGAGATCACCGTTGGGCTGATTTCGAACGCACAAGGTGGACGGGGGGAGCTGCTGCAATGGGTGCTGCATGCTCTGGGTCTGCCGATCGACAAGGACGCAACCTATGTGCAGTTGTTTCAGGCGCTGCAGGATTTTCTGGTCTCGGAATATGCCGCAGGGCGGCGCGTGGTTCTGATTTTCGACGAGGCGCAGAACCTGACGGTCGAAGGGCTGGAGGAAATCCGCATGCTGACCAATATCAATGCCAATACGGATGAGTTGATCCAGCTGGTTTTGGTGGGTCAGCCCGAGTTGCGGGATCTGGTCATGAATCCCAAGATGCGTCAGTTGACGCAAAGGGTTGCTGCAAGTTTTCATCTGGAACGGATGGATGAGGCATCGGTCGAAGCCTATGTCCGGCACAGGATGCAGATTGCCGGCGGCACGGGTGAGGAATTCACGGATGAAGCCTGTGCGCTGGTCTTCCAGCAGACCCGCGGCGTTCCCCGTCTGGTAAACCAGTTCTGCGATTTTGCTTTGCTTTATGCCTGGACCAACGAAGCGGATAAAGTTGACGAAGACGTGGTTAATCAGGTGGTCGAAGATGGTGTATTCTTTGGCGGCAACTCGCTTGAGGGGGAGGTGACGGCCTGAGATGAGTCCTTCTCGTTACTATTTCTCGATTTTCATGAGGCGGTTTCCGTACTTCCTCGTTGTGGCCACGATTATATCCGTCGTTTCGATTGTGATCGCCATGGGCTTGCCGCCCACTTATGTCTCGCAAATGCGGCTGATTGTTGAATCGCCGCAGATTTCGGGAAATCTGGCGGCCAGTACCGTTAATACGACCCCGGTCGAGCAACTTCAGATCATTCAGCAGCGCCTGCTGACACGGCCGGTCCTTCTCGACATTGCGCGCAAATACGAGGTGTTGCCGGATGCCACCCCGGACGAAATGGTCACAGAGCTGCGCACAAAAACGAATACCCGCATTTCTGCCGGACGCGGTCAGGCGAACCTGATGACCGTCACCTTCGAAGGCCGAAGCGGTAAAATCGCGGCCGGCGTCCTGAATGAATATCTGACGGAAGTCCTGAAGCTTGATGTCACGTATCGTAAGGAACGGGCCTCCAATACGCTGGAATTCTTTGAGCAGGAAGTCGAACGCCTGAGCAATGAGCTCGACAAGCGAAGCGCAATCATTCTCGACTTTCAGAACGAAAACGCCGGGGCCTTACCGGCCAGCCTGCAATTCCGCCTGGCCCAGCAAGGGGCGTTGCAAACCGGTCTTCAGCAGGCCGACCAACAGCTTTTCTCGCTTCGGAATCAGCGTGAAAAGCTCCTGGAGCTCTACAACACAACCGGCCAGATCACGAATGTTGGGCCGCAGCCACAAACACAGGCGCAGCAGCAACTGGTCCAATTGCGCAACCAGCTTGATAATCAGCTGGGGATTTATTCGGAAAACAGTCCGCAGATCAGGTTTTTGCGCGCCCGGGTTGCGCGTCTGGAAGAAGTGGTCGCAACAGAGCAGGCATCCAATGTTACGCCATCCAGTGCCCAAACGGGAAATTCGACGCTTGATCTGCAACTGGCACAATTGGATTCCCAAATCACGACCCTTGAAGATCAGCGTACCGCGACGGAAGAAAATCTTGAAAAAGTGACGCTGACGATAGACCAGACCCCGGCCAATGCGATCACCCTGGCCGAATTGCAGCGTGACCACACGAACATTCAGAACCAGTACAATACCGCAGTTGCACGTCTGGCGTCGGCCTCGACCGGAGAGCGGATCGAAGTCACCTCTCAGGGGCAGCGGATTTCGGTGATCGAACATCCTTCCGAACCCCTTACCCCAACGGGTCCCGACAGACTGATGATCGCGGGTGGGGGCACAGCCGCCGGTATAATGGCGGGTCTGGGTCTTGTTATTCTGCTGGAGATTCTGAACCGGGCTGCGCGCAGACCAGAGGATCTGATCAAGAAGCTGGATGTCTGGCCGATCGCGACCATCCCCTATGTGCGGTCTCCGGGTGAAGTGGCGACGCAGCGCATGGTCTGGGCGGGGGTTATCCTGGCGATCCTGGTTGGCGTTCCTGCGGGTGTTTGGGCTGTGCATACCTACTATCTGCCCCTGGATCTGATCGCGGATAAGGTGATGGGCAAGTTGGAGGTGTATTGGTGAATTCCGTTCTGAATAACGTAGGGAGGGTATGATGGACCGTCTTCAGCAGGCGATTCAGAAAGCCCGCGCGGAACGCGACGGTCGCCAGAGCCAACCAGAGCAGCTGGCGGAAAGGCCACGCCATGTCCCGCAGGAAAATGCGGTTAAGGATATCTGGCTGACGGTGCCAGAGATCAGCATCGAACCACATCTCGTATCCCGTAAGCGCCTGATGTCATATCGCGGCGGCCCCACTGCAACGCCCTATGACATGTTGCGGACCAAGATGCTGCAACAGACCCTGTCCAATGGATGGCGCCGGGTGGCGTTGACTTCCCCCTACAGCGGATGCGGCAAAAGCACGGCCGCGGCCAATCTGGCCTTCAGCCTGGGGCGGCAGGAAGATCTGCGTACGATCGTGATCGATTTCGACATGCGGCGCAGGGGGTTGGCCGAGATCCTCAAACAGACCGGCAGTTCCAGCATGTCCGATGTCATTCACGGGGATGTTCCGTTTCACGAACATGCCTTGCGTCACGGCAACAATGTCCTGTTCGGGCTTAACTACACCCCGACACGCAATCCGGCAGAAACCTTGCAAAGCCGCCGGGCGATCGAGTTTCTGGAACAGCTCGAGGCGGAATACAAACCCGATATCATCCTGTTTGATACACCGCCGCTGATGGCCAGTGATGACAGTCACGGGTTTCTCAGGAATGTCGATTGCGCCCTGCTTCTGGCTGCGGCCGAGGAAACCAGCATTGACCATATCGACGTTGCTGAACGGCAACTGGCGGAACTCACGAATGTCATGGGGATCGTCCTGAACAAATGCCGCTATATCAGTGAGGCTTTCGGTTATGAGTACGGCTCTTACTGATGCCGTCATCATTCCCCATTACAACGACCTGCCACGGCTGGAGCGATGCCTGCGCGCGCTTGGGGAAAACGATCTGACGGGCACCGAAATCGTCATTGTCGATAATGCCTCGCCGGTGTCACTGGATGGTATACGGCAAATATTCCCCGGAATGCGCTTTGTGGTAGAGCCCAAAAAGGGCGCGGCCCATGCCCGCAATCGCGGGGTGGCTGAAACCACGGCGCCCCGGCTTTTCTTCATTGATGCCGATTGCATTCCTGCGCCGGACTGGTTGGCGAAGGGGCGTCAGGTTGCAGACCGGGCCGATTTGATTGGTGGCCGGGTCGATGTCTTTGACGAGACCCCGCCCCCGCGCAACGGGGCCGAAGCGTTCGAGGCCGTCTTTGCGTTCGATTTCCGCAGATACATCGAGGTTCAGGGCTTTTCCGGCGCGGGCAACCTGCTGACCCGGCGGGATGTGTTCGACGCGATTGGCGGGTTTATCAACGGCGTGTCGGAAGATCGGGAATGGACTATGCGCGCGGTCACCAAGGGTTACAGTCTGATTTACGAGGACGGGTTTCGCGTCAGCCATCCGTCGCGGCAGAACTGGCCGGCCCTCAAGGCGAAGTGGCGGCGCACGACACAAGAGGCGTATCAGCTGAACGGAACCGGCGTGACTGCACGTCTGCGATGGGCCATTCGGGGTTTGGCCATGCCTGCCAGTGCCGTTGTCCATACGCCGAAAGTCATATCCTCTGACAAGCTGGCTTCGAGCGGAGAAGTCATTCGGGCGATTTCCACATTGTTCCGGCTCAGATGTCAGCGCATGGTCTGGATGTTGCGTCAGGCAACAGGTGGTGCGATCTGACCCGCCCGGATGAAAAGATACCGCTCGTTTTGCCCCGGCTGCCCGCCCCGAGGGGGGCAAGGCATGCGCCGAATTGTAATTGGAGCAGATCGCGATGACTTCTGTCAGCGACCGGTATGTCAGATCGAAATTTGACCCGCTTGCGGAGTGCTGCACGTGAACAGGCATTTTTCGCGAAACGTGGCCTGGATTACGGGATCCAGCCTGGTCGAAAACCTGACCGGAATTTTTGTCTTTGTGCTGGTCGCCCGAATTATCGGGGCAGAGGCGTTTGGGATCGTCATGATGGCCTTCGCCTTTGTTTTCATCGGTGAAGTCCTTGTGCGCGATACAGTGACCGAAGCGATCATCGCACGTGAAACGATTGAAGATGGGCGTCTTGAGGGCACATTCGCCGTCCTTATGATGGTCGCGTTCAGCATTGTCGGGCTGTTGATCCTGTTTTCTCCGGCCATTGCCGCGCTCTATGGCCAGCCCGAGGTTGCGAGTCTGCTGACGGCCGCCAGCCCGGCGATCCTGTTTCTGGGCGCCGGTGGCGTGTCGAACGCCATTCTCAGGCGCAACCACGATTTCCGTACCGTTGCAATTCGTAACGCGGTGGCAGTCGTGGCAGGCGGCACCGTTTGCATCACGATGGCGCTTGCGGGTTTCGGGGCCTGGAGCCTGGTCGCGCAACGGCTGGTACAGCTTGGCGTCAACGCGGTGATTTCGATTATCGCTGCGGGATGGTTGCCCAAGCGATTTCCCACGCGGGCGGATATTGCACTCGTCCATGGTCTGGGCCCGAGCACAATCGTTCTGCGGTCATCGTCGCTGGTGATCGTCCATACACCGACCATCGCATTGGGTTTGACAGCTGGTCCGGTCGCAGTTGGATTTTATTCATTCGCGTTTCGGCTGGTGGAACTGTTGACAACTTTGGTTTCGTTTCCGCTGAAAGGCGTTGCGCAATCGAGCTTTGCGGAACGTCGCCGCCAAACAGGGGAAACCGCCCGCTTCCTGCTGGACGTATCGCAGATCGCGGCATTGGTGGCCTTTACGGCCTTTGCCGGGCTGGCCGTGGTTGCGATGCCCGGTGTTCTGCTGACGGTCGGGCCGGATTGGGCCAGTGCGGGCAAAATCCTGCCGTTGTTGTGCCTCATGGGTGCGGTCAATGCCCTTGTGGCCATACAAGAAGCCTATCTTCTGGCCCATGGTAAGATTGCCCGTTTTCTGATTGCTGCCGGGATCGAGGTCGCCGTCGGTATCATACTGATCGGGCTGGCGGCGCCTTTCGGTCTGTTTGCCGTCACGGTCGCCGTCACGGCACGTGCCGTAATCGCCTTTCCGATACGTTCGAATGTTGCATTGGCGACCGAGGCCATCGGCTGGCGGCGGTACTTGGCGAAACTGGCTGCGCCGCTGCTGATCTCTGGCGGAATGGCCTTGGTCGTTCTTATCTGGCAGCATTTGATCGGCGCGGCGATGGGGGTCCCTGCCCTGTTTTTCAGCTCAATTGCTGTCGGTGGCTTTGCGTTCTTTGCTCTGATGCCGATCGTGATGCCCGGCTCTCTTGTGAAGGCTCTGCAAATGATCCGTCATGGGGCATGAGGCATCTATGCCGTTGTGGCAATCCGGTGCGCGTTGGCCATAACCGAAAGGGTGATCGTACTCGCCGGAATTGCAGGCATGACAGAGGCATCAACAACATAGGTCCGGGTGGCACCGTGCGGTCGCCCTAGGGTGTCGGTACTTCCGAGCCCCGGATTTGTTGCCATGGGCAGGGTTGCACCGCAATGAAAACTGGAGCCGGGCAAGCCGATTTGCCCTGCCCGCGTTATCGCGATCAATCCTGCCCGCCGCAGGTATCCCGCCATTCTGCGCCGGACCCGTCCGACCCTGTCCGCGAAGTCGTCGGCTTTTTCGACCTCGGCGCTCAGGCGGCGTTCGGGATCGCCCTGCGCAGGCCGAAGATGGACTTTGGCACAATGGTCGGAATGCAGGAAACTTTGCACAACGATCAATCGGCGCGCGACGCGGTCGAAAAGTGGCCGCAAAAGCCCAAGGCCACGCCCGTATTTGTCAAACATCTCACGCGCGTAGAAATCGTTCCAGCCATAGAGCTGTGAATGCACTGTCCAGGGCGAGATCGCGTGGTCGCGCATTTCGATGAAAGCAAGCGCTAAGGTGTGATGGGGTGCGGCTCCGGTATTCCCGGCGCCCCAGGTCGTCAGATGTGGTGTGAAGAAATGCCCGCTGTCGCGGAGGGTCACGCCACGCCCGGCCAGCTCCTGATTGCTTTCGAACATCAGCCGTGCAGTCTCTAGCACGCCGGTTGCGACGAACACACGCGCGCCCGAAATCGGTGGGCGCCCGTCTGCAATATCCAGCAATACGCCGTCGCCGGTTTCGCGGATCCGAGTGACCTTGGCCTGATGGTATTCAATCCGGCCATCCCGGATGTGGGCGGCCATCCTTGCAGAACTGTTGAAAATCTGGCCGTAGGGGCAGCCATAGAGGCAAAGCCCGCAGGCGCGACACTCGGGGCCAGCGGCTTGGCGGGCCGGGCCGGGCCAGAATTGCGCCCCGCCCTGCGTGGCTGTCGGTGTCAGGCGGCGCAACAGCGTCTCGGCCTGTCGTATGGCGGGAAGGCTGGGGGCAAGGGGCAGGTCGCCCGAGGCAAGTATGTCATCGAATGCGGCTACGCTGCCGGCAATGGGAAGCATCGACCCAACCGCAGTGTAATGCGGCTTAAGATCGGCCGGGGCAATGGGCCATCCCGCCATATCATCCGGGGCCCAGGGTAGGACCGCGGACCCCCACAGGTTGCTCAGGCCGCCAAAGGCGTGTGACGATTGCAAGACCACGTCCGGGTTTGCAGGGAAGATAACATCGTCGCGTGCGCGGGACGCAAATCGGGATCCGAACCGCGCAGCGCTGTCGGTGATCTCAAGCTGGCGCGAGCGGAGTTCGGCAAGTGCGCCCTCGTCCCAGCGGTCTGGCTCTGTCGCACCCAATGTGTCGCGGAGTGCGGCGCGGTTCGCTTCGAGCTTTTCACCGGCGTCCACGACCGTTACAGCCCGGCCCTTCGCCAACAGACCCTCAACCGCCGCCAGCGCTGAAGGACCCGAACCGATAACAATGTCAGCCGGTCCCGTGTTCATGGATGCCGTCCAATTGGGCAGCCCCCTCCGACGATCATCCCGTCATCAAAAATGCGCTTTGTTTTCAATGGTTGGCGCCTATTCTGTAGGTCCCGAACCAGATTGTAGATCGTGTACTATATGTCAACCGCCTCGCCCGGTGGCGCCTGAACTCAGCCAGTGGCAGCATTTGACGTGGTGATCTTGCCGAATTTTCCGACCCAAATCGGAAACATTAGGGTATTTAATGGCTCATTGTGCAACATCAGGTGCGCGCTCGCGTGCGCTGCCCCCTGTGTCTTGCAACGTTCTGCGACCTGTGAAAGTGATGAGAATGTGCGGCTCTCACCCGTGCCCACTGCGGATCCGGCCGGAGATATACCCATGACGACCGAACAGGCGCAAAATGGCGATCAGGCCCCTTTGTCCGTTCTCCAGATCGGGACCCAGTTCAACCTTGGCGGCATTCCGAGGCACATGCTGGCGCTTACGCAAACGCTGCGTGAGCTTGGCCACGACATCACGCTGTCAGGGAATGGGGGCGCCTGGTACGGATCCGATGGTGACCCCGATTTTCTGGAACTTCCGATACGTTACGTGGCCAGTGAGGGGGGCAGCATTCCCGCACGCCTGAAGCACCTTGCGCATTCAGTTCTGGCATTGCGGCGCTGGCTTGGGCGCAATCGGGTGGATCTCATTCATGCGCATGAATCGGCCCCGGCGCTGGTGTCGATGATGGCACGTGCAGGGCGGCGTATTCCTGTTGTGGTGACCTATCATGGCTCTGAGCCTGAGCGCGTTAAAACATTCTCTCGCGTCGCCCGGCATTGCGATCTGGTCATCACGCCAAGCCATGCGTCGGCTCGGGACCTGATTGAAATCGGCGGCATCCCCGAAGCACGGGTTCAGGTTCTTGGCCTTGGCGTCAAGCTGGCCCCTCTGGACACGGCCGAGGCGATTGCAGATGTGCGGCAGAAATACCTTGGCGACGGTGAAAAGCTTATCGTAACCGTGGCGCGGCAATCGCATCAGAAGGGCATCGACATACTGATCGATTGCGTTGCCCGCATGAAGGTCAGCCATCCGGGTTATCGTTTCCTGCTGGTCGGCGATGGCCCCCTTGAAGGGGAATACAAGGCGCTTGCAGCCGAAAAGGGCGTGCTCAGCCATTTGACCTTTGCAGGCCGGACTGAACAGGTGCACCTGCACGTACGCGCGGCAGATGTTTTTGTCCTGACCTCACGGTATGAGGCGCTGCCCTTTGTCATTCCAGAAGCCTTTCAGGCGGGAACTCCGGTTGTTGCGACAGCCTGCTCGGGGGTGGTTGAACTGGTCGATGACAGTGTTGGACGCGTTGTTCCCATTGGGGATGTTCCCGCGATTTGCGACGCGCTTCAGTCCGTTCTAGCGGATGAGGCCGCGCTGGCGCGAATGGGGGCTGCAGCTTTGGAAAGAAGCCGTGAAGACAGGTTCAACCCGGATTGGGTTCACCAGCAATTCGTTGAGACATATCGGAAACTGGCCGCGAAACGCTAACTGTAATATGCGGCAACTTCGTTCAACCGTTCCTGAATATCGCCGCCCCGGGCAAGGCCCAGTTCGGCCCGGGCCCGCGACACGTTGATTTCACCTGCTGCGGTATAAAGCTCGAACAGGAAACGGTCGGGGTATTGTTCAGCCATACTGTGCTGGCGGAACCGGCGGAGCCGCCGCCCGACCCTGTCGATGGTGTCGTTGCCCACGATCATACGCAGTTTCGAACTGACGCGCGCCGCAAGGCTTGGCCCATGATCAACCGGTTCGTCGACCAGCGGTGGCAGCCGGGCTTCAAGCTCGGTGAAAGGACGCAGTTCGACAGACCCCACGCCAAGCGCGCGGGCCTGCGCCCGGTAATACTCGGGCCAGGTTATCGGTGACGGATCCGAAATCAGATAGGCGCGAAGCCCTGGTTTTGCCGCAGCACCCGCGGCCACAGCAGCCCGGGCCAGATCGTCCACGTGAACGAGATGACACAGGCCGAACGGACGTCCGGCAGGGTGGCTTGCGGGGGCGTCCGGGACAAGTATCGTCCCGGACCTGAGACGTTCGATAACGGCCTCGCTCCAGATCCGGCTGCCCGGCCCGTAAACCAGCGTCGGGCGCAGCAGGGTTGCCGATGCCAGCTGTCCCTTGCTGACGGCGTCGGCAATCAGTGCTTCCATGGCGATCTTGGCGCTACGGTAGCTGGAGCCGCCATCCGGCGGGGTGATCGGCGCATCCTCGACAAGATCGCTTGCGGGCCAGCCATCGTGGACAACCACGGAACTCGCGTGAACCAGATGGTTGACGCCAGCGTCAGTGACCGCACGCAGAAATTTGCGGAATGCCTCAAGGTTGTCTGATCCTGTAGCACGCAGGTCATAGGCCAGATGAAACACCGTATCGACGTCACGCAACGCCTGCCCCGGACTACTGATGGTGCCACGCGACATTTCTACGCCGAGCTGAGCAAGCGCACCCGGGCTGCGCACCATCGCGCGCGTGTTGGCGCCGGCATTCAGCAGAGCCCGCACAACCGCACGTCCGATAAATCCGCCCGCTCCGGTCACCAGAACCGGGGCATCGCCGTGTGGCCATTGGGGCACCTCTTTTGCGTTCTGTTCGGTCATTGTCAGCAGCCCTCAGTCCGTCTCGCCTTTGCATCTGAGACCTGCCCCTGCCCCGTTGCAAGGGAAACGTCATGCGCGACGGCCAATTCCCCATGATGGGGGGCGCGTGTTTCTGTCAGGGAGCAACTGCCATTAGTGTGATTTCAGAAACAATTCCCCGGAATGCAAAATACTATCCTGCCTCGGGTTTGGGCACACAGCCTCTGGATTGGGTTTGAAGAGAAAAAATCCCGCAACCGTTTGTCTGTGACAATAATCCTTCGGCACGCGAGAAGTTTCGTGTAGCTTTGACGTGTATTGTATCAAGTTCAGGCCTGCATTCCGGATTAGGAATTTTAGTTTAGCCGTTTGTTTGCGGTGCCTGCCGATTAACGAGGAGCTGGTTCCAATGGGTGTTGGCCAGGATATTGCTACAGAGAACAGATCTCGACTGGCCTCGGTATTGAATCAAGCAAGATTAAAAGGTGCCGGGTACGTTGATGAACGCATCTGATTTTGATCCCAACGACATGAACCTCAACGCCAAACGAGTTCTGGTGACCGGTGGGGCCGGTTTTCTGGGCTCGCACCTCTGCGCGGCCCTGCTTGAGCAGGGGCACGAGGTTCTGTGTGTCGATAATTTCTTCACCGGACGACGTGGCAACCTGCGCCATCTTCTGAACAACCCCCGGTTCGAGATCATGCGCCATGACGTGACCTTTCCGCTCTATGTCGAGGTGGATGAGATTTACAATCTGGCCTGCCCGGCCTCGCCCTTTCACTATCAGCACGATCCGGTGCAGACGACCAAGACGGCGGTGCATGGGGCGATCAACATGCTGGGGTTGGCCAAGCGGGTTGGCGCGCGCATCCTGCAGGCCTCGACATCCGAAGTGTACGGCGATCCACAAATTCATCCGCAGACCGAGGACTATGTCGGCCACGTCAATCCGATCGGGCCGCGTTCATGCTATGACGAGGGCAAGCGCTGCGCCGAGACGTTATTCTTTGACTATTACCGCCAGCATAACCTGCCGATCAAAGTGGCGCGGATCTTCAATACATACGGGCCGAACATGCATCCCGATGACGGGCGCGTGGTGTCCAATTTCATCATGCAGGCCCTGAAGGGCGATCCGATTACCATCTACGGCGATGGCAGCCAGACCCGATCCTTCTGTTTCGTGTCCGACCTGATCGACGGGCTGATCAAGCTGATGGAATCCCCCGAAGACGTGACCGGACCGATCAATCTGGGCAATCCGGTGGAACTGAGCATCCGCGAACTGGCCGAAGCCGTGATCCGCCTGACGGGGTCAACATCGGAACTGGTGCAGCATCCGTTGCCGCAGGACGATCCGATTCAGCGCCAGCCGGATATCACCCGGGCAAGGGAACAGCTGGGCTGGGCGCCGCAGGTGGCGCTGGAAGACGGGTTGACGGCGACGATTGCCTATTTCCGGCGCACGGCCGTGGCAATGCAGGAGCTGTAGGACGGTCATGACCACTCAATCCGCATCCGGAAGGTCGCCCCGAGGGTTCAGGGCTTTTCTGCTGTTTGCCGCGACAGTGATCATTTGCCTTGCGGTGCTGATCATCAATCGCGGGCCGCTCTTTTATTTCGATACCGGAAGCTATTTCCGGCAGGGCGATGCGGCGCTGTCTCTGATCATTCCCGCGCCGAAGAATGACGGTGTAGCGACCGAAACAGGCGATAGCCCGGCAGAAGCCCGGGTAGAGGACGACGACACAACCAGCGGTTCGCGTTCAATGGCATATGCGTTGCTGGTGGCCAGCTTCTGGCGGGCTGACGCGCTGCCGGGGGTTGTGGGTGTGCACCTGGCCATGCTGCTGCTTGCGGTCTGGCTGGCGATGCGCGTGTTGCAGCGCACGGCCCAGACAGAACGCAGCACGCTGCAACTGGTGACAATTCCATTGCTGGCGGGCGCGACAACCGCTTTGCCGTTCTACATCGCCTATATCATGCCGGATATTTTCGCCTCGATCCTGCTGATCCTGATCGCAGTGGCTGTTGTTGCCGGCCACCATATGCGCCTGATGGAATGGCTTGCCGTCTCGGCGCTGGCGGCATTTTCGGTGGTTCTGCACCCCTCGCATCTGGGGATTGCGGTTCTGATGGTTCCCTTTGTTGTGCTGGCCGCTTTGCTGCGCCTCGGGTACGGGCGGTGGCTGGCGGTTGGGTTTTCCATATGTCTTGTCGCAATAGCGATAGCGGAACGTAAGGCTTTCGAAATCGCAACCGAAACCGTTGCACGCAAAGAGGTGATCCACACCCCCCACATCACCGCACGGCTGATCGCGGATGGTCCTGGCCTGGCATATCTGGATGATGTCTGTCCCCGAGCCGATCTGGCCACCTGCGCCCTGCACGAAGCGCTGTCCTGGTCTGACGACCCCTATCGGCTGACCGCCTCACATATCATCTTCGAACAATCCGAGAGGCTGGGATCGTTCCGGTTGATGTCGGTTGAGGATCAGCAGGCCGTGGCGGCTGAGCAACGCGCCTTTTTCCTGCAGGTTCTGGGGGCCCGACCTTTCGGAACGGTATTTGCCCTCAGTGGCAATGCGATGGAGCAGCTGACCAAGAACAGCGTCAGGCAGACGATTCCGAACGAAGCGGTCATGAAGAATGCAAAGTCGCTTTCGGGACTGCCCGAGGACAAGCTTGAAGTGCTTGATAACATTATCATGACACGCGACTATTCCTGGCTTGGGTCGGTAAATGCCATCCACTCGGTGATCTACCTGATTTCGTTTGCGGTCGTAATCGGATTGCTGGTGTGGCCCCGGCGGGTTGCACCGTCGCTGAAGCTGTTTGCTTTGTTCATTCTGATCGGCGTTGCCGTGAACGCGCTGGTCTGTGGAGGTGTCTCACAACCAGCCGACCGCTATGGCGCGCGGGTGATGTGGTTGCTGCCCTTTACAGCGGCCTTTCTTCTTCTTGTTCAGCGGCCCCGCGCATCGCGCGCCACGACCGGAGACCTCTCGTGATGTCTGATCAATCCCTGTCCATCAGCGTGGTCATGCCCGCCTATAATGCCGAGCATCTGTTGCCCCGCGTCCTGCCGCCGCTGATTGACATGTTGAACAGCGGTCAGGTGCAGCAGGTTCTGGTGGTTGATGACCAATCCCCCGACGACACCGCGGCGCTGGCCCGCGAAATGGGGGCCACGGTTCTGACCACACCGGTCAACGGGGGGCCGGGGGCTGCACGCAATCTGGCCGCGCAGCAGGCCACGGGCGACATCCTTTGGTTTGTCGATTCCGACGTCATCGCCTGGCCTGACGGGCCGGAACATATCCGCAGTGCGATGTCCGAGGACAATGTCGCCGCGGTCTTTGGATCTTACGACGATGCGCCGGACGGGCAGGCCTGGTTCTCGCGCTACAAGAACCTGCTGCACCGCTATCACCATCAACGGGCCAAACGGGACGCGCGCACATTCTGGGCCGGATGCGGGGCCATCCGTCGGGACGTATTCCTTGAGGTCGGTGGATTCGATGTGAAAACCTATGAGGTGCCCTCGATCGAGGATATCGAACTGGGCTACCGGATCGCGGCGACCGGCCGCCGCATTCTGGTTGAACCTCAACTGCAGGGCAAACATCTGAAGGTCTGGACCATCCGCAACAGTCTGAGCACGGATATCTATTGCCGCGCCCTGCCCTGGGCCCGGCTGATGATCTCACGCGAGGGGCTGACGGATGACCTCAACACCTCGGCCGCCGAACGTATTCGAGCGGGGATTGCCGGCCTGTTGCTGCTGTCGATCCTGGCGCTGCCGTTCTGGCCCGGAGGGTGGCCCCTGTCCCTGCTGTTGTTGGCGGCAGCCTTCGCCGCCAATTTCGATCTGGTGCGCGCCATGGCCGGGCATGGCGGACCGTGGTTCGCGTTCAAATGCCTGCTGTATCATCAGGTCTATTACGTCTACTCGGCCAGCGTCTATGTCTGGTGTCTGTTCGAGTATCACGTGCTGGGGCAGAAACAGAAACTGCATGTCACACGGAACTAGAATACGGCATCAATGCAAAATGACAGGGCGTAAAGATGACCGGGTTGCCTGATTTCCTGATCATTGGTGCCGCACGCGCGGGAACCACCGCTCTGCACAGCTATCTGCGGCAGAACCCAAATGTGTTCATGCCCAAGTCAAAAGAACCGAACTTCTTTTGTTTTGAAGGGGAAACCCTGAGGTGCAAGGGACCGGGGGCGGATTACATCAACAATTCAGTGGTCGATATTGAAGCCTATCGCGCCATGTTTACCCCCGCACCTGAGGGCAGCATATGCGGTGAGGCGTCCCCGCTTTACCTCTATTCGCCCAAAGCCCCGGAACGGATTCACCACCACGTTCCGGATGTGCGCATGGTGGTGGTCTTGCGCAATCCGATTGATCAGGCACTGTCCCATTATCTTTATGCCGTGAAACAGCGCATTGAACCTCTGGACGATTTTGCCGAGGCGCTGGAGGCCGAAGACGAGCGGCTTGCCGCGGGCTGGCAGCCCTTGTTCGGATATTCCCGGTTCCCACGTTATGCCGAACAGCTGTCGCGGTATTTCAGGCTGTTTGACCGCGATCAGCTCCTGATCCGCACCTACGAAGACTTTCAGACAGACCCGCAGGCATTGATTGCCGACATCACCGAATTCATCGGGGCGGATACCGGGTTTAGCCCGGATGTGTCCGCACAGTTCAATGCCGGGGGGGTTCCCCGCAGCCGCCTGTTTCAGGATTTCCTGATGAAGCCCAACCCGATCACCGGATTGATTGCGCGCGTCATGCCACAGGAGATGCGCTGGAAAATCCGGGATCGGCTGTCTCAGGTCAATCTCAAGCGGGGTATAGAAATGCCTCCGCGCGCCCGTGCGATATTACGGGAAAGGCTGTTGCCGGAAATAGAAACGCTCGAGCAAATGCTCGAGCGTGACCTGAGTAGCTGGCGCGCCTGATGACCTGAGCGGATATCAGGTCTTTCATCAAACGCGTCAAAGCGCGGTGCGTTTTATCCCGTTGTCGCCGAACAGGCCCTTTTTCTGGGGTTTTGCTTCGAACTCCTCGTGATACGAGCGCTCGACATTCACGTCCCATACGTCGTTCTTCTCACCCATGATATTGCGGGCGGCAAACATCGCCGACAGCATCGAGTGGTCCTGATTGTTATAGCGATGCAATCCGTTGCGTCCGACGGTCTGGAAGTTTTCAAGCGTTTTCAGCCAGTCGCTGACGGTATCCAGGGCGTCTTTGTACTCGCTGTCATAGACCGGATACGCCTTGGGTTGCCGGATGACCGCACAGTCAATAACGTCGCTGGCCTTGGCCAGGCCAAGCTTTTCAAGCTCTTCACTGGCAAGATGCTTGAGATCCTCATCCGCAGATGACCACAGGCCATCACCCTTTTGGCAGAAGTATTCCATCCCGATCGAGGCGGTATTCTGGTCAGGCAGCATTTCCTTAGACCAGGCCCGGAAGTTTTGAATGCGGCCGACTTTCACCTTGGGACTGTGGATATAGATCCAGTTGTCCGGGAACGGATCGGCATGATCCAGGATCAGGGTCACGATCAGAAAATCGCGGTACCGCAGACGATCTGCGGCCTCGACCACCTCGGGCGGTGGTGGCGGATCAAAGGCGTGGATCAGATCACGCACCGCCATTGAGTTGATGAACTCTTCTCCTTCGACACGCTCGGTGTGTCTTTCACCGTCTTCTGTCCAGTGGCGTACATCGATCGAGGTCACGCGGTTGCCATCTCGGTTCACCTGCACCACTTCGGAATGCGTTTCGACACTGCCGCCGTTTTCCCGGACCAGATCGCGGGTCTTTTCCCACATCATGCCGGGACCCTGCCGCGGGTACTGGAATTCCTCGATCAGGCTGGCCGTATCATTGGCCCCGGAAATCGCATTCCAGACCGCCTTGGGCAGGGACAGGTTCTTGATCCGCTGCGCGGCCCAGTCGGCGCGGATTTCCGACGGCGGAATACCCCAGACCTTTTTGGTGTAGCTGTGGAAGAAATGCAGATAGAGGCGCCCGCCAAAACGATTGATCACCCATTCTTCAAAGGTGTCTTCCTGCGGCTTGGGCCGGAGCTTCCATTTAATGAAGCTGCCGATGATCTTATAGGTCTCATAGGGACCGATATTGCCAAGGGCATTAAAGATACGCAGCGGGTAATCGTAGAACTTGTTGCGGTAGAAGATGCGGCTCAGGCGTTGCACGGTGATGAAATCGTCCCCCATCACCTCATGCCACATATCCTCGACTTCGCGCACTTTTGTGAAAAACCGGTGGCCGCCTATGTCAAAGCGGTAACCCTTATGGGTTTCAGTTCGCGAGATGCCACCAACCATGTCCGAGGCTTCAAAAACCCGGGGAACATGTGTGTCACTCAACTTCTGAAGTTCATAGGCTGCTGTCAGTCCTGCGGGACCGCCACCAATGATAACAACGGGAACAATATCTTTTTTCAAATGACTAACATCCGCACTAATACCACTGCCATTAGGCTACAGGAGGATACCTGAGTTTCACAACAAAATCATAATGACCCATTTTTTAGGAAACCCCGCTCGCCAAGACCTGCCCTTTCGGAGCGATCACGGATTACAGAACCACCCCCCCGAGATCGGGGTTGCATGTCGCATGCGAAGATATGTGTGGACCGGGCGCTTTGCCTGCGGGGCGCGACCTGTGTCTGGCTGAGAACCGGATCACCGTCCCTTGAGGCGGGACAGGAATTGATCCTCAACACGTTGAAAAACAATGACAGTTCAAAGCTACAGAAATTACCCACAAAACCGCGCGTAAAATTTGGGCCGTCCTCGGGCGTTCTTTTGAGGGATGCTTTGTGTCTGGCCTTTTTCTGCCCCGGCCAGAAATACGGTCAGAGCTGTGTTCCGGGCTTCTTTCCAGCTGACGCGGGTAATTCAACAATTTCACCCATCCGGGCATATTGTACATTCATTGACGTCAGGGCGTCAGGAAATCAGGTGTGTCGCGACTCGTGGTTTTGTGAATCTTGACAGAAACCCAACACTCCCGTCCTACTGGTGTCGTGTTTTTGGAGTAACAGGGCCGCATCGGGTCCAGGTTGTGGATCGGTTAACGAGTGGCTGACTTCGTTGTTAACGAGGGGTCGATTTTATGAAATGCGTTATTCTGGCCGGCGGTTTGGGAACCCGGCTCAGCGAAGAAACTGTCAATATCCCGAAACCCATGGTCGAGATCGGCGGCAAGCCGATCATCTGGCATATCATGAAAATATACGCGGCCCACGGCATCACGGATTTCATCGTCTGCCTTGGTTACAAGGGCTACGTGATCAAGGAATATTTCGCGAATTTCTTTCTGCACAGTTCAGACTTCACCATCGATCTGACCAGCGGTGAATTTGAAGTCGCAAACAGCAAATCAGAACCCTGGCGCGTGACGCTGATCAACACCGGTCAGGACAGCCAGACCGGGGGGCGGCTGCGCCGGGTCATGCATCTGCTCAAGGACGAAGAGGCCTTCTGCATGACCTATGGGGACGGCGTCGGGAATGTCGATATCCGCGCGCTGGTCGAATTTCACAAAAGTCACGGCAAACGCGCGACGCTGACGGCTGTTGTGCCACCGGGGCGTTTTGGCGCGCTGGAGCTGGATGGTGACCAGATCGAACGCTTTGCCGAAAAGCCGGGTGGTGATGGTGGTTATATCAATGGCGGGTTCTTCGTGCTGCACCCGTCGGTTGGTGAATTGCTTGATGGGGATGCCTCAATCTGGGAACGCGCGCCGCTTGAGACGCTGGCTGCAAATGGCGATCTGATGGCGTTCCGCCATAAAGGTTTCTGGCAGCCGATGGATACACTCCGCGATCGTCGCCAGCTTGAGGCGCGCTGGGAAGAAGACAACGCTCCGTGGAGGGTCTGGGAATGATGCTGGGTTCCTCTCCGAAAATCATCCTGCTTGGCAATCTGGGCTATATTGGTCCCGTGGTCGCTGCCGCCTTGCGGAAATCCTGGCCCAACGCCAATCTGATTGGCCTTGACCCCGGGTTTTTCTCGGATCGGCTGACCACGCATGACGCTTGGCCCGAACGGTATCTGAACCAACAGATCATTGCCGATATTCGGGACGTTGACGCATCGCTGTTCCAGGGGGCTGATGCGGTTGTGGCACTGGCGGCCGTCTCAAACGACCCGATGGGCGCGCGGTTTGAAACCGTCACCACAGAGATCAATCAGGACGCCATTGTTCAGGCCGCGCATCTGGCCGCCGAAGCCGGGGTTTCGCGCTTTGTTTTCGCCTCCAGCTGTTCTGTCTACGGCTTTGCCGAGGGTGACGCACGGGCCGAAGATGCGCCCCTGAACCCGCTGACCGCCTATGCCCGAAGCAAGATCGGAACAGAACGGGCGCTGGAGGCCATGAACACGCCGGGCATGCTGCGCACCGCGCTGCGTTTCGCCACCGCCTGCGGGCCGTCGCCCCGGCTGCGGCTTGACCTGGTACTGAACGACTTTGCCGCCTGCGCTGTGACCGCGGGCAAGATCACCGTGCTCAGCGATGGCAGCCCGTGGCGGCCGCTGATCGACGTGCGCGACATGGCACGGGCCATCGGTTGGGCAATCACCCGGTCCGAGGATGCCGGGGGGCAATGGCTGGCGGTCAATGCCGGGTCGGATGAATGGAATTACCAGATCCGCGATCTGGCGCAGGCCGTGGCCGAAGCGGTTCCGGGGGCCAGTTATTCGATCAATCCCGATGCCTCGCCCGACAGCCGTTCGTATAAGGTCGACTTTTCACTTTATAAGAAACTGGCGCCCGAACATCAGCCGATCCAGACGCTGACAGGTACCATCAAGGATCTGCTGCAATTGTTGAATGACATCGGTTTTGGGGATGCCGATTTCAGATCCTCGCCGCTGATGCGATTGAAAGCACTTGAGGAACATATCCGTAATGGCGTGCTGAGCGAGGACCTGCGATGGAGGATGCCGCAATGACACAACCGCTTTGCCGGCACTGCCGGGCCCCCCTGACCCAAACGCTGGTCGATCTCGGGCTTTCGCCACTGGCCAATTCCTATGTCCCGCCCGAACGTGCAGACACGGCCTGCCCGCGCTATCCGCTGCATGCCTGGGTCTGCAACACCTGCTATCTGGTGCAGGTCGAGGATGCGGTGCCCGCAGATGAAATCTTCAATGCCGATTACGCCTATTTCTCCAGCTATTCGGACAGCTGGCTGGCTCATGCCCGAACCTATGTGAACAAGATGGTCGACCGGCTTGACCTCGGGCCGGATGATCTGGTGATCGAGATCGCCTCGAATGACGGGTACCTGCTGCAGTATTTCGTCGAAAAGGGTATTCCCGTTCTGGGCATCGAACCCTCGGGCAGCGTTGCAGCTGCCGCCGAAGAGAAAGGTGTGCGCACCCTGGTCGATTATTTCGGCGAGGCGCTGGCACGCAAGGTCGCCGAAACCGAAAAACCCCCGGCTCTGATCGCGTCGGCCAATGTGCTGGCACATGTGCCCGACATTAACGATTTCGTGGCCGGGATCGCCGCGCTTTTGTCAGGCGACGCGGTTTATACGGTCGAGTTCCCGCATCTTCTGAACCTGATCAAAGAAGTGCAGTTCGACACGATCTATCACGAACATTATTCCTATCTGTCGCTGCTGGCGGTCGAGAAGATTTTCGCCAAAGCCGGGCTGCGCGTCTTTGATGTGGAAGAGCTGCCCACCCATGGCGGATCATTGCGGGTTTTCGCCTGCCTTGAAGGGGCCAGTCACCCCGAAGGCCCTGGTGTCGCCAAGGTCCGTGCCGATGAGGCCGCCGCGCAATTCGACCGCCCCGAGGGCTATATGGACTTCACCGGACAGGTTGAGGAACTGCGTGACGGGCTGCTGGCCTTCCTGCGCGAGGCAACCGCCCGAGGCGACACCGTCGCCGCCTACGGGGCTGCCGCCAAGGGCAACACGTTGCTGAACTATGCCGGGATCGGCCCGGACCTGATCTCGTACTGCGTCGACCGCAACCCGGCCAAACAGAACACGCTTTTGCCCGGCAGCCATATCCCGGTGCACGGGGTTGAAGCCCTGCGCGAGACCCCGCCCAATTATGTACTGATCCTGCCCTGGAACATCCGGGACGAGGTCACGGATCAGCTGGCCGATCTCAAAGCCCACGGCACCCGGTTCGCAACGGCCGTACCGGAGGTCAGGATCAGCTGATGGCACGGGTTCTGCTGACCGGAGCGACTGGCTTGATCGGTCGGGCAATGGCCCCGGCCCTGGCGGCCGCCGGGCATGAGGTGGTCACGCTTGGTCGGCACAACACAAGTGACATCATCTGCGATCTGCTGGACCCCGATGCCATTACGGACGCGCTTGGGACCGCCCGCGCCAGCCATCTGCTGCATCTGGCCTGGCATGACGGGCCCCGCGACCGTTGGACGTCTCCGGCCAATCTGGACTGGATGGCAGCCACGCTGCATCTGGTGCAGGAGTTCACACGCACGGGCGGTCAGCGCGCAGTCTGTGCAGGCAGCTGCGCCGAATATGACTGGTCGGTGCCGGAGTTGAGCGAAACAAGCCCCCTGCGTCCCCGTACCCTGTACGGGGCGGCCAAGGCCGGAACCGGTCTGGCGTTGTGCGCAGGTCAGAATGCGCTTGGCTTGTCACTGGCCTGGGCCCGCATCTTTTTCGTCTACGGCCCGGACGAGCCACCCGGACGGCTGTTCGGCGACCTGATTTCAAACCTCGGGGCGGGGCGGCCAGTGGATTGCACCGACGGGATGCAAGAGCGCGATTTCCTGCATGTCGACGATCTGGCACATGCACTGTTGCGATTGCTGGAGACCGATGTCACTGGTGCCGTGAATATCGCCAGCGGAACCACAATTCCGGTACGGGATCTGATTGAGGAGGTCGCAACCCAGATGCATCGCCCCGATCTGATCCGGTTGGGCGCTATCGCGCGCCCAGCGGACGACCCTGCCCGGCTGGCAGCGGACGTGACCCGGTTGCGGGATGAGGTTGGTTTTACGCCACAGCATGACATCACATCGGGGGTGACACAGGTTCTTGAAGCGAGAAAGGAGCCTGCATGAAAAACGCCCTCAGCCTTCGCAAGAAATCCTTTATGCTTTTTGCCCTGGTGGGGATTGTGAACACTGTCTTCGGGTACGCGGTTTTTGCTGCTCTGAGCTTGTCCGGGTTGCCTCCACAACTTGCTCTGATCATTTCATTTATTGTGGGCGTCGCATGGAATTTCATGACACATGCGCGGCTTGTGTTTGATACCAAAGGGTTCGGTCGGCTGCCCTTTTACCTGCTGTCATACATGGCGGTTTACATCTTTAACGCCCTGTCATTAGAGGGGCTTTTGATTGCCGGGTTGCACCCGATTGCTGCTCAGGGGTTGCTGCTTGTGCCGGCTGCCGTACTTGCGTTCATACTTATTTCCCGCGCTCTGACCCTCCGATTTCCGTGGCAACCGGAGACCTGATACAATGTCTCAAAGAGCCGAATAAAATACCTTCGAAGCCCAATCTTTCGAACGAACAGAATAGGAAGTTTCAAATAGTTTTTGTGCCAGTGCTAAAAGGATAACCGTCGATGCGTCTGTATCTAGCCGATCTCGGCCATAACCTCGTTACCGCAACATCGGACACCTACCCTTTGGGTGTCGGAAACCTCGCGACATTTGCCAAGGCGTATGCGAAAAGCCCAACACCGATTGATGTTGCGATCTTTCGTGATCCCCAGGAACTCAAAACTGCAATCGACACAGCCCCGCCCGATGTGATCGGGTTTTCCAGCTATTCCTGGAACCATCATCTGGCCCTGTCATTTGCCGATTACGTCAAGGCCATCGATCCCGGCATCCTGACCCTGATGGGAGGCCCCAACTTTCCACTGACCGAAGAAGAACAGGACAGCTGGATCCGGACGATGCCGCAGATCGATATGCATGTGCGCGGCCCCACCTATGAGGGCGAGCGCGCCTTTCTGAACACGCTGCAGCGGTTCATCGACGTCGGCGCCCACCGCGAAGGGATGTGGGACGAAGCCATCGACGGCGCGATTTTCGTGCATCCCAAAAGCGAAGAGATCCTGCGTGGCGACGAGCTGCTTCGCATCCGCGATCTGGATGAGATCCCGTCACCCTATCTTGCAGGGTTGATGGACAAATTCTTTGACACCGGCCTGTTTGCCCTGATGCAATTGGCCCGGGGTTGTCCTTTTACCTGCGCATTTTGCAACTCGGCGGTCAAATCGAACTCGAAAGTGTTCCGTCATTCCTTCGAGCGGACCAAGGCCGATCTCGACTATGTCGTGGCCCGCATCGACCATGCCAGCCCGCTTTGCTTTGCCGACGACAATTTCGGCATGTACCTGCAGGATGAAGAGGTTGCCGACTATCTGGGCCACCTGATGGATAAATATGACTGGCCTAAATACATCCGCACCACGACGGGCAAGAACCGGGGCGACCGGATCATCAAGGTGATGCGCAAGGCCAAGGGCCGGTTGCCGATGACCTCGTCGGTGCAATCCCTGAACCCGGACGTTCTGAAAAACATCAAGCGCGACAATATCAGCCTGGATACCTATGCCGAGGTCCAGCAGGAGCTACATTCAAAGGGCATGCAATCCTATGGTGAACTGATCCTGTGCATGCCCGGCGAGACCAAGGAATCTTTCATGGATGCGGTCGACAAGTTGATCGAAACCGGTGTCAGCCGGGTGGCCGCGCATCAGCTGATGCTGCTGCATGGCGCGCCGCTGGCCAACCCAGACAGCCGCGAGAAATTCGGGTTCAAAACCCTGCATCGGGTCGTCGCCCGGTGCCTTGGCCAGTATACCGGCCCGACTGTGGTCGAGACCGAGGAAATGGTCGTCCAGTCCGAAAATTTCTCGTTCCAGGATTATCTGGACACCCGCGTTTTCCATCTGCTGCTGACGATCTTCTATTACGAAGACAATTTCGAGGAAGCTTTCCGGCTGGCGCGATCCCGCGGAATCCGGCCCTTCCTGATCGTCAAGCATATGCAGGACATTCTGGATCAGGCCCCTGAACCGTTCCGGGATGCCGTGGCGGGGTACCTGGAAGAAAACCAGCAGGAGCTGTTTGAAACCCGCGCCGATTGTGCTGCCTGGGCGCAGGACAATTATGATGATCTGATCAGCGGTGAGCTTGGGGGCAATCTGCTCAGCAAATACTCGATGATCGGTCGGTTTATCGTGCTGGACGAAGCGCTTTCCTTCCTGAAACGCGCCATTGGCGATCTTCTGGATCAGGACGATCACGAGGCGCATACGATGCTCGATACGATCATCAATTACTACGGTGCCGCGATGCTGCATGTGCCGTTTTCCGAAAGTCTGGAACACGAGCCGGTCTGGAGCTCATCCTTCGATGTCGAAGCCTGGCGGAATTCGGGATATGAAGGCACGCTTCAGGATTATCAGTTCGACGCGCCACGCGATTTCCAGACACAGGTCGATCCGCGTGTGAAAACGACACTGCTGTCCCGGATCGAAACATTCGGTGAGCATGCATCAGGGCTGGGCCGGTTTACGCGGACGATGTTCGCGAATGATTTCCGGCGCAACTTCGTGGCCTCGGAAACCCAGCACGCCGCCGAATAGGCCCTCTGCCTATTCGGAATCCTTCAGATAGACGACCTCGCGATCAGGGAATGCCGCGATCACGGCTGCGTTCTGTTCTGGCCCCAGATCGCGCAGGAAAATCGGCTTGCCCGATGGCAGGAACGGATCGTTGAGGTAAAGCGCAGACCCGATTTCCCCTGTCGTAGAGACAAAAACCAGCGCATGGCCCAGATTTGCAGCCTGAGCCTGCCGCCGGATGTCACTGGAATAGCCACCATAGCCGTTGTATTTCGACACCCCCCGCCATGAGGTGAAACTGACCACCGATATTGCACAAAGCAGCAGGACAACGCAGCGCAGGCGGCCCCGGTGCTGTTCAGGCAGCCGGTCGTTGATCGCCTCGATACCGGCGGCTGAAAGGACCAGGACTGGCAGTATTGCCGTATGCCAGTAACGCGGGCCGGTATAGAACGTACCCGTAAACCAGTAGAAACACAGCGCCCCCACAAGCGCCACAAAGATCACCAGCATCGCCCGGTCAAACCCGGTCAGCGTCTTGCGCCAGATGAAGACGATCCAGACAGGCACCAGCGATCCGAATGTCCAGCCCAGAAGCTCAAGATTGAGCGACGCAATACCATTGAGCAGGTTCAGCAACCCCTCAGCAGGACTGTGACCGACCCAGATATCAAGCCCGCCCCAGCTTTTGGCGGGCGGACCCACATTGGGGCCAAAGCCGAACGCATTTTTCGTTTCGGGCCAGAACCGGCTCAGGTAATCGGATTGCGGGGTCAGCAACGGGTTACCCGTGATCCCGTAATTGATTAGGAACAGGGCCGATCCGGCAAGGATACAGCCAAAAGCGCAGGCCAACACCTGACCGACTCCTCCGGGCAGCCGACGCAACAGCCACAGGCCCGTCAGTCCGCCCACGATCAGCCCGTCCAGAGGCCGGGTAACAAAGCCCCACCCAAGGGCCAACCCGGCGACAAGGGCCAGCAGAACCGCCCTGCGCGCCGATCCCTCGCCGGCCCGGATCAGGCACCACCAGGCCAGAAGCACCACAACCAGCATCGTTGAATGCGTCATCAGCGACGCGCCAGTTGCCAGCACCCAAGGCGAAGTTGCCATCAGCAGCGCAACCATATCCGCACGGTCCCGACTGACGGCACGACGCACAATGTCATGGGCCAGCCACACGGATATCCCGGTCAGGATCGGGTTGATCGCCCAGGGTGCTCCGATCAGAACGCCCAGGCTGAGAACAACGCCCCAGCCCTGCGCCGAAACGCCCAGCCATTTGTCATCAACGACATCGAAAAGAAAGTATTCCAGCGCAGGCTGCGCCGCCTCAGGCGGGGCCGGGCTCCAGAGCGCGCCCGCCGCAAAGGTGCGTGCCTGAAAGAGATAGGCCAGTTCATCCTGAACATGGGGGACCCGGTCGAACGCAGTCCAGGCCAATGCGGCGCTGGCCAAAGTCGCAAAAAGCGCCAGAACGCCAACCGGAATACGCGGCATATGATCCGGCCCCGCCACGGCGAACATCGCAACCAGCGTGGCCATCTGGATCAGGGACAGTACGCCTCCAACGCCTATCTGCAGCCCAAAGGCCACGTAATAGCCATAAGCCACATAAGGCGTCGCCGAGAGGCCGAAGACCGCAACCAGAACCAACAGCAAAAACAGGCGGAAAATCCCCGCCCCCGTGGCAAGACCACGAAGAACCGCCCACCCCGCAGGCCGCATCAGAACAAAGCCGATCAACACCGCCTGTAGCGCCAGTATTGCCAGCATGATCAAATTTTCGGGTGGATCGGCCGAGATCTCAAGCCGTGGAAACCAAAGTGGCTGGGTCAGCCACAACCGGGCAGAGCCACCCAAAAGGACGGTCGCCCCCAGCAGGCCAAAGAACGCTTGTCCGCGAAGCCAAAACACAACCAGCAAAAGCACAGATGCCGCAATGATCGCAGCAAACCAAACCCGCATCTCGGCCAGCGTGGCATTTGTGGTCGCAGGATCTGCGGCCCAGGCCGGCCCGCAACATGCCCAAAGGGCCAACGCGGCTCCACACCACCGCAGCGGAACCAGACGGGCCATCATGCCAGACGCTCTTCTTTCGACAAAGCCGGATCCCGTGCGGGACCTTCGATATTGATGCGTTCCTGCTCGGTTACGATGGGCCCGCCGCGCACCTGATTGTGGATCGAGGTGATGTATTCCCCCAGCATCCCGATGAACAACATCTGAATGCCTGACAGAAAAAACAGAGCCACGATGATGGTCGTCGTCCCACGGGGCGCCGTATCGGGGTTGAAGAAAAAGAGCACCACGGAAATGAGCGAGAACAGAATACAGGCAATCGCGATCACCAACCCGCTGATCGTGCAGAACCGCATCGGAGCCCGTGTGAAGGAAAAGATCGCATTCAACGCCTGATCGACCATCGCCATCAGGCTGTGTTTCGACAGCCCCTTTGCCCGCGCTTTCCAGACATATGGCCTGATGATCCTGCGAAAGCCGCAGCTGGCGATGATACCACGGATGTAAGGGTAGTGATCCTTATGCGCCAATACCGCCTTGAGGACCTTGCGGTCGATCAGCTGGAACTCTCCGACCGATGGCTCCAGCCATACATCCGACAGCCCGTTTACGATTTTGTAGAAAAGCCCGCGCGCATTGCGCATCACGAAACCTTCCTCGCGGGTGCTGCGGGCCCCTGCCACAACGTCATAGCCGCTTTCCCACAACTCGACGAATTCCGGGATCAACTCGGGCGGGTCCTGCAGGTCGACCGGAAGCATGACGACAATCCCGTCGCCGGTCGCATAACGCAATCCGTTGAAGGTCGACCGGAACACCCCGAAATTGCGGGCATTGACCACGACCTTCACATCCGGGTCCTTTTCAGAGATTTCACGAAGGATTTCGACAGTCCGATCCGTCGAGGCATTGTCGATGAAGAGATGTTCGCGCCTGTAGCCCGGCAGTTCCTTATCGAAAATCGCCTTTACGGTCTCATAGCAATTTGCCACGTTGTCTTCTTCATTGAAGCATGGCGAGACAATGGAAATCGTTTTCATAACTCTATTTAACACCAAACAGCACCGCTTACCCCACCAATACCCGGGTATACTCATACCATCCCGCGAAGTTCGGGATTCGCACAACACCTAACCTTTAGAAATATCGCGCAATACCTTACGCCGACCACAACAGGGAAAGCCAAACCCATACGCCCCCGGCGAGAAATTCGCCCAACCATTGTTTCCTATGCAGTTACTCCGTTTAGTATGTCTGAGCATTGTAAACCGGCAGCCATTCAAATGAACCGCAAGATCCGCAATTCATTCTTTAAGCTCCACACCTGGATGGGCCTGCATCTGTCGCTTTTTTTCGCGTTCATGTTTCTGACGGGCACATTGCTTGTCGCCGGGTTCGAGCTTGAATCGATCGGGCGTCCGGCAATCTGGACCACCATCGCCAAAGAAGATCGCACCGCCAGCTTCGGCACAATCTATGACGGCATCAAAGAGGCGCACCCCGAAAGCGACGTGTTCGTGATCCTCAAGCGCCCAACCCCATGGTTCGTGGGGCGTGCTTTCGGGCGTACGGGATGGGGGGAACGCGTGAGCTTTTGGACAGACCCCGTGACCGGAGAAGTTGTCGAGGAAACCGGCTCTCCGGGCTTTCGCGACATTCTGCGCGATCTGCATGACACTTTCCTGACCCAGCAGCGGGTCGTCTTCATGCTGGTTTGTGCCACATCGGCTATACTGCTGTTTCAGGTCTTCAGCGGCCTCATCACCTATCGGCGTTTCTGGAAGGGGTTTTTCCGCTGGCCAAACGGTTCGGACGGCTTGCGAACCTGGGCTGGGGGCGCTCACCGACTGACGGCCGTCTGGGCAGCCCCACTGCTGATCCTGATCGCCGTGTCCAGTTTCTTTTTCCTACTGGGCAGTTTGGGGATTGAAGGCTCGGAACCGCAGCCGAAACCACTCACTCCCCGTGATACGGCCCTGCCGGCCAATTTTGACTCGGCCTTGATTGATCAGGCCGCCGCGCGTGCCCGCGCCGCTCTGCCGGGGTTTGAACCGGATGTTGTGGCCATACCCGGCAAAAAAGCGGACAGCCTTCGTTTCATGGGGCCTGTGGAGGGGCAGACCGGGCTTTTTGGACCCGGCCGCGTTCTCATCGATCCGGTGACACTTGAGGTTCTGGGTGCGTTCACACCGAATGACTCTGGCGGGATCGCCTATTGGAGACCTTTGATGAACGTGCTCCATTACGGCACCTGGGGCGGGGCGTTTTCAATGGCACTTTGGATTGTGCTTGGGCTGATCGCCTCTGGTCTTGCCTTTACCGGCGCCCTGATTTTTGCCGCCCGACTGGCCCCTGAAGCTGCACAGTCTGGCCCATTCACACGCATTTGGCGCGGTCTGGGATGGACCCGTTGGGGATATGTGATGTTGATTGCCGGTATTCTGTTCTCTGCCTTTTATCACCTTGGTCTTAATCCTCACGACCGGACCAGAGCTTTCCCGACCGATGCCCCGGCTTCGGTCGCCCGGCTGGTCATGGATGCCCCCCTACGGCGCGACACCCCCCTCGACATTGAGTTGAAGATTGGCGAGCCGGACATTCAAGCTGTGACGATTGAAATCAACGGTAGCGCCACGCAACCGGTGGCCTTCTTGCGCAATGACGATAAGGCCGCTGCCCATTTCCAGCTCAACCCATCTGACGCGGAAAACAACATCGTTGCCTACCTCCAGAAACCCGATGGCGGAGAAAGAACGGTCTCTTTCCGTCTGGGCGCACCACTGTGGTAGCTGGACTGTTGCTGACTGTTGCCAACAGGGTGCTTGAACCCACCCCTTGCGCGGTAAGGGGCATTCGCCATTTGGGGATCAAACGGCGCCCCAGAACGTTATAGGGTTCATTTTGGAAACAGTGGCTCCATTGGGTCATCGCTCATATCCAAACGCTTTTACCGGGATCCCCATGATTGAACCGACCCGGTTTCATGAATACGGCCAATGCCATCAAGGCTACTTTTGAAATACCAAACAGACTGAAAACCCGTCGGAAGCACATGCAACCTGACGCCGGAAGGACCGAATTTGGTCAAAATTATTGTCTATATTCAGCCTGACTGTGTTTGAATACTATAGGCGGCGGAGGGAATTGAGCCCGTCACACGCTGAATATCACATATGCCATGCGGATGAGGCGGGGCAGAATACATATTAAGTACGTAAAGGGTTTCCATTTTCATGAACAAGGTTGCCGAGCAGATCACCCCGGACAACACAACACCCGGTGCGCCGGACACGTCAGGCATGAGCCTGAGTGTGGTCATTCCCGCTTTTAACGAAGAAAACGCCGTCCGTGGCACTGTCGAAGATGTGCGCGCTCATCTCGAACCGCTGGGCATTCCCTACGAGATCATCGTGGTGGACGATGCCAGCCAGGACAATACCCGCGCCGAGGCCGAGGCCAGCGGCGCCACCGTCACCTTCAACGACGTCAATTCCGGCTATGGGGCCAGCCTCAAGCGTGGGGTGCGGAAGGCGCAGCATGAATATGTGGCCATTCTTGACGCCGACAGCACCTATCCGGCGCGATATCTGCCGGGCATGCTGGCCATGTGCCGGGATCAGGACATGGTGGTAGGCGACCGGGGGGCTGCGATGAAAAACGTGCCGTTGCTGCGGCGGCCTGCCAAGAAATTCCTGTTCGCCTTCGCCTCGTTCCTGGCCGAGCGCAAGATCAATGACCTCAACTCCGGCTTGCGCGTCTTTCGCAAATCCGAACTGATCCCGTTCCTGCCGCTTTTGCCGCAGAACTTCTCGTTCACCACCACGATCACGCTGTGCATGACATCGAATGGCAAACGGATGATCTATACGCCGATCGAATACGGCAAGCGGGTGGGGAAATCGAAAATCCGGCCGATCGATTTTCTGAACTTCATTATCCTGATCCTGCGCATCAGTACCCTGTTCAACCCGCTTCGGGTGTTCATACCGCTGGGTCTGGCATTCTTCACGTTGGGCACGGTGAAGTTCATCATTGATATGTTTTACTGGAACCTCAGCGAAACCGCGGTGTTCTCGTTCCTGGCGGCGATCATGATCTGGTCGCTGGGTCTGATCGCCGACATGATCTCGCGGCTGCATCTCAGACCCTGACATGAGCGGCAAACTGTTTTCCGATCCAAATCAACGGCGCTGGCTGATCCGGGTCGCCGGGTCGGTGCTGGTGCTGGCGATCCTGTTCTGGATCCTCCCGGCCGAGGCGATCGTGTCGGCGCTGAAGTCTATCCCGATCTGGGTCTTCCTCAGCGTGCTGGTTCTGTTTCTGCTGGCCCATGTGGGCGCGGCGTTGAAATGGCGGCTGCTGCTGGGGCACGGGTTTCCGGCCCCTCTGGCCATCCGGGCGCATTTTGCGGGGCTGGCCGCCAATCTGTGCCTGCCCGGCGCAATCGGAGGCGACACCGTGCGTGCCGGTTTGGCGCAGGCAGCAATGAAGGACGGGGCACGGGTCGTTGCGGGGGCCACCGTGGACCGGCTGATCGACATGGTTGCCCTGCTGACCCTGTCCTGTCTGGGGCTGGTGCTGACATGGGAACGCGCTGAGGGCGGGCATATGATCTGGCCGGTGGCGCTGGTCCTGCTGGCGGCGCTGGCGGGTATGGTTGCGCTGCCGCGCCTGCTGCCCCTGCCCTGGCACTATATCCCATCCCTGCCCGGCAAGGGGTTCGCCCATCGTCTGGCCGATGCACTGGCCGGGATGGGGCGCAAGCCGGGTACGCTGGCCGTTGCCTTCATCGCATCGGTTCTGATCCAGCTGTTGCTGGTCCTGCTGGCCTGGTGGCTGGCCATCGCGGCAGGTGTCGATGTGGCAGCGGGCCCGTGGATATTCGCCTGGCCGCAGGCCAAGATCATCGCGGTTCTGCCGGTATCCCTGAACGGACTGGGCCTGCGCGAAGCGACGCTGGCCGGATTTCTGGCCCCCTTTGGCGCCAGCGCCCCAGCCGTCGTGGCGGCCGGGCTGGTCTGGCAGGTTGTATTGTTTACAGCGGGCGGGTTTGGCGCGCTGGTTCTGACCATGTCCGGGATGCGGTTCAGCGCCTCGGCGAATTCCCAAAAGGAAGAGTGCAAGTGACGGATGTTTCCCGACCCAATGGCAGTGACACGCCTGAAATCATCATACTGGGGGCTGGCCCCGCCGGTCTGGCTGCCGCCCATGCCCTGACCGGGCAGGCCAAGGTGACCGTGATCGAACGCGCGCCTGTTGCGGGCGGCAATTCGGCCTCGTTCCCGGTCGAAGGGGTGATCTGCGATTATGGCTCGCACCGGTTTCACCCGGCGGCAGAGCCCGAGGTTCTGCAGGACGTGAAAACACTGCTGGGCGAGGACCTGTTGTTGCGCCCGCGGCACGGGCGCATCCGACTGGGTGGTAAGTGGATTCACTTCCCGCTGAAACTGACCGATGCGCTGATGCGCCTGCCCAAACCCTTTGCCGCGTCGCTGATCGGGGACATGACCCTGAAACCCTTCCGCAAGAAAAGCACCGGCCCCGAGACATTCTCGACCGTGCTTTATGACGGGCTGGGGCCGACGATTTCGGACAATTTCTATTTCCCTTACGTGCGCAAGCTCTGGGGGCTGGACCCCGACAAGCTGGCGGTCAAGCTGGCCGAGCGTCGGGTCGGCAGCGGATCGGTCGGCAAAATCCTGATGAAAATGATGCGCCTGCTGCCGGGTTTGCGCAGCGAAACGGCGGGGCGGTTCTTTTATCCGCGCAAGGGGTTCGGGCAAATCTCGGGCGCGATGCAGGACAGCGCGGAAAGCAACGGGGCCACCTTCCTGTTCAACACCGAAATCACCGGGATCGACCGTGACGGCGACCGCATTACCGGGCTGACGATCCGCGAGGGCGACGGCGAACGGCACCTGACCGGCGATCTGATCCTGTCGACCATTCCGCTGACCGGGTTGACGCGCCTGATCGATAACCCTCCGGCGGAGGTGGTCGAGGCCGCCCGCGCGATCCGGTTCCGGGGCATGATCCTGCTGTATCTGGTGCTTGAGACCGACCAGTTCACCGAGTTCGACGCGCATTACTTCCCTGAGCTGTCGATCCCGATCAGCCGGATGTCAGAGCCCAAGAACTATAACGCCAGCGCCGAACCAAAAGGGGTAACGGTGCTGTGCGCCGAACTGCCCTGCGACCCGGATGAAAAATGGTGGTCCATGTCCGATGAAGAGCTGGGGCAGGAGTTCACCAAATGGCTGGGCCAACTGGGTCTGCCGGTCACAGTCCCGGTGCGCCGCTGCGAAACCCGGCGGCTGAGCCATGCCTATCCGGTGTATGATGTAGGGTACGAGGCGCGGTTCGATACGGTGGATCAGTGGCTCTCAGATCTGGACGGATTGCTCGTATTTGGACGTCAGGGATTATTCGCCCATGACAACACGCATCACGCTTTTGCCATGGCCTATGGCGCGGCGGATTGCATCGACGGCAAAGGTCAGGTCGATCGCGCGAAATGGAACCGGTATCGCGAGGCCTTTGCCACCCATGTGGTGGAAGACTGACCCATGACCGCCTGGCAGGCCGATATCCTGATGTATCATTCGATCTCGGATGCGCCGGGGCCAACTTCGATCGCGCCCGAGGTGTTCAAAGCCCAGATGCAGGCGCTGGCCGCATCGGGCCTGCCAGTCGTGACACCCGATGCGTTGGTCAACCCGCCCGACCCCCGCGTGGTCATCATCAGTTTCGATGACGGGTTTGTTGATTTCGCCGATACCGCCTGGCCGATCCTGCGCGATCATGATTTCTGTCCGATCGTCTATCTGCCCTCGGGCCTGATAGGGCACACGGACAGCTGGGCCGGGGGCCACATCCCGCCCCGTCCGCTGATGGGCTGGGACAGGATCGAGGCGCTGGCCGGTGAAGGGGTCTGTTTCGGCGCGCACAGCGTCAGCCACCCCGACCTGTCAACGCTGGACCCGGAAACGCTGGAGGAGGAAGTGACCGGATCAGGGCAGGACATCGCCGCCCGGCTTGGCCAACCCGTCCGACATTTCGCGCCCCCTTACGGGGCATCGAACAACAGCGTGCTCAGACAGATCGCGCAGCATTACGACACTTCGGTCGGTACAAGGCTGGGCGTGGCCGGACCGGCGAATGACCTCTACGACCTGCCCCGGCTTGAGATGTTCTATTTCACCGATATCGCCCGCTGGCAGGCACATCTGGCCGGGCGCGGCAAAGCTTATCTGGCGGCGCGTAAAATGATGCGGGGGGTGCGTGCGGCGATACGCGGGAAACCGTGGTGAACAGGTCTTTTTCCTCCTGCGGCTATAGCCGGATACGCAGGGCGGGTTGTACGATCCGGTATATTGGTTTTCAACAAGTGACAGGTACGAACAAATGCATATTCTGGTTACCGGTGGCGCCGGCTTCATAGGCTCTCATCTGACGGAACGGCTGATCCGGGATGGCCACACGGTCACGGTCCTTGATGACCTCTCAACCGGGCTGAAGGCAAATCTGGCCGCTGTTGCGGACCACCCGAATTTTACATTCACGGAAGGCTCCATTCTGGATCGCCAGACGGTCGCCGATCTGGTTCGTCCGGCCGATATCGTCTTTCATCTGGCCGCCGCCGTTGGTGTCAAACTGATCATGGACGAACCTAGCCGCTCGATCCTGACCAATGTGACGGGCACTGAAAACGTGCTGGATGCGGCTTTGGCGGACAAGACATATACATTTGTCGCCTCCACATCCGAGGTTTACGGGAAAAGCACCAAATTCCCGTTTCGGGAAGACGACGACCTGACCATCGGTGCCACGCGTAACCTGCGCTGGTCCTATGCCTGCGCCAAAACGCTGGATGAGTTTCTGGCGCTGGCCCATGCGCGGGAATCCGGCCTGCCGGTCACGGTTCTGCGGTTCTTCAACACCACCGGACCACGGCAGACCGGGCGCTATGGCATGGTGTTGCCGAATTTCGTGAAAGCCGCGCTGGAAGGCGCACCCCTGATGGTGCATGGCACCGGCGAACAGTCGCGCTGTTTCGGCCATGTGGCCGATGTGGTCGAGGCACTGGGGCTGCTGATGAACGCGCCGCAGGCAAAAGGCGAAGTGTTCAATATCGGCTCGAGCGAAGAAGTCACGATCCGTGCCCTGGCGGAAAAGGTCATAGAGCTCACCGGGTCCCGTTCGGAAATCCGCTATGTCCCCTATGACGCGGTCTACCCCGAAGGGTTCGAGGATATGCAGCGCCGGTTGCCCGATGTATCAAAGCTAGAGCGCACCATCGGTTTCCGCCCGAGGCGCACGCTGCAACAGATCATCGAGGACATCGTCACCGAAATGCAGCATCCGGTTTCCGCCTGATCGGTCGGGCTCCAGGTCATCAGATTTTGATGCCAGCCCCTAAAACGGACCCCCTCTACCGGAGCGATTGCAGCAGCAGCCCGGTCAGATATCTGTCCCGCGCACGATTCTGATCCTGCGTCGCCACGCCCTGCACCTCGTCATATCCGGTGCGGCTCAGAACCGGGTTCACAATCGGGGCAAGCATGCCAATCGTATCCGGCGACAGCTTTTTCCAGCGGGCAACGCTGTCATCCTGCACCGCGCTTTTCGAGAAGGTCTTCCAGTCACTGAACCCCTTGGGATCGCGCTCCTGCAAGGCCGCTTCCAGCATATTGGCTTCGAACTCTTCACCCAGGTTGTTCAGGACCGTGGCCAAGGCTGCCTGTGGATCTGCCACCAGGTCTTCGTAGCGGATGATCTGGGCGTTGTCCGGGTGGCGCGCAGCAAAGTCACAAATGGCATCGGTACTGTCGCGCCAAGCCAACGCGAAAGCCTCCAACAGCCGCGGGGTGCGCTTGACGTAGTCATGAATTTCATCCGGGATGGACTGCGCCTTGACCACCCAGTCGAGCATGGAACACGCAACATCCAGACCATGCCGGACAACACAGATGAACTGCGCATGCTCGGCGCAGAGCCGTTCGATTTCACGCACGTGAAAGGCGTCAATGGCGGTTTTCTCGACCCAACGGGACTTGCCTTCCTTCGTTGCGTGCTCGTTGTGGAACTCAAAGGCAAATTTACGAAGGCGCGCGATGATCTCGTCCTCGGAAAACCCCAGAAACCCAAGCCCGTTCAGAACCCCCACGTTCAGCCCGTCCACAACGGGGGCCTCGCGCAGGAAACGGGCGCAGGCCGACAACAGATAGGTCTCGCCCGGCGCTGAAATGTTCGAATGCCCGCCCAACAATCGCCGCAACAGGGTCGACCCCGATCGCGGGCAGCTTAGAACGATGATCCCCTGCGTGTCGGCCATCGGTTACACCCGGGTTTCAGCGAATGCGACGATCCGGTCCACGGTATCCAGATTATCCAGCGTGATATCCGAAGGGCTCATACGTGTGCCGAGGCTCTGTTCGATAAACGATACCAGATCGATCATCGCGAACGAGTCGATCAAACCGTTACTGAACAACGGGGTTTCCCCGCCGATCTCGGACGACGTCACACTGTGTATGTTCGTCAGATATTCAATGACTGCGCCCTTTGTTAATGCCATCTATTCCTCCAAATTCGACCTTACAAAAGCTCGGACAACGCGCGGCGATCTATTTTCCCATTGGTATTATTCGGGAATTCGGCGACGGCGACCAGCTTCTTTGGCAGCATATATTCGGGAAGGTCCTGCGCGATGGCTGCCCGGGTGGCGGCCTCATCGAACGCGGTACACTCGACAAACGCAACAAGCCCCTGTGGTTGTCCGTCCCGGATCGGCCAGCCAAGGACGACAGATCGCGACGCGCCGCTGGCCCGTCGGACAATGGCTTCGACCTCGCCCAGCTCGACCCGAAAACCGCGGATTTTGATCTGGTGATCCCGCCGCCCGATATAGTGGATCGGCTCATGCGCGGTTGCGGGACGCGTGACCAGATCACCGGTGCGATAATAAAGCTCATCGGTTTCGGGGTGGGTCACGAATGCACCCGCCGTCAATTCTGGATCACGCCAATAGCCTATCGCGACCTGCGGGCCGCTCATCAGCAACTCTCCTTCCGCGCCGGGTGCGGCTTCGGAAAAATCCGGGTTGGCCACAAGCGCGGTCATCCCGTCGAAGGGCGCGCCGATCGGCACAGTATCACCAAGCTCGGCCTGATCATCGAATTCGTACCATGTGCAGGCCAGCGTAACTTCGGTCGGGCCATAGATGTTGTGCAGTGGCGCATTTGGTGCAGCCCCACGCCACGCACGCGCCGTTTCCGACAAAAGCGCCTCGCCGCAAAAAAGGCTCACTCGGATATTCGGAAAACGTCCCGGCTCAAGCTGTCGCAACCGATCCATGAGGGTTGCCAGTGACGGGACCGAGAACCAGACGGTAATCCGTTCGCGGGTGAGATACTCGACCGGCAGGGCACGGTCTTCTTCGGTCGGCACGCACATGCACCCGCCAACCTTCCATGTCATGAACATGTCGAAGACAGACAGATCAAAGCTGAGATCGAACAAGTGGGTAAAGCGATCACTGGCCGAAAGATCCAGACGGCGTTCTGCGACCGAAAGGAAATGGGCCACATTGGCGTGGGACACCGCAACGCCCTTTGGGGCACCGGTACTGCCAGAGGTATAGAGGATATAAGCCGGATCCGTCACCGGCGGCACAGAGGGTTTCAGCGACGGGGCGACAGCCGGGACGCCAAGAACCTCATGATCGGGATAGGATTTTGCCAGATCGGACACATCGTGGCGATCAGCGAAAATCAATGTCAGCCCCTTAAAGCCCTGAACGATATCTTTGACCAAAGCTTCGCGGTCGCGATCGATGATGACGGATCTACAGCCGGAATGACCCAGCATGAAGTTCAGTCGATGCACCGGCATTTTCGGGTTGAGGGGAACATAGCCATTCCCTGCAAAAAGCGCGCCCAGAATCCCGGCATATGTTGTGATGCTGTGGGTCGCCAAAATAGCGGTCAAACGGTTGTCGTCGATCACAGCGCCTTCACAGGCGCTGGCAATGCCCTTGGCCCGTTCCAACAGGTCGCCATAGCTGACCTCGGTGCCTGCTATGGACAGCGCCGGTGCGTCGGGAAATGCCGTGGCAGACCGCAAAAAACCGCTGCCCAGCCATGCGCTATTTGTGATCTCACCGAATGCACTATTCATATCTGATACCGAATAAAGCTAAGAAAACGCGCAGTGAATCCCCCAAGTCGCCGCCCATGGAGGAAAAGGCGTAGCTTCCCGACACGAACGCAAAGGTAAACAGGATACCCTGATACCTCAAAGGGCTCTGTGCAAGCTTGCGCCACCAGGGGAACTGGCGCGCATATCGCGCCCAGGTCATGTAAAGCGAAACACCCGTTGCATGATACAGGCCCCACATAAGCCAGCCGGCGGTGGCGCCATGCCACAATCCCATGACTGTGAACGTGGCAAAAACGGCCGCATAGGGCGTTCGGGTCCGCGCCAGCACCGGAAGATAGATATAGCTTTGGCACCACCCGGCCAGCGTCATGTGCCAGCGGCGCCAGAAATCCTGAATATTGACGGCCAGGATCGGCCAGTTGAAGTTTTCCATGATGCGGAAACCGAACAGCCGCGAGGCACCGATGGCGATGTCCGTATAGGCGCTGAAATCCAGATAGGCGTACAGATAGGTTATCGCCAGAAAGGCCCAGATCTGGGCTGCGCTGTAGCTGTCAAAATGAGTCAGCAACCGCTCGGCACTGGTGGGCATGATGCTGGCAAAGAAAACAGGATTCAGCAGCTGCGCCAGCAGAAAAACCTTGATGAGCCCATGAATGATACGGGTCAGACCATCGACGGCAAATTGCCGATCCCAGGTCTCGGACGTGTTGGCGATGAAATGGTCAAATCTTTCGATCGGGCCAGCGGTGAAAATCGGGAATAGAAAGATATAGCAGAAAAACCGCGACAGCGACCTGTCCGTGATGTTGCCGCGCGCGACCTCAATCGCATAGTGAATAAGCTTGAATGTGAAGTAACTGATCCCCAGCGGGGCGGCGATGGCCACCCCGGGCGTGGCCTCAGCCAGAAACTGGATCAGAGCCGGAAGGTATTTGTACCAGAAAAGATAGGCGAGGATGACACCCACAAGCGCCAGAAGGGTCAGGTGACCGCGCCTGTTATCCGCAACCGCCTGCGGGGCTAAATAGAAAAACACCAGCACCCACCCGATCAATATCGTTGATCCGACCGGCTCCAGCCATGCCAGGTAGAGATATGAGGCCGACGCAAGGAACGCAAAGCGAAATCTCTGCGGCAGGTTCCAGTACACCAGTACCGTTGTCGCAAGGACCAACCAGAATATCGGGCTTTGGATCATCCGGGCACCGCGCGCTGTCAGAACTTCTGATAGCGAAACAGGCGAACATCTCCGGCCAGGGTCGCCATCTCGGCCAGCGCCAGTGTCAGAAGGCACCCCAGCACGATCCCTTGGCCGACTTGTCCGACGAAATGCCAATCAATTCTGAAATGCTTTTTGTTCATGACTCCCCCTGGGCTGAGCTCAAGGATGCTGCGATCGCATCCGAACATTTCAGGCGCGCTTCATCGTTTCTGAGGTGACCTTCAAAATCCAGAAACTCACCTTCTTCAAAGGTGGTGTGGTCCTGAATCGAAAAATATGCGGCGTCGCTGGCTTCTGCGAAATCGCGCAGATCTTTCTTGAAGGTCTCAAACAAGGCCTTTCCAGCCGGGATCCCGTACCATCCCGGATTGATGGGCGCTTGCGTCAAAATGAAGGATGTCCCGCTGCGGGCGCTCTCTCGGTCCATCATCCGTTGCAGGATCTCAAAATTTTGCGTTTTCGATTTCTCGTACCCTTCGGCCATTATTTCTATTTGCGCCTTCTCTTTGGCGCGAAACTCATCATTGTCCACAATATCAACCCAATACTCTGTCAACGGGTCAGCGGGTTCACGACCGCCACGGAGCAGGTTGATCAGGACCTCTTTCTTGCGGGACAGAAAGAATTTGGCATTTGCCAGGGCGTAAATGTCTGAGTGTACCGGAACGTCTATATCGAAAAGCCCGGCTTCGTCTTCCAGCACCTCTGAATGGAACGCGAAACGCGGGTGTTTGAGCGCCTCAGCCACGACGCTGTCATCCACGTCCGCAATCGGCTTGCGGAACATGTTAACGCTAAGACCAACAATGACGACACTGTCAGGCGGGAAATCGAGTTCTGCCAGAATTGCAGCCATCTCAACGGTCGATTGATCCGGTGTCGCCAGGTTGAGAACATTGTATTTCTTGCCTGTTTTCGCGCCAACAAGACCATCCAGATCCAATGCCTCATTGACGCAAAAGATCATGGTCGACGCCCCCAGTATCGCAGCGGTGGGGCGATCAGAGGGAACGCCGCTCAATATCCGGTGACTGACCAATGTGTGCCGGTCATAGGAATCCACCATAAAGAGCTTATAGGTATCTCCGGTCAGGAGCCGGGGTCCGATGAGGATCGCCGAAAAAACAAAAAACACAGGAACAAGCAAAGTGATTACGACCGCGGTCATGGAAGGAACGGTCAGGCCTTTCCAGAAATCGCTCCACCCGCGTTTAAAATAATCGGACATACCCAAATCAACTACACTTTACCAACATGCCGAATACACGCGCGGCACTGCTAAATTGTACGAAGTTTTCAACTTACCTCATACCTATTTCTTTAAATTCAGCGTGGGTAAAACGCCGTTTCCAACCAGATTGACCCGCATCCAGACGCATAAAAACCGTCCGAAATCTTCTTTCCATCACTCAAATCCGGCCCTGCGTGCCCGTCACGGCCCCGACCTCGAACGCGCCGGCCTCCAAGGCCGTGGCCAGCGTTCGGTCACCTTTCGAATGTGCTGCGCGGGCCAGTGCGGCACCATACGCTTCAAGCACCGAGGTCTCGTGCCAGATATCCATGAAGGCCCCGCGCGCGGCGGCACCCTGCGCCTCGCGCCGGTCCGGCTGGTGCTGCAACGCGCGCATGGCGGCGATCAGATCATCCTCGGTTTCAAACAGCGATCCGCCCTCTGCCCGTTCGACGATCTCGGGGAACGGGCCCAGTCGCCGGGCGATCACCGGCGTACCCAGCCGGAAGCTTTCGATCAGGATGATGCCGAAAGTTTCATAGCAGACCGACGGCACGATCAATCCGATCGCACCCCGGTAATAGGCATTGAGCTCTTCCAGTGTTTTACGGCCCAGGAATTTGACCCGGTCATTGCCCGCGGCCTGTTTTTTCAACTCGTCCGCATAGTCACCATCGCCGAGGATCAGCAAATCGGCATCGGGATAGCGGTCAAAGGCCGGGAACACATCCTGCAGCCCTTTGATCTTTTCCAGCCGCCCAACGAACAGGAAATAGGGACGCTTATGAACCGCCGGTTCCGGCAATGCGTTCTGATCGAGATCGGGCAGGAAATAGGGCAGCACCTGCATCTCGTGCCGCAAGCCGAATTCGCGATGCTTGGCACGGCTGAATTCGCTTTTGGCGATGATCAGATTCATATGGTCCAGCGCCCGGTCCAGCGCGCCGGTGTAACGCCACAATTGCGGCGGGCGTTTGTAGTTCAGCACACAGCGCAGGCATTGACGGTCGTCGCACAGTTCGCGCCCGTACCGCCACAGGACATGAGTGGGACAGACCAGCCAGTGTTCGTGCGCCTCATAAACCTTCAACCCCTCGCCCATCGGCAACAGGCCGGGGCCACCGATCAGGGATGCGTTGTTGTGCCAGATGATATCCGGCTGCCGTTCCTCCATAATTTGACGGATGCGGGCGGCGTGTACCACCGGGCGGCCAAACTGTTGGGTCAGAAGGTTCGACATCATGCCATTGCGGCTGCGCAGCCCGATCCGTCGCACCCCGTCGGGGTCGCCCTCGGGCTGGGGTTTGCCGCCAAGGATCAGATAACTGTCTTCGTCATGTACCACTGTCACGTCGTGCCCGCGCGCAACAAGTGCCCGGGCCATGCGCTGAATACCCACCGCGTCACCGCCGAAGGAATAGGGGGGATAGAATGTGGTGAACATCAAAATGCGCAAAGACTGCATATAGATCGTACCGGATTACAAATGACTTTCCGGTATGAAACACGATCCCGGCAACAATCGAAAGGCACAAGCCATGCAGGAAACCGGTTCGTATCCGGTGTTGCGGACATGCTGCAAATACCTGCGGGCTGCAGCAGGCTGTGACCGCAGCATAGGCAAACAAGGCGCACATGCTATGATCGGGAAATAATTCATGAATTTGGCCCGAACACGCTTCAGATGCAGACCGATCCCCCCTCAGACCCTCTTCATGTTGTCGAAATGGGCACCCAGTTCGGAATGGGCGGCATCACCCGGCATATCCTTGGGCTGAGCGACTGGTTGCAGGCGCGGGATCACCGTGTCACCCTGGCAGGCACCGCCGATATCTGGGGCGGACCTGACCAGCAGCCGGATTTCCTTGACCTGCCCACACGCTATGTCGCGGGCGACGGCGGCAGCATCGCCAACCGGTTGCGCCATACGGCAAGTGCCGCCTGGCGGTTGCGGCGCTGGCTGACCGCCAATCCGGCCGATCTGATCCATTGCCATGAATCCGCGCCTGCCCTGGTCGCCAATCTGGCCCGCACCGGGCGGCGCATTCCGGTTGCCGTCACCTATCACGGGTCGGAACCCGAACGGATTGCTGCCTTTGGCCGGATTGCCGCGAAATGCGATCTGGTGATCACGCCCAGCCATCGTTCAGCCGAAGATCTGGCCACCATCGGGAATGTGCCGCAGGACAAGCTGAAGGTGATCGGCCTGGGCGTCTCTCCTCCACCCGAGGACAGCGCGGAAGAGATTGCCAGCCTGCGGGCCGAACTGTTGGGGGACGGCGACCGGCTGATTGTCACGCTGGCCCGCCTGCTGCCGCAAAAAGGGATCGACATCCTGATCGACTGCGTCGCGCGCATGAAAGAGACCCATCCCGGCTATCGCTTTGTGGTCGCGGGCGACGGACCGGATGAGGCACAATTGCACGCGCTGGCGCAGGAAAAGGGGCTTGGCAAACACCTGCACTTCATGGGGCGCACCGACAAGCCGATCCGGTTGTTGCGCGCCGCCGACCTGTTCCTGCTGACCTCAAGATGGGAGGCCCTGCCCTTCACCATCGCCGAGGCGTTTCAGGCCGGAACCCCCGCCGTGGCCACCGCCTGTTCCGGGGTGGTGGAACTGATCGACGACAGCGTGGGCGCGGTCGTGCCCATCGGCGATATCGACGCCATATGTGCGGCGGTCGCGGATGTTCTGTCAGACGAAAGCCGCCGCCAAACCCTGGCCGAGAACGCCTTGAAACGCAGCCGCGAGGATCGGTTCGACCCGGATTGGGTGCACCGGCAATTCGAAAAGACCTATTGCGATCTGGCAGGCCGCCAGAGGTGACCGCAGATCAGGGACGTTTGGTGATATAGCCCCAGACCTCGCCCAGGGTCCACGCCGTCGACAGCAGCATGACATAGGGCAACGCCTTGAGATAGCGCATCCCCCGCCCCTTGCTGGCCTGCAGCTTATAGTGGCGCACCCAGAGCAATGGCGGGATCAGCGGGCCGGCCAGGATCAGCATCAGACGCTTTGCGTTGCTTTGGTTGCGCACCCGGATTTCACCAAACAGGCGGCCCCAGTCGAACCGTTCGGGCAGCAATTCGCGAAAGGTCGCCTTGGGGCGGTGGTGATGCACAACGACCTCGTTCGACAACCACAGCTGTTCGCCCTGTTCGATCAGGTACCAGTGCACGATCGGTTCGTGATAGCGGTCCTTCCACAGGTGCTGCGTGTCATCCAGCGCCTTGCGGCTGTAGGTCAGGTTCACGTCAGACACCCAGTCCGCCGGGCCGGTCTCGAAAGGGCGCCCGTAGCGGCCAAAATCCGTGACGTAAAAGGCCCAGTTCAGTGGGCTGACCGGCTCCATGCATTCAATCGCGCCGCCGATCACGTTCTTTCCGGTCTCTGCATAAAGCCGCACGATGGTGCGCGCCCAATCGGATTGCGGCAGGCCGCGATCTTCGAGAATGCCGATGATGTCGCCCGTGGCCGCAGCCAACCCGGCGGAACGGCGACGATCATAAAGCTCGTGCTTGCCCGCCTCGGACGTGATCGGGCGGATGGGCTCGATCACGCCAAGGTCCAGAAACCGCACCTCGGGGTAGTCATCGGCGTATTGGGCAACATCCGCCACGCTGGCGTCATAAGGGATGATCACATCCAGCGGGGGCGGGTCATCGAAACTGCGTACCGCTTCAAGGAAATCGCGCACATAGCTGCCGCCTTGCACGATGGTCAGAACGATGGAAAGGGTCGGATCGCCGCTCATCAGATTTTCATGTCCCCAAGATTGTCCAACTCAACCGGCTGACCGCTGCGCGTGCTTTCCGGCACAGCCGCCGCGATCTCGACCGCGCGCAGGCCCGCGTGGCCGTCTGCACAGTTCAGACCGGTTTCACCGCGGGTCAGACGGATGAAATCGGCCAGTTCCTCACCGAAGGAGAGGATGGCGGTCGATTTCCAGGATTTCAGTTTCTCGCGCACCATGATTTCAGGATAGAGCTTGCGCACCTTTTTGGGCGCGCCACCGGGCTTGTCCATGGTGATGACAAGGCTCTGCATCGGCGCATAAGCCCCACGCACCATACCGCGCGAGCCATAGACCTCGATTACACTCTGATAGCCTTTCCAGTCATTCCAGCAGGCCTGATAGATTGCCGGAATGCCATCGGGGTTCTTGAAGATCGCCACAGCGTTGTCTTCGGACCCCGGCACATTCCAGACGGCGTTGGTGGCCACGCCGTAAACGCTGGTAATCTCGCCCAGAATGAAACGCGCCATGTCGGACATGTGGATGCCCACATCCCACAGGGCACCGCCGCCGGAAAACTCGGCCTGATATTCCCAATCATGGGTGAAGTGTCCCAACCCGTCATGCCCGCCATAGACGCGGACATGGTCGATCTCTCCGATCTCACCGGATGCTGCCACCTCTTTCACATGCGCGAATGCGGGGTAGTAACGCATGTTGAATCCAGCCCCCAGGGCCTTGCCCGCCTGTTTTGCGGCATCGACGATCCGCCTTGCGCCCTCGACCGTCGGAGCCAGCGGCTTTTCGGTCAGCACATGCAGCCCCTCGTCAAAGGCGCGCGCACACAACGGTTCGCGCACATGCGCCGGGGTTGAGACCACCACCGCATCCATCGGCGTGGCAAAGAACCGGTCAAGGTCGGTGAAAGCCGGTGCCCCCTCGGCCACGGCCACAGCCCGGTGGAACTCCAGATCCAGGACCGCCGCCAGTTCGGCATCAGGAGACTCGTGAATGTTCTGAACCCGCATCTGGCCGATCTTTCCGGCTGCACCGATCACACCGATCTTCATTCAATTCCTCATTAACAATCGCGGGTGCCAACAGGGCTACACCCGGCATCTTTAACAACAATTCACCTTCAAGCGGAGTAGCACAGGCCCGGCCTCCACGCTAGGTTTCTGAAAGGCAGCACCTGCCGACCAAAAGGGACATGAGTTTGTGAACGTCGCCGGATTGGAACACCTGAAGGGCAAGACCGTCTTCGTGACCGGGGCGACCGGGTTCGTCGGTAAGCGGCTTGTCCCGGCCCTGCTTGAGACCGGTGCCAAAGTCACCGTCCTGCTGCGCAGCCGCCACGGCGCGCACGCGCTTGAGGCGATGGGTGTGCATGTGGTGACGGGCTCGCTTGGTGACAGGGCTGCCATGGAAACCGCCCTGCGGGATCAGGACGTGCTGTTTCATCTGGCCTATGACATGCGCGCGCCCGCAGCTGACAACCTTGCCACCTTCGACGCCCTCATACAGACCACTGAGGCCGCAGGGGTCGGGCGGATCGTCCATATCAGCTCGATCGTCGTTTATGACGGCTGGCCGCAAAACGACCTGACCGAGAGTAGCCCGCTGTCCCAAGCTGGTGGCACACCGTACCGGCAGGCGAAAATGGCAATGGAACAGGCTCTGATAGAGGGGAATTGCCCGGTTGCGATCCTGCAACCGACCCTGGTTTACGGCCCCGGTAGCATGCTGTGGACCGACCGGCTGGCGGATTGGATGGCGGCGGACGGCGTGGTGCTGCCAGAGCCCGAGGGGTTGTGCAACGCGGTGTTTGTCGATGATCTGGTTCAGGCCATGCTGCGTGCCGCAGCGTTGGACGATCTGGGGCAGGAACGGTTCATTATTTCGGGCGCTGAGCCCTTTGCATGGTCAGATCTGCTGACCGGCTACGCTGACGTCATCGGCAAAGGCATTGTTCGTCATGTTCCACTTGCAGATCTCGCGGTCCGGTTGCCGCCCGAAGAACCCGGCGAAATCCCCGACTCGCCACCGCTGGCGGCACGGATCAGCGCCGCCGCAAGGGGCTGGATCGGCCGCGAGCGGTTCGAAAAGATGGTGCAAATGGTGAAACGGCGGCTGCCGCAGCAGGGTGAGTATTATCCGGATCGCTATATGCTGGAGCTGTTCTCGACCACCGCTCAGTGCCGGATCGACCATGCGCGTGCCAGACTGGGCTATGCCCCGGAATACGACCTCGCCTCGGGGTTGGATGCCACCCGGTCCTATCTATGCGCAAGATATGGAAAGTAGTTTACTTGTAATTAGTTACCGCATTTTAGCAGGGATAAAGACCTTTGACCCACATCGCCATTGACGCAACACCTTGGGAAAACGAACGCGGCTTTGGCCGGTTCACCCGCAATCTGGTCGCCGCTCTGGCCGCCCGCGATACCGGCTTTCGCTATACGCTTCTGTTCGACCAGGAACCGACACGGCCCGTGCCTGATGGGGTCAAAACCCTTGTTGCAGGGTCTGAATTGTCGATGTCCGAGGCGTCTTCCGGGGCCAAAGCCCGGGGCGGTGCCGATCTGTTCACGATGGCCAAAGCCGCGCGCAGTATCGACTGTGATGTCTTCTTCTATCCGGCGGTTTATTCCTATTTCCCCCTGCCCGCCCGACGCCCCACCGTGATTTGCTATCACGATACGATCCCCGAGCGTTTTCCCGATCTGATCTTTCCCAAACAGCTGAATTTCCGCCTGTGGCAGGCCAAATGCTGGCTGGCCAAGATGCAGGCGACCCGGGTGATGACAATCTCGGAAGCCTCGGCAAATGACCTGACGCAGATCCTGCGCATTCCCCGCGACCGGATCGACACGATCACCGAAGGGGCCGAGGGTATCTTTCAGCCTATTCATGAAAATCAGGCTCTAACAAAGGCCAGACAGGCCTATAACATCCCCCCCGATGCGCCGCTGCTGGTCTATCTGGGCGGGTTCAACCGGCACAAGAATGTGCTGCGTCTGATCGAAGCAATGCCTCGGATTCTGGAAAAGGTGCCGGAAACCCGTCTGGCCATCGTCGGGCGCACAACCGGTGCGCGGTTCTGGGACAATGTCGAGGACCTCAAGGCCAGCGCCGCTGCCGACGCGGCCCGATCTGAAAGCATCGTGTTCACTGGCGAGATCGACGACCCGGAACTGGCTGCCCTTCTCAACACCGCCGATGCGCTGGTTTTCCCCTCGCTCTGGGAAGGGTTCGGCCTGCCCGCGCTTGAGGCGATGTCCTGTGGCACGCCTGTTCTGTCCTCGGACCGCGGCAGCCTGCCCGAAGTAGTGGGCGATGGCGGGCTATATTTCGATCCCCTGTCCAGTCAGGCGCTGGCGGATCAGACCATCCGCCTGCTGACCGAACCCGGCTTGAAAGACGACCTGTCGCAAAAGGCGCTGGCGCGCGCTTCGATGTTTAGCTGGGACAAAGGAGCAGAACTGGCCGAGCAGTCGTTTCGGCGGGCGTTAAGCCTAAAATAATAAAATTGAGCCCCTGACTCTTTTTTGAGCGACCGCCAACAATACGGCTTTGAATCCGAAATTGAGCCCCCTGTGGAAACACGGTACTGCAGTCTGGAACCCTGCCGACAAATATGTTGGATTCGCACCTATTCCCCCCTATCCGTGGAATGGGTTAGAATTTCCGACAGCCATACCGTGAATTGATTTAAGTCTGACTTTGTAAGATCAGGATGGATTATGAACTACGAAACCTCGCACCATCAGTCTCTCAAACAGCTTATCGCGGCGCGCGATGCGCGGGTTGCTGTGGTGGGGCTGGGCTATGTCGGCCTGCCTCTGGCGCTGACCGCCTATGATGAGGGGTTCGATACCACCGGCGTTGACCTCAATTCCGACCGGGTAGTGCGGATCAATCAGGGTGATCAGGTCATCTCATACCTGGCGCAGGATCGGATCGCGCAGGCGGTGGACAGCGGCAAGTTCCGCGCGACGCAGGACGCCAGCGCACTGGCCGAGGCCGATATCATCCTGATCTGTGTGCCGACCCCGCTGACCGAGGCGCAGGACCCGGACATGCGCTTTGTCGCCGCTGCGGCCCAAACCATCGCTCAGCATCTGCGCCCCGGTCAAATGGTGGTGCTGGAAAGCAGCGTCTGGCCCGGGGCCACGACGACTCTGGTGCAGCCGATCCTGGAGGCTGGCGGCCTGCGCGCCGGTTCTGATTTCTTCCTGGCCTTCTCGCCGGAACGCGAAGATCCCGGTAATGACAAGTTCGACACGCACAGCATTCCCAAAGTGGTGGGCGCAGACGATCCGCTGTCGCGGCAACTGGTCGAGGATTTCTATCGCGCCATCGTCACCAGCGCGGTGCCGGTCAGCTCGGCCGCCACGGCCGAGGCGGTGAAACTGGTGGAAAACAGCTTTCGCACCGTCAACATCGCCCTGGTCAACGAGTTGAAAACCGCGCTTGGGGCAATGGATGTCGATGTCTGGGAAGTGATCGAGGCGGCGGCCACCAAACCCTTTGGCTTTATGCCCTTCTACCCCGGTCCCGGCATTGGTGGGGCCTGCATTCCGGTCTCGCCCGCCTATCTGGCCTGGCGCGCGGCGGATGCGGGATCAGACACGCCGATCATCAATCTGGCACGCTCCAGCAACGATGCGGTGCCGTCGATGCTGGCGGCGCGTATGGCTGCGGAACTGGCGGCGCGCAACGGCTCGGCCCTGGCCGAAACCGGGCAACCCTTGGCCGGTCAGCGCATCCTGCTGATGGGCATCGCCTATAAACGCGATGTCGAGGACACCCGCCGCAGCCCGGCGCTGGTGCTGCTGGAAGAGCTGGAGAAGCTGGGTGCCGAGGTAGACTATCACGACCCCTATTTTCCCCGCCTGCCCGAGGGCGGCGAATACCCGCAGCTGGCCGGTCGGGAATCCATACCGCTGACGGCAGAGACCCTGAAACGCTATGCGGCGGTGGCTGTCATAACCGACCACAGCGCCCCCGATTACGATCTGGTCGCGCGCGAAGCCGCACTGGTCATCGATACCCGAAACGTATTCGAAAAGCAGGGGATCAAAGTGACGGACGGACGGCTGGTCAAAATGTGACCCTGCCGGGTTAAGACCCATGATCACAGACGGTCAGGCAACCTGTCAGAGCGATGCTCCGGCCAGTGGAATTGCGCCAATCGGCGAAGCTTCGCACGTTTTGGAGAGACTCCATTGCCATACATTACTGACAGACCTAAGTTACTAAGGAACAAGGTAAGGCATTCTCAGGCCTGCCTAATAAAAGCAGTGTCGAACGAGTAGTGGGGCAAAGCCCCGTCAGGTAAAAATAACCAAATTTTAACCCAAGGTGGTTCAAAGTTTTGCCATGATTTCGTCGCGGAATCAGTTTGGGCGCCTGCCCATGGCATAGACCATCGCCCACTTTGGGTTGCGCTCAGACCAAGGCCAAGACCGGAGGACCGGACAATATGCTGGGAATTATCGGAATAGCCATCCTTGTCGGCCTGTGTGCGGGCGGGATCGCTTTGTACTCCGGTGCTTCCATCCTGACTGCACTCGGGGCGTATATGCTGTTTGGCTGGCTGTTCATTCTGGCTGCAGCTCTGGTGATCGTCGCCGTCAAAGCGTTACGGGGGCGTATCCGCAAACACAATCACGCCTATTCCAGCTGAGCCTCTAATCCCGTCCGGAGACCCTTTTCGCCACATACCCAAGAAACGCCCGCTGCGGATTTCTGATCTGTGGACGTCCTGACGCCGCCCAGTAGGCCAGCCAGTCCGCCTCAAGCGCATAGACATCCCGGCCCGGTGCCATCGCCCGGGCCTCTTCCAGGGCCTCTGGGGGCAGAACCGGCTTATCCGGCCCTTCTACCACCTGACCCCGGCGGGAAAACCGGATCAGGTCGCCCGGCTCTTCGGTCATCTCATAGTCGGGCAAGTGATCGGCCGCGATCATGTCGCGGATCATTTTGCGGAACACGCGTCGGGGTGAAGCCGATCCCGATTTCTTCAACAGCACCTCGATCGAGATCCGCCACTCGGGCTGGCGACCGCAATGTTTGCGCGCCAGTTCATAAATCCGCCGCTCAAGCGGTTTGCGCAGACGGAAGTAATCCCGGCTGAGGGTCAGCACCGATTTCGCCAGCACCGCCCGGAACAGCCAGTCGGACAGTTTCACGCTGACGCTGACCATCCGGCCCGCCCGGGTGCGACGGACGATCTCCCAGCTTTCGATCAGGCCGAAACCGGTGGTGGTTTCCTTCTCGCCCGTAACGATATTGGTGGTAATCCGGGTGCCGGCCAGCCGCTCGAACGCCTCGCGCAGGCGCTTGTAGCCGTCACCGCTGGTCTCGCGGTTGGTGGCCACCATCAGATCATGCGCCGTGAGATGCAGCACCTGGCTGACCGCCCGGCCCGCATTGATCGCCGCCATCAGCTGGCTGATGCAAAAGATCAGGATGTCCTTGTCATGGATCGTCGCCAGACCGCGCACCGACGGCGTCACCGTGATCTCGACCCCATTATGTTCGTAATTCAGAATCCGCCGATCCGGCCGGGTCGACAGCGAAAACATCGGATGCTCCATCGAGCCCATGTCTGTCTTGGGCAGCGCATCGAAGATATCGCATACGAAAAAATCACCTGTTGGATGGCGGTCGGGCAACAGCGCCCCTGCCCCGCTCATTTCAGCCTGCCCATATGTTCCTGCCCGAATCTTCGTTCGTGGTTTTATTGACGCCCACCGTAGAGTTATCCACAGGAGGCGTAAAGCCGCCGGATCGTGGGTTCAGAGTCAGTCCAACGTGGGTTCAGAGTCACCTTTTCGTGGGATCAGATTCACTTAAGGTAAAACGAAGCGCTAAAACCTCTTTTTTTTCTTATAGTTATGAGAATCCTTTGGATGCTGTAACTAATAAGATAACAGGATTCTAACAGAACAATTTTTTGCATCGCGCTACAAAACCGCCTTTTAAGCAGCCTTTACCCCTTATTTTTGCTTAGAAAATACAGTCTTATGCTCATAATGCTTTCACATGCCGTCTTTTGTGGTATATTGAGGAAAACATAGCACATAGGCAGGTTTTCAATGCGTGCAGGCACATCCGAGGGGCTTCCTCCGTATTTCAATATCGATCCCGATCTGGCTTATGAAGAGCTTGGTGATCCTACCGGGACCCATGATTTTTCGGACATCGCAGATGCCTGTGCCCGGGGTCGGGCCGACCTGGCAAACCGGGGGCTGGAAGAGGATGGGCAGAAAAAGCTGCGGCTGTTTTCGACCTGGGAGATCACCAAGTATCTGATCCCTGTTGCCCCCGCCCATTTCCGCCGGGTCCTGAAGGGCAACCCGGATTTGCCTCAGGGCCGCTCGGAAACCGAAGGCGGTGCCAAGTGGTTCACGCTGGATGAGGTGCTGCGCCTGCGTCTGCATTTTGCTTCTGAAGGATCCAAGGCCAAAGAGTATCGCCCCTACCGACCCAAGGGGCTGCCCGCCAAGATCGTCTCGGTGGCGAATTTCAAGGGTGGCGTTGGCAAGACTTCGACCTGTGCTCATCTGGCCATGTCGGCGGCGTTGGATGGCTACAAGGTGCTGGTGATTGATCTGGACAGCCAGGGTTCGATGACCTCGATCTTCGGCGGCAAGGTGACTGATGAATGGCAGACAGTGTTTCCCTTGCTTGCCCGTCACTATGCCACCCATCTGCGCCGGGACAATCAGGGGCGGCTTGACCGGGGCGAAGCGCCGCATCCGATTGATGATACGCTGTCCGACGCGCTGAAAGTGCGCAGCGGCGATCTGATCCAGACAACCCACTGGCCGAATATCGACCTGATCGGGGCGCAGTTGAACCTCTACTGGGCCGAGTTCCAGATACCGGTCTGGCGCATGCAGGGCCGCAGCTGGAAACTGTGGGATGCGCTGACGGAGACTTTGGAAGAAGATGGGGTGTTGGATGAGTATGACATCATCTTCATCGACACTCCCCCTGCCCTTGGCTATCTGACCATCAATGGGCTGGCGGCCTCGGATATCCTGCTGGTGCCCATGGGGGCGTCTTTCTTGGAGTTCGACTCCACCGGCCGGTTCTTCGACATGCTCCATTCCACCTTCCAGTCTATCGAGGACGGCGAGAACATGGCCGCCCGTGCGCTAGGACGGCCCGAGATGGCGTTTCAGTGGGATGCGGTGCGCACGGTCATCACCCGCTATGACGGCAGCCAGCAGGCAGAGCTGGCCGGGCTGATGCAGGCCTATCTGGGTCGCACCCTGTCGCCGCACTGGCAGGGCTACACAGCGCTGATCGGACAGGCTGGAGAGCAGGTCAACGGTATCTACGAGGCCGACTACCGCGATTTCAACCGCGAGACCTATGTGCGCGGGCGGGAAACATTTGATGCCACCTATGCCTCGTTCAAGAAGCTGTTGATCGGCGTCTGGCGGGGCGAAGAACTGGCCCAACAAAACGAAGAGGCGGGAACGCCGGAACTGACACTCTGAGCGTGATGTTTCGCGCGCGAAACACATCTGTTGCGTCCCAAAACAGAGTCTGATCCGCGCAGGAAAAGGAGAAACCGATGGCAAAACGCAAACGACTGACCCCTGCCCGGCCGGATTATCTGGCAGAGACCGCGTCGGCTTCCGGGGTGAAATCAATATTCCCTTCAGAGACACCCCGCTCTGCCCCGCCGGTTGCGCAGGTGGCCGGTGCGACCGCCGCACAGGCCGCGTTGGAGGAACTGTCCGGAGAGCTGCGCGCCGCTCGTGCCGAGGGCCGCTTGGTGCAGGATCTTCCGCTGGAGGCCATTGAGGAAACCTATCTGGTGCGCGACCGCATGGCCGCCGATGACGCAGAAATGGAGGCGCTGAAGGAAAGCCTGAAGGCGCGCGGGCAGCAAACTCCGATCGAGGTCGTGGAACTGGAGGGTGGGCGATATGGCCTGATCTCTGGCTGGCGCCGTATGACTGCGTTGCGGGCGCTGGTGCAAGAAACGGGCGAGGATCGCTTTGCAACCGTGCGTGCGTTCCTCAGGCAGCCACAGAGCGCGTCAGACGCTTATGTGGCCATGGTTGAGGAAAATGAGATCCGCGTCGGGCTCAGCTATTACGAACGCGCCCGGATTGTGGCCCGCGCGGCAGAGCAGGGGGTTTACCCGGATGAGGCTGCGGCCCTGCGCGGGTTGTTCGCCTCGGCCAGCCGGGCCAAGCGGTCGAAGATCGGGTCCTTCGTTGCGATCTATCATGCACTGGATGATCATCTGCGCTTTGCCTCGGCCATCCCCGAGCGGTTGGGGCTGTCGATTGCAAAGCTGGTGAAGGATGAGCCAAAGGCTGTGCCAGCCCTTGCCCAAGCATTGAATGAAACCCTGACCGAGTCATCGGATGCCGAGCTCTCAGCTTTGACGCGTGCCGTGGCCACATTGGGGGACGATCGGGCAAAAGAGGCTGCCTCAGAGTCTGAAACGCCCCCCAAGGAAGTGATCGGTGACATTCAACTGAAGCAGAGTAGCAATGGCGCGCAGGTCACCTTGTCCGGTCGTGGGGTCTCTGATGCGTTTCTTGCGGATTTGCGCGGGTGGCTGCAGTCCCGTAGCTCGTGATGTTTCGCGCGCGAAACAGCGTTTCGTTCACCCCAACAAATCTGCTGCCGGGTTTTCGGCAATATCGATGTCATCGTAATATTTCTGCGCCTGGGCCATGGAGCGATGCAGGGACAGCCGCATGGCAGCCTGGATCGGAGCGCCGTCCAGCGCGGCCTGGGTCAGAAACCCCGAGCGCAACCCGTGGGGTGAGGCGAACCCCTCCGGCATCCCGGCCAGTTGCAACCGGTGTTTGACGATCTGATAGATTGCATCCGGTGACAGGCGGCGGTTGAGCACACGATCCGCTTTCGAGACGGGCCGGAACAACGGCCCGTCGATAATCTCTCCCACCTCGATCCAATGCACCAGCGCCTGCGCGGCGCGACCTTTCAGCACCAGGCGCGGGGTCTCGCCTTTTGCCGTTGTCTTGGTCTCCAGCAGCGAAATCCAGATCAGACCTTTCGCCTCAAAGTCCTTGCAGGACACATCCTCGTGCATGAGCCCGGTGATTTCCGAGCGCCGCCGCCCACCGCTGGCCCAGGCCAGCATCAGGATCGCCCGGTCGCGGCAATCGCGACGCGTGCCCCGGCAGGTGGCCAGCATCTGTTCGAGAATATCCCGGGTGATCGGGTGCTGCGACTTTGGGGCAGGGGGCCGGGCTGCGGCACGGCGGGCCTTGGCCCGGGCCTGTTTCACTTGGCTAGCGCTAAACGGGCCGGAAAGGTTTTTCATCCGGTGAAAGGCCAGCCAGGAGGCAATACGCCGATCCAGCGTCGACGGGGCCGGGCAGGCCAGCGATCTGCGCAGCCCTTGCGTGATCAGCGCCTCCGCAGCCTGACGCGCACGGTCCTCGGGCGGGGCATCTCCGAGATCGCGCGCGTGATCGAGGATGAAGGCCAGCGCCGTGGCCTCACTTTCGGGCCAGTCCAGCGCCGCGCCAAAGCGCGCTGTTTTCCAAGCGGTGATGTAGAGCAGATCGCGCTCATAGGCGCGCAGCGTGTTGGCGGGTGTGCCGCGAATATAGAGATCCGTGAGCGCCTCCTGATCCTTTGCCGAGAGGGCCGGGGAGGGTGCGGGAAGATAAGGGGCAGGGGGCTTCATACCCCGCATTCTGCGCGCGCGTCCCTGAGAAATCAATCATTCATGATAAGGGATACTTATCGGGTATTATGGTGATTTGAGAATGAGGCAGGTGTAATGTTCCAAAAAGCCTACTTTTGCTCATTATGGGAAGAGGGCATTTGACTATAGGATTTATTTGGGGATCTGTCGCAAACTTTTGACCATTGATCTTTGTGGCGTTAGCGCCTGTGTGGCA
>NZ_JBQFUT010000014.1:0-65048 GCF_056539305.1 Ruegeria sp. BC1
GCATCATCGCCGAACCAATGATACCAAACGCATGTTCAATACCGTGCATCTGCAGAACCTTAACAAAGGCCTCTTCAGTCGTCATTTTCATCTGAGTAATCTCCGCGCATTTGTGGAAAGGCCGAGCCTGCTGCCCCGCCGTTGTATACGGTTGTGGCCCATGGTGCGGAGTGGCGTTAGGGCCAGAACAGTTCGCGGAATAAGTCCAGTATTGCGTCAGCTGGCCCGGATGGCGTCAGCAATCAGTTTGACGCCCGGCTCGATGCGACTTTGCCGTATCGAGGAATATCCCAGGCGGTAGTAATTCTGGGGCTGATTGGCCCCCGAAAAGAATGACGCCCCGGGTTCGATATGAACGCTCTCGCCTTGGAGTGTTCGTGCCAGTTTTGACGTATCGATGTGATCGGGGGCAGACATCCACAGAGAAGACCCACCCATGATACCACGACCTGCGACGGTCAACCCGTGCTGCTCGATCGCTTTATCCAGTGCCTCGCGCCGTTGCGCCAGCGCTTTGGACATACGTCTAATCTGCGCATCGTAGTGACCTAAAGACAGAAAATACGCAGCCGTGCGCTGGATATGGCCCGGCGGATGCCTCAGCACCAGCGAACGCAGCGCGCGCGCCTCTCGGATAAAGGGTTCCGACCCAACCATGTAGCCAAGCCGCAGGCCGGGGAATAGTGACTTGGAAAAACTGCCCACATAGATCACGCGGCCGTCCCGATCCATCGACTTCAATGCTGGTGAGGGCGCGCCCAGAAAGGCCATCTCGAACTCGTAATCATCTTCGACCACCATCGCGTTCAGGTCGCGCGCGCGCTCCAAAAGCTTTTTGCGGCGTTCGACAGGCATCGTCGAAGTAGTCGGGCATTGGTGGCTGGGCGTGGTGAAAATGACGTCAGTTTCTTCCGGTAGTGCATCCGGTGGCAACCCGTGACGATCGACAGATAGTGGGGTGACGTCGCAGTCCCAATGTTCCAACAAACTGCGCAGGGCGTAATAGCAGGGATCTTCGATCACAGCGGTACGGTTATGTGTCAGCAGTATGCGCGAAGCCAGCCACAGTGCATTCTGCGCACCCATCGTGATCAGAATTTCTTCGGGGCGCGCAGCGATACCCCGGCGGGGCAGGGTGTGGCGGGCGATGAACTCGATCAGCAGGGGGTCATCCTGATCCACATAGTCATCCGTCAGGGATGCAAAATCCTTGTGCCCAAGCGCTCGTACAGCGCACAGGCGCCAGTTGGCGTGATCGAACAGAGTCCGGTCGGCCTGCCCGTAAATGAAAGGATATCGGTAATCGCGCCAGTCGCTGGGTTTGGTTAGGAAATCACCGCCCGAGAATTTGCGCGCGAGGGCCGCGTCCCAGTCTATGATCTCGGTGCCGCGCTGAAGTGGTGTATATTTCGGAGGCACGGGAGCGTTTTGCGAAACGTAGTAACCGGACCGGCCTTTTGCGGTCAGGTAGTCGTTGGCCAGCAATTCGGTATAGGCCAGTGTTACCGTGATCCGGCTAACGCCCAAGTGCGCAGCCAGTTTGCGTGACGAGGGCAGTTTCTCTCCGACATGAAATCTGCCGGACAGGATGCCTTCGGCGATCATTTGCTGGATCTGCGCCTGAAGAGTTCCTTGCCCGTTTAGCTCAAGAAAGAAAGTGTCAACCGATATTGCCATAGGGTCTTATAGGGTGGACTTATGGCGCGGGCAATCTGGACTTACGAGTCGATCAAAAAAATCTGAACAGTTTCGATTGACGTTGGGATCGCATTAAACTAAATAACTAGAAATCTAGTTTAATGGAGTAGACGAAATGTGGGAAACAGCTGCAGCAGGGTTTTCTGCAATGGGGTCGGAAGCCCGGTTGAAAGTCCTGAAAACTCTGGTTCGCGCGGGCGAGGCTGGTTTGACGGTTGGGGAAATCCAGACCCGAACGGGAATTGCACCGTCGACACTGGCGCATCACTTGCGGTTTCTGGCTGCCGGTGGCGTTGTCGAGCAAGAGAAAATCGGGCGCAGCACGATCAACCGCGCACGCTATGACGAACTAAGAAACCTGGCGCATTTCATTCTTTCCGAATGCTGCGCAGACGAATTGGGAAAGGCCGCGAACGATGGCTGAGTTGACGCAAAACCCAAAGGCTCCGGCGAAGGTTGCCTTGGACTTCATAAAAACTCCTTGGGCGTTGATTGTGGCGATCCTTGCGGCGGTTGCAATCCTTGATCCCGGTAACTGGAATGAGGTTGTGACCTTTGCCGGAAAGGCGCTGATACATACCGGCCAGTACATCCTGTTTGCCGTTCTTTTGCTGTCCTACCTTAAGGCAACCGGAGCCGAGGTCATGGTCGCGCGTGCCTTTGAAGGCCGCGAAACCCGGATGATCCTGTTGGCAGCCTTGTTTGGCGGCTTGGCTCCGTTCTGTTCTTGCGAAGTCATTCCGTTCATTGCCGGGTTGCTGGCATTGGGGGCTCCGTTGTCGGCGGTGATGGCGTTCTGGTTGAGTTCTCCGCTAATCGACCCACCAACCCTGCTGATCACGGCGGGCGCGTTGGGCTGGCCCTTTGCGATCGGCAAGGCCATTGCCGCTGTAGCGTTGGGTCTGCTCGGGGGCTTTGTCGTCCGGGGGCTGATGCGCAGCGGTGCCTTTGCGCAGCCCTTGCGGGAATACACGCCGGTCGGATGTGGGTGTGGCCCGAAACTGGACGAAAAACCCGTCTGGCGGTTCTGGCAAGAGCCCGAGCGTCGCGTGCGCTTTCGGTCGGAATTTGTCCATAACGGGTTATTCTTGTTGAAATGGCTGGCGCTGGCCTATGTGCTCGAGGCGCTGTTGGTCAGCTATGTACCGGCCGACCTGATTGCCCGCGTTGTGGGTGGCGAAGGGATCGTGCCTATCGTGATCGCTGCGCTGGTCGGGATGCCTGCTTACCTGAACTCCTATGTCGCGCCGCCGCTGCTGGCAGGGTTGACGGAACAAGGAATGAGTGCGGGTGCCGCGATGTCATTCATGGTAGCAGGTGCGGTCAGCTCCATCCCGGCCATGGCTGCCGTCTGGTCGCTCGTCAAGCCAAGGGTCTTTGCCACCTATCTGGGGCTGGGGATCACAGGCGCCATCATCGCTGGGGTCCTGTTCCAGATGATCTGAAGGAAAAACCGCCCGGTGTTGCCACCTGGCGGTTTTGCTTATCAGCTGGCCCCGCAATAGCGAGGTAGTTTGAAGCGATACCTAGCTTCGCCGCTATTCACGTAAACCCGTTTTTCGACGCAAGCACTGGTGCTGACGGTTTGTGAAATGACGCCATCGGTCGAGGTTATCGAAGTTGCTGAGCCATCGGGCAACTGAACTGAAGCGATGACGCCGTTCTTGAGATCACCGTTCATCGGGGTGGCCGACAGGACTGTGACTGTCAAGAACGCCTCGTGTTCGTGTTCGCCACTATCGTTGAGCAACAACAAGGACGCTGCAACGACGATGACCCCGACGCCGCCCGCAACAGGTAGACCCCAGGTTTTCAAAAACGCGTAGATCGAAACGGCGCGGTGTGGGCCAAAGATTTTGGACAGAACTGTTAGCATTGGGATCCCGTAAAAAAGCCCCGGCCTGTTCGGACCGGGGCCAAGAGCGCTTTAGGGGCGCAGATCTTCGTCGTCTTCGTCCTCGGCCCCGCCTTTGGGCAAGTTGAAGAAGCTGTCCGCGTCGATGACCGGCTCGTCCTCTTTCTCTTCCACAGGTTCGTCAGACAGAGAGAAGGTTTCCAGACCCTCGATAGCCGTCGGGATTTTCGGCGCGGCGTCCATTTCAAGCGACTGCTCGGTCGATACCAGCTTGCGGCGCTCGTCATCGCTCATGACGCCACCTTCGGCGGCTTTCTTGGCTGCAGCCTTCTGAACAATGGCGTCCAGTTCGGACTGTTTGCACAGGCCCAGCGCGACCGGGTCGATCGGCTGCATGTTGGCGATGTTCCAGTGGGTGCGTTCGCGGATCGACTGGATGGTTGGTTTGGTGGTTCCGACCAGCTTGGCGATCTGACCGTCGCTGAGTTCGGGGTGGAACTTGACCAGCCACAGGATCGAGTTCGGACGGTCCTGACGCTTGGACAGCGGCGTATAGCGCGGACCGCGGCGTTTTTCCTCGCCCGAAGCGGCCGGGTTGAACTTGAGCTTCAACTTGTGCAGCGGGTTGTTCTGCGCCGTATCGATCTCTTCCTGAGTCAGCTGGTTGTTGGCGATGGGGTCGAACCCTTTGACACCAGCGGCCACATCGCCGTCGGCGATGCCCTGCACCTCAAGCTCGTGCATGCCCACGAAATCCGCGATCTGCTTGAAGCTGATCGTGGTGTTGTCCACCAGCCATACGGCTGTTGCCTTGGCCATAAGCGGTTTTGCCATCAGCCCGTCTCCTATAAATACATCTGTCCCGTCGCCGGGATTCGGCGGCCCCGTGGTCTTGGGGCAGGTTTCCGTTGTCGGGGAACTTGGGGCCTATATAGTCGCCACACGGCAAGAAGGGAAGAGGCGAATGCGCTGGGTGGTACTGTGGGCGTTCAGCGCGATGGCGGCGCTAGCCGATGGCGAAAAAGCCGGTGAGTTTGATTATTACGTCCTGTCGCTCAGCTGGTCGCCGAACTGGTGCGCGCGTGAAGGCGATGCGCGTGGCTCGGACCAATGTGACGCGCGGCACGATCACGGTTGGATCCTTCACGGGCTCTGGCCACAATACCATCAGGGGTGGCCGTCCTATTGCCGCACGCCCGAGGCCCCACCTTCACGAGCCATGACCCGCGAAATGGAAGATATTCAGGGCAGTTCCGGTCTGGCCTGGCATCAATGGAAGAAGCACGGCACCTGTTCGGGCCTCAGCGCGCCTGACTATTTCGCCCTATCGCGGCTGGCCTATGAGAGTGTTGAGCGCCCCGAGGTGTTTCGCAAACTGGACGCGGCGGTCAAATTACCGGCCTCGGTAGTTGAACAAGCATTCCTGAAAGCAAATCCCGGCCTCAAACGCGACATGATCACGGTCACTTGCCGGGATGGTTATATCGAAGAAGTCCGCCTGTGCCTGTCGCGTGATCTTGAGCCCGTCCCCTGCGGTCGAGATGTGATCCGCGACTGTACGGCTAAAGATGCGGTTTTCGATCCGATTCGCTAAAGCTTTTTGTTCTGGCAGTCGCGCGCATAGTCCAGCGCCTTGGCGGTGCCCTTGAGGTCAATCGCCATGACGGTTTGGCCCTCGGGATTGTAAACCGTCATCGTCTTGTTCTGCGCAATTGCGTTGACGAAATTACGGTCGGTGAAAAACACCGTCGCGCCCGGCACCCGGTCCTGTTTGAAGCCGATTGCGGTGGCGTCAAAGCTCTGGCCGTCCAGTTCAAAGCGGATCGGATAACTCTGGCCCGGCTCGATGTCACCCCAGGCCTTGTTGTAGACGGTGAAGTACCCGCGATTGTCCAGTGCGTCATAACCCAGACGCACCACCGAGAGGTCCTGATAGATCGTCTGGATCAGACACCCATTGCCAAGCGCGGGGTCCATCATGATGTTCCAGCCTTCGACGAAGCCTTTGTCGATGAGTTCTTGGGACCAAGCGGCGGTCGCAGTGAAGGCAGCGAATGTGAGGGCGAGAAGGTGGCGCATGGGGCGTCTCCTAAATGTCAACTTGTAAGTCCAGATAACTGTTATCTTAGCTTCCAGAGTTGGTTTCAAAAACATCTTCGCCGAGTATAGCTTCGGTTCGACCTGATAGCTGCAGTTTCCTACCTTCTTCGACCCACGTAAACGCCATTGAAAATATAGACGCGGTAAGGGCTGTGTTGAAGATTCCTATAAACCCAGCCACCGTATGGTACGCGGCGTTTGAAATTGTGATACCAGTGAAGGTTTCTGGAACAGATGGGTCAAGACCTACCTGGGTAATCGTAAGGGTAACGCCTATGAAAAATAAAGAAAAAACCGTGGGACCAGTGAAAAGCCTCCAAAGAATAAACCAGAAACTTCTGCGCGCTCGCTTCAAAGCGGCGCGAACGCCCGTTGAAGTCTGGATTGCTGCAGCTGGTATCATTGTGCCTATGGCAGCGAGTAGCACGCCAAACAACGGAAGCGAAACGAGCATGGCGTAACCCAGTGCCGCGTCTCCGGGAAGCGCCTCATCTGGCAGCTTAGCTTTGACGATGAAAAAGGCGGTACCCATCGCCAGCAGAAAGCCAAAAATAGGAAGAAGAAACGCGCCCCAGAAGCTCCAACTCGGAGACGGATTTTGAGGAAAAAATCGAAAAACCGAAACAGTGACACCGGTGAGCAACGTTACATGAAATGCGAACGCCAGATACCCGAAAACCATTAATGTTGGCACAAGGGATCGGCCGATTCCTCCTTGCCCCCAAATATCCAATAAAAACAAGATTACAGACGCAAACAATATTGGCAGCCAGTATATTCGAAAAACGTGGAAAGCGAGTTTGTACAAGGAAATAGCCTTAGGTCTTGGTAGTATTGCTCGGATTGGGGTTAATTGAATGAAATGAATGTGTAAACGCTCACAACTCCTTCCGCGCCCTCAACGCAGCCGTAATCGTCCCATCGTCCAGATAATCCAACTCCCCCCCAATCGGCACGCCTTGTGCCAATGAAGTCAGGCGGACCTGACCCTCCAACTGATCGGCGATGTAATGGGCGGTGGTCTGGCCGTCGACGGTGGCGTTCAGGGCGAGGATGATCTCGGTGATCCCCTCAGCCATCACCCGGTCCTTGAGGCGGGGAATGCGCAGCTCGTCCGGGCCGACCCCGTCCAGTGCCGACAAAGTGCCGCCCAGAACGTGATAGCGGCCTTTGAACACGCCCGCGCGTTCCATCGCCCAGAGGTCGGCTACGTCCTCGACCACGCACAACTCTCCGGTCGCGCGGCCCTCGCTGTCGCAGATGTCACAGATGTCGGTGGTGCCCACGTTACCGCAGTTCAGACACTCGCGGGCGGTGGCAGCGACCTGCTGCATAGCATCCGAAAGGGGCGTGAGCAGAAGGGCGCGTTTGCGGATCAGATGCAGCACCGCGCGGCGGGCTGAGCGCGGGCCAAGCCCCGGCAGTTTCGCCATCAGGTCGATCAGATTGTCGATATCGCTGTTCGAACTCACGGCACGTGCTCCTGCAAATGGGCCGGGCAAGGGTGCCCGGCCTTGGGGTCGTCAGGAGTGTCTATCAGAACGGCAGCTTGATGTCTGCGGGCAGGCCCATGCTTTCGGTCAGCTTTGCCATTTCAGCCTGAGAGCGTTCGGCCGCCTTGGTCTGAGCGTCTTTGATTGCAGCCAGGATCAGGTCCTCGACCACCTCCTTGTCATCTCCGTTGAAGATCGACGGATCGATGTCGAGACCTTTTAATTCTCCCTTGGCAGTGGCGGTGGCCTTAACAAGGCCAGCACCGGATTCGCCGACAACCATAAGGTTGTTCAGTTCTTCCTGCATTTCGGTCATCTTGGTCTGCAAATCCTGTGCGGATTTCATCATCTTGGCCATGTCGCCCAGACCGCCGAGTCCTTTGAGCATCGTATTCTCCTATAAACTGGTTTGCCGCCTAAATACGGGCGGTGCCGGTGTGGCACAAGGGGCGCAATCCCTCCCGCCCGTCGTCAAGGTCTTTGCAAGACCTTCACTCCCGTTGGGTCCGGTAGCGATGGGTACTTCACGGATGACCTTATTAGTCTTCCTCGAACGGGTCCCATTCGTCTTCGACTTCGGGCAGGGCTTCGGTTTCCACCTTGGCCGCGCGTTGTTCCGGGGTTTCGATCCGTTTGATGCGCGCCTTGGGAAACTGCATCAGCACAGCCTGCACCAGCGGGTGCTGTTCAGCCTGCGCCTTCAACGCAAGGTCGGCGGCGTCGCGAACTTCGGCAATTGTTGCGGCATCGCCGTCTGCGACGATCGACACTGCCCATCGGTTTCCTGTCCACCGTTGCAGAGCAGAGCCCAACCGTTGCGCCAGATCCGTCGGCGCGTTGCCTGCCGGCGTGAATTCGATCCGCCCCGGTTGGTACGAGACCAGACGCACGCCGTTTTCGACTTCGACCAGCAGTTTGACGTCTCGGTTGGTTCGGATCAGTTCGACCACGTGGTCAAAGGTCGGATAGCGGGCCAGAGCAGCCTGCACATCTTGCGCCAGGACTGCGGTCGGGGCACCGGCCGGCCCGCGCGAGGCTGAAGCATATGCAGGTGGAGCCGTCTGCGCCGGAGCGTGGGTCGGCACAGCAACACCTCCTCCGGGGCCGCCATTCGGGGGCGGCGGCGGTGCGTCCTGCAACCGCTTGATCAACTCCTCCGGGCTTGGCAGATCGGCTACGTGGGTCAGACGGATAACGGCCATTTCTGCGGCCATCATCGCATTTGGTGCGGCGGACACTTCTTCAAGCGCTTTCAGCAGCATCTGCCACATCCGGGTCAGCACCCGCATCGGCAGGGCTTCGGCCATTTGCTGCCCGCGTGCTCGCTCATCAGGTGAAACGGTCGGGTCTTCAGCGGCGTCTGGGGTGATCTTTACGACCGACACCCAATGTGTGATCTCGGCCAGGTCGCGCAATACAGCCAGAGGATCGGCGCCTTCAGCGTATTGGCCGCTTAGCTCGGTTAGGGCACCTGCAGCGTCACCGCGCAGGATCATGTCCATCAGGTCCAGAACCCGTCCGCGGTCGGCCAGGCCCAGCATCGCGCGCACCTGATCGGCACTTGTTTCCCCGGCGCCGTGTGAGATCGCCTGATCCAGCAACGAAGTCGCATCCCGCGCGGACCCTTCGGCTGCACGGGTTATCAGCGCCAACGCATCATCTGCGATCTGGGCGTTTTCTGCGGCAGCAATCTTGTTGAGCAGGCCGATCATGTCCTCGGGCTCGATCCGGCGCAGGTCGAACCGCTGACACCGCGACAGGACCGTCACTGGTACCTTGCGGATTTCCGTTGTGGCGAAGATAAACTTCACATGTTCCGGAGGCTCTTCAAGCGTCTTGAGCAGCGCGTTGAACGCACTGGTCGAGAGCATGTGAACCTCGTCGATGATGTAGATCTTGTACCGCGCGCTGGCGGCGCGATAGCGGACACTGTCGATGATTTCGCGGATATCGTTCACACCGGTCCGGCTGGCGGCGTCCATCTCCATCACATCGACATGGCGGCCTTCCATGATGGCCACGCAGTGTTCGCATTGACCGCAGGGTTCCGTGGTCGGCTTGCCCTCGCCATCCGGGCCGATGCAGTTCATGCCTTTGGCGATGATCCGTGCGGTGGTGGTTTTGCCGGTGCCGCGAATGCCGGTCATGATGAAGGCTTGCGCGATCCGGTCAGCCTCGAACGCGTTTTTCAGCGTGCGCACCATGGCATCCTGGCCGACGAGGTCGGCAAAAGTTTCCGGGCGGTATTTGCGGGCAAGAACCTGATAGGCGGGGCTGGGCGTGTCGTTCATGTCTGCTCTGTCGGATTCGGTTCAGGAATGCAGCGTAGAGGCCCCCGCGGCCCGCGTCCACAGCCGCCTTGGGTGAATTTCGGTTTGCATGGCACGTTGCCCGCCATAAAACCACCTGAGGAGGACCCGAAGTGAGCCAGTTTGCAATTCATGCGGTGCAGGTGGGCAAGGGCACCGTCGCACTGGCGCCAATGCCAGGGCGCGGCGGCGGGTATGCGCAGGACTTGCGTGTTATACAAGACTGGTGGCCGGATCTTGTGGTCTCGATGACCACCGGCTTTGAAATGCTACAAGACGGCGCTGGGGGGCTTGGCGACGATTTGCAGGCAAGCGCTATCGGTTGGTCCCATTTGCCGATTGCAGATTTTGGCGCGCCGACACCCGAGATTGAAGCGGCCTGGGCCGACGTCAGCGTGGCGGCGGCGCACATCCTGTCCCGAGGAGGCAGGGTGCTGGTGCATTGTCGCGGTGGCTGTGGGCGGTCGGGGATGATCGTACTGCGCCTGATGGTCGAACAAGGTGAACCCCCTGAATCGGCGATAGGACGCCTGCGCGCAGTAAGGCCCTGCGCGGTCGAGACGGACGGTCAGTTGGAATGGGCTGCCGGTCACCAGCAGCCCCGCTAGATCACAGCGCCAGATTGTGGTCCGTCTGCCTGGTCGGGGCCTGCGCCAGTGTCGAGACCTCTAGCATCGCGCAGGGCGGGGTCGCCAGCTGACCAGCGGGGCGCGTGGTAAACTCGAGGCCGAACATCATATCGGCGTAGTCGTCCAGTCTTTCAATCGAGTCATCAGCACCTGAGCCGCAAAAGACCCGAATCTGGTCCATTTGCGCCCGAAACCTTGCGGTGCAGCCTTGTGCGCAATGGTTCAACTCACAGCTTCCGTCGATCTCAAAGTCAGGGGTTGTCGCAGACCCCGCGGCGTCCATGGCCTGTACGACCGTGCGCGCCATTTGAGCCAAGGCAGGGCAGGTCTTGCCGGTCCGCTGGCAAACGGTTGCTGAAAATTGATGTGTCTTTGTCTTCCAGTTCATCATGCGCCCTCCGCGCGTGGGGCGGGGGACGTGGAACAGGTGTAACAGCGCGCTGACGACCTGCCCGGACACCCCGCCCGAGTTTCGGTTTTGGTTCGATGGCAGGTCTCCTGACTTGCGGGTCAACGCGCTGCCGACCTTCCCAGCCTTGCGGCCAGTGGTGTTTCGGCATGGCTCACCGCTTACAGTTGCGGGGGCAGTCGCGGCTTTGGTTCGTTCCGGTTATCCGGGCAGAACCGCACCGTGTTCCCTTTTCATCCCGCCCCGAGGACCGGGGACGAGAACCATCACACAATCGCTAGCGGGTGCAGGTGGCCCGAGTCAAGCGCGTCATCGCCTTGACCAAGTGGACGCGTGGTCATCTTGAAACCGGATTGACTTGGGGGCGTGAACCGTGCCGATAAAGAACGAGTGAACTGAACGGTTCAGATTGAGGGTGACATGCTGGACACTGCACAAGCCGTACTGACAGAAGAAATTCTGTTTCCGTCCGGTCCGACCCAATTGTCGGCACGGTTGTACCTGCCGATGGCAGAACCTGAGACCGCTGTTGTCATTCACAGCGCAACCGGGGTGCCGCGGGACTATTACCAGCATTTCGCCCGCTGGCTGGCCGCCGAACGGGGCATGGCCTGCCTGACCTACGACTACCGAGACTTCGGCCATTCATTGAACGGCCCTTTGAAAGACGCGCAGACGACCATGGCCGATTGGGCGTTGGTCGATATGCCCGCCGCCCGCGCCGAGATGCGGCGGCGGTTCCCTGACGCGCAGCACTGGAGCATAGGCCATTCCGTTGGTGGGATGCTGGGACCGGTTCAGCCGGATATTGATCAGATCGACCGGATGATTTGTGTCTGTTCAGGTCCTGTGACGGTGTCGGATCATCCCTGGCCGTACCGGGCGCTGGCGTTGCTGTTCTGGTACGGGCATGCGCCGTTAGCCGTGAAGGCCCTTGGGTATCTGCCGGGCAAGGCGCTGGGGTTTGGATCGGATCTACCCGCACGCGTTTATTGGCAGTGGCGCGGCTGGTGCACCGCGCCTCGTAACTACCTGCCCGAGATCGGCGTGACTCTGCCTGCGGCTCGATGGGCGCAATCCAAAACCCCCGTGGACCTGTTCGCCTTCGAAGACGACGATTTGGTGCCGCCAAAGGCTGTCTGGCGGCTTGCTGATCTGTACGGTCCAAAGGCGCGCCGAAATTTGCTATCTCCGAAAGAGTTCGGATTGCCCGAGATCGGTCACATAGGCGCCTTTTCCCGTCGGAACGCAGCGGTCTGGCCCCGTTTGATCGCCTGACCTACGGCACTTAAGACCGGTTGCGCGACTTCTTCTCGTGCATCACAGTTCGCACCATTTTGCCAAAGGCTTTGTCGCGCGCGCGTGATTGCGCCACGGTTTCCGAGTTTCTCTGATCCTCGCGCCGCAGTTTGCGCCAGCGCTCCAGCCGATCTGCGTCAAGTGCTTCGTTTGCTATCGCCTCCTGCACCGCGCAACCGGGTTCGGACTGGTGCTGACAGTCGGAAAACCGGCAGGCGTGGGCCAGCTTTAGAATGTCCGAAAACACCTCATCCACGCCGTCCTGTGCATCCAGCAGGCGCAAGGCGCGCATTCCGGGCGTGTCGACAAGCCAGCCTCTGTTTCGCATCGGGTGCAGCGCGCGGGCCGTCGTTGTATGTCGCCCCCGGGCATCGTCATCGCGAATACCGGCCGTTGCTTCGGACAGACCGGTCATGGCGTTTGCCAGTGTCGTCTTTCCGACACCGGACGATCCGACCAGAGCTGCGGTTTGTCCGGCAGGGCACCACGACAGAACCTGCTCAACGTCCGCAGGCTCCAACGCATTGATCGTCAGGACGGTCAAAAACGGAGCCAGCGATTCCGCAGATTTGGCATAGTCGCCCGGATCGGCGCAGGTATCAGCCTTGGTCAAAACGACAACCGGATAACAGCCCGCCTGATGCGCCAGTGCCAAATAGCGTTCGAGCCGCGCCAGATTGAAATCTGCGTTGCACGAGCTGACAATAAAAAGCACATCGACATTGGCCGCGATCAACTGAACTTCGGCATTGGTGCCTGCGGCACGGCGCTTTAACAGGCTGCGTCGGTCCAGCAGGTGCTGAACCCGGTTCTGATCGTTCGTCAGCACCCAGTCGCCAACCGCAAAGTCTCCGGTGGGCCGGTCAGGGCTGAACAGGGGCGTTTCGCCAGCTGTATTCAGACCGATCAGGCGATCTCGGTGAACGGCGGTGATGCGATAGGGCGCGCAGGAAGGATTGGCCGCATGTTGTGCGGCAAAGTGAGAGGACCATCCCAGGTCCGAAAGTGTATGAGACATTGTTCTGCCTGTGTTCAGGTACAGCAAACCGGCCGGATGGCAGGCGCGCACCCGTCGGCGATGTGTTCAGGCAGTTGCGAGTATTGGGTTCAGAAACGCTCTGCCCGAAGGGTCATTTCTACAATCATAAAAAGCCCTCCTGCGGCTGATGATCTGAGTTAAGTGAGAGGTTGGACATCGACCCAAGCGGGGCTCGTTGTGGCTGCTTCCTTCCGGACCTGACCAGGTTGGCGAGGCGCTCGCCCGCGCCAACCTCTCAATTGCCGATATAGGCAAGGGGCGCAGGAAAGACAACCCGTCAGAGTGTCAATCGGATTTGAAGAAATCCTTTTTCATCCTCTCCGAACACTTCCGGCTTGTATTCGCTGATCTCTGCGAGGTGAACCAGCGCCTTTGGCCCGGTTCTCAGAACTGTTGTTGCCCCGTTCATGGGGGAGAAACCAAAGGTGCATGGTGCGTGTTCCAGCGGGTCACGGGGCAGAGCGCCAGACACATAGTCCCGCAGGATGCGCTGGACGGGCAGTGCCGGTAACGCAATGGGCTCGGCCTGATCGACAAACGGGAAATTGCCGCCGCCACTGGCGCGGTAATTGTTGAGCGCAACGACAAAACGTTGATCCACGGGAATTGGTTGGTCGTTGAAACGTATGTCCTGAATGCGCCGGTTCTGCGGGTTGATCAGATTGCCCAAGGTGTCAAATCTGGGTGGTTGCGAGAGGTCAATCTGATAGGTGAGTCCTTGTAATATATCGAAATTATGACCAGCACGGCTTGCGTCGACCAGGTCGACCCGACGATCTGGCGTGATCTGATTAAAGATACCTGCGGACATTTCCAGCCAGTCTTTGATCTGCGCACCCGTAACCACTACTGCCTGCAACTCGTTCGGAAATACATACAGATCGGTCACATGGTGCATGCAAAGCGTGCCAGGGGGTACATCGGTAAAAAACCTTGGTCCTGCGCGACCTCCGAATTTAGAGGGTGCAATTGCCGACAGAACCGGAAACTCGGCAAATTGCGTTCTGGCCAGATATGGGCGCAGTGCCGCCGCCTGAGCCGCTGCCGCCAGCCTCAGGCCCCTGTCAGGTGCACAGAAACTGAAATAGCTGTGCAAATGGTGCGTGGTCTGCCCCACCGGTTGCATGGCGTGGCGGCGGGTTTCCGCGTGCCCCTTGGCGAATAGGCGCATCAGGTCAGGGTCTTCCGGAACCGGGGCAAGCATTCCTCCAACGGTCGCAGGGTAAACTGAACGCAGTTCCGTGTGGTGATCAGACACGGTCCATTTACCGTCAGCGACCCGGTCCAGCGCAAGATCAAGCACCCCAAGATACGAGCCCGCCGATCCGGGCATCACCACTGGCTTGCCGTGGACACGCCCCAGATCAGCATCGACATGTTCAATCCCTGCGTGCGATTGCCCAGGCAACGTCAGATGCGAATGGCCGGCAATCAGCGCGTCGATGCCGTCAATGGCTGCCAGAGGGATGATTGCGTTTTCCAGATCGGGCTCTGGGTCCGGCGACCCCAATCCAGTGTGCGCCAGAGCAACGATCAGATCGCAGCCATCAGCCTGTAATTCCCGCACCTTTTTCTGCGCACAGGTCAGGATGTCGTTCACAAAAACCTTTTGCAACAGCCGGTGCGCCTCCCACTTGGCGGTTTGGGGTGGCAGAACCGAGAAGACGCCGATTTTCAACTGGACCTGCAGACCTTGATGGCAGATCGTACGGTTCAGGGTCGCATCGCTTTGCCAGGCAGGCTTGGTATCTCGCCGGTGCACGTTGCTACAGATGACCGGGCAAGGGGCACTGGCCAGAATATCATCCAGAACGCCCAGACCATACCCGAAATCGTGGTTGCCCAATCCGATAGCGTCATAGTTGAGATCGGCAAACGCCTGCATCAGGATATGGGGTGTATTCTCTGGCTCGACGGCCCAATCCCCTATCGGTGTGCCCTGTAGCGCGTCGCCGTTGTCGAACAGCAGCACGAGCGCTCCGTCTTTTTCGGCCTCGCCCCGGGCCGCACGGATCAGGCTGGCTGTACGGGTAAAGCCGATCGATGGCTCGGGAGTGTTGGAGTAATAGTCGAACCCGTTCAGATTCATGTGCAGATCGGATGTTGCAAGTAACCGAATACGCAACGTGCTGCGCGTCAAGGGAGGGGATGGTGTCAAGTCTCTACTTTTGGCAGTTATATCTTAACGTTTTTCGCGAAAAAGTTTAGTAAATGCAACTTGCGAGACATGTCTGCACTATTTTTTGAAGGCATCAGGGTTCGGGGCAAGGCGTAATTCTCATTGCAACACTTGGGCAGTCGTGGCAGCCCTGTGCCCACGAGCCAGAGGGATTTCGATGAAACACGCAGAACTTGTGACGTTTGGCAGCTCGGGCTTGGATCGTGCAGCGCATATCCGGGGTGATGCCGCGCAGATCGCGCTAGTTCGTGCACATCCGAAGGCCCGATGTATGTTGCTTTGGCGTGGCAAACCGCTGGTCCGGGGCGAGGCGTTGGACCAGTTGGGGTTGGTGTCGATGTCGCATGGTTTGGTTGAATACGGACCGGGCGGTAATGTTGAGGAACCCGTATTCCTTGGCCTTTCAAACGGTGATCCCGTTTTTGCGTTCGATGTTTCGGGTTGGTCCCCTGAGGGGCTGGATATGTCGCAACTCGGCGGGTTTGTCGACAGGTCGGAGCAACAGCACCCGGACTTGCCTCATGGCTATGTCTTTGCGGAACTGCGCCGCGTCATGACCCGGTTATCCGCACGCGATGCTGAGCTGGCCGCTGCGGCCAAGGCTGTGATCGGATGGCACGAAACTCACCGATATTGCGCGCGCTGCGGAGCCGCCAGCGAGTTGGCGCAGGCCGGATGGCAGCGCAGTTGTCCATCCTGCGGTGGGCAACATTTCCCGCGTACTGATCCGGTGGTCATCATGTTGATCACCCACGGGGATTCGGTGCTTATGGGTCGATCTCCGGGTTGGCCCGAGGGGATGTATTCCCTGCTGGCTGGATTTGTCGAGCCGGGCGAAACGCTTGAGGCCGCTGTCCGGCGTGAGGTGATGGAAGAGGCGGGCGTGCCGGTTGGCGCTGTTAGCTATCTGTCCAGCCAGCCGTGGCCGTTTCCGGCGTCGCTGATGTTTGGCTGTGCCGGTAAGGCGCTGTCGCGGGACATCACCATTGACCCGGTTGAGATCGAAGATGCCATGTGGGTCAGCAAGGCGGACATGATGCAGGCCTTTGCCGGAGAGCACCCGGTCCTGCTGCCCGCGCGCAAGGGCGCGATTGCACATTTCCTGTTGCAAAATTGGCTTGCGGACACTCTGGACTGACAAAATACTAAGACAACAGGTACGAGACGACGATCCGTTATGCAGTTTACCGCACGCGAAGATATCGATGCCCCCATCAATGCCGTGTTCGAGATGGTCGCCGATTTTGAGCGATTCGAGCGTATGGCGATGCGCCGTGGGATTGAAGTGCGCCGAATGTCAGGGCATTTGGGCGTTGTACCGGGCACAGAATGGCAAACCGAATTCAAGTTACGTGGAAAACCCCGTAATGTCGCGATTCAGATGGCCGCGTGCGATCCGCCGTCCCTCATGCGGTTCGAAGCGGCCAGCAAGGGCATGAACGGGATAACAACCGTTGAGTTTCTGGCCCTGTCCCAGCGCCGCACGCGCCTGAGTGTCGAGATGTCTCTGGCCGCCAAGTCCTTGCCAGCGCGCCTGTTGCTGCAATCGCTTCGTCTGGGTCAGTCTAGGTTTCGCCGACAGTTTCAACTACGCCTGAGCGAGTTTGCCCGTGAAATGGAAGAACGGCATCAGCACGGAGCCTGATGAGATGGTCAATGTGGGATCTTTTTATCAGAAAAGCCTGTTTGGATGATGCTGAGAGCATCTCTGAGGTTCTTCAGGAGATTGCAGCCGCTGGTAAACGACGTAAGTCAAGCGATCCGGCATTTGTGATCGCGCACTATTTAATCGACAGGGATCAAATACAATGCACGGTGGCCTTGTCCGGCACGCATGTGCTGGGGTTTCAATCCTTGAAACGTGCGGTTGAGGGCAATCCTTACGGCGCGCCGGTTGGTTGGGGAGTCATCGGAACTCACATCCGCCCCTTGGCCGCGCGCAAAGGGGTGGGCAGGGCTTTGTTTCAAACCAGCTTGGCAATAGCGAAAGGACAGGCGATACCTGCAATCGACGCCACCATAGCACCGACAAATGCCGAAGGTCTGGCCTATTACAGCGCTATGGGCTTCATCGATTACAGGTCGCAGAACGGGGCTGTGTGCAAATTCTTCTCGGTTGAATGACCCAAGACCTTACCCGCGCGGTTGCGCCGCTGGGTAGACGCCCAGAACTTCTACATTGGTGGTAAAATGCTCCAGTTCATCCATCGCCAGCTGCACGTTGCGGTCGTCAGGGTGGCCCACGATGTCGGCATAGAACTGGGTCGCGGTAAAGGACCCGTCGACCATATAGCTTTCCAACTTGGTCATGTTGATGCCGTTGGTGGCAAAGCCGCCCATCGCCTTGTACAGCGCGGCCGGGATGTTGCGCACCTGAAACACGAAACTGGTGATCATGCCGTGTTCACCCCGCCGCGACAAGTCCGCCTGCCGTGACATGACCAGAAAGCGCGTGGTGTTGTTGTCGCGGTCTTCGATATGGCGCGCCAGCACGTTCAGACCATAAATCTCGCCCGCGAGCTCGCTGGCCAATGCCGCCGAATGCACCTCACCCTGTTCAGAGACCTCGCGCGCGGCGCGGGCGTTGTCGGGGCTGACCCGACCGCGGATGTTGTGTTCTTTCAGAAAGCCCGCGCATTGCGGTAGCAGGACCAGATGCGAGTGGGCCTCGGTGATATCTTCCAGTGTCGCACCGGGTATGGCCAACAAGTTGATATGTACGCGGACAAAGGCTTCGTCGATGATTTGCAGCCCGCTATGGGGCAGCAGACGGTGAATGTCGGCCACCCGGCCATAGGTGGTGTTTTCGACTGGCAGCATCGCCAGATCGGCGTCACCCGCCCGAACCGATTCGATCACGTCTTCGAAAGTGCGGCAGGGCAGGGCCTCCATGTCGGGGCGAGCATTGCGGCAGGCCTCGTGGCTATAAGCGCCGGGTTCCCCCTGAAATGCGATACGATTGGTCATTTGGTCGATTCCGTGCAACAAGTTCTTGAATTGGGCGTTTAGTCGCGGTGTCTATACCTTGCCTCTTGTCAGGGGAAGCCTTAGACACCCCGCAGACAGCTGAAATGGACTCGCGATCAATGTTCGACACGATGACAGTTACCAAGGCCGCCGCAGGCCTGTTTGGCACCTTCCTGGTGCTGCTTCTGGCCAAATGGGGTGCTGAAACGCTTTACCATGCAGATGGGCATGGTGAGACGGCCTCGTATATTATCGAAACCGAAAGCTCTGGTGAAAGCGCTGACGGGGAAGAAGTGGTATTCGAAGATCTGCTGGCCGCAGCCGACCCGGACAAGGGTGCCAAGGTATTCCGTAAGTGTACCGCCTGCCACAAGCTGGAAGACGGCGCGAACGGTACTGGTCCTTACCTTTACGCGATTGTTGACCGTCCTGTGGCATCGGCCAAAGGCTTCACCGGTTACTCGGCCTCGATGCAGGCACATGGCGGCAACTGGACACCCGAAGCACTGGATGCGTTCCTGACGCGCCCCAGCGCTTATATTTCGGGCACGTCGATGAGCTTTGCCGGTTTGAAAAAACCGCAAGAGCGCGCTGATCTGATTGCCTACCTGCAGACAATCAAATAGAATCCGCCCGGTTCCGACAAGTTTCAAAGCCGTTGCCCCGTGCAGCGGCTTTATTTTTTTCCTAAGTAAATCTTCACAAAGCGTTCACGCATTCTAAACTTGCACCTGACAGTGCTGGTCATTTAGCTGGCGCGTATAAGATTAAAGAAGAAGGCGAAGCAGGGGATGAGCAATATGAGATCCGACAGAATTTCCGTACAGGCGCGCGTATTGGATTTCAGGGGCTCGATGCTTGCTTTGCTGATGGGGCTCTTGCTGGTCTTATTGGCAGCAACCCAGCTGTTTGCTGAAGAGAAAATCATCAAAAGCCACGGATTTTCGGAATTCGGTGATCTGAAATACCCTGAAGGCTTTACCCATTTCGACTATGTGAATCCGGATGCCCCACGCGGCGGTGAACTGTCTTATGCCGCGCAAGGCACGTATGACAGTTTCAACCCGTTCACGCGGAAGGGCCGTGCCGGTGCACGGTCGGCGGACCAGTACGAATCTCTGCTGGTTCCCTCCTACGATGAGCCCGCTGCCTATTACGGCCTGCTGGCGGAAAGTCTGGAATACCCGGAGAGTCAGGATTGGGTGATTTTCAACATGCGACCCGAGGCGCGGTTTTCTGATGGTACCCCGGTGACGGCCGAGGATGTGGTGTTTTCCCACAACCTGCTGCTGGATCAGGGGTTGAAATCTTACGCGGACGCCGTGCGCAAGCGGATACCCCGTGCCGAGGCATTGGATGAGCATAGGGTAAAGTTTTACTTTGCACCGGACATTTCCCGCCGGGCTTTGATCTCGCAGGTTGGTGGAACACCGGTATTCTCCAAAGCCTGGTTTGAGGCCGACCCGGAAAACCGGCGACTGGACGAGCCGCGCCTTGTCCCGGGGATCGGGTCAGCACCGTATGTTCTGGACAGCTATGACATCAACCGGCGCATCGTCTACAAGCGCAATCCCGACTATTGGGGTGACGACATTAACGTAAATGTTGGCCGCAATAACTACGACAAGATTCGTATCGAATATTTCAGCGACTCGATTGCGGCAATGGAGGGGTTCAAGGCGGGAACGTTTACCCTCCGACAGGAAAACAACTCGAAAAGCTGGGCAACGGCTTATGATTTTCCGGCGATTGCCAATGGCAGCGTGATCCGTGCCGAGCTGAAGGACGGTGACGTGCCCTCGGCCTCTGGTTTCATCATGAATCTGGATCGCCCGCAGTTTCAAGACCCACGAGTCCGTGAGGCCGTGCAGCTGGGCTATAACTTTGAATGGACCAATGAAAGCCTGCAATACGGCCTGTTTCAACAACGCAGCTCGTTCTGGGAAGGCACGCATCTTGAGGCTACAGGCCTGCCAGAGGGGCGTGAGCTTGAGGTGCTGCAAAGCCTTGGCGATGCAGTTGATCCATCCGTTCTGACCAGCGAACCGGTCAGCGCCCATGAATCCCGCCCGGCGCGTCAGAACGACCGCCGGAACCTGCGCGCTGCGATGAAGCTGCTGGATGAAGCTGGCTGGCTGGTAGGGGATGATGGCATTCGTCGGAACGACAAGGATGAGGTTTTGTCCATCGAATTCCTGTCAGATCAGCCTACTCTGGACCGCATTATTCAACCCTTTGTCGATAACCTGCGTGCTATGGGGATCGACGCGAACTACAACCGTGTCGATAACGCCCAGTTCACTCTGCGTCGCCGAGACCGTGATTTCGACATGATCGTTGGCCGCTATCCTACATCGCTGCAGCCGTCGACGGGTCTGTATCAGCAATTCGGGACCGAGGCAGCGTCATATTCCGTTTTCAACCCGTCGGGTGCGCATGGCCCTGATATTGAGCCTTTGATCGACAACATCGTCGCCGCCACCGAAAGCGAAGAACTTTTTGCCAATGTCCGCGCCTTGGATCGCGTCCTGCGCGCCAAGCGGATTATGGTGCCCACATGGTATCTGGGCAAATATTGGGTCGCGTATTGGGACATGTATGAATATCCCGAGAACCTGCCGCCTTATGCGTTGGGCGTGGAGGATCTGTGGTGGATCGACGCCGAGAAAGAAGCCGAGTTGAAATCGTCAGGCGCGTTGAGGTAATCCGCCCCCATGGGAGCTTATATTCTAAGACGTTTGTTGCTGGTCATCCCAACCCTGCTGGGGATCATGATCGTCAATTTCACACTTGTTCAGTTCGTCCCCGGGGGCCCGATTGAACAGATCATTGCCCAAATGGAAGGCGGTGGTGATGTATTCGAAGGCATCGCCGGTGGCGGCAGCGATATCGAGCAGCAGACTGGTGGTGCCAATGACCGTTATGTCGGCGCCCGGGGATTACCGCCCGAGTTTATCGAAGAGCTGGAAAAGGAGTTTGGCTTCGACAAACCTCCGCTCCAGCGGTTCCTCGACATGATGGGCAATTACCTGACGCTGGATTTTGGTGAGAGTTATTTCCGGTCAATCAGCGTGACCGACCTGGTTCTGGAAAAGATGCCGGTTTCGATTTCGTTGGGCCTTTGGTCGACCCTGATCGCTTATCTTGTGTCGATACCATTGGGCATTCGCAAGGCAGTCAAGGACGGGTCGAAATTCGACACCTGGACCAGTGGCACCATCATTGTAGCCTATGCCATTCCGGGCTTTCTGTTTGCGATCCTGTTGCTGGTTCTGTTCGCCGGTGGCTCGTACTGGCAGATATTCCCGCTCAGGGGGCTGACTTCGGATAACTGGGACAGCCTCAGTCTGTTTGGCAAGATCATCGACTATTTCTGGCACATCACGCTGCCTGTCATCGCCCTGACAATTTCCGCCTTTGCGACATTGACCCTGCTAACCAAAAACTCGTTTCTGGATGAAATCAAAAAGCAATACGTCATGACTGCCCGCGCCAAGGGTTTGAGCGAGGGCAGGGTTCTGTATGGCCATGTCTTCCGCAACGCGATGCTGATAGTGATCGCAGGCTTCCCGGCGGTGTTCATCGGCGTGTTTTTCGGAAGTTCGATCATTATCGAGACGATCTTCTCATTGGATGGTTTGGGCCGTCTGGGATTCGAGGCGGCTGTGGCACGCGACTATCCGGTGATCTTCGGCACGCTGTTCATTTTTGGCCTGATGGGGCTTGTCGTCGGCATCATCAGCGATCTGATGTATGTGTTGGTCGATCCGCGCATCGATTTCGAAAAGCGGGAGGGGTAGATGGCACTTTCCCCTCTCAACCAGCGCCGCTGGCGAAATTTCCGGCGCAACGGTCGCGCATTCTGGTCGCTGATCATTTTTTCGGTGCTGTTCGGCCTGTCGTTGTTTGCTGAATTCATTGCCAATGACAAGCCGATCCTCGTGAAGTACCGGGGCGAGTTTTATGCACCGATTTTCAATTTCTACGCAGAAACCGAATTTGGCGGTGATTTCCAGACCGAAGCGATTTATCGCGACCCCGAGGTGCAATGCCTGATTGACAGTGGCGGGCTAGAGGCGTGCTTCGACGACCCCGAAGGCATCATTGATGAAATCAAAGCTGGCAGCTTCGAGGCCGAAGGATTTGAACGCGGTTGGGCCGTTTGGCCGCTGATCCCGTATTCTTTCAACACCAGCGTCGATCGACCTGGCGCGGCCCCACTGCCACCTAACGGTCAGAACCTGCTGGGCACCGATGATACCAAGCGCGATGTATTGGCACGGGTGATCTATGGGTTCCGCCTATCGATCCTGTTCACGCTGATGGTAACCGGTGTCGCCAGTCTGATTGGCATCTTTGCCGGGGCCATTCAGGGATTTTTCGGTGGGTGGCTGGATCTGGTGTTTCAGCGGGTCATTGAAATCTGGTCCGCAACGCCTTCGTTGTATGTGATTATCATCATGTTCGCGATTCTGGGGCGAAGTTTCTGGTTGCTGGTGGCGCTGATGATTCTGTTCAGTTGGACCGGATTGGTTGGAGTGGTGCGGGCAGAATTCCTGCGGGCGCGGAACCTCGAATATGTCCGAGCTGCACGGGCATTGGGCGTCGGCAACATGACCATCATGTTCCGCCACATGCTGCCCAACGCAATGGTGGCGACGCTGACTTTCATGCCGTTCATCGTGACGGGAACCATCGGTGGGCTGGCCTCGCTGGATTTTCTTGGCTTTGGCCTGCCGTCCTCTGCCCCGTCTCTGGGTGAGCTGACATTGCAGGCGAAACAGAACCTGCAGGCACCGTGGCTGGCCTTTACCGCGTTTTTTACCTTTGCCATCATGCTGTCGCTACTGGTCTTCATTTTCGAAGGTGTGCGCGATGCGTTTGATCCCAGAAAGACATTCTCATGAGCCTGCTGGAAGTGAATAACCTCAAGGTCTCGTTCCGGCAGGACGGGCAGGTCTCGGCGGCGGTCAAGGGTGTGTCGTTCACCGTGGATCGGGGTGAAACGGTTGCTCTGGTAGGCGAGTCCGGGTCAGGCAAATCTGTGACCGCCCTGTCCACCGTGTCGCTGCTGGGAGACAGTGCGTTGGTCGAAGGGTCCGTTAAATACGACGGCGACGAGATGATTGGCGCGTCGCAAGACAAGCTGATGGATGTGCGTGGCAACGACATCAGCTTCATTTTTCAAGAGCCGATGACCTCACTCAACCCGCTGCACACGATCCAAAAGCAAATGGCGGAATCGCTGGCGCTGCATCAGGGGTTGAGCGGAGACGCCGCACGGGAACGCATTGTCGAACTGCTGACCAAGGTCGGCATTCGTGACCCACGTGAGCGGCTGGACAGCTATCCGCACCAATTGTCCGGTGGACAGCGGCAACGAGTGATGATCGCGATGGCGCTGGCCAACAAGCCGGATATCCTGATCGCAGACGAGCCGACCACGGCGCTGGACGTGACCATTCAGGCGCAGATTCTGGAGCTGCTGGCCGAGCTTCAGAAATCCGAAAACATGGGGATGCTGTTCATCACGCATGATCTGGGCATCGTACGCCGAATTGCTGACCGGGTTTGCGTGATGAAAGACGGCGAGATTGTCGAGACAGGAATTACGGCTGAGATTTTTGACAATCCGCAACATCCCTATACGCGCAAGCTGCTGGCGGCTGAACCCTCGGGCCACCCGGACCCGGTGCCTGCAAATGCCGAGGAAGTTGCCAGAACCGATCACCTGAAAGTCTGGTTCCCGATCCAGCGCGGGTTTCTGAAGCGCACCGTGGGCCATGTGAAGGCTGTCAATGATGCGACTCTCAGCGTCCGCGCGGGTGAGACCCTGGGCATCGTCGGTGAAAGCGGATCAGGCAAAACCACGCTGGCACTGGCGGTCATGCGGTTGATCGCATCCGAGGGCAGCATCACCTTCCGCAACAAGGATGTGCGCCGCTGGTCCACCCGGCAGCTGCGGCGGCTACGCAAGGATATGCAGATCGTGTTTCAGGACCCGTTCGGCAGTCTCAGCCCACGGATGACCTGCCAGCAGATCATCGCCGAGGGGTTGGCGATCCACAAGGTTGATCCCCATCGCGCCCCGCGTGAACTGGTGGCAGAAGTGATGACTGAGGTGGGGTTGGATCCCGTCGCGATGGACCGTTACCCACACGAGTTCTCGGGCGGTCAGCGCCAGCGTATCGCCATTGCGCGGGCCATGGTGTTGAGGCCCAAACTGCTGGTTCTGGACGAGCCCACCAGCGCGCTGGACATGACTGTGCAAGTCCAGATCGTTGATCTGCTGCGCGACCTTCAACGCAAATATGGGCTGGCCTACTTGTTCATCAGCCATGACCTGAAGGTGGTGCGCGCGATGTCGCACAAGGTGATCGTCATGCGCAACGGTGATGTCATCGAGATGGGCTCGGCTGATGACCTGTTTGAGAACGCGCAGACAGATTACACCCGCGAATTGATCGCGGCGGCGGGCTGAGTACAGCCCGCCACAGATATTCAGGCGCTGGCCGTTTCCCGCGAAGCGGATTTAGGGACTGGACCGCGCAATTCTTCATAATGGTCGAAACTCAGCTTGACCCAACCCGTGCCACGGGTGGCGCTGGCGAGGGTGCGGTGCAGTTCGTCCTCGGCCACGGCGGGAAGTTGGGCGTTGAAAATCTCCCAGCCCGACGCGTTTGGATTGCCCTCAAAGCCCAGAACTTGCCCTTGCAAGGAGCTGATCGTCGGGACCAGATCGCCGACGAAATCCGATGGCAGGTGGATTTCGGCGCTGAGAATTGGTTGCAACACCACCGGTTTGGCCTGTGGCAGGGCTTCGCGTACCGCGTTCTTGCCTGCGGTGCGGAAGGCATAATCTGAACTGTCCACGTTGTGATGCTTGCCATCGCTCAACGTGACTTTCACATCGACCACAGGAAAGCCTTCGGGTCCCTGAGCCAGCGCATCCTTGGCACCGTGTTCGACCGACGGGATATAGTTCTTGGGCACCGCGCCGCCTTTGACGATTTCCTCGAACTGGAACCCGGACCCGCGCGGCATCGGCGCGACCGAGATTACAACGTCAGCGAATTGTCCCGCCCCACCGGATTGCTTGCGGTGGCGATGGCGGTGCTCGACGGGTGCGCGAATGGTTTCGCGATAGGCAGTTTCCACTTGGTCGGCGGTAATCTCGATCCCGAAATCCTCGGCCAGTTTGGCCGAAACGCGCCGCATGTGCTGCGGTCCCTGAGACCCCAGAATGGCGTGACCGCTGAGCTCGTCCTGTTCCAGATGCAGGCCCGGGTCGATCTCGACCAGGCGAGTCAGCGCGTTGGACAGGCGCACATCATCGCGTTCATGGGAGGGAGAGACGATTTGCCGGTGCGCAACGGGGTGGGACGCGGCCCATTCCGGCAACGGTGTCGCCGTGCTGCTGTCATAGAGGTTGCCGGGGTTCAGGTGGTCGGACTTCACCGCTAGTCCGATCTGCCCTGCAGGCAACTCGGAAATCTGTGTCTTGGCGTCCAGCGTGGTCAAGTTGCCGACGGTTTCGCCCCCCAGGTTCTCATGTGCTTTTACGCCTGACCCCAGCCCGCGTAAAACGACGATCTTGCCGATATGTTTCTTTACGTCGGCGAACCCGGCGATGGCGCGCGCGTTCTCGGCCGCCTCGTCCCGACCAGCGGCAATATCGAATTCCGGGGCCTCGTGCCGCAGGGCCTTCATCAGCCGGGTCAAGCCGTTGCCGTGGCTGGCGGCCCCCAGACAGGCTGGGATCAGCTGATGGTTCTGCAGGACCTGCGCGGCGAGGTCGTAAACCTCGGCGCTGGGTGGCTGTTTGTCCTCGATCAGTTGCTCCAGCAGGTTGTCATCGAAATCCGACAGGGTTTCCAGTAACTCGGTTCGCGCTTCTTGTTCGCGGTCTTCCACCGATTGAGGTAGTTCGATCAGGGCCGAGGGTTGCCCTTCCTGATACTTCCAGGCCCGCTCCGAAATCAGATCGACCGCGCCGACAATCGTTTCCCCATCGCGGATCGGCACTTGGCGCAGCGCGATGTGGTGGGTGCAATAGGTCTGAAGCGCCGCGATGATGTCGCGAATGCGACCATTGGGGTTGTCCATTCGGTTTATGAACAGAAAGCAGGGGATGCCCGCCTCTTCGACCAGTCGCAGATAGGGGGCGCACAGAACGGCGGCATTCGGGTCGGGCGGCACGACGATCACAGCGGCGTCCGAGATTGCCATGGCGGGGCCGACATAGGCCAGATTATCACCGCCGCCATCAACGTCCACGGCGCACCAGGGTTCTCCCAAGTAAGAAAAACCGTGCAAATGCACGGTTCCGGATACGTCGAATGTGGTGGGTCGGTCGTCGAGGCGGCTAATGGCCTCGACCAGAGTTGTTTTGCCCGATTGGCTGGGGCCGAGGACGGTGAAAACGCGCATGGGTGCTGTCCCTCTTTCAAATTGCAGTTCGGTTGCACGAAAGGGGTTGCCCTACGCGGACGCGTCGGCACGGGTTGTCTGTAAATTGCCTGCCTCAGGCGCAGGGCGGGTTATCGCCTGCCCTACAAGTTTGGAAAAAACCGACCCTTCGCGTCAAGCCCTGTCCGCTTGACGAGTCAGATTGCGGAACTGTGGCCCGCCTTGCTGAGGTCATATGCGTCAAAACTGCGGGCGATCATCCGGGTCAGGGGACGGGCCTCGACCGGGATGAACAGACCGTCGTCGGTGATGCGCAATATGCCGTCGAACTCGGCGTTGGCGCGGTGGTACATTTCGTGCAACTCGGAGGCGGTGACGCTGTGATTGCGCAGGATTTCCGCAGTGTTGATCTGGAAATCGCACATCAGAGCCTCAATCAGGCGGGCGCGCAATATGTCCTGCCCCTTGAACAGATGCCCGCGCGATGTCGAGAACCCTCCGTCGCGGATCGCCTTGGTATGGGCCGATGTCGCGGGCGCATTCTGGGCATAGCCCTGTGGGAAGCGCGAGATTGAGCTGGCGCCGACACCAATCAGAACTTCGGCCTGATCGTCGGTGTAGCCCTGAAAGTTCCGCTTTAGCCGTCCGGCCCGTAGCGCATGGGTCAGACCGTCATCCTGCGTTGCAAAATGGTCGATCCCGATCTCGGCGTAGTTGTCCCACATGAAAAGGCGGCGCGCGGTGTCAAACAGGTCAAGCCGCTGCTCGGGCGTGGGCAGGGCATCTGACGGAATCAACTGCTGCCGCTTGGCCATCCACGGTACATGCGCATATCCATAAAGCGCCACGCGATCTGGGCTGAGTGACAGCAGCTTTTGTACGCTTTCCGTCATCCGCGTTTTGGTCTGGTGCGGCAGGCCGTAAAGAATATCCGCGTTCAGGCTGGAAATGCCGCGCTTACGGATCATCTCGACAGCTTTGCGCGTGGTGTCATAGCTTTGAATGCGGCCGATGGTTTTCTGGATTTCATCGTCGAAATCCTGAACACCGATCGAGGCGCGGTTCATCCCGGATTCGGCCAAGGCATCCAGACGGGCCTCGTCAATTTCGTTGGGGTCGATTTCAACCGAGAACTCTGCATCGGGTCCAAGGGGTACAACCTCTAGAATCCGAGCAGCCAGGTCGCGCATCAGGTCGGCATTTAGCAGGGTCGGTGTGCCACCACCCCAATGCAGGCGCGACAGAGTGACGCCAGCAGGCAGGCGCGCGGCCAGCAAATCCAATTCTGCCTTCAAGACGTCCACATAGGCAATCACCGGATTGTCGGTCTGGGTGCCTTGCGTGCGACAGGCGCAGAACCAGCACAGCCTGCGGCAGAACGGAACATGGATATACAATGATACGGCGCTGCCCGGTTTGATCCCGGAAATCCAGTCGCCGTAAAGACTTGCCCCCACGTCATTGTTGAAATGGGGGGCGGTGGGATAGCTTGTGTAACGCGGAACTTTCGCGTCAAATAGTCCAAGCTTGGCCAATTGCGGTTTCACTATCATGTCGATACCGTTAAAGGACGGTTCGCTGGGAAACCTTGACCGAGATCAAGTGGGAACGTGCATGACACCGATATCAAAATTTGACCATACAAACTGCGCAGAATGCCCCATTCGGCACCGTGCCGTGTGCGCCCATTGTGAAGTGGACGAGTTGGAAGAGCTCGAAGGCATAAAATATTACCGCAGTTTCGAAGCTGGTCAGACGATTATCTGGTCAGGAGATCAGATGAATTTCGTAGGTTCTGTAGTGTCGGGCATCGCGTCGCTGACGCAAACGATGGAGGATGGCCGGACTCAGATGGTAGGTCTTTTGTTGCCCAGCGATTTCGTCGGGCGGCCGGGCCGCGATTCTGCGCCCTATGACGTGCAGGCAACGACCGATCTTGTGATGTGCTGTTTCCGCAAAAAACCGTTCGAAGAGCTGATGGGCAAAACCCCGCATATCGCGCACAGGCTGCTGCAGATGACGCTGGATGAACTGGACGCTGCTCGTGAGTGGATGCTGGTTCTGGGGCGTAAAACCGCCCGCGAGAAAATCGCCAGCCTGTTGTCGATCATTGCCCGCCGGGATGCGTCGATCAGTGCGAAAGGAAACTCGGGCCCGATCGTGTTCGACCTGCCGCTAACGCGTGAAGCGATGGCGGATTACCTTGGGCTGACACTGGAAACCGTCAGCCGTCAGATATCGGCGCTGAAGAAAGACGACGTCATCGTATTGGAAGGCAAACGCCACGTTACCATCCCGGATATGGGCCGGTTGATGGAAGAGGCTGGCGACGATGCGGATGGTGGATTTCTGGTCTGAAGATATCGTCGCGTGACGGAAGCGATCTGTCGTGTTTAACTGGCCTGAGCGAAACAAACCTCAGGAGTCACCCATGACATTCAGTAGCATTCTGGCGATGCTGTTCATTGGCGCGATCGCCGGATGGCTGTCGGGCAAGATCATGGAAGGCCGCGGTTTTGGCCTGATCGGCAACATCATCGTTGGTATTGTCGGCGCGTTTTTGGCGGGCCTGATCTTTCCGGCACTGGGTTTTGCGGTGGGCGGTGGCGTCTTCTCATCCATTTTCTTCGCCACGATCGGCGCAGTCATTCTACTGTTCCTGATCGGGTTGGTGAAACGGTAGGGTAAACCGCCCAGAGGAGCGGTTTAAGCGAATTCAGAGTTCCTCAGTGGGCCAGAAAAACAGGCACGGATGCCTGTTCTAGCATATTCCGGGTCGCGCCGCCCAATATGGCTTCGCGAAAGCGTGAATGCCCATAGGCGCCCATGACGATCAAGTCGGCCTCACTGTCCGAGGCGTGGCGGTTCAGGACATCGGACACACGGGACATGGTCTTGCTGAGCACGTCTATTTCACACTTCACCCCGTGCCGGGCCAGCATTTGTGACAGCATGCCCCCGGGGTCTGACCGGTCCGGGCCATGGCGCGGCGGGTCAATCACGACGATGCGGACCAGATCAGCCTGAATCAGGAAGGGCAGGGCGCGGCGGATGGCGCGCATGGCTTCGACGCTTTCATTCCATCCGATCAATATGGTCTCGGGTCGATCGAATGGCGCTGCGTCATCCGGGGTGATCAGCACAGGGGCATGGCCCTCGAACATGGCAGCTTCGACGATGGGTTCTGCTTCTGCATCGCGATCCGGCCCATAGGGTTGAGGCAGAATAACCAGATCCGAGAACCGCGCGCGATGCGCAACATGACGCCCGATGTCCGCGATCTGGGCCACGCCGCTTTCGGCGGACCAGCGCGACCCGGTTTTGCTGAGGTAGTCCTTTGCAAAGCTCAGAGTTTCTTCGGCCTCGGCGTTTGCGCGGTTCAACGTTTCCTGAAGGATCAGCGCGTTCGCGCCCGCATAGTAGTACCCGGTCTGGCTGCGGTCGACGCCCAGACACAGGGCTTCGGCGTGCGCGTCCTGAGCCGCAGCCAGTGCCGCCATCTGCGCCAGCGCCGATGCGCTCAGATTTTTGTCCGTCATCACGGTGAGAAGTGATTTGTAAGCCATCCTGACCTCATGTCTTCAGAGCCCGCACAACTGCGACTAGAAAGCCCAGTTGTTTTCTTTACGATTGTCACAGAAATCAGGGTATTGTCTTGACACAGATCAAAGCAGTTCTGGCCGCCGTCCGACAAAACAGCGGCCAGTCATAAAGGGTCCCGCGACAAAAAAGAATCGCGCGGGGCATGGCAAAGGGACGCAATATGTCAAATTACATCAAGCTGATCGTGCTTGGTCTGGTCGCGCTGTTTGCTGCGATCGGCACCAATTATGCACGCGATTTGGCGTATCAGGTGCACGCAATTCTGGTGATGCTGATCGCCGGTGGGTTGTTCATCTGGACGCTTAGAAACACGGATGAGCCAGATATTCTCGTGGACCGTTCGGCGGAATACATGGATGACGTGATCCGCTATGGCGTGATCGCAACTGCCTTTTGGGGGGTCATCGGGTTTCTGGCCGGAACTTTTATCGCGTTCCAACTGGCCTTTCCGGCGCTGAACTTTGAATGGGCGCAGGGCTATTTGAACTTTGGTCGCTTGCGTCCGCTGCACACCTCGGCGGTGATTTTTGCCTTTGGCGGCAACGCGCTGATTGCGACATCGTTCTACGTGGTGCAGCGTACAAGCGCTGCTCGCCTGTGGGGCGGCAACCTCGCGTGGTTTGTGTTCTGGGGCTATCAGCTTTTCATCGTACTGGCGGCAACTGGATATGTGCTGGGTGGAACCCAGTCCAAGGAATACGCCGAACCTGAATGGTATGTCGATTTGTGGCTGACAATTGTCTGGGTGGCTTATCTGGCTGTGTTCCTCGGTACTGTGGTCAAGCGGAAAGAGCCCCACATCTATGTGGCCAACTGGTTCTATCTGGCGTTCATCGTGACCGTCGCCATGCTGCACCTGGTCAACAACATGACCATCCCTGTCAGCATCTGGGGCTCGAAATCGGTCATCGTCTGGTCGGGCGTTCAGGATGCCATGATCCAGTGGTGGTACGGTCACAACGCTGTGGGTTTCTTCCTGACTGCGGGTTTTCTGGGCATGATGTATTACTTCATCCCGAAACAGGCTGAACGCCCGGTGTTCAGCTATAAGCTGTCGATCATCCACTTCTGGGCACTGATCTTCCTGTATATCTGGGCCGGTCCGCACCACCTGCACTATACCGCGCTCCCTGACTGGGCCTCGACGCTGGGTATGGTGTTCTCGATCATCCTGTGGATGCCTTCGTGGGGTGGCATGATCAACGGCCTGATGACCCTTTCGGGTGCATGGGACAAGCTGCGCACCGACCCGGTGATCCGCATGATGGTGATCTCGGTCGGCTTCTACGGCATGTCCACATTTGAAGGCCCGATGATGTCGATCCGCGCGGTCAACAGCCTGTCGCACTACACCGACTGGACCATTGGTCACGTGCACTCAGGCGCGCTGGGCTGGAATGGCATGATCACCTTTGGCGCGCTGTACTTCCTGGTGCCCGTCCTGTGGAAACGTGAGCGTCTGTATTCGCTGCAGATGGTCAGCTGGCACTTCTGGCTCGCCACGATCGGCATCGTGCTATACGCCGCGTCGATGTGGGTCACCGGTATCATGGAGGGCCTGATGTGGCGCGAAGTGGATGCCAATGGCTTCCTGGTGAACTCGTTCGCCGACACCGTGGCCGCCAAATTCCCGATGTATGTGGTACGTGCTCTGGGTGGCGTCCTGTTCGTCGCCGGTTCGCTCATCATGTGCTACAACCTGTGGATGACCGTTCGGAAAGCGCCGGCCAAAGAGGCCAGCCTGACCGTCGCGGTCCCGGCTGAATAAGGAGGGCCGGAGCAATGGCAATTCTCGACAAACACAAGATCCTCGAGACCAACGCGACCCTCCTGCTGGTGTTCAGCTTTTTGGTCGTGACCATCGGTGGCATCGTGCAGATCACGCCCCTGTTCTATCTTGAGAACACTATCGAGAAGGTGGAGGGTATGCGCCCTTACACCCCTCTCGAACTGGCGGGTCGTGACATCTACATTCGCGAAGGCTGCTATGTCTGTCACAGCCAGATGATCCGCCCGATGCGGGACGAGGTCGAGCGCTACGGCCACTACTCGCTAGCGGCCGAGTCGATGTATGACCACCCGTTCCAATGGGGGTCCAAGCGCACCGGGCCTGATCTGGCGCGTGTCGGTGGCCGTTATTCGGACCAGTGGCAGGTGGACCACCTGCGCGATCCGCAATCGGTGGTGCCTGAATCGGTGATGCCGAAATACGGCTACCTTGAGCACCGCAAAATTGACGGCAGATATATCGGCGACGTGATGGCGGCAAATGCCATGGTCGGCACCCCCTACACTGACGAAATGGTCGAAAATGCGCAGGCTGATTTCCGCGCTCAGGCCGACCCGGACAGTGACTATGACGGGCTGCTCGAGCGGTACGGCGACAAGGTGAATGTGCGCAATTTTGACGGCCAGCCCGAGCTGACCGAGGCCGACGCGTTGGTTGCTTATCTGCAGATGCTGGGCACGCTGGTCGATTTCTCGACCTTTACGCCTGATGCAAACCGCTAAGGAGGGATCAGATGGAAGAATATACTCTCCTAAGACAATTTGCGGATAGCTGGATGTTGCTGCTGTTGTTCACCTTCTTTGTTGGCATCGTCATCTGGGTTTTCCGACCCGGCGCCAGCAAGGGATACAAAGACACTGCCAACATTCCATTCCGGCACGCTGATGCCCCAGCGCCTCAGCAAGACAAACCCGCCACATCCAAGGAGGCGCGGCAATGAGCAAGACACCTGAAAAACAGCCGGGCGATCCAAATACCACGGGCCACAGCTGGGACGGTATCGAAGAGTTCGACAACCCAATGCCGCGTTGGTGGCTGTGGACCTTCTACGCCACGATCTTCTGGGGTGTGATCTATACGATCATGTACCCGGCCTGGCCGTTGGTTCATTCTGCAACTGCGGGTGTTCTGGGCTGGTCCTCGCGCGCAATTGTGCAGGAAGAGATGGTCGCCTTCGAAGAGGCCAACGCTCCCTTGAATGCCAAACTGGTAGAGACCCCGCTGGAGGACATTGCCAAGGATGCCGAGCTGCAGCAATACGCAGTGAACGCGGGGGGTGCTGTCTTCCGTACCTGGTGCGCGCAGTGTCACGGTTCGGGTGCGCAGGGCGCGCCGGGCTTCCCGAACCTGCTGGATGATGCATGGCTGTGGGGCGGTTCGCTCGAAGATATCGAGACCACCGTTGCCCATGGCATCCGCAACGAGGAAAGTGACGATGCGCGTTATTCCGAGATGCCAGCTTTCGGTGAGATCCTTGAGCGTGACGAGATCACGCAGGTCGTTCAGTACGTGATGTCGCTGACCAATGCGCAAACCGACGACGCGGCTGCTCAGGCGGGCAAGGATGTTTTCGAAACCAATTGTGTCTCATGCCACGGTGAAGACGGAACAGGTGATGTCACCCAGGGCGCACCGAACCTGACCGATGCCATTTGGCTTTATGGCGGCAGCGAGGAAGCGTTGACCGAAACTGTCACCAACAGCCGCTTCGGCGTGATGCCGGCGTGGGAAAACCGTCTGACCGAGGCGCAAATCCGCGCTGTCACAGCTTATGTCCACCAACTGGGTGGCGGTCAGTAGCGGCAAAAGAATACCTTCGGACGGTTCACCGCCCGAAGGTTGAGGCACCGGCTGTTCCATCTGTTCGCGCGTTTCCAGAACAGCCGGTGCTACTTTCCAAGACTACCGATCTGTTCTGACACGGTCCAGAGGACGGGTTATTTATAGTCGGAACGCTGCGCGCCTTTGTTTTCTTTCCACCAGTGGCCTTCGGGCAGCCATTGCCGTTTTTTCGTTTCCGGACGGGCATCCGTTTGAGCGGCGACCATGAATGATTTGGCAAGGATTGAGAGCATCTGACCTCTCCTGAAATGGGTTTCGACTGTCCACAGGATTGATCTCCAAGCCGGAAAATGCGACTCAATTGGTTATTCAACATGTAATCAGAGGTTACATATGGATTGGATAAAGATGCCGCCGCTTGCATCACTCAGAGCATTTCACGCTTTTGCTGAGGCGGGGAATGTCGTGCAGGCGGGAATTTCTTTGAATGTCAGCCACGCTGCCATCAGTCAACAATTGAGAGCTTTGGAAAAGCACCTGGGCTCTGCTCTGCTGGATCGCCGGGGGAAATCCATGACCCTGACGCCCGAGGGTGAAAAACTGGCCCGTGCCCTGCATCTGGGGTTTGGGGCCATCGGCGATACCGTCGCGGATCTGCTTCAAACCACCGATGACCGTGCGGTTCATGTCACCCTGACATCTGCGTTTGCCGCGTCTTGGCTGATGCCACGCTTGCCCGCGTTTCAGTCACAGCATCCGGACATCAATCTGGCACTAGACCCGTCACCGCACCATGTCAGCCTGCGCCCGGGTGGAGTGGATGTGGCGATCAGATACGGGGAAGGCGAATGGCCCGGGCTTAAATCGGAACTATTGCTGCAAAGCCCGATTGTCATTGTCGCCGCCCCTTCGTTGCTGGGCGATAAAACAACGTGGTCGCCCGAAGCGCTAAGTCAGTTGCCGTGGCTTGAGGAATTCGGCAGAACAGAGGCGACGACCTGGTTGGCCCGACAGGGTATCGAACACGGGCCGCGCGCAGGGCGAATCTCGATGCCCGGTGATCTTCTGCTGGAAGGTTTGCGCGCGGGTCAGGGTGTGACGGCCACGGCGCGGCATTTTGTCGAGCAGGACATCGCGGCGGGTCGTATTGTCGAATTGTTCCAGGAACCGGGCGAGCGCGGTTATCACCTTGTTACGCGGGATGTTCCCCTGCGCCCCGCAGTTAAAACCTTTGTCCGCTGGCTGCGACGGCAGGCAGGTGACCTGTGACAAAAGGTGTCTGCACGATGCGCTTTTGACCCATGTCAAAGTGAATGCGTGTATGATCTGGAACAAGACGCCGAAAAAATACACATATCTGGAGCCAGCCCGTGAGCGATTCCGACCCCGCCCCCAGCCTTTATGCTGCCAGGGAGCCCATCTTTCCCCGGCGTGTCTCTGGACCGTTTCGCAATCTGAAATGGATCATTCTGGCGGTTACCTTGGGTATTTACTACGTGACACCCTGGATTCGCTGGGATCGCGGGCCCAGCCTGCCGGATCAGGCGGTTCTGCTGGATCTGGCGAACCGCAGATTCTACTTCTTCTGGATCGAAATCTGGCCGCACGAGTTTTATTTTGTTGCTGGCCTGCTGATCATGGCCGGTCTGGGCTTGTTTCTGTTCACCTCGGCACTGGGGCGTGTGTGGTGCGGCTATGCCTGCCCGCAGACGGTATGGACCGACCTTTTCATTCTGGTTGAGCGCTGGATCGAGGGCGACCGCAACGCCCGGTTGCGGCTGCACCGGCAGGAAAAACTTGATTTCCGCAAGGCCCGGCTGCGGCTGACAAAATGGACCGTATGGTTCCTGATCGGCCTAGCCACCGGCGGCGCCTGGATTTTCTATTTCGCTGACGCCCCCACATTGGCACGCGATCTGGTTACCGGGAATGCTCATCCGGTTGCCTATACAACGATGCTGATTTTGACGGGAACGACCTTCCTGTTCGGCGGCTTTGCGCGTGAACAAATCTGCATCTACGCCTGTCCTTGGCCTCGTATTCAGGCCGCGATGATGGACGAGGATACTCTGGTCGTTGGTTATCGCGAATGGCGCGGTGAACCACGTGGCAAAGGCAAGCGTACGGCGGATACCGAACTGGGCGACTGCATCGATTGCATGGCCTGTGTGAATGTCTGTCCCGTGGGTATCGACATCCGCGATGGCCAGCAAATGGAGTGCATCACCTGCGCCCTGTGTATCGACGCCTGCGATGACATGATGGCCAAGATCGGCAAACCCCGCGGTCTGATCGACTATATGGCGCTGAGTGATGAGCCGCGTGAAAGGTCGGGAGAGCCACCCAAGCCGGTTTGGAAACACGTCCTGCGGCCCCGGACGATCATGTACACGGCCATGTGGTCGGCGGTAGGCTTTGCCCTGCTGTTCGCTCTGTTCATCCGGTCCGATATCGATCTGACCGTGGCGCCTGTGCGAAACCCGACCTTTGTGACATTGTCTGACGGTACGATCCGCAACACCTATGACGTGCGCCTGCGCAACAAACATGGTGAAGACCGGCCGTTCAAACTGTCTCTGACTGGTGACCCAGCATTGCAGATCCAGATCGAGGGGGTTGAAGGCGAGACGGTCAATGTTGCAGCGGATACGGCGCAATTGACCCGCGTCTATGTTGTTGCAGCCGGCGGAACCGGCCCTGCGGTCGCGGATGTGACTTCTGTACGCATTTGGGTCGAGGATATGCAAAGTGGTGAGCGTGCCTATAAGGACACCACGTTCAACGGGCAAGGAAACTGAGATGGCCGAACGTCAATTCACCGGCAAGCACGCTTTGGCGGTTTTCGTCGCCGCCTTTGGCGTGATCATCGCTGTGAACCTGCTTTTGGCCTACAAAGCGGTCGAAACCTTTCCGGGGCTCGAGGTTAAAAACTCTTACGTTGCCAGCCAGGAATTCAACGAGCGCCTGCAAGAGCAGCAGGCGCTGGGCTGGACCATTCGGGCCGAGGTTTCCGGTGGGCTGCTGATCCTGCACATCACCGACAAGACCGGCGCTCCGGTTGAGGTGGCGGAACTTCAGGCGGTTGTCGGACGGGCCACACATGTAAAAGACGATTTCTCACCCGATTTCATTTTTGATGGACAATCCTATGCGACCCCTGCGGCGCTGGGTAAGGGCAACTGGAATATCCGTCTGGTGGCCAAGGATCATGATGGCGCGGAATTTGCCCAGCGCGTTCCGCTGTACGTGAAGGGGTGACGGGATGACGGCGCAGCTCTCTCCTGGAACGGCGGCCTGCCCGGGATGCATTGCCACGCCGGCAGAGCCGGTCCGGCCGGTGCCTCAGGATGTTCAGATCGCGCTGTCTCTGCCGGGCATCCATTGCTCGGCCTGTATTGCGACGGTAGAGCGGGAACTGAATGCCCACCCGGGGGTCGAGGGCGCGCGGGTCAACCTGACCCTCAAGCGTGCGATGGTGAAGGCTGCACCCGACCTGCGCGCAGCCGACCTGATCCCGGTATTGGAACGCGCAGGTTTCGAGGCGCATGAGCTGGACCCCGGCGCGCTGTCGGCAACGCAGGCGGACAAGGCTGGGCGCGATCTGCTGATGCGTCTGGCGGTGGCCGGGTTTGCCTCGATGAATGTGATGCTGCTGTCGGTGTCGGTCTGGTCCGGGGCCACAGACGCAACGCGCGATCTGTTCCACTGGATTTCGGCAGCTATCGCGCTGCCTGCGATTGCGTTTTCAGCGCAACCCTTCTTTGCCAACGCCTGGAGCGCCCTGCGTGTACGTCGCCTGAACATGGACGTGCCGATTGTCCTGGCGATCATTCTGGCGTTGATCACATCGCTTTGGGAAACCGCCCTTAGCGGTGAACATGCCTATTTTGATGCAGCCCTAACGCTAACCTTTTTCCTGCTGGCCGGGCGCTATCTGGATTACCGCACCCGCGCCGCCGCCCGATCCGCTGCCGAGGAATTAACAGCGCTTGAGGTGCCTCGAGCCATCAAATTGGTCGATGACGTGGAAAAGGAAGTGGCCGTGTCGTCTCTGGCTGTAGGAGATCTGGTTCTCGTCCGGCCCGGAGGCCGTATGCCCGTGGACGGGCAGATCGTCTCGGGCCAGTCGGAATTGGATCGGTCGCTGCTGACCGGGGAAACACTGCCGGTGTTCGCCGAAGCGGGCCTGACCGTTAGCGCGGGTGAGGTCAACCTGACCGGCCCTCTGACCATCCAGGCGACGGCGGTGGGCGAAGATACCTCGCTGCACCAGATGGCCGATCTGGTAGCCATCGCGGAATCCGGGCGATCGCGGTACACGTCACTGGCGGATAAGGCGGCCAAGCTCTATGCGCCGGGCGTCCACATCCTGTCGGCGCTCAGTTTTCTGGGCTGGTATGTCTACTCGGGTGATATCCGCACCGCGCTGAATATTGCGGCTGCAGTTCTGATCATCACTTGCCCCTGCGCGCTGGGATTGGCAGTGCCTGCGGTGACAACGGCGGCCTCGGGGCGGTTGTTCCGCAAGGGGATGCTGATCAAACACGCCACCGCGTTGGAACGGCTGGCCGAGGTTGATACGGTCGTGTTCGACAAAACCGGAACGCTGACTTCCGGTACACCCGAGCTGACCAATCTGAGCGATCATTCCCGTGCGGACCTTGAGATCGCTCTGGCACTGGCCGAGACGTCGTCACACCCCTTGTCCGTCGCTCTGACCCAATCCGCCCGCGATGCGGGGATCAAGCCCGCGAAGCTAGAGGGTGCTACTGAGGCTCCGGGCTTTGGCACCGAGGGCACCTATCGGGGTCGGCGGGTGCGTTTGGGCCGTGCCGCGTGGACCGGCGGTGACGAAAGTAACCAGACTGCCGCCTGGCTGTCCGTCGAAGGACAGGCGCCTGTTGCGTTCCTGTTCTCGGACGCTTTGCGCCCCGGCGTGGCTGAAGCGGTGCAGGCCCTCCAAGAGGCTGGAAAAGAGGTGATCCTGATTTCAGGTGATACGCAGGGTGCTGTCGAGGCGCTGGCCGGCAAGCTAGGTATCGGGACCTGGATCGCGCAGGCCCTGCCACAGGACAAAGCGGCCCATATTCAGGAACTGCGCGAAAAAAGCCGCCATGTTCTGATGGTCGGCGACGGGCTAAACGACACTGCCGCGCTGGCTGCGGCGCATGTCTCGATTTCACCGGCTTCGGCGCTGGACGCGGCGCGGGTAGCGTCGGATATCGTGCTGTTGGGCAATGATCTGGCCCCGATTGCCGCTGCCTGTGACACAGCCGTCAAAGCAACCAAACGGATTCGCGAGAACTTCCGTATCGCGACGGTCTATAATATCATTGCCGTACCGCTGGCCGTGGCTGGGTTGGCGACACCACTGATTGCGGCGCTGGCGATGTCGACATCGTCTATCACTGTGTCCCTGAACGCCCTGCGCCTGAGGTAGTTGATATGGAAGTTCTGGCCTATTTGATACCGATTTCCCTGTTTCTGGGCGGGGTTGGTCTGGTTGCGTTTGTCTATACGGTGCGCTCGAACCAGTACGACGACCCCGAGGGCGACGCTCGGCGCATCCTGAGCGATGAATGGGATGACAAGCCCAAGCCTTGATGCAGTGAGTCCAAGCGCCCTTGAAATTGCCGCAATGCCCGGTTATGTCCGGCCCATCCGCTAGCAGAGAGAACCAAGCCAAATGGCAACTATGAATCCGATCCAGTTCATTCAGCAAGTCCGTGCCGAAGTTGCAAAGGTCGTCTGGCCGACCCGGCGCGAGGTGCTGCTGACCACGGTCATGGTGTTCATCATGGCGGCGCTGACAGCCGTTTTCTTTGCGTTGGTCGATCTGGGCATTCGCGGCGGCCTACAGCTGATCCTCGGCGCGTTCGGCTAAGGTGGTTCGGGCAGGGCGGAAACGCCACTGCCCCCTTGCACAGCGCGCGATGTCAGAGTAGTTGACACGGTACTATTCGGAATGGGCGTGCGGCGATTCGGGCTGCGCGCCGCTTTTTATTCCGGGTGGCGTGATAGGATTTTAATGACGGCAGTGTCTGGCAGATCGGATACGCCGAAGACAAACAAGGACGACAGGTTCATGGCGAAACGGTGGTACTCGGTCAGCGTTCTTTCGAATTTCGAAAAGAAGATCGCAGAACAGATCCGCACGTCGGTGGCTGAGCAGGGCCTTGAGGACGATATCGACGAAGTGCTGGTGCCCACCGAAGAGGTAATCGAAGTGCGCCGGGGCAAGAAGGTCACGACCGAACGCCGCTTTATGCCGGGCTATGTGCTGGTGCATATGGAGATGTCGGATCAGGGTTATCACCTTGTGAACTCGATCAATCGCGTCACCGGCTTTCTGGGCCCGCAAGGCCGCCCGATGCCAATGCGCGATGCTGAGGTGAACCAGATCCTCAACCGCGTTCAGGAAGGCGAGGAAGCGCCGAAACTGATGATCTCGTTCGAAGTGGGCGAGAAGGTCAAGGTCAACGACGGCCCGTTCGAGGATTTCGACGGTATGGTCGAGGGCGTAGACGACGAGAACCAGAAGCTGAAGGTATCGGTCTCGATCTTTGGTCGGGAAACCCCGGTCGAGCTGGACTTCACGCAGGTTACCAAGCAGAGCTGAACGGCTTTTCAGAGATTACTTTAACGCCACGGTGCTATGAGCAGCGTGGCGTTTTTTGTGCCAGTGTTGCATGTGAATTTGGCGTGGAAAAAGCGCGCGCAACTAATGCAAGCGGCGTCAAAAACAACAGCTGAAGCAATGAATGTGTCAGGTAGCAGACTTTCGATGTGGGGGGTGAAGAAAACCCGTGTTCCGGCCAATAATAGTTTGCCTTGGATATTCGTCGGATGGTTGTGGCTATGCTGGCGCACTGTCAGGGATGGCATCGAAAACTGCCTTACAGAATGCAGTGCCACCCCAGCCGTTCCCATGTGAACGCAGCCTCAATCGTCTTTGAGCCAAAGCTTCTTGAAGGGGGGTGGTTCTCTACTTCGTTCGAAGTTCTGAAGAAGGGGTTTTGCGTGTGGCTGCGGCCCTGGAACCCTAGACCGCAGGCAATCCCAAGGTTTCAGCTTTTACGGACAAGACCGGCCTGTTTCGAATTGTTCGGCAGGCCCCGTCACTGAACATTTGAGCGCCCTCAAGCTAGGGTGGACCAGGTATCAGTTCTTGTTGTTGAAGAACTGTTAGAATGTCGAGAATTGTCGAAGGACTGACATCCACCGATCCGTCAAGGTAAACACCAAGCCCACCGTCTCCGATCTCTTTTGGACCGCCATTTTCATAAACCGGATCAAGTGAAGCGAGTTCTGCCGGTAACTCTGGGCACAAAGGGGTTTCGTTTAACACAAGGTCCACCGCAGCCAGCATCAATTCCTTGACAGAGTCCAAGGTGTCGGCCTCGAGAAGCTGCTCTCGCTGTTCTTCAGGGGCCGTAAGTGTAAGATCGATGAGTTTGAAATAGGCACAATTGTCGCGTAACTCGACAGTCGCTTCGGTGGACATGTTCGCCAGGATAGCCCTTTTTTGATCCCCACGCTGAAAGTCGCGATCGCTGGTTCGGCTACATTCGAAAATCGTGACGGTTACATCCCCATCCAAATCTATAGCATCGCCCTGGGCCTCAAAGCTCAAGTCATCGAGTCTGACTTGCAGGCCGCAATTGTCGACAATTGCGTTGTCAGCAAGCCGCTCAGGCACAATTTTCTGAATTTCGCGTAGATCGAGAAGGGCCCCCACGCCGATCCGGGTAGACGCAACGGCAGAGAGGTTCAGGTCAAGCGTATAGGGCAATTCTGTATCACGCACCGGGAGTGTCGCGTCGATGACAAAGCTCACTTGCTGCGCATTGGGGGCCCGGGCACCTACAGCAACTGCCATCAAGACCGGGAAAAGCAACCAAAGTCTCATTCGGCAAACTCCAAAACGCCAAGCTCCTTCAGACCTCCAAGGACTTTGACTATTGTCTCGGCGCTGACATCAGCCGAACCAACTACTGCGGCGCCCAAACCGCCCGGCGCAATTTCGCGTGTGCCTCCGGACTCGTAGATTGGATCGAGAACAGAGAATTCTTCGGGTAATGGTGGGCAAACCGGGTGGGCAGCCAAAAACTCGCCACCCTTTTCGAGGACCGCTTCGTTTATTCGGTTTGTCAGCCCGAAGAGGTTAGAGACTGTGCCAATGAAGCCACGCGGGCTAAGGTCAACACTATTGATACTGAATGTAAGGCATTGGCCCTTTACTTCCGCTTTAGCGACAGCAATTGCATCCACTGTAGCCCCAAAATACTGAAAGCCAGCTTCTTCTCTTCGGTTACATCTCGTAAACTGTGCGCGGGCGGAACCCTCGACTCTGACGCTATCGCCAATGGCGGTGACGTCTTGGACCTCAAGGTAAATCTGGCGTTTACAGGTTTCTTCCAGTGGGCCAGTTAGTATCTGCGGCGCTTTTTCCTGCAATCCGCGCAAATCCATGAATGCCCTCAATCGCAAACGGGTCGGGCTGGATTCCTCAAGGCCTCCGTAGACAGTGAAGGGAACGGGAATTTCGCGCAGCGGAACTTCCTTGGTTAGTTTGATCTGAAATCGACCAGCATACGTGGCCGGATCAATTCCCGCAGTTGAGGTGAAAGCAGCGCTGTTGAGCCCGTCGGTTTCGGTGGCGGTCCCGGACGCGGCACCTTGATCTTGAGCTTTACTGCCGCATCCTGGCTGCATAGCAAAAAGAACGCAGATCAGTAGTCCCTTGTTCAGCCGAGATGATGCCATCCCTGACCACCTCTTTTGTGTCCAAGTTGTACCAAGATACCTACCTGCGCCTCGTAAGCAACTTATGTATTCAAATAAATTATTCCGTTCCGAGAATATCAACTTTCACTGGCACCCGGCCAGAACGCAAAAGGGTCATTCGGGGCGATGGTGCAACCCCTTGCCAAGCCCTCCGATCCCCCAACGCTAGCCACCGTTTCGACAATGGCCAAGGAGCCCTGTCGAACTCGGTTTCAGGCAGGTAGCGAAGCAGATCTTGGGGAGGGTCTTCGCTCTATTGTAAACGCCGCGATGCAGTACGCATTGCGGCGTTTTCGTTTCAGAATTTCAGCATCGATGACGTCTTAAGTTCCGACTTATTGGGCCTGAATCATAGCCGCGCGCAGGAGTTGCGGGCGGTCAGACTGGGACGGCAAGAACACCGCCTGTGAACCGGCGTCCAGCGCGGACAGGCTCGCATCGTACCACTGCATCGCAAGATCACGGCGTTGCTGCACACCGAAACCTTCGCGCAAGTGGTGCCCGATCAGCTCTCCGTAGGCGGGTTCACCCATCGCAACCAGCATCAGGGCAGAACCAACAGCGGTATCCATGTTGTCCTGACGGTAGCCCATTGCCAGGCAAACCTTGCTGGTCGCGGCAAGATCTGCGGGGCTAAGCCCAGAGTCCAGCGCAAGTTTGCGTATCTGGGTCTCAGCCTCGGTTTTGGAGTTGAGCGACAGCGCATCAACTTGCGGTGCTAACATCTCACCGTACGATGCGCACTGAGCGGCCACCTGATCCGGTGTCAGCCCCTGGATGTCCTGCATCAAATCTTCACCGCGCCCCATGGCGTAGCTGCGGGCGAGGCAGAACTGTTCGCTCAGCGCAAAATCAGGGTCGGACATGTTGGACAAGGTCGTGTAGCCACCATTGGTCGAAGTTTGAAGCATAACGGCGCTACAGCGATTGGCGAGTGATGGGCCTCCGGTCCCTCCTGAAAACAGGCTCGGCAGGCTGGCGGAAGTTGTTTCCGTCGTGTCCGCTGGGGGCTGGGTCTCTTGCGAAGTGAAAACCGGGGCGGTCTGTGTCGCGGGTTGAGGCGCAGCCTGCGCCGGGGGCTGTGGAGCTGCTGCCAGGGCAGAGCCGCTATGAAGCTGTTGACGGTACGCCATCAGCAGCGGTTGGCCTGCGAGTTGGGTGGTGGCCTGACCACCGCTTGTCGCCCAATAGTAGGCCTGCATCAGGAAATCCCGCTGATACGGTTGGAAATCATACCCATTCACGGGATAGCCCATTGAAACCTGATAGCGTTCGATCGCAGCGCGGGTCCCACGGCCGACCTGGCCATCGACCCGTCCGGCATTGTAGCCAAAGTAATTGAGCGCCGTCTGTGTCTGTGCGCCTTGTGAGGTCGATGGGATGCCCGACCGATAGGAACGCGTTGTCGTAGTTGTCCGGGCTTTTTTCTTCTGCTGGTCCTTACCGATTGCATAGCCTACGACGCCACCGACAACCGCACCGCCGAGGAAATCCCCGGCATCGGCCCGTGCCGTCTGAGGGGCAGCCAGGGCAAACGAAAACGCGATGCCAAGCGTTAGTATCAAACGAATGATCATAATTAACCTCCACAAATAATTTCAATTTTCTCGGAGTATAGCACAGTCATGTATGTCAATGTGATACTGAGGGTGATGTCATAACCGCCAAGCGGGCGTTTGCTAAAATTTTGCTGTAGTATTGGGTTCTTACTGGCGTAAAGCCCCGTCAGATGTGGAAAAGTCTGCAAATTTTGGGCAAATGGTAGTTCTATTGGGGGTCGAATCGATCATTCCAAGCAGAGAATGGCAGGCCACTTGCAAACGCCCGCATTCCCCTATAAACGCCGCCTCTATCGTCTTCGGGCGAGATTCTCTCGTGGGAGGTTGCAGGGATCGCGATCCCGGATCGGACCACGCAACATAATCTGGGTGGGACGCGTTCCACCTTAGTTGAAAGGAAAACCAAATGGCTAAGAAGCTTGCTGGTACAATGAAGCTGCAGGTTCCTGCAGGTCAGGCGAACCCGTCGCCGCCAGTTGGTCCGGCGCTGGGTCAGCGCGGCATCAACATCATGGAATTCTGCAAGGCGTTCAACGCCAAGACCGCAGACATGGAGCCCGGCGCTCCGTGCCCGACTGTGATCACCTACTATCAGGACAAGTCCTTTACCATGGACATCAAGACGCCTCCTGCGTCTTACTACCTGAAAAAAGCAGCTGGTCTGAAGCCGGTCGGCAAGCGTAACCGCCCCCGTGGCGCGGAAAACCCCGGTCGTGAGACCGTGGCCACCGTGACCAGCAAGCAGGTTCGCGAAATCGCCGAAGCCAAAATGAAGGATCTGAACGCCAACGACGTCGAAGGCGCAATGCAGATCATCCTGGGCTCGGCCCGCTCTATGGGCATCGAGGTGAAGTAAGATGGCAAAACTTGGTAAACGCACCCGCGCTGCGCGCGAAGCTGTCGCTGGCAAGGAAAACCTGTCGGTCGAAGAAGCTGTTGCCCTGGTCAAAGCCAACGCAACCTCGAAATTCGACGAGACCATCGAAATCGCACTGAACCTGGGCGTTGACACCCGTCACGCAGACCAGATGGTTCGCGGCGTTGTCGGCCTGCCGAACGGCACCGGTAAAGCGATGCGCGTTGCTGTTTTCGCTCGTGGCCCCAAGGCTGACGAAGCAAAAGAAGCGGGCGCAGATATCGTTGGCGCAGAAGACCTGATGGAAACCATTCAGGGCGGCACCATCGAATTCGACCGCTGCATCGCGACCCCGGACATGATGCCGATCGTCGGCCGTCTGGGTAAGGTTCTGGGCCCCCGTAACCTGATGCCGAACCCCAAGGTTGGTACCGTGACCATGGACGTGAAAGCGGCCGTGGAAGCAGCCAAAGGCGGTGAAGTTCAGTTCAAGGCGGAAAAAGGCGGCGTTGTGCACGCAGGTGTTGGCAAAGCGTCGTTCGACGAAGCCAAGCTGGCCGAAAACGTCCGCGCTTTCGTTTCGGCAGTGGCCAAGGCCAAGCCGTCGGGCGCCAAAGGCACCTATATGAAGAAAATCGCGCTGAGCTCGACCATGGGCCCGGGCGTGACTCTGGATGTGGCAGCTGCTGCAGGCGAATAAGTCTTATAGCTGAGTTGCAAAGTTTTGATCCCGGGTGGTGCAAACCTCCCGGGATTTTTTTTATCAACGATCTTGATATGAAAAACCATGTGCTTAAATGTTGTGCGCACAAAGTGCGCACAACATTTGGAGCAAGATACTATGAAATTCGATTACCGGTACCTCGATGCCCAAGCTACACACCGCGATACAGGTGTTGTCATAGGTGTTAAATATGAGGTGCAAGGGCCTGGGGTTTCCTTTGAGATTGCAGAAGGAGGCGAAAAAAATCTTGATGAGCAGCAGATAAACGGAATTTTTCAGGAACTCAGGCAAACGATTGACGATGAAAGTAACCGTTTCCAGATGCAGCGGCTCGTGAATGGTACATTTGCCGGAAACTGTTCGTTTGTAGAACTTGTTCTGGAAGGGGAAACTTCTCGTAAGGTGACGAACAGGACGTTGCAATCGTGGTTGGCAGACCCGCAGCGCCCAAGCAGCAGGAAATGCCCGTCATGGGCTGTCAATGCGTTGAAGGATTACATCGAGAAGGAGGGAGGGCAGGAGGCCGTTCGTTCAATGCAGCAAAATGTAATGGAGCAAATGCGCGAACGCCCGGGGGGGTATCTTCGCGTAATGGCGAGACAGGACGGTAATCGGAGGGCCGAAGAGGAAATAGCTCAAGAGGACTGGGAGCGCAGCAAACTGGTGAATGCATCTTTGAGTGAGCTTCCCGAAATCGTGCACAAGCGTCTTTCTGATGTTGAGCGAGCGAGGCAGCATGATGGTGGGGTTATCGACATTATTTTGAATGCCCTGAGGCAGCTCGATGACGGCAGTACCATTCAGGAATTCAAAGAATATGTTTTTGAACACATGGATGCCAAGTTTGAGTTGGATCAAACAGTAAGAAAAACAGCGGAAGAGTTAAGAAGAGAAGGATCCTAGACCGATAGAGCGGCGCGCCTACAATCCGGTTTCATGGCTCGTAATGTGGGGTAAGATTAGATTTGTTTTGACCTGGCGGCGGCCGGGTCAAATATACGTACGCAATACACCCGCTTCACGAGCGCCAATTGTTGGGGCGGCGGTGTGCCGGAACGCATCGCTGACATCTTCGACTGATGGAAACAGCGCCTGAATTTCTGCGCGTTGGGGCGACGAAAGCGCATTTTCCGCGTTGCCGCCGTAATAGTAGCTTTCGGTCAGTGCGCCGTTTGATCGGACGATATGATGCCGGTCAAACATGAAATGCGTGTAGGTGACACGTTCCATTTCTCTGACAGATACGCCGGGCAGGCCGCAAAGATGCTTGGCTGCGACGAAGACCTCGGACGAGGCGAACAACATTTCGGTTGCTGGTGATTTGATCAGCACCCGGTGCTGTTGAGACACCGTTAGCTCACGAGTGTTGCCAATCACGCCGGGTTTGAAAACAACAGGGGCAAACGGACCAAACCCGTGGACTTCGGTCGTGCCGACCCACAAGATCGGTTGTAATCCGCTGTCGCGGGTCCAGACTAGCTGACCACATTCAAGTTTTTGAGCTTCGGTCTCACCATCTTCGGTTTCAATTAGTGTGCCCGCCGCAAAGCAGGTGATGTAATTCGTATAGGTCGAGCTGCCCGAGTTGGAACCGCTAATTTTGATGTAAGACGTGCCGGGCGTTAACGGGGCCGACGTGCCGTAGCCCCAGACATCCTGCGTGATTCCGTTCTGAGAGAAGACATAGATATCGATCTCGGGTCCGGTCGGGTTTCCGTTGCCGTCCAACGCACGCACCGTGATGATGGATTCGGATTCGACCGGGGTACCGTTGGCAACGATCCCGCCACCGTCTGTAATGATGTGGTTGGCCTCCTGATCGTCATTGAAAACGTTTCTGTTTCCGCCCGTGTCATCCAGCGTCACGGTGGTTCCGGTGCCGCCAGAATAGGCAAATATCGTGCCGTTCGGCGTATCCGAGTTGTTGATGATCCCATCTCCGACAATGCTTGGATCGGAACTGGACGTCACAATCAGACTTGAACTGTCCTGAGCGAAAAAGCTGCGGAGTACCATCTTGGCAATTATACCTTCATTGAACTTGTTACATCTTGCCTTCATCGCCAAAGGCCGGTTGGCAATTTGATGGGATAAAGAAAGGTTCAGGCAGATGTAGTCAACCGGGAACTAAGAATTTGACACACAATTGCGTCATGGGACCGGGTCTCAGTGTTACTTGCGTTGGAACGCTAACAGCAACCGTTCACCCAGGCGCCGTCGCTTGTCTTCCTCGAAGGGGCTGCATTCATGGTCGACTTGCCAGAGAGACAGCCAGTCCTTCACCAGCCGGCCTCGGATGCAAAGGTTCAAAATTTCCATGTTCACGGGATGCCTGTAACGGCGAAAGAACATGTCCTTGTTTGCTTTCAGGATGCCACTTGGGTCGACTTCGGCCGTACCTGCGTCCCGGAAGATATCCGACTTGAGAAAATCCACGATGTCATAGACGGCTAATTTTTCACGGGCTTCGGTAAAATCCAGGCCGATCATCTCACCCTGACCGACGATCAGGTTCTGGCCGTGAAAGTCCCCGTGCGAAAAGACCTGAGTTTCGGGGATGCCCTTTAGGTTCAGTGCGGCCTTTTCCACCTCCTCGACCATTGGGCGGGCGGTTTTTTGGATATGGAGAGGCACAGATAGCAAAAGCTCTTTAATGCTGTCGGTCATCCAGCGCGGACGGAAGCCGTATTCCTTCGCGGTATGAATGTTGTGAAGATCATGCAGCCATAACCCGGCGCGGCGGTAAATTCGGGCGACTTGATCATCGTCCGTGCTGTTATGGATCAGATCTATGGCGGTGGGGCGGTCGATGAACTCGGTTACAAAGAACTTGTTTCCGGCGGATAGGTAGTAGGGTTTTACCACCCGCGATGCATCAAACCTTTCGAAGTGTCGCGACAGGCGATTCAAAAGCTCAAATTCGTTTTGCAACCGACCTGAATCGGGTGAGGCGGTATCGATTTTCAGCGCGTAGTCCTGTTTGGCTCCTTGCACCCTCAACACCATGCGTGAGTTTGGGAAATCATGCGATCGGTAGAAGCAATCGAACGGCAAATTAGACTTTGCCCCGGAATGGCGCGCGAATTCCTTGACAAATTCGGTTGCGCGTTGGTGTTCGTCTGTGGTGAGGGTCAGCATCTTGGCGTGGTTCAGCGACGATTTTCGCAAAAGTTACGGTTGGTTGACAGGACCTTAGTAGGCAGAACAAGTCAATCTTTGGGATGAATGGCAAGGTTCAGCCAAACTGCCGAACATGGCAATTTACCCCTTGGAAACCCAGCGCGTCTGGCCTAAAGAGAACTGCGGAATAAAGCGTGCGATTCGTCGTGCGCTTTATTTTGTTTCGTCCAAGACGGTGGGTGGGTCCATCCGGCCCCTTAATTCCCTGCCCGAGACGGGTAAGACCAAAGAATTCTGAGGGTCCCACCCTCGGGCGCATTTTGGCCAATCCCGTAACAACGGACCTGAACGCCGCAGCGTAAGCTGCGGCAAATATGAGCCGGGGTGAGGTATCGCCCCAAACTTGGAGAGAACTGTGGATAGAGCCCAGAAAGAGAAAGTGGTCGAGGAACTCGGCCAAATCTTCGAAAGCTCTGGCGTCGTAGTGGTTTCGCACTACGCCGGTCTGACAGTTGCCGAGATGCAGGACCTGCGTTCGCGTGCGCGCGAAGCCGGAGGCTCCGTGCGTGTTGCCAAGAACAGGCTCGCCAAAATCGCCCTTGAGGGTAAGCCGTGTGCAAGCATGGCCGACCTGCTGACAGGGATGACCGTTCTGACCTATTCCGAGGACCCCGTGGCAGCAGCCAAGGTGGCCGAGGACTTCGCCAAGGATAACAAGAATTTTGAAATCCTCGGCGGTGCAATGGGTGAGAACGCTCTGGACCGCAAAGGCGTTGAAGCCGTTTCGAAAATGCCGTCTCGTGAAGAGCTTATTGCTTCGATCGTGGGCTGCATTGGCGCACCTGCTTCGAACATCGCCGGCGCGATTGGCGCACCTGCAAGCAACATCGCAAGCATCCTTTCCACCATCGAAGAGAAGGCGGAAGCTGCGTAAGCGGTTGGCACTGAATGATCTGCGTAGGGTAACTACCCTGACGTTGGAACACACACTGTAAAACGGAAAGAGCTAATACAATGGCTGATCTGAAAGCACTCGCAGAAAGCATCGTGGGTCTGACCCTGCTGGAAGCACAAGAACTGAAAACCATCCTCAAAGACGAGTACGGCATTGAGCCCGCAGCTGGCGGCGCCGTCATGGTTGCAGCAGGCGGCGACGCCGGTGGCGCAGCTGAGGAAGAGAAAACCGAATTCGACGTCGTTCTGAAGAACGCCGGCGCTTCGAAAATCAACGTCATCAAAGAAGTTCGCGGCATCACCGGCCTGGGTCTGAAAGAAGCCAAGGAACTGGTCGAAGCCGGCGGCAAGATCAAAGAAGGCGTAGACAAAGCAGAAGCCGAAGAGATCAAAGGCAAGCTGGAAGCAGCTGGCGCCGAGGTCGAACTGGCCTAAGCCTGTTGTCTGGTGCATCGCTGATGCACCGCAGAATTTGGCTGGGCTCGGAGAAATCCGGGTCCAGCCGAACCTGTCTTAGAAAGGGCCTCATGGAATGGGGCGTTTTCTAAGACGCGGTTCGCGGATCGGGAGGCTGCCTTCGGGACGGTGGCCATGAATTGATCCGGGCGTGTCGTCTCGAATGTGCAAGATGCCGGGGCCCGACGGTGTCTTTGCCCGCTGAGAACATCGAAAGGTGACATCTGACATGGCTCAAACGTTCCTTGGCCAGAAACGTCTTCGTAAATATTACGGCAAAATCCGCGAAGTGCTGGAGATGCCGAACCTCATTGAGGTGCAGAAATCTTCTTATGATCTTTTCCTGCGCTCCGGCGATGCAGAGCAGCCCACTGACGGCGAAGGCATCAAAGGCGTATTCCAGTCGGTATTCCCGATCAAGGATTTCAACGAAACCTCCGTTTTGGAATTCGTGAAATACGATCTGGAAAAACCCAAATACGACGTCGAAGAGTGCATGCAGCGCGACATGACCTACAGCGCGCCGCTGAAGGTTACCCTGCGTCTGATCGTGTTCGATGTCGATGAGGACACAGGCGCCAAGTCTGTCAAAGACATCAAAGAACAGGACGTGTTCATGGGCGACATGCCCCTGATGACGCCGAACGGTACGTTCATCGTGAACGGCACCGAGCGCGTGATCGTGTCCCAAATGCACCGCTCGCCCGGTGTGTTCTTTGACCATGACAAGGGCAAGACCCATTCCTCGGGCAAGCTGCTGTTTGCCTGCCGCATCATCCCGTATCGCGGCAGCTGGCTGGACTTTGAGTTCGACGCCAAGGATATCGTGTTCGCCCGGATCGACCGTCGCCGCAAACTGCCTGTGACAACCCTGCTCTATGCGCTGGGTCTGGATCAGGAAGCGATCATGGACGCCTATTATGACACCGTGTCTTACAAGCTGGACAAGAAGAAGGGCTGGGTCACGCCGTTCTTCCCCGAGCGTGTACGCGGTACTCGCCCGACCTATGATCTGATCGATGCGAAATCCGGTGAAGTGATTGCCGAAGCGGGCAAGAAAGTCACCCCGCGCGCGGTCAAGAAGCTGATCGAAGAAGGCGTCGTTACCGACCTGCTGGTTCCGTTCGATCACATCGTTGGCAAGTACGTCGCCAAGGACATCATCAACGAAGAAAACGGCGCGATCTATGTCGAAGCCGGTGATGAGCTGACCCTGGAATACGACAAGGACGGCGACCTGATCGGTGGCACCGTCAAGGAACTGATCGATGCCGGTATCACCGACATTCCGGTTCTGGACATCGACAATGTCAACGTTGGCCCCTACATGCGCAACACCATGGCTCAGGACAAGAACCTGAACCGTGAAAGCGCGCTGATGGACATCTACCGCGTTATGCGTCCGGGTGAGCCCCCCACCGTCGAGGCTGCGTCGGCCCTGTTCGACACCCTGTTCTTTGACAGCGAGCGTTATGACCTGTCCGCCGTTGGCCGCGTGAAGATGAACATGCGTCTGGCTCTGGATGCGCCGGACACCCTGCGCACCCTGCGCCGCGAGGACATCGTGGCCTGCATCAAGGCGTTGGTGGAACTGCGTGACGGCAAAGGCGACGTGGACGATATCGACCACCTCGGCAACCGTCGTGTGCGGTCGGTCGGCGAACTGATGGAAAACCAGTATCGCGTCGGTCTGCTGCGTATGGAGCGCGCGATCAAAGAGCGTATGTCGTCGGTCGAGATCGACACCGTTATGCCGCAGGATCTGATCAACGCGAAACCGGCTGCGGCTGCTGTCCGCGAATTCTTTGGCTCTTCGCAGCTGTCGCAGTTCATGGACCAGACAAACCCGCTGTCCGAGGTGACCCACAAACGCCGTCTCTCGGCGCTTGGCCCCGGCGGTCTGACACGTGAACGTGCGGGCTTTGAGGTGCGCGACGTGCACCCGACCCACTATGGCCGGATGTGCCCGATTGAAACGCCGGAAGGTCCGAACATCGGTCTGATCAACTCGCTGGCCACTTTTGCCCGCGTGAACAAGTATGGCTTCATCGAAACACCGTACCGCGTCGTCAAAGACGCCGAGGTGACCGATGAGGTTCACTACATGTCCGCGACCGAGGAAATGCGTCACACCGTGGCGCAGGCGAACGCGACGCTGGATCAGAACGGCAAGTTCATCAACGATCTGGTTTCGACCCGTCAGGCCGGTGACTACACCCTCGCCCCGCGCGAGAATGTGGACCTGATCGACGTGTCGCCGAAACAGCTGGTTTCGGTTGCTGCATCGCTGATCCCATTCCTTGAAAATGACGACGCCAACCGCGCTCTGATGGGCTCGAACATGCAACGTCAGGCGGTTCCGCTGCTGCGCGCCGAAGCGCCGCTGGTCGGTACCGGGATCGAGGAAAAGGTTGCGATCGACTCGGGCGCTGCGATTCAGGCGAAACGCGCCGGTATCATCGACCAGGTCGATGCCCAGCGTATCGTTATCCGCGCCACCGAGGATCTGGAACTGGGCGACGCTGGCGTTGACATCTATCGTCTGCGCAAATTCCAGCGTTCGAACCAGAACACCTGCATAAACCAGCGTCCGCTGATCAAGGTGGGTGACACCGTCCAGAAGGGCGAGGTCATTGCTGATGGTCCGTCGACCGATATGGGTGAACTGGCCCTGGGTAAGAACGTGGTCGTCGCGTTCATGCCGTGGAACGGTTACAACTACGAAGACTCGATCCTGATCTCGGAACGTATCGCGCGGGATGATGTCTTTACCTCGGTCCATATCGAGGAGTTTGAAGTCGCCGCCCGTGACACCAAGCTGGGTCCGGAAGAGATCACCCGCGACATCCCGAACGTCGGTGAAGAAGCGCTGCGAAACCTCGACGAGGCGGGCATCGTTTACATCGGTGCGGATGTTGAGCCGGGCGATATTCTGGTCGGCAAGATCACTCCGAAGGGCGAAAGCCCGATGACCCCGGAAGAAAAGCTGCTGCGCGCCATCTTCGGTGAAAAAGCATCTGACGTGCGCGATACCTCGCTACGCGTGAAGCCGGGCGATTACGGTACGGTCGTTGAGGTCCGTGTCTTCAACCGTCACGGTGTGGAAAAAGACGAACGTGCGCTGCAGATCGAGCGTGAGGAAGTCGAACGTCTGGCCCGTGACCGGGACGACGAGCTGGCGATCCTTGACCGCAACATCTATGCGCGTCTGCAAGGCCTGATCCTGGGTAAAACCGCTGTCAAAGGCCCGAAAGGCGTCAAAGCAGGGTCGGTGATCACCGAGGACCTGCTGGAAACCCTGACCCGTGGTCAGTGGTGGCAGCTGGCGCTGGAAGGTGAGCAGGACGCACAGATCGTCGAGGCTCTGAACGAGCAGTACGAAGTGCAAAAGCGTGCTCTGGACGCCCGTTTCGAAGACAAGGTCGAAAAAGTCCGTCGTGGCGACGATCTGCCGCCGGGTGTGATGAAGATGGTCAAAGTCTTCATCGCCGTGAAGCGCAAGCTGCAGCCGGGCGACAAGATGGCCGGTCGTCACGGGAACAAAGGTGTGATCTCCAAGGTTGTTCCGATGGAAGACATGCCGTTCCTGGCCGATGGTACGCCGGTTGACTTCTGTCTGAACCCGTTGGGCGTGCCGTCGCGTATGAACGTTGGTCAGATCCTTGAAACCCACATGGGTTGGGCCGCACGCGGTCTGGGTCTGAACATCGACGACGCGCTGGGTGAATACCGCCGGTCCGGCGATCTGACCCCGGTACGCGAAGCGATGAAGCTGGCCTATGGCGAAGATGTCTACGAAGAAGGCATCACCGGTCTGGACGAGGATGGCCTGATCGAGGCTGCGGGCAACGTGACCCGCGGTGTTCCGATCGCTACCCCGGTCTTTGACGGTGCCAAAGAAGCTGACGTCAACGACGCGCTGGTGCGTGCGGGCTTCTCGGAAAGCGGTCAGTCGGTTCTGTTCGACGGTCGTACCGGTGAGCAATTCGCACGTCCGGTGACCGTGGGCATCAAGTACCTGCTGAAACTGCATCACCTGGTGGACGACAAGATCCACGCGCGTTCGACCGGGCCGTACAGCCTGGTTACCCAGCAGCCGCTGGGTGGTAAGGCGCAGTTCGGTGGTCAGCGCTTTGGTGAGATGGAGGTCTGGGCTCTGGAAGCTTACGGCGCCGCCTACACCCTGCAGGAGATGCTCACCGTGAAATCGGATGACGTCGCCGGCCGGACCAAGGTCTATGAGTCGATCGTCAAGGGCGAGGATAACTTTGAAGCGGGCGTACCGGAATCGTTCAACGTTCTGGTTAAAGAAGTCCGTGGCCTCGGCCTGAATATGGAACTCCTGGATGCGGAGGTTGAGGAGTAAGGGCGCTGCCCTTTCTCCCGTCCCCCCTTCCGCAAGATTTGAGGTAACAAATGAACCAGGAAATCACCAACAACCCGTTCAACCCGCTGACGCCCCCGAAGGTCTTTGACGAGATCAAGGTCTCGCTGGCGTCGCCCGAGCGGATCCTGTCTTGGTCCTATGGCGAGATCAAGAAACCCGAAACCATCAACTACCGGACGTTCAAGCCTGAACGTGACGGTCTGTTCTGCGCGCGTATCTTTGGCCCGATCAAAGACTACGAATGTCTGTGCGGCAAATATAAGCGGATGAAGTATCGCGGCGTTGTCTGCGAGAAATGCGGTGTGGAAGTCACCCTGCAGAAAGTCCGTCGTGAGCGTATGGGCCACATCGAACTGGCCGCGCCTGTTGCGCACATCTGGTTCCTGAAATCGCTGCCGTCCCGCATCGGTCTGATGCTGGACATGACGCTGCGCGATCTGGAACGCGTTCTGTACTTTGAAAACTATGTCGTTATCGAGCCCGGTCTGACTGACCTGACTTACGGCCAGATGCTGACCGAAGAAGAGTACATGGATGCGCAGGATGCTTATGGTATGGACGCGTTCACCGCGAATATCGGTGCCGAAGCCATCCGTGAGATGCTGGCCCAGATCGATCTGGAAGCCGAAGCCGAGCAGCTGCGCGCTGATCTGGCCGAAGCCACCGGCGAGTTGAAGCCCAAGAAGATCATCAAGCGTCTGAAGGTCGTTGAATCCTTCCTCGAGTCGGGCAACCGTCCAGAGTGGATGGTGATGACCGTGATCCCGGTCATTCCGCCGGAACTGCGTCCGCTGGTTCCGCTGGATGGTGGCCGTTTCGCGACCTCGGATCTGAACGATCTGTATCGCCGCGTCATCAACAGGAACAACCGTCTGAAGCGTCTGATCGAACTACGCGCGCCTGACATCATCGTTCGTAACGAAAAGCGGATGCTGCAGGAATCCGTGGACGCTCTGTTCGACAACGGCCGTCGTGGCCGCGTGATCACCGGCGCTAACAAGCGTCCGCTGAAATCGCTGTCGGACATGCTGAAAGGTAAGCAGGGCCGCTTCCGTCAAAACCTTCTGGGTAAACGCGTCGACTTCTCTGGCCGTTCGGTCATTGTGACCGGTCCGGAACTCAAGCTGCACCAGTGTGGTCTGCCCAAGAAGATGGCGCTGGAGCTGTTCAAGCCGTTCATCTACTCGCGCCTTGAAGCCAAGGGTCTGTCTTCGACCGTGAAACAGGCGAAGAAACTGGTCGAGAAAGAGCGCCCCGAAGTGTGGGATATCCTCGACGAGGTGATCCGCGAACACCCTGTTATGCTGAACCGTGCGCCCACGCTGCACCGTCTTGGCATTCAGGCGTTCGAGCCGGTTCTGATCGAAGGTAAAGCGATCCAGCTGCACCCGCTGGTCTGTTCGGCCTTTAACGCCGACTTCGACGGTGACCAGATGGCGGTTCACGTGCCCCTCAGCCTTGAGGCCCAGCTGGAAGCGCGTGTTCTGATGATGTCGACGAACAACGTTCTGTCGCCTGCAAACGGCGCGCCGATCATCGTTCCGTCGCAGGATATGATCCTGGGTCTGTACTATGTGACCCTGGAACGCGAAGGCATGCCGGGCGAAGGCAAGGTGTTCGGTTCGATCGACGAAGTTCAGCACGCGCTGGATTCCGGCGAAGTGCATCTGCACTCGAAAATCACCGCGCGGATCACGCAGATTGACGACGAAGGCAACGAAGTTCAGAAGCGTTATGAGACCACTCCGGGCCGTCTGCGTCTGGGTGCGTTGCTGCCGATGAACAACAAGGCGCCGTTCGAGCTGGTCAACCGCCTGCTGCGGAAGAAAGAAGTGCAGCAGGTGATCGACACCGTCTACCGTTACTGCGGTCAGAAAGAGTCGGTTATCTTCTGTGACCAGATCATGTCGATGGGCTTCAAGGAAGCGTTCAAGGCGGGCATCTCGTTCGGTAAGGACGACATGGTCATTCCGGATGACAAGTGGGGCATCGTTGATGACACCCGCGGTCAGGTGAAGGACTTTGAACAGCAGTACATGGACGGCCTGATCACTCAAGGTGAAAAGTACAACAAAGTCGTCGATGCCTGGTCGAAGTGTAACGACCGCGTCACCGAAGCGATGATGAGCACAATCTCGTCGTCGGATCGGGCAGAGGACGGGTCCGAGCAGGAACCGAACTCGGTCTACATGATGGCCCACTCGGGTGCGCGTGGCTCGGTCACTCAGATGAAACAGCTGGGCGGTATGCGTGGCCTCATGGCCAAGCCGAACGGCGACATCATCGAAACGCCGATCATCTCGAACTTTAAAGAAGGTCTGACCGTTCTCGAGTACTTCAACTCGACCCACGGTGCCCGTAAGGGTCTGTCGGATACCGCTCTGAAGACGGCGAACTCGGGTTACCTGACCCGCCGTCTGGTGGATGTCGCCCAGGACTGCATCGTTCGCGAAATCGATTGTGGCACCGAGCGTGCGATCACTGCCGAAGCCGCAGTCAATGACGGTGAGGTCGTTGCCTCGCTGGCTGAACGCGTGCTGGGCCGTGTGGCTGCTGACGATGTTCTGCGTCCGGGTACCGATGAGGTGATCGTGGCTGCTGGCCAGCTGATCGACGAACGCATGGCTGACACCATTGACGAAGCCGGTGTTGCCTCGATGCGCATCCGTTCGCCTCTGACCTGTGAGTCCGAGGAAGGCGTTTGTGCCACCTGCTACGGTCGTGACCTTGCACGCGGTACCATGGTGAACACGGGTGAGGCTGTCGGCATCATCGCTGCTCAGTCCATCGGTGAACCCGGTACACAGCTGACGATGCGGACCTTCCACATCGGTGGTGTTGCGCAAGGTGGTCAGCAGTCGTTCCAGGAAGCCAGCCAGGACGGTGTCGTTTCCTTCGAGAACCCGCAGATTCTGGTCAATGCGGCAGGCGAAAGCCTGGTCATGGGTCGGAACATGAAGCTGGTGATCAAGGACGAGCATGGCGAAGAGCGTGCCAGCCACAAGCTGGGCTACGGCTCGAAGCTGTTCGTCAAGGACGGCACCAAGGTGGCCCGTGGCGACAAACTGTTCGAATGGGACCCCTACACCCTGCCGATCATCGCCGAGAAAGCCGGTACTGCGAAATACGTTGACCTGGTTTCGGGCCTTGCTGTCCGCGACGAGACCGACGAAGCAACCGGTATGACCCAGAAGATCGTGATCGACTGGCGCGCCGCCCCCAAAGGCAGCGACCTCAAGCCCGAGATCATTCTGGTCGGAGAAGATGGCGAGCCGGTCCGCAACGATGCGGGCAATCCGGTTCACTATCCGATGTCGGTGGATGCGATCCTGTCGGTCGAAGATGGCCAGACCATCGAAGCCGGTGACGTTGTCGCGCGTATCCCGCGTGAGGGTGCCAAGACCAAGGACATCACCGGTGGTCTGCCGCGTGTGGCCGAACTGTTCGAAGCCCGCCGTCCGAAAGACCACGCGATCATCGCAGAAGCCGATGGTTACGTGCGCTTTGGCCGCGACTACAAGAACAAGCGCCGCATCAGCATCGAACCGGCTGACGAGTCCATGGAGACCATCGAGTACATGGTGCCCAAGGGCAAGCACATCCCGGTCGCCGAAGGGGACTTCATCCAGAAAGGTGAATACCTGATGGACGGTAACCCGGCTCCGCATGACATCCTGTCCATCATGGGTGTCGAAGCGCTGGCGGATTACATGATCGACGAGGTGCAGGACGTATATCGTCTGCAGGGTGTGAAGATCAACGATAAGCACATCGAAGTCATCGTGCGCCAGATGCTGCAGAAGTGGGAGATCCTGGATTCAGGCGACACCACCCTGCTGAAAGGCGAGCATGTCGACAAGCAAGAGTTCGACGCGGCCAACGAGAAGACGCTTCAGCGCGGTGGTCGTCCGGCACAGGGCGAGCCGATCCTGTTGGGGATCACCAAAGCCTCGCTGCAGACGCGTTCGTTCATCTCGGCGGCGTCGTTCCAGGAAACCACTCGTGTGCTGACCGAAGCTTCGGTTCAGGGCAAAAAGGACAAGCTGGTTGGCCTGAAAGAGAACGTCATCGTCGGCCGCCTGATCCCCGCCGGTACCGGTGGTGCGACCCAGGCCGTACGTCAGGTGGCCCAGTCTCGCGACAACGTGGTGATCGAAGCCCGCCGGGAAGAGGCCGAAGCGGCCGCTGCTCTGGCTGCGCCGATGATCGACGACGACATGGTCGGCGACGAGCTGGACGTTCTGGTGGAAACACCGGAAAGCCGCGAGTAAGCGACTCAAATACCCAAAGATCAGGCCCCGCGATATCGCGGGGCCTTTTTTGTTTCTGTCACGCGGATTTTGCTTGATTTCAGCTTTGTGCAGGTAACTGAGAGGGACTTTTTGCCGGGTCCACTTGAGAAAACCTCAACCTCATTTGGGGTCAAGGACGGGTAGAGTTGTTCACGAATTAATCAATTTGTGGTAAGGTTAATCGTCATTTTGTCTATATTTTTAGATCGGAGTATTGAACGATGGGAGCCGCATCCAAGCTGTCTCGCGCCCTTTGTGTAATGGGGATAGGCCTGATGGCCGCGTGCACCGACTACGCTTATGTCGGAATGCCACAAGGCCAGCCTTCTCGGGAGGTTGAAATTCCGGATGGATCGACCCGTCTGATTCCGACGTCGTCCTCGATCGTCGGTTTGGCATATGATGACCCACGACGGCATATCTTCCTGCGCAACCTGCCCGGCACACAGTTGCAAGAGCTTGATCGCAATGGCCGTGTTCTGCGTACCTTTACGGCGCAGCGCGTCCCGGCCGGATGCGGAGGTGTGACGCCAGACAATTTCCCGATCAAGGAATGTGGACTGGCGATACGAGAGTCGGATGGGCACCTGTTCCTTGATCATCCAAACGGCTTGATGATCTCGGAGCTGACCCGTGACGGGCAATTTGTGCGCAATATCAGGCTCAGTCAGCCGCAGGGGCCGATTGGTGGGCTTGCCTATGATGAACAAACCGGCACCCTTTATGTACTTTTCATCCGCAATCGGCTGATTGCAGAGCTGGATCTGAACGGAGACACCAAGCGGATCATCCGGCCCACCAATCCGTCCGTTGGTGCCGCGTTGCAGGTTGAACGTTTTGGCCTTGGGATCAACTCTGACCGCCGAGAGCTTTATGTTGCGTTGCAAAACGGCAACCGACTTGGTGTGCTGAACATGTCCGGCGGGTTGATCGCGACCCACAATCTGAGCGCCGGCGTGACGGTCGAAGGGATCGGCGGCGGTCGGGTGTTTGGGTTCTGACGGAATTGGTACTTGGTGCACGTGAGGTAGGGGCGAACAAGCATCTGATGCGCCAAACAGCATTTCTTGTGTCACTGCGATGAGACGCGTTGACAATGTGGTGGTCAATTGGGCCAATGCCACGATTGTTTCGTGACCGGATCAGAAGACATGACCCCGAATGTGAAAGGCGCGCTGCTTATGATGGGCAGCATGGCCGCGTTTACCGTGAATGACACTCTGGTCAAAGTCGCTTTACAAGAGATGCCGCTGTTCCAGCTGGTCGCGTTACGCGGGACATTGGCCACTGCGTTGGTTTACGCGCTGGCGCGCAATCTGGGTGCACTACATCTGAATTTCCCGCCTCACGACAGGTGGCTGGTAGCCATCCGATGCTGTGCCGAGCTTTCGGCGACGTTTTTCTTTTTGACAGCTCTGCAGCACATGCCGCTCGCGAATGTCACGGCGGTTCTGCAGGCCTTGCCCCTTACGGTCACGTTGGGGGCCGCGCTTTTCTTCTCGGAACAGATCGGCTGGCGACGGATCATGGCCATTGCGATCGGATTTGCCGGTATGTTGTTGATCGTGCGCCCCGGCCCGGATGGCTTCAGCGTCTACGCTGTATTTGCGCTGGCAGCGGTGGCGTCGGTGACCATTCGCGATCTGATCACGCGCCGCATGTCAGCGCAGGTTCCGTCCATGGTCGTGACACTGGCCACATCACTGACGATTACCCTTGTGGCCAGCGTGGTCTCGGTTTTTGAGGGGTGGGCGCCTGTGTCCATCGGTGCCGGAACGTTGGTGGCATCGGCGGCGGTCTTTGTGCTGATGGGGTACTTGTTCAGCGTAATGGTGATGCGCGAGGGTGAGGTTGGGTTCATCGCCCCGTTTAGGTATTCCAGCCTGATCTGGGCGCTGGGGCTGGGCTGGCTTGTTTTTGACGAATGGCCGGATGCGGTTACATTGCTCGGGGCAGTTTTGGTTGTCGGTGCGGGGGTGTTCACGCTGTTTCGCGAGCGGTCACATCAGGCCGCAGAATGAACCTGCCGGACCATGTCCTGTTCGATGCCGAACCGTGCGATGAACTCGCCTTCCAATTCGGGCGTCAGAGGGGACAGCTCGGCCTTGTTGTTGCGGGCATGGCGTGAGTCGTTGAACTGGTTCAGCGTTCGTACCCACATCGGCGCGTCAGGGTAACTGATCACTGGCATGAAGTTTCCGATCCGGTGGTGGGCGAAATTCATGATCGTCTGCTCGCACCCGCCGCGCACATACATGCCCATCCCGACGCCCAGCAACGGCTGGAATTTCGGGGCGGCGAGAATGCCGTCGGGACCAAATCGCGCCAGAAACCCGCTGTTGTAGTCAATTGCTACGGTCCGGTTATTCTGCAGCAGCCCCTTGCCTTCGTCAGCAGCGATACGCAAGCGTTCGACGAAATCGACGGATACGGCATCATCATCGTCGTGACGGAATTGCAGGCACGGATCGTCTGGATCGGTGCGCGCGGCGTTCAGGATTTCCTTCATCACTCTGCGATGTCGCATCGGCTCCCGAGCGATGATCTTTGCTTGTTTCATGCCTGCGGTCAGATCTTGCAGCCGTTCCAAGGCCGCTTTGGGCAGGCAGTTGCCAATAACGATGAGGAACTGAAAATCCTCATCGGTCTGTTCCTTGAAACAAGGCAGGGTGGTGGTTTCAAACAGGCGAAAGCGTTGTTCCAGGCGGGCGGTATCATACAGATAGCGTCTGCGTTCCTCGATCGTGTCATGCTCGATCTGAAAGCCGCCATGGGCAGGGTATGAAAAGCGGCACAGGCCGATAACTTGCATGAATCATCCGTGGTGCAGATCGTTGTGGGGACTATGCCTATGCGACCCGAAACCCGCAATGGACAGTTGCAGTGGACCTTTTGGCACAGGACAATTAAATCAAGCTAAACCCCTGTAACCCCCGCGTGATCAGGAGTGCTGTTGACACTCGGGCCGACTCCCCCTATTACGCGCGACATCTCGGTACTGGGGGCCGCCCCAAAACCGATCTCAGTAATGGACTGGTCAAGGCCCGGACAATTTTGCAGTTCGCGCCCTCTGATAACCAACCGCGACGTTCACCTCGGAATGGGAACGCTCGCGGGTTTTGCGCTTGTGGACGCATAAGTGCAGCAAGTTTAACCGCACGCAGCCGCGTGCATGTCATGTGTGTTGCAAAACGGGGAAGAAACCGGAATGCCAACTATTCAACAGCTGATCCGCAAGCCGCGGCAGCCCAAAGTAAAACGCTCGAAGTCCATGCACCTGGAACAGTGCCCGCAAAAACGCGGCGTCTGCACCCGCGTGTATACCACCACACCGAAGAAGCCGAACTCGGCTATGCGTAAAGTTGCCAAGGTGCGCCTGACCAACGGGTTCGAGGTCATCTCGTACATCCCCGGTGAAAGCCACAACCTGCAGGAACACTCGGTTGTTCTGATCCGTGGCGGCCGTGTAAAAGACCTTCCCGGTGTGCGTTACCACATCCTGCGCGGTGTTCTGGATACTCAGGGCGTCAAAGATCGTAAGCAACGTCGTTCGAAATACGGCGCGAAGCGTCCCAAGTAAGAAGGAGAGGCTGATATGTCACGTCGTCACGCCGCCGAAAAACGCGAAGTCCTGCCTGACGCCAAGTTTGGCGACAAGGTACTGACCAAATTCATGAACAACCTGATGATCGACGGCAAGAAGTCGGTCGCAGAGCGCATCGTTTACAACGCGTTTGACCGCGTTGAGAACAAGGTAAAACGCGCTCCTGTCGAAGTGTTCCACGAAGCGCTCGACAACATCAAGCCGTCGGTCGAGGTTCGCTCGCGCCGGGTTGGTGGTGCAACCTATCAGGTTCCGGTCGAAGTGCGCCCTGAGCGCCGCGAAGCGCTGGCCATCCGCTGGCTGATCACCGCTGCGCGCGGCCGCAACGAAAACACCATGGAAGAGCGCCTTGCAGGCGAGTTGCTGGACGCCGTTCAGTCCCGCGGTACTGCCGTCAAGAAACGCGAAGACACCCACAAGATGGCCGAGGCGAACAAAGCCTTTAGCCATTATCGTTGGTAATCCCAGAGGCTTAGACACATGTCACGCGAATATCCTCTCGAACTGTACCGTAACTTCGGTATCATGGCGCACATCGACGCGGGTAAGACAACCTGCTCGGAACGTATCCTGTATTACACTGGTAAATCCCACAACATCGGTGAGGTGCACGATGGTGCAGCCACCATGGACTGGATGGAGCAGGAACAGGAACGCGGCATCACCATCACCTCGGCTGCGACTACCACTTTCTGGGAACGCACCGAAGATGGACAGCATGCTGACACGCCCAAGCACCGCCTGAACATCATCGACACCCCCGGCCACGTTGACTTCACCATCGAAGTTGAACGCTCGCTGGCGGTTCTCGACGGTGCCGTCTGCGTTCTGGACGCTAACGCCGGTGTTGAGCCTCAGACCGAAACCGTGTGGCGTCAGGCTGACCGCTACAAGGTTCCGCGTATGGTTTTCGTCAACAAGATGGACAAGATCGGCGCAGACTTCTTCAACTGCGTCAACATGATCGAAGATCGCACCGGCGCACGTGCTGTTCCGGTTGGTATTCCGATCGGCGCCGAGTCCGAACTGGAAGGTCTGATCGACCTGGTCACCATGGAAGAGTGGCTGTGGCAGGGCGAAGATCTGGGCGCAAGCTGGATCAAAGCTCCGATCCGCGACAGCCTGAAAGACATGGCCGACGAATGGCGCGGCAAGATGATCGAAGCGGCCGTCGAAATGGATGACGACGCGATGATGGAATACCTGGAAGGCAATGAGCCCGACGTTCCGACCCTGCGCGCCCTGCTGCGTAAAGGTACACTGGAAATCGCGTTCGTTCCGGTTCTGGGTGGTTCGGCGTTCAAGAACAAAGGCGTTCAGCCTCTGCTCAACGCTGTGATCGACTATCTGCCCAGCCCGCTGGACGTTGTCGATTACATGGGCTTCAAACCTGGCGACGAGGAAGAAGTTCGCGACATCGCGCGTCGTGCAGACGACGACATGGCCTTCTCGGGTCTGGCGTTCAAAATCATGAACGACCCCTTCGTTGGTTCGCTGACCTTCACCCGGATCTACTCGGGCACCATGAACAAAGGTGACTCGATCCTGAACTCGACCAAAGGTAAGAAAGAGCGCATCGGTCGTATGATGATGATGCACTCGAACAACCGGGAAGAGATCGAAGAAGCGTTTGCAGGCGACATCATCGCGCTGGCGGGTCTGAAAGACACGACCACCGGTGACACCCTGTGCGATGCGAAGGATCCGGTGGTTCTGGAAACCATGACCTTCCCCGATCCGGTGATCGAGATCGCGGTTGAGCCCAAAACCAAGGGCGACCAGGAGAAGATGTCCCAGGGTCTGGCCCGTCTGGCCGCCGAAGACCCGTCCTTCCGTGTGGAAACCGACCTGGAATCGGGTCAGACCATCATGAAGGGCATGGGCGAACTTCACCTGGACATCCTGGTGGACCGTCTGAAGCGCGAGTTCAAGGTTGAGGCGAACATCGGTGCGCCGCAGGTGGCATACCGTGAAACCATCTCGATGCCGGTTGAACACACCTACACCCACAAGAAACAGTCGGGTGGTTCGGGTCAGTTCGGCGAAGTTAAGCTGGAAATCCAGCCGACAGAACCGGGCGAAGGTTACTCGTTCGAGAGCCGCATCGTTGGTGGTGCTGTTCCGAAGGAATACATTCCGGGTGTTGAAAAAGGCATCAACTCGGTCATGGATAGCGGCCCGCTGGCTGGCTTCCCCGTGATCGACTTCAAGGTTGCCCTGCTGGACGGTAAGTTCCACGACGTTGACTCGAGCGTTCTGGCGTTCGAAATCGCCGCCCGTATGTGTATGCGTGAAGGCATGCGCAAAGCTGGCGCGAAACTGCTGGAACCGATCATGAAGGTCGAAGTGATCACCCCGGAAGAATACACCGGCGGTATCATCGGCGACCTGACCTCGCGTCGTGGCCAGGTGTCTGGACAAGAGCCGCGCGGCAACGCAATCGCGATCGACGCGTTCGTTCCGCTGGCCAACATGTTCGGCTACATCAACACCCTTCGTTCGATGTCGTCGGGCCGCGCCCAGTTCACCATGCAGTTCGACCACTACGATCCGGTTCCGCAGAACATCTCGGACGAGATTCAGGCGAAATACGCATAAGCGAAGATTTGAGGGAGCCCGTTTGACGGGCTCCCTTCATTACCGAAAAAGGAGGCCATCATGGCAAAGGAAAAGTTTGAGCGTACAAAACCGCACGTCAACATCGGCACGATTGGCCACGTTGACCATGGTAAGACCACGCTGACCGCAG
>NZ_JBQFUT010000015.1:0-55970 GCF_056539305.1 Ruegeria sp. BC1
CCGTCCCAGAACTGACCGAGAAACTCGGCTGATCACAACAACCGGTTTTCCAACAAACTCCAAAAAAAGGCCCGCCAACGCGCGGGCCTTTCCTTTGTTGTTGCACCCAGAGCCGCCTCAGTTTCTTTTTGGGGCAAAGTCTCTTTCGCGTTATGGAAACCTCGCGGTCATCACCGCCGCTTTGGCATCGCGTTCCCGCCTTTGGCCGCTTTTACAGCAGCTGCCCGGGCGCGGTTCTTCTTGCTATTGGGCTTGCCCTTAGGGGGCGGAGGGCCTTTAGCGCCGCTGCTGCGAGGCTTGGTGGACGCATCTTTACCAGTTTTGGCTTCAGCTTTCGATTTGTCCCTAGGCTTCGCCGCTGCGGGTTTCTTTTTTTTCAATGGTGCTGCTACGAAACCTTCGCCATCCTTCACCTTTGGCTTCGGGCTCGCCGACTTTTGGGATTTGCGGTCTTCGGGTTTCGGTTTGCGGCGGCGGGGCTCGGGAGCGTCGTTCCAATCAATTGGCGACGCATCCGTTTTGCGATGGCGCGGCTTGCCCTTAGGTGCGCGATCAGATTTCGGGTGCTTAAAGGCCGGGATGTCCGGCGCTGCCTCCAGACGCACGATATCTTTTGTCCCTTCGATCTTCATGTCGGAACCAATGGCTGTCAGAAAACCGTCAACGACAGAGGCGCGAATTTCGACAAAGGACAGATCATCCGCGATGCGGATACCACCGATATCATCCTTTGTTATATTGCCCGCCCTGCACACCATAGGCAGCAAATGGCGCGGGGACGCATTCTGGTTGCGCCCTTCTGACAATGAGAACCAGACGCTGGGGCCGAAATCCGCCTTGGCCCTAGGTTTATCGACATGAACCGCCCCCAGTTCCTCAGGCGCGGAGTGGCGTTTTTTGTATTGGCGCAAATAAGCCGCTGCCAGCTGTTGGGGCGTGAATTTCTCAACCAAATGGTTCACCGCCGAATGTTCGCTGTCGGTAATATCGGCCTGCCAGTCTTCGTCGGCCAGCATACGTGCTTGATCGCGTTCAATTACAGCCTCAGCCGACGGTGCAGTGCCCCAATCCGCATTCAGTTTGGCGAATTTCAAAATGCGCTCTGCCTTTTTTCGGGAAGATGGCACAACAACCAGTGCACTCACGCCCTTCCGCCCCGCTCGGCCTGTTCGACCTGACCGGTGCAAGAGGGTTTCGTGGCTGTTTGGCAGCTCGGCATGGACCACCAGATCAAGATTGGGCAGGTCAATGCCTCGCGCTGCGACATCTGTTGCAACACAAACCCGCGCGCGCCCGTCGCGCATTGCCTGCAGCGCGTTGGAGCGTTCGCTTTGGGTGAGTTCACCCGACAGGGCCACAACCGAAAATCCGCGGTTCGACAGCCGAGCAGCCAGACGCGATACCATCGCGCGGGTGTTACAGAACACAATCGCGTTTGGTGCCTCGTAGTAGCGTAGAACATTGATGATTGCATTTTCACCGTCGCGCGGGGCCACCATCATCGCGCGGTAGTCGATATCGGCATGCTGGGCTTTTTCATTGATCGTCGAGATACGTTCCGCATCGCGCTGATAGCTTTTGGCAAGCTTTGCGATTGCGGTCGAAACCGTGGCAGAAAACAGCAATGTCTGACGGTCGGAAGGCGTTTCATCCAAGATGAATTCCAGGTCCTCGCGGAAGCCCAGATCCAGCATTTCATCGGCTTCGTCCAGAACGACTGCACGCACCTGTGTCAGGTCGATGGATCCGCGCATGATATGGTCGCGCAACCGCCCCGGAGTAGCAACAACGATGTGCGATCCCCGCGCCAGAACCCGACGTTCATCTCGCATGTCCATGCCGCCCACACACGATGCCAGATATGCCCCCGCGTCGGAATAAAGCCACCCCAATTCACGCTTTACCTGCAAAGCCAGTTCCCGTGTCGGTGCTATGACCAAAGCCAGAGGCGCACCAGACTCACCGAATGTTTCCCCTTCGCCCAACAACGTGGGGGCGATTGCCAGCCCAAAACCGATCGTTTTCCCTGATCCGGTTTGCGCCGAAACCAGAAGGTCGCGGCCCTCAAGCTCAGATTGGGTGACCGCTTGCTGAACAGGGGTCAAAGCATCATAGCCCTTACGGGCAAGCGCATCTGCGATAGTTTTTTTCACGGCGGGGTTCTCTGATTGGGACAGACTGTGCGGGTGTGCAGGCTTGCAGTGAGCGCATGATCCGAGATTAAAGGAAGCCCTCTACCGGGTCACGCGGGATTTGTATAGGCACGGTTGTCCGATTGCCGCGGAAAATGACGCGATCCGCCAACCTGCGTCCCTGCGGCACCTGACGATGGGAAACCAGCGGGCCTTCACAACCCGTACCAGTTTTCTGAGCGCCAACCCCGTTGTTGCGCAAACCGTTCAAGAACCTCTTTCCGATTTTTCGCGTGGCGTGCGATCAACTTTTTCTGAATCTTTCCGGTTGGGATCACACAGACGGGTTCAAGAGTGTAATCCATATCCTTGAGCTCGGGATACAGCGATAGGATTTCCGTGCGCGCCTCGTATGGAACAGCCTTCAGGGATTCAGGCCCGGCAAAATGGCTTTCTGTAGGGGCACCTTCGGCAAAGATGATCTCGTGGCGGTCAATCAATACATGGAAATCCTCGACCGATCCGATGTCAGAATCTGGGAATACTCCTGGAAGTTCGGTTAGTTTGACGGCCGAAATCAAGACCTCTGGTTGTCCGAGCATCCTTGTGGAAATAGCTGGTGAAACCAGCATTCGGTGCTGGCGTGATGCCGACAAGTCACGATCCAGTAACCCCAGCCCCAGAGCCCCGGCTGTGATGCGGATAGGTCGAAATGTGTCGTCTGCATATTCTGATCGCCTGAAGGAAACCGTGCGGTGGCCAATCCAACATATTGGTTGAAGACCGTGCCCTTTGGTTTCGACCGCCGATAGCTTTGCGACTGCTTTAGCTCTGTTGGATGTGGCAATAAGCGTACCGGCGCAAAAGCAAACAACCTGCGCCCCAAGGCTGGCATGCGTGAAGGATGCGTTGTTTTCAACAATCGATCCCACCGTCAGGTCGGTATCGGCGGGTAAGATGCTGTCGGGGAAACCCAGTAGTACCCCTCTTCTGTGGAGGCCGGGCTTCTTCTGCTCACAAGCTGGTAGTGGTTTTCTCTAACGATCTGTTTTAGCGTTTCGGTGCTGAAGGAATTCAAAATCAGCTCGAAATCCTGACCGGCATGAGAAGCGTGTTCATCGTGACCTCGCCGGATTTATCTAGACCCAACTTGCACTGAAAATCAGAAACGGGGGTTGGGCTGGACGTACCCGAGCGGATGAAAAAACAACCAGAGATCAGGGATGACCGCCAAGATGTGCATTCCGCCTCAGTGATAAGATTGGTACAGCACAAACCTTCTGCTGTCAGCGAAACCAGACGGGGCGTTGGCACCCCGTGAGTAATGCCCGTGCAGTAAGAGCACGAAACATCGCATTACATGAAAATGATGCTTGGGCACACGGTCTCGTCTGCGGGTAGAAATACCAGCTTTAATAGTCGGTATCTACCTCGACCCTGTCTCTGCCAACCGGAATATACTGACTTCAGGTTTTTTCGCCTTCGGGTTCTGTTTTTGGCTTTTTGAATTGCTGGTCGAACAGATTTCGGAAGCTGCCATTTTTTTTCATCAACTCATCCAGGTTGCCTTGTTCGACAACAGCGCCATCTTCGATGACCACAATTTTGTCCGCCTCAAGAACGGTTGACAGGCGGTGCGCAATCACAAGCACGGTTACATCTTTGGTCAGCGCATCCAAAGCCTGTTTGACCAATGACTCGGACTCTGCATCCAAAGCGCTGGTGGCTTCATCCAAAAGCAGGATTTCAGCTTTTCGCAAGATCGCACGCGCAATGGCAATGCGCTGTTTTTGGCCGCCGGACAGGAACGCACCGTTTTCGCCCACGGCGGTATCATATCCGTTAGGCAAACCAAGGATGAAATCATGCGCATGGGCCGCCTTGGCTGCGGCGATAACCTCTTCGTCTGTAGCTTCCGGAGCGGAGCAACGCAGGTTCTCCATCACCGAGGTGGCAAATAAAAACGTATCCTGTCCGACAAAAGAGATCTTGCGCCGCAGCGACGAAAAACGAATGCCGCGAATATCCTGCCCGTCAATTTCAACCCTTCCTTTGATGGGATCATAAAACCGCATGATCAAAGCGAAAATGGTCGACTTGCCGCCACCGGACTGTCCAACCAGCGCCGTGGTTTTCTTTGCTTCAAAGGTGATGTTGAGACCCTGTATAATCGGATCGGCACCCTTGTACCCGAAATCCAGATCGCAGAGTTTGATTTCACCCGGCCCTTCTGTCAGATCGCGGGCCTCAGCGCTTTCGTGCATCGTATCTTCTGTATCAAGCAGTCCGAAAAGCATACCGATACCGACCATGCATGTCTCGATCTGCACGCGCATTTTGGAAAGACGTTTTGCTGGTTCATAAGCCATCAGCAAAGCTGTAATGAACGACATCAGCTGCCCGGCCGAGGGCTGTTCGCTGCCACCAATGCCCATCGTGCTGACAATCAAAACCCCTGCGACGGCAAGCCCAGCCAAAAATTCCATCAGCGGGCTGGCAATCGATTGCAGTCTGGCAATGTCGTTGGCGCGCGCCTCGACCTGAGTGATCGCCGAATACATGCGCGTGGCCATTTTGTCCTCAAGCGAAAAGACCTTGATCACTTTGATGCCGCGAGATGTTTCCTGCAGGACACGGATAATTTCGGCGAGGGACTGATACTCGGCCTGCATGATCGCACGAACGCTTTTCAGCAGATACCGCACCCCCAGCAGGGCAACAGGGCCGACCACGAAGAACATGACTGACAAAACCGGTTGCTGGTACACCATCACGACAACCAGCCCCACCAGCGTCAGCGCATCGCGGATAAAGCCGGTAACCAGCACATCGATCAATCGCCGCGCAGCATTTGCGCCGTTTGTTGTTTTCATCAATAGTTCGGACGATTCATAATCGTTGAAGAACTGAACCCCGTGGCGAAGCAGTTTGCGATACAGTTTTTCTTGTTGTGCCGCCACGATCCGGTTGCCGGCCCTTGCCAGAAACACGGCCTGAACATAGGACGCGACCGCTTTGGCAAGGAACAAGCCGATAACACCCAAGGCAATCAGATGGGCCCACCCGCGCATTTCGGGGCTGGTCATGGCATCAACGATGTATTCCATCATATAAGCCGCGCCAGCCGTCGTTACGGCAACAATAATCATCGCGAAAACGGCAATGCCATACAGACCACCCTGAGCGTAAAAGCTCTCGCCGATGAGTCGACCCATATAGCCAGATCGCCAGTTATCCCAGGCGCGTTTGATCATTGCCATCTCCAAATTGCGACGCACTGCGTGCACAAGTATGTTATATTTGCCGAGGGCAAAAGGGCTGACATTAATTGGAAGCTACAACGGTTTATTTGCGCGACATTTTGCTGCGTGGAGTTGCGAGGGCCTTGGTCGCACATCTTTACTCGTTTTCGATACATTACCGCGTTTGGGGGCAACTTTATGGCCCCGACGGAAAAATCTTCAGGCATCCCTGCCCTCCAGCTTTTCGGACTGAGGACCACAATAAAGCCTTGGGACGTAACGTCTTGCCGTTTTCCGAGGTGTCAGTTGGGCTCGTCGGGCTTAATCAACCCTATCGGTCGCATTGGTTTGCATATATTCAAAGGATCAAGGCGTTCTTGTGAATTTATGAGACATCAATGGAAGTTAATACACTGACCCTTCCCGATCTTTTGTTGATTACCCCGCGCCGGTTCGGGGATGATCGGGGTTGGTTCACCGAGACCTGGAACAAAGCGGCGCTGGAGGCCGAGGGAATTACCCTGCCAGAGTTCGTCCAGGACAATCACAGCTTTTCGGCGCAGCGTGGAACGTTGCGCGGGTTACATTTTCAAAGCCCCCCACGCGCGCAAGACAAACTGGTGCGCTGTTCTCGCGGTGCTATTTTGGATGTCGCGGTTGATGTTCGCGTGGGATCACCATGCTACGGGAGATGGGCATCGGTGGAGTTGTCTGCACAAAACGGCAACCAGCTTTTCGTGCCCAAAGGGTTCCTGCACGGGTTTCTGACCCTGACCGAGGATTGTGAGGTTCAGTACAAGTGCACCGACGTTTACGCTCCTGAATGTGACGGATCGGTTCGGTGGGACAGTGCCGGTATTGACTGGGGCATTTCAGCGCCCGTTTTGTCGGACAAAGATGTAAACGCCATCCCTTTGAGTGAATTTCAAAGCCCCTTTCAGTTTGAAGGAGAGCCCACATGAAAATTCTCGTGACCGGCGGCGCAGGTTTCATAGGCTCTGCGGTTGTGCGTCTGGCCGTTGAGAGAGGCCATTCGGTGGTGAATCTGGATGCACTGACCTACGCGGCCTGTCTTGATAACGTCGCCCCAGTTGCCGACAACCCGCTTTATTTCTTTGAACATGCTGACATCCGGGACCGTTCTGTGTTGGATCAAATTTTTTCCAACCACCAACCCGACGTCGTAATGCATCTGGCCGCAGAGTCTCATGTCGATCGGTCGATCGACGGACCAGGGAGTTTCATCGAGACCAATATCACCGGAACCTACAACATGCTTGAGGCCGCGCGCGCCTATTGGCATGCCAAGGGTAAACCCGAGGATTTCCGGTTCCATCATATCTCGACAGACGAGGTGTTTGGTTCGCTGCCTGCAGATCCCGCAATCATGTTCACTGAAGAAACGGCCTATGATCCGCGCAGCCCCTACTCAGCCTCCAAAGCCAGTTCTGACCATCTGGTGCGTGCCTGGCACGAGACCTATGGTTTGCCGGTTGTGTTGAGCAATTGCTCGAACAATTTCGGCCCCTACCACTTCCCGGAAAAACTGATCCCTGTGATTATTTTGAATGCATTGGCGGGCAAGCCTCTGCCTGTCTACGGCGATGGCTCGAACATCCGGGACTGGCTGTATGTCGAAGATCACGCCGATGCGCTGCTTTTGGTAATCGAACAGGGCCAGATCGGGCGCAGCTATAATATCGGAGGCGAAAATGAACGGAGCAACCTGTCTCTGGTTCAGTCGATTTGTGAAATCCTTGATGAGATACGCCCCCGTAGTCTGGGCAGCTATGCCGATCTTATTACCTTTGTTGCGGACCGCCCTGGCCATGACGCGCGCTATGCGATCGATTCAACGCGCATTCGCGAGGAACTGGGCTGGCGTCCGTCGGTTACGGTCGAAGAAGGGTTGGAACGGACTGTGCGCTGGTATTTGAGTAACGAAGCCTGGTGGCGGCCCCTGCTCTCACGCGATGGCGTGGGAAAACGGCAAGGGCTCTCAGACAAACGTTCGGCATGAGTATTCTAGTCTTTGGCCGCACAGGGCAAGTGGCAAGGGAACTGCAGCAGCTTGCCGATGTCATAGCACTGGGGCGCGATCAGGCAGACCTGACCGACCCCGCATCCTGCACCGCCGCGATCAGGGCACATGCCCCCCACGCGGTGATCAACGCAGCCGCGTACACAGCAGTAGACCGCGCCGAAGAGGAAGAGGAACTGGCGACGTTGATCAACGGTGCAGCGCCGACCGAAATGGCGCGCTCTTGCGCAAAGTTGGATATACCCTTCGTCCACATCTCGACCGACTATGTCTTTTCAGGCGACAGCACCCGCGCGTGGCGACCCGAGGATGCAACGGCCCCAGGTAATGCCTATGGACGGTCCAAGCTGACAGGTGAGAATGGTGTGCGCGCCGCAGGTGGGCGGTTCGCGATCTTGCGGACCTCCTGGGTTTTCTCGGCGACTGGCAACAACTTCGTCAAAACCATGTTGCGGGTATCTGAAACCCGCGACGCGTTAAGCGTGGTTGAGGATCAAATCGGCGGCCCCACCCCAGCCCGAGCAATCGCGGCAGCCAGCCTTGCGATTGCCAATCAACTTGCGCATGACCGATCCAAATCGGGAACCTACCACTTCAGCGGCGCGCCCGACATCAACTGGTGCGGGTTTGCCTCAGAGATTTTCGAGCAAGCCCGACGGGATGTGCACATCACGCCGATCACAACGGATGAATACCCCACCCCGGCCAAGCGACCGGCGAACTCGCGTCTCGACTGCCAAACGACGCAAGAAGTATTCGGTATCAACCGTCCCGACTGGAAAAGCGCACTGACCGACGTATTGAAAGATATGGAGCTTCGATCATGACCGAAAGAAAAGGTATCATCCTCGCAGGCGGGTCAGGCACGCGGCTTTATCCCATTACGATGGGGGTCTCGAAACAGCTTTTGCCAATCTACGACAAACCCATGATCTATTATCCGCTTTCGGTGTTGATGTTGGCTGGTATTCGCGAGATTGCCATTATCACAACACCTGAGGACCAAGCGCAATTCCAACGCCTGATGGGGGATGGTGGTCAATGGGGGCTATCGCTGACGTGGCTTGTCCAACCTTCACCCGATGGTTTGGCGCAAGCCTATATTCTGGCAGAGGATTTTTTGGCAGGCAGCGCCTCTGCCCTGGTTTTGGGTGATAATGTCTTTTTCGGACACGGGCTTCCCGACATGTTGCGCAATGCATCCCGCAAAACCCAAGGCGGCACCGTATTCGGGTATCAGGTGGCTGATCCCGAACGGTATGGTGTGGTTGGCTTTGATGCGGACGGACAAGTGACTGAAATAATTGAAAAACCTGAGGTGCCACCGTCAAATCACGCCGTCACCGGGTTGTACTTTCTGGATGGTAAAGCCCCCCAGCGCGCGGCTCAGGTGAAACCTTCCAACCGCGGCGAGCTTGAAATCACCACGCTGTTGTCGATGTATCTGGATGAGGGATCACTATCCGTTGAATGCATGGGCCGTGGCTTTGCCTGGCTGGATACGGGAACGCATGCCAGCCTTCTGGATGCGGGGAATTTTGTCCGTACGCTCACCGAGCGGCAGGGCCAGCAGGTTGGTTGTCTCGAAGAAATTGCCTTCGATCAAAACTGGATCAGCCGGGAACAGCTTTTGGAACGGGCCCAGGCGTTTGAGAAAAACGACTATGGTCAGTACATGAAACGGGTTGTTGATAACGCCTGATACAGCAACCTTCGTGCAAAAGTTGACTGCAACAAAACGGCTGTACCCAGTCAGCTTTACGCGTCTTCCGGGACTGGCAACAGCCATCCGTTTTGCTTGAAGTCCTTGCGGGTCTCATCACGGATCGCAACCAGCACCGGGTGGTTTTGGGTTCCCGAAACAGCATCCCGAATGCGTCTTTCGCCGTGCAGGGATTTCAGGTTCTTCTGCCCCGCCGCATTGTATTTCGCTCTTTGTTCGGACGTGTAGCTTTTTGTTTTAGCGTGGAAAACAAAGCAGTCGATTGCGACCGCACACAGAAATCCAGCATCCTGAGCGCGCAGAACAAAGTCACTTTCCTCCCCATACCCCATCGGGAAGCGCTCTTCGTCGAACAGGCCGATCGTATCCAATACAGAGCGGTTGATTGCGATGCAGAATCCGTTGAGTTGCTCGACTACAGGGTACCCGAAACGACTGGAGAACCCGCCGCAATAGGAGTGAATCAAGCTCAGGGCGTCGTCATCTGACCGAATTTCGCTTTGGTTTGCCGCGGACCCGGGAAGGAACGGAATGGATTGCCACCCCCCCGAATTGGACAACGGTCCCACCACCCCGATTTTCCAATTCGAGTTCATGCAGACATCCAACCGATCCAGCCAGTCGCCGGTTACGATGGTATCGCTGTTGAGCAAGACGACCATGTCACCCGAGGATGACCGCATCCCCGCATTGGCCGCCTTACAGAAACCGGACCCCTGCGGCCGGCGGATCAAACGGCAATTGTTGGGGTGACGCGTTGCAAAATCTTCACACAGCTTTTGCGTGTCCTCGGCAGACCCGTCGTCGACAATGATCAGCAGATCACCGGGCCTGAGGGTTTCCAGCACCGATTGGATGCAAGCACGGACATCATCATAGCTGTTGTGAACGCAAACAATAACGTCGGCGCGCGGCGGTTTTGACGGATGACTCATGTGCGATGCTTCGTCCGGGCAAAGTGGGGAGACATTGAAATATTGTTGGGCAAGGGCTTTACGCGCAGATCGGGTGTTTCTGCAATTGCCAGCGGCAAAGACACCTGATCGCGCTTGGAACCCCGCGCCAGCATCCGCCACCAGCTGTTGCACATGTTTTGAACCGCGGCTGAACCAGGACGCAAAGCCATAACCATGGTCTCATAGAGATCTGAATCGCGAAATGCAGGATGGGATTGGTTCTGACGCAAATGGTCCGCCATGGTGAGAAGATCATCTTTGGACAATTTCACGCATTCTGCAGCTTCGGCCAAAAGCCCCCGTCGGTCAGGATGACTGAAGGTCGTAAAGTCGAAGGTTTCCGGCTCCATTCCATTCAAGAAGTCTTCGGGGTTTTGACACATCATGACATTGCCATCGATCCAGATCACCCATTCATAGTCTGAAAACAACGCCGGCAGATTCAGTTTTACGAAGCGGGCTTTGCGGCGCGTGTCTTCATGATGGAACGGCGCATGAACCTGCTGCCAACCGCCGGTTGCGTCGTATGCCCTGTCAGAAAAGACGAAAAAGTCCGCGGTGGAATTCCAGTCCGAATCAATCGGGAGGAGAGAGTCAAACTGACCAAAAATAGCCGTTACAACGGCAATACGCTTATTGCCAGCGTTAGAGATTGCAAATGGGTCAATCGCACGGCGGTCATCCGGCAGCAGTGCCTTGGCCCCGGTATCACCGACAGGGAACCCCATGCGAACCAGGTACTCGACACCCCAAATCGTCAGGGATTTGCCATCCTCGGCAGCTAGTTCTGGAAATGGGGCCAGTGCAAATTTGATGCCCTCGGACTTGTAGTGGGCCAAAGCTTCTTTCGGAGACGCAAGCCCGTGAACCTGCGCGTACCAGTCCTGATCAAGGAAGGCCCAGACCGAAGAAGCAACCATTTCATTGACCGTGCCACCGGTCTGGCCGAACTGCGTTTCAGTCAGATAACGCCCAAATTTTTCAAGTTCAAACTGGCGTCGGGTTTTGCGGTCCGCGAACAGGACTTTTAACGCGGTGCTGAGTTCCTCACCCTGCGCCAAAGCCATCCTGCGCTTTACTGAACTGGTTAAACCCATTCATCCATCTCCAACCGCTTTCGTGCTCGCGATACTGTTCCGGTAGAACCGAAATTCACCACCACGCTTGTTCTGAACAAACTGCGAGCGTTAAGCCTTCTAAGAGGACGACCATGGCAATTCAAGGGCCGCTCAGGCTGGTTACGCTTGGCGTTGTCTTGTGTGTTGCCCAGACGGTGTGCAAGTTATCGTGACGGCCCGAATGGCGCGGGCCTGAACGTTTGCTGCTTACTTTACGACGCCAAACGGCGAATGGGCAGAGGGTTGAGGATAAGAGCATGACACCCAAGGAACTTCTCCGGGAACGTGGGCGCGCAAATCCGCCTTTTTTTCCTGCAATCATTGCAGATGCAAAGGTCGCCGCTGCCTCTATGCATGGTGGGGGAAAGCCCGCTGAATGGCCACGTCTCTACCTGGTCTTGAGAATGATCTGGGAGGCAGACGGTTATCTGGCTCTTGTCATGATCCGCGCGGCCGCACGTTTGCGGGCGTATGGGGTTCCCGTCTTGCCAACTATTCTGCGCCGCCTGTCCATCTTGATTGCGCAGGTACATATAGGCGCGCCGGTGATATTGGAACCTGGCATTGTCCTGCCCCATGGTCAGGTGGTGATCGACGGACTGGTTCAGATTGGCTCTGGTGCTATCATCCGGCCCTTTGTCACAATTGGCCTGCGCGATGGAAACTTTGTCGGGCCAACAATAGAAAAAGGGGTCAGCATCGGGACCGGAGCCAAAATCATAGGCCCCGTTACCGTGGCAAAAGGGGCCCGCATAAAAGCCAACGCTGTCGTGGCTTCTGACTTCCCGCCAAAGAACTAGTACGCGCAGGGTCAGGGGCTTGCAGGTAGGGCCAGTTCCTTACTGCGTCAGCAATAACCGGCGGAGATATTCCGCTTCGTCTTCGATACCCCATTCACCGCCGTAAGAGCGGATAATATCCAAAGTTATGTCCGAAGCCTCTTTTTGATGCCAGATTGGGGATTTCTTGAGAAAGGGAAAGCGCAATTCTCGGAGGTTTAACTCGGGCAAGGCATAACTGACACCAAGGCACCGCGCGGCAGCCAAAATAAACAGCCGAAGCGTATCTTCACCGGGTGTAGCTGCCAAAACATCGCGCTTCAGGGATACAAACCGAGGGTTCCCTAACACTATTGTTTTCTCTGCAATCTCACGCAGACGCGCCGCCGAAAGAGGCATCAACAGTTCATTCAGACGTTCAATCTGATATGTAGACGCTACTGGCCAGCCTTGTTTGAAAGCCCACTTTGAAAGGCCAATTTCTCCACGTGCCACTGTCAGATCCTTGTCATTTACCAACGGGTACTTTTTCCAAAAATCACGAAAGCTCTGGTTTCGAAGCACATCAGACGAAAAGGACAATGCAAAGGATTGCAGATGGAAATCCAAGCCATCCGGCCCGTAGTACCACGGTTCCTTTACCAACTTCCGCGGCACGACACGCGAACCGCCAAAATTGGATGTCGCGCCCGTGAGTCCGGCGACGCTATGGTTCAGTTCCCTGAACCAGTTACGGGAGCCCGGCGCTGGAAACCATGTGGAATCATTGAAAAGGGTCAACCGTGATAACCCTTCCAACCGATCGCTGAGGTGCAAGCAGGCTTCGCGGTAAGCCCCGAAATCATACCCTTGGTTTGGGCGCTCAATCACAACCGAGCACCGCTCGGAAATTAAGGCTTTTTCGCTGGCTGACAGGGGCAGGTTCGAGGTGACAATGGGTGAGACACCCGACTGATGCATATACTCCAGCGCCACCATGTGGGACGGCCACACCCCATGAAAAGGCGCGATCACATATATGCCGACATGATCCATCAAAGGCAAAGCACCGGGAGAAACCCTGACTTTCCATTTCTGGGTCGTGTCATAGATGAACGGAGAATAAACCCTTGAAGCTGAGCGATAGACGAGGCGTCCCAATTGTCGGAAAGGCCGCGCCAATTCTCTGCCCAGCTTCGCCGACGGCTTAGTCGACACGTTTCATCGCCTTCCGGGACTTGCTGAAACGATTTCTCAGGCCGTTTTCCAGATAACGCCACAGCCTGTGGCGTACGCCTTCGCGCCATGGAGTTTGGTTGCGCAAGTTCCAATACAATTCACGCATTGGATGATTGCAATTGCCGTTCCAGGGTTTGCGCTTGTCCGTAAAGTGAAGAATTCCACGTGTTTTCAGTGCGCTTTCAGCCTCTTGCACCGTATAAGCAGGCTCAAGAAGATTGCGCGAGAAAAGACGCGTGCTGACATTCCAGCTTAGGTCCAGCCTATACGCTTGCCCGGCAAAAATGAGGTTCAGAATATCCTGATCCTGAAGCTCCAGTACGGTTGCTTCGTCCGCTGCGATACTTTGGACCCGATTAGAAAACGCACGGGCATCAATTTCGTCCAGATTGAAAATTAAAACACCGGCGTTGAAGTAAAACCCGGGGGAAAGCAGCCCCAATCTTTTGGCCTGTGTATTGCCTCCTTCGTCAGGTGAGGCAGCCAAAGGGGCAGTGCCGATCGGGGTTCTCCAAAGCGAACCCAGACTATCAAGCACAATAGTATCGCAATCCAGGTAGATCACACGTGATGTCACATGACCCAATGTCTCGGGGATCAGCAGCCTGAGATACGTCGCCATCGATACATGGCTTCGATTGTTTGGCAGACCGGCGAACCTTTCGGTATCGACGTCGTACCAATTCAGCGTCGCTGACGGTACAAGGCTTTCAAGACGGTCGCGATCTTCCGAGGATATATCGCCGGGGTACAGAATATGAACGTTGAGCCGTTCCTTTGCGTTCATCGCTTGCGTCGCCGACAACAGCGTTACAGCTGCGTGCTGGACAAAGTTTCCGTCAAAGGCCAGACAGACCTCAACCACGTCATCCCTAAGACCCGACATTTGCTGTACGGGCCTGGCGCTGGCAGTAGATGTTCCGTGCGTCGTCATATCCATTTATAGGTGCCTAATCGCGAAATTCATTTCCGTGCGCTGTGGCTGTTGCGCGATTGTTTCCTCTGACTGCAGAACACACATCAATGCCTCGCGTTTATGAGACCGCATCTGCTGTCACACGATCTGAACCATGGAAAATAGCTGGCGTTTCCGGTCGATGGTAGGCCGCTTTGCGGATGCTTTCATATTCTGCATCAAAACCGGGGCGCTGCGATACAGGCGAATTGCTGGCAACACCTCCGTGAATTTGGTGAAAGGTTCCTTCCCCTAGCAGCATGTGGACCTGAACGTTCGAATGCTCACAAGCCCTTTTCCAAAGATCAAGGTTGGCCAGACCGCCGCCCGGCGATTGAAATCGTTCCTCGTACCCATCAAGTTCAACCCAGAGATCGCGATGCATAAACACAGCATTCGATTCTGACGGCAGAACTTTCCAGCCTTTGCCAGACGACTTTGAAAAGACAGAGATGTCAAAAAGCTGGTATCCGTCCTGTTCCCAGGCAACGCCGTTCAGAAGGGCGTCTTCCTTGTCGGCGTTGTACCCATTGCGCACCGCCTCAGATTGAACTTCATGACCAAGATGGAACCCGAAAGTTCCGACAATGGCCCGCTTGTTGCCAGTCAGGTGCTTCAGCGATTTAGCCAGAATACCAGGGGACGCCATGCGTGCGCCGTCGATAAATACGCCGATCTTTTCCGCCTTGGCCGCAGCGATACCTACGTTGATTGCATGGCAAGGCGAGACATTACCCGCAGGCAAAGAAATAACCCGCGCGTTGGGTGCGATTTCAACCCAGCTATTGTGGTCGCTTTGATCACTGGACCCGTTGTCGACAACAATGATTTCGTACGCCTGCTCGTCAATGCCTTGCTGCATATTGGCTGATAGTGTGCGCAACGTGCGCGGCAGTTCCCGTCCCATTTCATGCGCAACTACAACAGCGGAGAGCTTTGGCTTTGTCGGGACACCTGCCCCTCTTGTCTCGGGCGCTGCAACGTTGTTGGCCAGACAGGCGGTCAGATTGCGTGACGGCGAATGGCCGGTCGCGGCGCCCAACCCGGAAATGGGTTCGGGTTTCATGACCTTGTCCAAGGCCTTGACCGAGCTGACGTCGTAAGCTCCGCCCAAAATCCCCTTTTCGATTTCCGCATATTTACGGCTCAGCACGTCGCTTTTAGGATTCAGGCCGGACACAACTGCCAGACCTTTGCGGTAGGGTCCAACGAAGGTTTCAAAGACCGAGATAGACAAGTCCGGTCGAAAGCGCCGCAAAATCGGAACAATTTTGAAAACATCGCCACACCACGCATTGAACCGGCGGTCGCGCTCCAGCATCTCGATCTTGTCCGGTAAAACGTCGTCAATCAGAATGACCCCCGAGGGGTTCATCCATTTCTCGGTCATGATGAAGTCCCGTACGACATATTCCGCCAGATGCATGCCGTCGATGAAAGCCAGATCAATACCTTTGGGGAACAACGCTTCGCACCGGGCTTCATTGGCGAAGAAATCATCGCTTTTTTCGCGAAACAGCCGCGCCGGGGCCGAGATTTGGTTGGACAGCGTAAAAGCCGGATCGACGCCGACGCTGGGACATCTTGAAAGGCTCAGGCTTGCGCCGGTATCTACACCAATCTCGAAATAAGTTTTTGGCTCGACTGTGCGGTGGACCTGGCGCAAGCTATTCAAATAGCTCAACTTTTTTTCTTCCACCCCATTGCGCCGCGCCGCCTCTGACAACATGCCCAGCGGTGCCAGCATTGGTCGGGCACGCCGTTCATCCGGTACAATGCCGACGGTCAAGGCAGGCTCGGACGTATCGGTTACACCACTCCGAATCCGATTAACGTATATATCCGCCAGCTGCTTAAGAATCTTGTTGCTGACCCTGCCGAACTGGGTGGAAATAGTAGGTACACGCTGCGTCATCCTACGGGTCTTGCCGTACAATATCGGGCTGCGCGCGTTCACGACAGCCTTGGTTCCGGCCACCTCTTCATGGCGGTCTTTGTACTCGGCAACCAATTGGTTTCGATCCTCTGGGGATTTCCGAGTTGTGACCCCGCTATGGTCCTGGTGGAACGTACCCTCGCCGGACAGGGTTATATAACTGTTGTTCGGTTCATGGATAAGGCGCGTGAAAATCTCGAGATTTGCAAAGCCTGCACCGGGTTCACTGTAACGCTCATCGAAACCACCGCATTCCTCAAGAACCCTACGGGTAGTGATCAGGCAATTCGTTTCGACGGCCTCGACATAACTACGATGATAGTTTTCGCCCGGATACACGGCGTATTCAAACAGGCGATAACCATCCTCGGGCCAGCCCAGTTTCTTCAGGTCTTCGGTTTCCCGCTCGAAGGCTCCACCCTGCTGGGTCAGGTTCTGCGACTCGGCACCCAAAATATACTGAGGCACGTTGATAACCGGGTTGCTGAACCTTTGGTAGATCTCACGAGAATTGCGCACAACGCCCGGGGACAGCATATGCGCACCATCAATCATCAATGCGATCATCTCAAACCGAGCGGCTGCAATGCCCTGGTTCAGCCCAAAAACGGGCGATGGATGGCCGTCCACTCGGATGATCCGGCTTGCAAAAGGGAACCGGCTTTGAATTCCCTCAGGCAGTGGTTCTTTTGAGCCATTGTCGATGATGATGACTTCAATGTCTTCCGCTGGAACCTTTTGATATTCCGGCGAGCAGCTTATCAAGGTGCGCTCGATCTGCCGGGGTATATCGTAATAGGCAATAACTATGGATAGCCCATTGAATTCACCCTGCACAGCGGAATGAACAGGCCGCTCGGACACCAGACGATCTGTGACCCTGTCAAAAGTCGCCTGATAGTACCGGTCACGTTCTTTCAACCGGTCACGTTCATCCTCAAGCGCTTTGATGTGGCGCAGCAACTGTTCTTCACGACGTTGTGCTTTTTTAGCTTGGGACATCGCCTGACCTTTTTGAGTTCCGCTGGCATCACAGAGTGGTAATTGAGTAGGAAACCCAATGCAATTACGCGAATCAGTAGATCGGATACTTTTATGACACAGAACGCAACGTTCCAGCATGAATCCGCACTCAATGAGGAACTGGTCGCACAGGTTTCACAGGCCACCGAGACCTTTCGAAAAGGTGGCCAAATCGGGGATCTTGTCCGTCTGCGCGACGCGCGGGTTATGGCCGGTAAACACGCGAAGAAAAAAGATCTTTTCACATCTTGGAACCTTGGACGCGCTAAGGCACCTGATAGATTATTCGATCTGGGTCCGACAGGCATTCCTGAAATCGATATTCGCGATCTGACCAGCGAAGCCGTCATCAGCGCGATGCATTACTATGGCGCTATCATTGTTAGAAACTTTTTTGATCCGGCCAGAGCCCTGGGGTTTCAACAGGATATTGATCGGGTCATGGCGTCTGCCAGAGCCTATGCCGAAGCGGTCGCGGATGACGGTCCCGATGATCGGAACACAACGCAGAAATCGTACTTCATGCCGATCACCCAAAAAGCCGGGTTAGAAAGAGAAAAAGCGCACGTCTTTCTTGGCAGCAGCGGTTCAATTGAAACCTTTTTGTCACCCAAGGTGTCTCAGGAATTGCTGGATAGCTTTGAGCGTGTCGGATTGCGGGGTATTCTGCAGAAGTATTTTCAGGATGAACCCTGCGTGTCTTTCCAGAAATGCGTCCTGCGGCGGGCCGAGCCCCTGCCCCACAAGGCGGAATGGCATCAGGATGGCGCGTTTATGGACAAAGGCATTCAAAGCCTGAACGTCTGGGTTGCCTTGACCGACTGCGGTGACGGCACAGAAAGCCCTGGCATGGATTTGATCCCAAAGCGCCTGACCAGAGTTCTTGAAACTGGCACTAATGGGGCCATCTTTCACTGGTCCGTATCAGGTGCAACAGTTGCCGAGACTTTTCCCGAAATTGAACCCGCCCGACCCTATTTCGGGGCTGGAGACGCGCTGTTCTTTGACCATTTCAATCTGCATGCGACATCGTCTGATCCGGCCTTTACGCAACCGCGCTACGCGATAGAAACATGGTTTTTCTCCAAGTCTCGGTGCGCAAAGAACCAGCTGCCGGTATTTTGGTAATAAAGAGTTCTTCAGGCAGGCTGAGTAGAAAAAGCAACTATTTGGCAGTTTTTCTGCCGCCCTTGACGCGTTGCCTGATCTTTCTGAAGCGGTCTCGAAGCGACTTTTTCCCTGATTGGTTCAGATGCGTGACAACCGGCTTTGCATCGGACCGCAAAAGTTTGACCTGTTCGGTTTTCAGATCCACGGCTGCGGTCAGGGATGCGACGCGTCGGCTCAATTCGCGCAACTTGTCGTCGTAGTCACCAACTATATACCCCAGCATCGGGCTGGCTGCGTCGAACTCGCGCTGAACCCGACCGATGGTCGCAAATGCCGTTGGCGCGTCGGGGTCACGTGTCAGCACCCGCAACGCCTCGTAGACATCACTGACCCATCCATGTGTCAGGTCATGTTGCAAAACATCTTCAGGCGTCTGAGCGTGATTGCGCAATGAGGCGCTTAGAAATTCTTGGATGTCCGGCGCGACAGTCTCAAGCGCGTTTGGGTACGACAATTGCGCATGTCCGCTCACCGCGCTTAGGGCCTGGACCGGGTCCGAGATACAATTTTCGTAGGCCACAAAAGCCCGACGAAGTCCGTTCGATTCAGTGACCGCATCCAGCATATACCGCAGCCAGAGCAGGCCGGCATTGGCCTCGGACATTCCGTTGCGTTTTACCAACGATGCAATCACCTCAAGCGGGTTGCGAACAGTCACGACAACACTGATTGGAACCCGGCCCTCTAGAGCAGACCGATAGTATGGCACCAGGCGGCAGATGCGCGGCTCTTTCAGGACCACCTCTTGCCCGGCCGGAAATTCGTCTGAAACGATTGCCCTTATGTCTTCCTCAAAATCACGCCGGGTTTCAGCGTCAACCGTTTTGAGTTTACCTGAAACCCAATCAGCCCAGGTCAAGTTAGCACCATTTAAAAACCGGTCGTTCAATCGCGCAACGGGTTGGCTTTCCCAGTGGCCGCGCCGGTTGGACGCGTTTCCTTTTATTAGGGTCTTAGGAAGCTCATACCCCAGAATGCTGAGCGAGCGTGCCACCGTCGAGGTTCCGCTGCGGTGCATCCCCAAAACAAGGACAATGTGAGAGGGAAGCGGAGTATCAGTCATTCTTAACAAACCAGCGTGGAATTTCGGGTTTCGAGTGCGCGGTTGACTTGATGATAAGCAGGTCCGGATTCAAAACCTGAAGTGTGGAAAACGAATTTCATGCTTGTATAACTTACCACCCAAGACTGCCCTTCCTGCGTGGGTCGCGCGGTCTGAAGCGCCCGCCTTGAAGGGACGGCAAACCATAATCACCAATACTCGGGTAGATCAAGTAGGGCGGATGTGCGAGACGTGGGGTAACCGATTCAGGCTACCTTTTCGAGCCCGCCGATGTACCGGCTTTCGCAAAAACAACCTGAGCCAAGGCATTAAGACACAGTTGCGATACCCTCAGTTTTCTGCGGGCGGTTTTGAAAAACGAGGGTTTCTTGAACGCTTCTAATACACGATTGCCGAACCTGCTTTTGGTCGGCGTTCAGAAATCGGGAACAACCTGGCTGCATCAGGTATTGTCTGCGTCGCAGCATATCTTCGGATCCGACAAGAAAGAGGTCAACTTCTGGGGCAGATCAGCTGATCTGTCACGCCTTGACGAATACCGCGCGCATTTTCCTGTGAATGCAAAACCCACTGCCAGGTATTTTCTGGAAAGCACGCCGCACTACTTTCACGCGCCGAATATCTTTGTGGACATCGCAAATCAGATCAAAGGGGCGATCCCGGATGTCCGTCCGATTGTTATCTTGCGCAACCCAGTGGATCGGTATCGTTCCGCGTATGTCCACCACATGCAGAAGGGCCGGTTGGATTACACGCCTGAAATCGACGTTATGACCGACGATCAGATTATGCTGTCGACAGGTATGTATGGGCGGATTCTGGCCCATTGGCAGAGCGTTTTCCCGGACATGCTGGTTTACTCGTACGATGACCTTATGGAAAAACCGGGCGCGTTGCTGACCAACGTGTTTTGCGCACTTGATATCCCGTGTGATATCGACTTGGCCGCTCTGGCTGAGCCTGTGCATACCAGCGCACGTAAGGTGCAAAAATCGGGCTGGCCCGTAACGCCACGCCTTACCTCAAGGCTTCAATCCGAACTGATTGAATTTTATCGGGAAGATACGACCAGGTTGCAGAAACTGGTGCAATTTGACGTCATGCATTGGCTGGTGAATGCGTAGGTAAAGCCACACCGGATTGGTTCCTGATCTGACAGGCTAGCAACCTGATTTCACCCTCTGCAAAGACTGCAGCTTAACAGTGATTTCCCGCACCTTGGCGCTAAAGCCACACCCCCCACAATGGAATTGCAAAGCCCTGCATTTCAATGATAGTGACTGCGTCTAGCCCTCGGTCTCAAAACGATCGAAACTCAGGAAACGAACAGGCTCAAAACATTAAATCTCAATTGAAAAAGATTTTTTCGGGTAAGTGGAAGTGTCAATCCAAGCCATAATTCTCAGTCTGCCAAAAGATGTCGAACGGCGGGCTCACTGCACGGATGAGCTTTCGGACCTGGGCATTGCCCACGTATTCCACGATGCGATTGCCGGCGATCAGCTTAGCCAGGGTGACCGGCGAAATGTCTACGACGAGGCAGCGAACAATAGAAAATTTAAGCGCCCGTTGACCTGCAACGAAATCGCCTGTGCGCTTGGACATCGTGCAATCTGGAAGGACATCGCAGCCGCAGATGAACATGCCTGGATTGTGCTGGAAGATGATGCAACATTTGCCCACGATCCCCGTAAGTTACTTGACGCAATGTCCCGGCATTCAGAGGTTTTTCAGGATGTTATGGTCAAGCTCAATGGCGTGTCGCGCAACAGCGGGCAAGTCATAAATACAGTTGCCGGTCAAGATTTGATTTTGTCCAATCACCTGCCACCGCGCACCACGGGGTATATAATTGGCCGCCGCGCCGCGGAACGAATGCTGTCTGCTAACACACAGATCGCCCGCCCGATTGATATCGACCTGAAGTTCTTTTGGGAACACAAAGTTCCAATCCTGACGCTTGGGGAATCTATGGTGTCCGAGCGCCAGAAAACCGCCAGCAATATCGAATCCAGCCGCCGCGCAAGCAAAAGCGGATCTTCGCTTCACAGGTTCCTTCGTAATCTCAAGTATCAGGTTCAGTACACCGGGGGGCGACTAAGCCACCCGTTGAAACCAGATAGAATCGAAGAATTGGCCCCTCTGCTGTCGGAGCAATTTTCGGACCGGGGTTCTGTATGAAAAAGAACCTAGTCGTTGTCCGCGCCGGAGCGGCCTCTTTGCACAAACGTTGGCAAGAGATCAGCTACGAAGACCGCAACTATGATCTGCTGGTCAGTTATTTTTCTGAAGAGGCATATTCTCAGTTCGAGGCCGAACCTGGCGTCGAAGCGGTTCTGGTCGTGGGCGGCAAATGGGATGGGCTATATGCAACGCTTGCGGACCGGAAACTCGATCAATACGAATATGTCTGGCTTCCGGACGATGACCTCGACATCAGCGCCGAGGATGTGAACAAGCTGTTTGAATCCATGCGGTCACATGGCCTGTGCATTGCACAACCCTCGCTTAGCCCGGACAGCTATTTTTCACACTTTGTATTCAGCCACTGCCCCGGTTTTGTTCTGCGCTATACCAATTATATCGAGATCATGGCCCCCTGCCTGCACCGCGATGTCCTCACAAAGGCATTACCCCTATTTCAGGGCACGATGAGCGGTTACGGACTGGACTACATCTGGTGCCGTTGGGCCGAGGCCGGCGCGTTTCGGGCCGCTATCCTGGACCAAATTTCCATGCATCATACAAGGCCTGTGGGCAAAAACCTGAAAACAGCCATGGTCGAAGCGGGCGGGCCCACTTCTGAAGAAGAAGAAAAAATCCTTAAAGAAATGTTTGATTTGCGTCGACGCACGGTTCCTTTGGTCTACGCCGGGATATTACAGGGTGGGCAACCGATTTCGGGCCGCGTTCAGGTCGGGTGGCGCATGTGCCGTAACTGGCTTTCGGTGCTCGGCAGCTTTCGTAGTACCAGCGAGGCGCGCGCCGGGATATTCAAGATTGCCCGACGTCAGTTAAGCAAACCCTTGGACATGACTACAATTTCCTTCAACCGAACAATGTGACAGTCTGATCCGGTTGAACTGCCCCACAGGTCAGCACCGCGAAAAAGAGCTGCAGAAACAGAAGGTGCTTATATGAAAAAGGGTCGTTTCTTGATGGTTGGCGCCGGCTTCTCGGGCGCTGTGATCGGGCGTGAATTGGCAGAGCACGGTCATGAAGTCACCATTGTAGACAGCCGCGACCATATAGGCGGAAACTGTCACACGCAGCGAGACGCCGAAACCGGAGTCATGGTGCATGTCTACGGGCCCCACATCTTTCATACCGACGACACAGAGGTCTGGAACTATGTGAATAGGTTCTCGGCATTTCGGCCCTACACAAACAGGGTCAAGACCACCTCGCGTGGGCAGGTGTTCTCATTGCCGATCAATCTGCATACGCTGAACCAGTTTTTCGGCAAGGCAATGCGACCGGACGAAGCCCGCGCTTTCATCACTCAGGAACAGGCAGACACCTCAATTCAAGATCCTCAAAGCTTTGAAGAGCAAGCGCTGCGATATATCGGCCAGGATTTGTACGAAGCCTTTTTCAAGGGCTACACAATGAAGCAATGGGGCTGTCATCCCTCTGAATTGCCTGCCTCTATCCTCAAACGTCTGCCTGTCCGATTCAATTACGACGACAATTACTTTTTTCACAAATTTCAGGGCATGCCTGAAAACGGATACACCGATCTGATTGCGAATATTCTGGATCATGACTCTATTTCGGTTCAGCTGAATACGACGTTCGACCGCCTCATGGCCACAGGTTTTGATCATGTATTCTATTCCGGTCCGTTGGACGGTTATTTTGAATACAGTCTGGGCCGGCTAGGATATCGCACGTTGGACTTTGAAAAATTCACCTATGACGGGGACTATCAGGGCTGCGCGGTGATGAACTACGGCGATAAGGACATCCCCTATACGCGTATCTCTGAACACAAGCATTTTGCGCCCTGGGAAACACACGAAAAATCAGTGTGTTATCGTGAGTTCTCTCGTGCCGCCGAGGCGGAAGACATTCCCTATTACCCGATCCGCCAATTGAAGGAAAAAGCTCTGCTTGGTGAGTATTTTGACCTAGCTCAGCAAACACAGAACGTCACTTTTGTCGGACGCCTAGGCACTTATCGGTATCTGGATATGGACGTTACGATCCGCGAAGCCCTGGATACTGCGAAAATGGCACTTGCCGCATTGTCCACCGGAACGCCCCCAAAGCCGTTCATGAATAACAGCATTTAACGCCCGAACCGGGAACAGTTTAGCTAAGCCGGACCATCTAAGCCTCGATGTCTGATCTGCAATCCCGTCGGGTCGATGCAACCGTGTGACCCGGACCGAAAAAGAAGACGCCCGGCAGAAATAAAAAATTAGGGGGCCACTGTTCGGGTCATACGGTCGAGCCCACAGAGGCACAACCGATCTGGTTCTCGCCTGCAAGCCCTTGGCGCAGACATCATCACCGCTTAACAGGTGAGATGCACACCATTGGCGTGCAGGTGGTCTCGACAGTCGGCACCGAAGGCCTGGATTCATCAATCAAGCCCAGCATGGGGTACCGCTCATGGTATCAGGGCAGCAGATCGGATACCTTGCTGAACCCGGTCAGGTCGAACCCAAATGAGATCGGGTCTCCGACCCTGTTCTTTCCTTCGATCGTCAACTGATTCCCGGCGCGCATTGCTGACAACCAGTCCTGCGACACAGGTGAACGTGCAAAGCAACCTTGTGCTTCACAAGTCAGAAACTCAAGGCGGGCTACTTCAGTGCCATCGACCTTTGCGATCAAACCTTCTGAGAACAGCAAGCCAAACGGCAGGGTCAGCACGGTTTCGACCTCGGGCTTGCCAGCGGGTTTCACAAACGCGATAGCGGTAAGCCTTTGATTGTTCTCGGTCAGCACGATGCTTTGGGTCATCTCACAAATCAGCTGGGACCCGTCGACCAGATTACTGCAATTGACCGACCACTTCGGTGCTGCGTTCTCCTGCGCGGTGACAGGCAGGGCCATTGCCAGTGAAACACCCAAGGCGCCCATCCAAGTTTTCATTCTGCTGTTCCTCATAGATTAGAATTGTATTCCAAGGCCAAGCCCAACTTGCAGGGCCTCAGTTGAGTCACCGAACATATGGTCGAGACTCAGGTTGATAAAGCGGCTGTCATCCAGCGCGAACAGCCCCAACTGGGCCGAGACCAAACCGTGGGCGTCTCCAATAAAGCTGGTATTGGAAAATCCACCATCGGCGGCGCTGGCATCGGCAAACCCAGCAGACACCGAGACGGTATCATCTGACGAAAGGATCGCACCGATCCGCAAGCTGGCGCGCAGTTTCTGCGAGGCGCTCTGGATCTGTTCTGTGCCGATTTCAAGCGATGGCGTGAAGGAGTAGATCATCTCGCTCTCGTCCTGCAAAACAATCCCCGACAGAGTTGCATCGCCATTGCTTTCGGTTGCCAGACGCGTTGCGTCCAAGGCAACCTCGGGCCGCAGGTAAGAGCTGCCACCGGCGAACCTGTGGTCGTAGGCAAAACTCAGCCGCAGGTTCTGATGGTTCATCTTATGGGTAATCTCGCTGACACCGACGGTATTCACGACATTTCCGTTAGGCAGCACGCCACTGATTCCGCCCGCGCTGAGCGAGTCATAATCCGACCATCCGGCTGACAGCATGCCCCCGAATTCCCAGGCGCCTACGTATTTGGTCAGCGATGCACCCAGATTGAACCGGTCTCCCGTTGCGTTGTAGTTCGATCCGTTGCGCAGGCTCATCTGATCGTGGCCCAAAGCGAAGCCAGCAAACAGCTCATCGCCCACCGGTATGCGAACACCGGCTGACAGGTTGGTACTGTTTATGTCCAACTCATCGTAAATGCCGGTCTGATCGCGGTCGTAGAACGACCTGCCCCCTGAGAACCAGATACAATTGCGAGGATCATCGCCTGCCCGATAATCGGTGAACCGTTCACAATTGTGCAGTGTGTCGGCGAATACCCGGGTTCCGTAATAGGCATCTACCGCATCGGCTGCGTAATCCGCTGTTGAGAAACTGTCGATCGCGGCGATCACGTCAGCCTCGGACAGCATGTTACCGATCAACGCAAACATCTCGCCCTGCGCAACCGATCCCTGCCCGTTCAGAACCTGATTGATATAGTCACCGATGGCGGCCTGGTTGGCGTTCATCCCCTGAGTCGAATAATCCGGCGTGATCACCAGATCAATCGAACTACCGTCCGAGGTCGAGCCGTTCAAGCCAATCAAGTAATCCAGCACCACGGTGTCCTGAATGGTCGTACCCGCATCTGCGGCGGTTCCATCCGGGTTGATGATGACAAGCGGCAAGGCCCGTTGTAGCGTGTTCAGCTGCGGCGTCAATGTACCGCCCATCGTGGCGTCACCCGAGACATTGACCAGATCGCTTTGACCGCCCGAAGCGCCCGATGTCAGGAAGTACACATCGAAGGTCGAATTTGCCGTTGCACCAAAGGCGAGGCTTCCGGTCAGGTTGAGGGTCTGGCTTACATTGCCGGTAAAGACAAAATCTCCGGCCTGCACCGAGGATGTCAGATCCGTATCCAACCCCCAGTTGGCGCCCAGAACAAAATCACCGTTCACCTGCATAAAACCGGCGTCGCCCAGATCGACTGTATCTAGCGCATAGAAGGACGCACCGTTCTCAACTGTCAGGCTGTTGGCGCCCGCGCCAAGGTTCAGATTGCCAAGGGCCGATCCCGAAAGTGAAACTTGATCGTTGCCATCGCCACCATTCATCAACTGGTTGTTTCCGGCCAGCAAAACGCTGTTTGCTGACAGCGTCAGGGCGTTGTTGGTGCCTCCGTCCACAACGATCGAGGCAACCGAATCCGCTTTACCGGTCCCGCCCATGACAACGCCGTCCAACCCAAGCGTGATTGCACCAGCCCCGTCACGGCCTTCGGACTGTGCCAGAACGCCGATGCCGCCCTCGCCAACCGACAGGATATTTCCGTTATATGCCATGTCGATCGCACCACCAGAGCCTGCGCCGCCTGCGGAACCACGGAAGACCGAGTCCACCATGCCGCCGCCGCCACCCAGAGACTGCGCTACGACTCCGATGGCAGAGTCACCGGTAGTCACGATGTTCCCGGTTTGCGAAAACGCGATATCACCGCCGTCACCGCCATTGGCAGTAGAAAGGTTCACGGTGATGCTGCCTTTGGCCATGTCAGTTGATACAAGACCGCCGCCGCCGCCGATGCTTTGGATGACAAAGCCGTGCGAACCCTTGCCGTTGGTGGTGACATCGCCAACATTAGCGAAATCGACGTTACCGCCATCGCCAGTCGAGTTGTCCTGCGCGCCCAGTGTCACGTCGGCGCTGCCGAGACCGGATATGACAACTTCTCCACCGCCCGCGCCGATACTCTGAACGCTTTGGCCAAAGGACCGGTCGCCGCTGGTAAACACATCACCATCCAGCGACAGGTCGATATCACCACCATCGTTTCTGAAACTTGGATCTGATCCGAGGATTACCGAGGCGGCCTTTTCCGCCCCCGCCGCACCATTGCTGTTCAGCACAAGCTTGCCGCCACCGCCGCCGATGGACTGCGAAGTGCCCGCCGAAGAAAACGCGCCGTCGGTTCCGACGTCACCCGTCCGGCTGCCGTCCACGTCGCCGCCACTGGCGTTATCGGTGTTGATCGCACCCAGACGCGCGGTGAGGTCAATACCGTCGCCTTCCTGAACATCCACCGTGGTTGCTGCGGTTCCGCCACCGCCGCCCACGCTCTGCAGTAACAGGGCTGTCGAGCGGTCGCTCGTTGTAGCAATGTTTCCTGTGTGGGCCTGCGCAACCTGATTACCAGCCGTGCCCGATACATCATCACCGCCTAGGGCGATATCGCTGCTGACAATGCTGCCGGTCTCACCAGAGGTCGTGGTGGTGAAATCGACAGAGGTATCGACATTACCGCCACCGCCGTTCACCGACTGGACAAACACCGCCTCGCTGCCTGCGCCATTGACCTGAATGTCTCCGGTCGTGTTGACGGTCACGGTGCCGACCGATCCGGTCGCCCCTGTGCGGGCGCCAAGCGCCTGCGAGATCACATAGTCCAGCGCCGAAACCAGCGGAGAGGACACCGAATAGCCTGCGTTGCCGCCGCCGCCTCCGACGGACTGGGCGTAAATGCCATACCCGTTTTCCGCGTTAACGACGATGGTGCCGGTGTGGTTTACCGTGACGTCTCCACCGTCTGAACCCGATCCGCCGGATCCGCCAATGGCAATCTTGGAATAGGATTTTCCGGTCATGGTGTTCTTGAGGTCATTCACATCCATGGCAACGGCCAGCCCGCCATTGCCACCGCCACCTCCCACCGATTGGGCAAAAATACCATAGGCGCTGGCGCCATCTACCTGAATGTCGCCGCTATTGGTGACCACTACGTTGCCCGCGACATTACCGGTGCCGCCCGATCCGCCAATATTCAACTGCGCTGTAGGAGAGCTGCTGTCCCCGGTCTTGAGGCGCAGCGTACCGGTGATCGAGCTGCCACCATTGCCGCCGCCACCCCCGATGGACTGCGCAAAGATACCATGCGCGCCTGCACCGGTTGTTACGATGGTCCCGGCATTGGTCACCGAGACGGTACTGCCGGTACCGCCGGTGCCGCCCGATCCGCCCAGCCCGAACTGCAAGGCACGCCGCGTGGTCGCCTCGGCCCCACCATAGCGCCCATCGACCGAGATGGTCGAACCGCCCGTGCCGCCGCCACCGCCAACGGATTGCGCAAAGATGCCGTGACTTTCCTTGCCGGTAGTCAGGATCGTACCATCGACGTCGTTCACAACGGTCACCGTGCTACCAGCCCCACCGGTGCCGCCGCTACCGCCGATCAGAATGGCGTTTGTGGTTGACCCTTCCGAGGACCGGCCCAGGATAATGTTGCGCACTTGTTGCGCATCACCACCGCCGCCACCTACGGACTGCGCGTAAATGCCAACGGACGTATCACCGGTGGTCTGAATCAGGTCTCGGTTTATAACCGATACCGCAGCCGAAGTCGCACCAGTGCCACCATTGCCCCCGATGGACAGGGTTGCGGTGTTGCCGATGTCCTTGCGCAGGCTGATGATCCGGTTTTCAACCGAACCGCCCATGCCGCCACCGCCACCGACGGATTGCGCGAAGATACCGTGCGACATAGAACCTTCGGTGGTAATGATCCCATCACTGTCCACGGTAACGGTGTCCGAGGTCATGCCATCACCGCCCGTGCCGCCGATATTGATCGACGCCGTGGTTCCAACTGTGGACGGATTGACCACGGCTTTGATCGTGTCGAGGTTCGACTGACCCGCCTGCACAATGCCGCCGGTGCCGCCTGCTCCGCCGATGGACTGTGCCATCAGGCCGTTCGAACGATCGCCAAAGGTTGCAATTCGCGCGGTGCTGGTGACGTCAACCTTGCCGCCAAGACCGCCGGTGCCACCGGTGCCGCCAATGGACAGCGCAATAGACGTACCCTTACCGGCCGAGTTGCTGGCCTTGCCGCCATTGCCGCCACCGCCGCCTACGGACTGGGCAAACACCCCATGCGCATCCGTGCCTTGCGTAACCACAGTGCCAGCCACAACCGAGGTAACATCGCCCGCCTCTCCGCCGGTGCCGCCTTCAAGTCCGACCGACAGGCTGGCCTTGTTGCCTTTGCTATCGCCGGTTTTCGGCGTGCCGATGCTGACTGATGTCGAGGACGAATTGCCGCCACCATTACCGATGGACTGCGCAAAGAACCCGTACGAGCGATTGCCTGTGGTGCTGATGATCCCGTTCGAGTTTGCATAGACATCGCCACCGCTGCCACCGGTGCCTCCGGTGCGGCCGATCTGAATGTTGACGTTGCCGCCATCTACTGACGTAGAGGCCGAGTTATAGCCCGCGTTGCCACCTCCACCACCGACGGACTGGGCGAACAGGCCGTGGGAATCTGCCCCGAGCGTGGTGATGTCACCGGTATTGCGCACATCAACCGAACCACCGATGCCGCCGTCCCCGGTGCCGCCTCCAACAGCCAGGCCAAAGCCTTTATTGGTCGCGTCCGAGGCCAGTTCGTAGGTCATGCCAAGGTTCAGGGCCGCGTTACCGCCGCCGCCGCCAATGGATTGACCAAAGATGCCGTGGCTGCTGTCCTGTTTGGTGATCACATCGCCGTAATGATAGATGTCTACCGTGCCGCCGTCGCCAGCGGTTCCGGCACTGCCACCGATGGCAACCACAGCCGATACGCCGGTTTTACTGCCTGAGGAATCCGCCGGATTCACCTTGCCCTCAAGCTCATCCAAAACAGCGTTGTAATTGGCGATTACCGAGTCATCCACGCCTGTATTGGTGGGTGTCTTACGGTTGGTTGAATCACCAGTTCCACCATTGCTTTTGCTGCCGGTCGTCTTGCTGATACCGACAACCGCGTTGATCCCAGCATCACCGCCACCGCCACCGATGCTGGATGCTTCGATCCCGTGCGACCCAACGCCATCGGTCGTGATGGTCCCCGCCGCTGCGACTGCGTTGCCCCGCGCTACGGTGACATCCCCTGCGTCTCCACCACCGCCGCCAAAGCCACCGATGCCCATGGCAATAGGCGAGCTATCCTTGGTGCCAACAAAGGTCGCGTTGATCCCGCCGGTACCGCCACCGCCGCCGATGCTTTGGGCAAAGATGCCGCGCGCGTGATAGCCGTTTGTCGATATGTCACCGGTTTGCGTAACCGATACGTTTCCGGCGTCCGCCCCGGTGCCGCCGTGCCCGCCAAGACCGCCAACGATGCTCAGGTCCGTCGCTCCGTCCGAACTGTTGGAATCGCCATAATTCAGCTGTCCGGTCACGTTCAGCGCGCCGTTACCGCCACCGCCTGCGATGGACTGGGCCAGAACGCCGTGCTTCCAGTTGCCCGCAACCGACACCGAACCGGTGTGATCCACCGTCACATCACCCGAAACATTGCCGTTGCCGCCAAATCCGCCGACCCCAAATGTAACCGAAGGGATCTTGCCGTCTTTGCTCAGGGCAATACCACCCGATACATTCAGGCCGCCATTGCCGCCACCGCCGCCAATGGATTGCGCCAGCAGACCGGCCGAACCGTCAGTGTCTGGTTTGTCTTCGTTGAAGACCCCCATGTCGATGAACAGACGCTCCAGCCCGAAGTCCGAGGCCAGTTCCTGGGTGTCGTCCACGATAGTATCGCCCAAGAAATCGCGCAGCTTGTCCTCGAAAGTGGTGGTGTCTGGGATCGAGATATCGTCGGGGTTTGTTGTCACCGTAATATCGGCCTGTGAGGTGACAGTGACGTCACCCGCTTTGCCACCGTTGCCCGCGAAACCACCAACGCCAACGATCAGAGAGCTGTCGGACACGATCCCGCCCGAGACGTTCAGGCCGCCATTGCCCCCTCCGCCGCCAACCGACTGTGCCAGCAGGCCGGATTGCCCTGTGCCATGCGCCGTGATCGAGCTGCCTGCACCGATGTTGACATCCACATTCGCGGCATCCCCGCCGCCTCCGCCAAAGCCACCGACGCCCACGACAACAGCGTAAGATTTGCTGCTATCTGTTTGCCCGGCCCCGGGCTTGCCGCTGATGGCGATGCCACCGGAAACATTGGTGCCGCCATTGCCGCCACCACCACCCAGCGATTGCGCGATGATGCCGCTGGCGCCTTTGCTCTGATCAACGGCAAAGGTTCCGTCCGACTGTTGCACCATCGGCACCGCCTGCAGGGTCCCGGTGTAATCCAGATCAACCGCACTTGCGTTGCCGCCCGACCCTCCAAATCCGCCGACACCCGCCGCGACTGAGAATATCGTATCAGACCCCGAGGGCTTGGTCAGCGACAGCGTGCCCGAAATATTCACACCGCCGGTGCCGCCTCCGCCACCAAGGCTCTGGGCGAGCAGGCCGTGCGATCCGTCTCCAGCGGTTGCAACGTCGCTTTGAACGTCCAGAGTCACTGTTCCGGCATCTCCGCCGCCGCCGCCAAAGCCGCCAAGGCCAAGGCCCACCGCTGCACCGGATTTACCCGTCAGGCTCACCGCGCCCGAGACGTTCAGGCCGCCATTGCCACCGCCGCCACCGACAGATTGCGCCATGACACCGATACTATCCACACCAGTGGTGACCACCGAGGTTGTTCCGCTGCTGCTTGTGCTGGACCCTAGGGTGCTGGTCACATTACCCGCATTGCCTGCACCGCCGCCAAAGCCGCCGACGCCCAGGCTGATGGAACCACCGTTTTCCTGACTGATACCCAACGAGGCCGAAATGTTCGTACCGCCATTGCCGCCACCGCCGCCAAGGCTCTGCGTCAGAATAGCCGTGCTGCGGTCGCCGCTGGTTGTGACGCCGCCCGTGACGGTCGATTGGACCAGTGCACCGGCATCCGCGCCGCCACCGCCAAACCCACCGAGGCCTATCCCCACCGCCGCATTGGCCGAGCGGGACAGCGACAGAGCGGCCGAGATGTTCGTGCCGCCATTGCCGCCGCCGCCACCAAGGCTCTGCGTCAGAACCCCGACGGAATAGTCGCCCGACGTCGTGACGGTGCCAGTGACGCGCTGCGTGACGTTATCCGCCGCACCGCCGCTGCCACCAAATCCGCCAACGCCAATCCCAAGAGCACCAGAGTAGTTGCTGGCCACCGAAATCGCACCCGAGATGTTCGTGGCGCCGTTGCCGCCACCGCCACCGAGGCTCTGCGCGACGACCCCCGCCGAGCGTGTGCCCGACGTGCTGACATTGCCCACAAATGTGTTGTCCACCACGCCGCTGGTGCCGCCGCTGCCGCCAAATCCGCCCACCCCGATACCTGCCGCGCCTGATCCGGTCCGCGCTATGCTAAGCGCGCCCGAGATGCTGACGCCACCATTGCCGCCACCGCCACCGACAGATTGCACCAGAACGCCGGTCGCGTTTTCGCCGCCTGTGGCGACGTCGCCTGTGACCGAACCCGTTGCCGTGCTAGCGTTCCCACCACTACCACCGGATCCGCCGATGCCGACACCAATCGCACCGCCGCCGGTGCCCGAGATGTTGACGGCGGCCGAGACACTCAGCCCTCCGTTGCCGCCACCGCCTGCAGCGGATTGCACCAGAACACCGCCCGAGTTGTCGCCCACCGTAGTGACGTTCCCGATAACGGTGCCGGTGGCTGTATCCGCGTTACCACCATCGCCGCCGCTGCCACCCAGGCCAACCGACGCCCCCCCGCTGCCGGTTCCGGCAACCGTGACTGTCGCCGAGACGTTCAGGCCGCCATTGCCACCACCTCCGCCAAGGCTCTGAACGATGACGCCGCCGGAGTCGCCACCTTGCGTCGAAACATTGCCGGTTAGAGTGGCCTCGGCTGTGCCGCCGCTACCACCTGTACCGGACGCGCCGCCAAGACCCACCGAGGCGCCGCCCGATCCCGTGCCTGCCGCTGCCACCGCGACCGACACGTTCAAACCGCCATTGCCCCCGCCACCACCGACGGATTGCGCCAACAGGCCGCTTGAGGTTTCACCCAATGTCACAATATTCCCGGTGACATTTGCCGTGACCGCCGAGGCGTCGCCGCCCCCGCTCCCCCGACCACCCAGACCCACAGCCGCCGCGCCGGATCCGGTGCCAGCACCACCTACGGATGCCGAGACGTTAAAGCCACCATTGCCGCCGCCACCGCCGATGGATTGAGCGACGATTGCGCTGGATTGTGCGCCCTCGGTCTGAACGTCATTTTCAACCGTCAGGCCGACAATACCGCCAGTGCCACCACTGCCGCCCGAGCCGCCCAGCCCAACGCTGATTGCGCCTGCGCCAGTGCCCGCGCCCGCAAGTGCCGGTGAGACGTTAAAGCCGCCGTTTCCGCCACCGCCGCCGACGGACTGCGCCAGAATACCAACCGACGCAGTGCCCTTTGTGACCACATTGGCCGTCGTGTTTGCGGTGACCAAGCTGCCATTGCCACCCCCGGCACCCGTGCCGCCCAAGCCCACAGAAACCGAACCTGCGCCCGTACCCGCACCCGATACTGTGGGAGCCACGTTGAAGCCGCCATTGCCGCCACCGCCACCGATGGACTGCGCGACAAATCCGCTTGAGGCAAACCCGTCCGTCAAAATGGTTCCGTTCGAAGTCAGGGTGACGTTACCACCCTGCCCGCCCGTATCGCCCGACCCGCCGAGGCCGACGCTGACTGCACCGCTGGCTGTACCTGCGCCCGACAGCACGGGTGCCACGTTGAAGCCGCCATTACCGCCGCCGCCGCCGATGGATTGCGCCACGACGCCCGAAGACTGATCACCACGCGTTTCTACCGCATCGTTGGATGTGGCGATAACAGTGTTGCCATCGCCACCCCCTGCACCGTTGCCGCCCAGCCCAACGGACACTCCAGCCCCTGCGGTTCCCGATCCCTGAACCGCCGCGCTGACGTTAAAGCCGCCATTGCCACCGCCGCCGCCAACGGATTGCGCCAGAAATGCCGTAGCTGAATCGCCCTGCGTGAGGATCGTGCCGTTTGCGGTCAGGGAAACTGTTCCACCATCACCGCCACCGTCTCCGGTGCCGCCCAGCCCGACGCTGACCGCGCCAGAGCCAACGCCCGCACCGGCTCCCGTGCCAGAGACGTTAAAGCCGCCGTTGCCGCCACCGCCACCAATCGATTGCGCAACCACTCCGGAAGATCGATCGCCCGCCGTCACGATAGCATCCGACGTGGTCAGGTTGACCGACCCACCTACTGCGCCAGTGCCGCCATTGCCGCCCAGTCCCACACTGACGGCGCCGCTGCCAACTCCGGCACCTGCCACGGACGCGCTGACGTTGAAGCCACCGTTACCGCCGCCGCCGCCGACAGACTGCGCTAATACGGCTGTTGAATCCGCTCCACTTGTGCTGACAGTTCCACTGGTCGTACCGGTGACCGATTTCCCGATTCCACCACCCGAGCCGTCACCGCCAAGGCCAACTGTGACGGCACCGCCGCCTGCCCCTGCCCCCGCGATCCCGGCTGTGACATTGAAACCGCCATTTCCGCCACCTCCGCCAATCGACTGAAACACCACGCCGCTTGAATTATCGGACAAAGTTGTGACGTTTCCTGCAACCTGACCTTCCACTACGCCGCCATCGCCGCCGGTGGCACCGTTGCCGCCCAAACCTACGCCAATTGTCCCGGCCCCAGCCCCCGCTGCGGCAACACCTGCGGTGACGTTAAAGCCACCATTACCGCCACCGCCGCCGACGGATTGGATCACCACCCCACTGGAGCGCAGCCCCTCGGTCCGAATATCTCCGTTGACACGGACACCCGTGACGGTACCGCCAACGCCTCCGCTGCCTCCATCGCCGCCAAGGCCAACACCGATGGTCCCCGCGCCTGCGCCGCCCGCCGCCAGACCAGCCGCAACGCTGAAGCCACCATTGCCACCGCCACCGCCAATGGATTGCACGACGACAGCGCCAGAGTCGTCCCCGCGCGTCGTGACATCTGCATCGACCTGAGCGGTAACGGTTCCACCCGCTCCGCCGCCGCCGGATTTTCCGCCCAGCCCCACGCTGACAGACCCGGCCGCTGCGCCTCCGATATCGGCGCTGGCACCGATGCTGTAGCCGCCGTTTCCACCGCCGCCACCAACAGACTGCGCGACGACGCCACTGGAAAATGCGCCGCTGGTCGCAATCGACGAACCCCCCGCGACCAGAGTCACATCCCCCCCGATCCCTGCGCCACCGCCGTCTCCGCCAACGCCTACATTAATTCCAACTGCGGCCACGCCGCTTGCGCTAATACCGGCGGCGATGCTGCCGCCGCCATTGCCACCGCCGCTACCGACGGACTGCGCTATGATCGCGCTGGAGTTAGTCCCCGTCGTGGTCACATCAGCATTGGTGTAGACCTGAACGATCCCGCCATCCCCGGCGCTACCGGCCTGACCGCCAATCCCCACTGAAACGTTGCCGGAAAACAGCGCTGACGCGCCACCGGTCGCCGCAACGGCCAAACCTCCGTTACCACCGCCGCCGCCGACGGACTGGAACAGCATACCCGTCGACCGGTTTCCTGTTGTGATGACCGTGCCATCAAACCCAGCGGCCGTGGCAACGCCGCCGCTGCTGAACTGTCCGACCGTGACGTCTCCGCCTTTGCCGCCTGTACCGCCGTCTCCGCCTACACCTACTGCCAGAGAACCGGAAACCGGGCCGCCAGAGACCGCGACCGAAACAGCGTATCCACCGTTGCCGCCGCCACCGCCGACGGATTGCAGCATCACGCCGATGGAATCGTCTCCACCGGTTTGCACCGAAGCCGAACCACTGCCGCGTAAGGTCACGTCGCCGCCGTCGCCGCCATTTCCTGCCGACCCCCCAACCGATACCGACGCCGCGCCGAAGGCTCCAACGGCAACCGATACGGCTCCGCCACCATTACCGCCACCGCCACCTACCGATTGAGCGAACACGCCCGCTGAGCGATCACCTGAGGTTTGGATCGCCGAAGGTTGGCTGTTGTCGGTATTGGACAGGGTGACATTCACATCCCCTCCGGTGCCGCCTGCGCCGCCTTCGCCACCAATGGCAACCCCAACGAAAGCTCCTACAGCGCCAGACGAGCCGCCATTGCCGCCGCCGCCGCCAATGGACTGGGCCAGAATGCCCATTGCGTCGTTTCCGGTTGTGGTGATGATGCCGTCGTTCACAATGGTAACTGTCGATCCGCTGCCCCCGCCGTTGCCGTTGCCGCCAACCGACACCATGCCACCGGACGAGCCGCCATCTCCGCCACCGCCACCAATAGATTGTGCGATGATGCCGCGAGCACCGTCGCCTCCGGTCACGATGCTTCCATAGTTGCTGACGCTGACCGCTGCGCCAGTGCCACCCCTTGACCCGGTACCGCCAATTGCAACCAGACCATAGGAGTTCGCTCCGGTGCCGCCGCTGCCGCCAATGGATTGCGCCATCACCCCATCGGCCCCTGCGCCCGAGGTCAGGATGCTGCCGGACCCCAGCACGGTAACGCTGACAGTGTCACCACTGCCACCATTCGACCCGACACCGCCCAACGACAGAGATACCAGCCCCCCCGCAGTTCCGCCCGATCCACCGCCGCCGCCGATGGACTGAGCGACGATCCCGCGCGAGAAATCGCCCCGCGTTTCAATGGCCCCACCATGCGACACCGAAACCTGCCCGCCGTTGCCCCCGTTGTCTGCGCCGCCGATCAGCGAGACCAACAGGTTGCCGCTGGTCCCGGCAGACCCGCCGGACCCACCGATAGACTGAGCATAAATGCCGTTAGCATAATCACCGGTTGTCAGGATGCTTCCGGATGACGTTGTGTTGACAGCGACTGTTCCGCCACTGCCGCCATAACCACCGTCACCGGACGATCCGACCAGCCCCCACTGTGAGCCGCCATTGCCGCCATTGTTCGACACACTCAATGCATAGATACCGTCGGCTGAGTCTCCGGAGGTCGAAATCGTGCCGCTCTGATTGACGGTCACGTTACCGCCATCGGCCGAGTGTCCGCCGGTGCCACCGCCCGGTGCGGCATAACCACTGCCGCCGTTGCCAGCCTCGCCGCTGCGGCTGAACGCGAAGATACCGTCGTTGTTGCTGCCGGAGGTCTGGATTGTGCTGCTGGTGGACTGGGTCGCGTTAACCGTGCCGCCCTTGCCGCCATCGCCACCGTCGCGCCCATCCCAGAAACTCAGGTATGAGTCGCCGCCATTGCCGCCGTCGCCGCCGACACTGCCAACCTCCCATCCAACATTGCTGGTGGCGTTTACATCGCTGCTCAGGGTTTTGGTCTGAGTTGGGCCATCATCGCCGTCACCGCCGGAACTTGGCGGCACGAACAGCGCGCCATCACGCCCATTACTTCCATCCTGACCATAGACAACCTGACTGACCCCATTTGGCCCCGAGACGTCCACTGGCGGCGTTACTGCCCCTGGCGTACCGGAACTGTTGAAGCTGCTGTTGTATTGTGACTGCGTCAGCTGCGTCGACAAGCTGGACGTGCCGGTTGCGCCCGAGCTGCTGATTTGCGCTGTTGTTCCGGTTATTGAAACAATATCAAAAGCAAGCGGAGGATTGTCCGAATTGTAAATGGTATCGCCTGCGCTTTTGACCAGAAAAACGTAGCCATCTGCCGTTTCCACAAAGGCCGTTGTTCCGGCTGTCGGTGTCGAAGCCGGGTCAAGAATCAGCGCGCTTACGGTAGTATCAAGGCCGGTCACCGGGTTTGTCACCGTATCGCCGACCTTGGATGTGGCCGTTGGTGCTGCGTGCAAAGAACTTGAAATCAAAACATAAAATGAGGCTGCCAAAAGCAGATTTGATTTCTTTATCACCCTCGAACCTCGCAACCGATCCAGCCAAAACGCACGGCAAAAAGGTTCAGTCCCGAAGAGCAACAGCCTGCACTTCAAGGTCTCCCCATCACCATTTCAAGCAAGATAAGCGCAATTTTAAGGAGATTGAGGTGACAAAACTCGTTCTTAGCGGGTTTGGCCGATATCATTGCGTAATTGCAACAGGTTAGCATCACTTTGATACCTCAAGACGTTCGAGGCGGTATTTCAGTTTTCCTGATCTTCCCGCGGCATTCTTGTACGACAACGGTGAAGTCGCAGCATTCGACCAGCACGACAGTTTCTGTCCGATCCTGCATTCCCACCAGAGCCGGTCTTGCAAATTTCGATGGATTTCACACCAAAAGTCTTGTCGGGCGGTTGTCCAAAAAACATTCGCCTATTTGATACACCGTTGACTAGTTGGCGCTTTTTTCAGCGTAATTGCGCGCTTTGGACATTTTGCCAATTCCAGGGTTGAAGGAATTGGTCGGGTCGCAGCATTTGTAATGTGCGGCCAAGTCTGGCTTGGCCTTGTACAGGTGGCCGACATTGTGCTCGGCCGGATATTCCGCGCCACGTTCATCAAACAGCTTCAACATCGAGGCCTTTAGGGCTTTGGGGTCTGTGCCTTTTTTGACCACATAATCCTGATGCATCACGTGGCACATGAAATGGCCGTAATAGAGTTTGTGAACTATCTTGTCGTCAATTTCCGGCGGCAGTTTTTCCAACCAATCCTGATCATTGCGGCGCAACGCGACGTCCAACGCGATGATGTCTTCAACCTCATCCGCATGGATGGCCATGTACCGCACAGCCGCGCCCGCCGCCGCAAAACGATGCAACCCGGCGATTTTAGCCTCGCGCGGGGTGCATTCGAAGAAATCGGCGTCTCTGTCCTTCAGAAAGCCCGGCAGCCATGCCGCGGTTTCGTCAATCCCGTCATCCTTCATTTTCAGGATTAGATGATGTTCATAACGATCGCGGAACCGGACCATCCGGGCAGGTAGAACACGCGGCCACAAAGTGACCGCTAATTGCATGAAGCGGTCCGTGAAATTCCGTAAGATCGGTATTCGGCGCAGCCGTGCGTCAACGGCACCCTTCAGCGCAAAGAACATCGGTAGCCGGTCGGTGCCCAGCTTGTCGATCATCACTACCGTGTCCTTGCCGTAGCGCGCTGTGATGTTGAAAACCTCGCGCTGCATGTACTCGGCAGAAACCGGCAGGGATTTGAACTCGGACAAAATATGACGACGCAGAGCGGCCAGATCGTCGGGGTCGTTGGCCCCGATGTAGAACACCTGTTCGGCTTCGTTTTTGGGAAAGGTATCCAGACGCACGGCAAAGACCGCAAGTTTCCCCGCTGAACCGGCGGATTCAAAAAGCTTGCCTTTGTCCGCATTGTACCGCGCGGGCGTTTCCGCATCCACATCGCGCACGATCCGCGCGTAGTCGCTGGCCGACGCGCGTTTGTTCGTGCCCCCCGGATTTCGTTCAAATGTCCCGGCATCCAGATTGGTGAGAATATCCTCGGGCGTTTCACCCAGATCAATACCCAGATGGTTCACCAGCTCTAGCTCGCCGTTTTCGGTGATCCGCGCATAAACCGACAGTTCGGTATAAACTGGCCCCCGCTCTACCAAAGACCCGCCAGAGTTGTTGCAAACACCACCCACAATCGACGCCCCGATACAGGACGATCCGATTACTGAATGCGGCTCGCGTCCCAGCGGGGCGAGCAGCTTTTCCAGCGCAAACAGCGTGGCGCCGGGAAAGCTGACAATCTGCTCTCCGCCATTCAACGGCACCAGCGTATCCATCCTGCGGGTGTTGATCAGAACTACATCGCGATCATAGCGGCCCGAAGGGGTCGAGCCCTCGGTCAGGCCGGTATTGGCGGCCTGCATGATGACGATCTTGTCGGCGGCTACGCAGGCCTGAAGCACGCGCCATTGTTCCAAAAGCGAGCCCGGCTGAATGACGCACAGCGCCTCACCCTCACCCGAGCGAAAGCCGCGTCGAAATCGTTCCGTAGCCCGTTCTCCGGTCAGGACGTGACGCGATCCGACAATTGAACGGAACGTTTTGATCAATTCTTCATTGGTCATGTCACTTCCTCGTCAGAGTTATGCGTCGCGAAACCGGACATTCCTGTTGTTCAGTTGGTCGATGCGGGTCACGCCCATCAATTTCATATCCCGTTCGATTTCGGCCCGCATCAGTCCCAGCGCGCGCTCGACCCCCGCCTGCCCCGCAGCGGCGAGCGGATACAGATAGTGCCGTCCGACGCCCACCGCCTTAGCCCCCAGCGAAAGGGCCTTAAGCACATGGGTGCCGCGTTGAATGCCGCTGTCCATCATCACGTCCAGCCTGTCGCCAACCGCATCGACAATCTCGGCCAGTTGATCAAAGGGCGTACGCGAACCGTCCAGCTGACGGCCACCGTGGTTGGAAAGAATAATGCCCGTACATCCAATATCAGCCGCGCGGCGGGCATCCTCGACGGTCATGATACCTTTGAGGCAGAACTGGCCATCCCAGTCCTGTACCATCTGCGCCACGTCATCCCAATTCATCGACGGGTCTAGCATATCGGTGAAATACCCGCCGATTGAACTGGCTCCGCCGCCCATATCCACGTGCTCTTCCAGTTGCGGCAGGCGGAATCTCTCGTGGGTGACATAGTTGATCCCCCACATCGGCTTGATCGCAAACTGGATCATACCGCCCAGCGTCAGCCGGAACGGAATCGAGAAACCGGTCCGCAAGTCACGCTCACGATTGCCGCCGGTGATGCTGTCGACGGTAAGCATCATCACCTCGACGCCAGCTTCTTTGGCGCGCTGCATCATTGCGGCGTTCAATCCGCGGTCCTTGTGGAAATAGAATTGATAAACCTGCGGGTTCTTATGCTTTTTCCGCAATTCTTCCAGCGACACCGTGCCCAATGAGGACACACCGAACATCGTCCCGTATTTCTCGGCCGCCGCCGCAACCGCGCGCTCCCCCTGATGGTGGAACAGGCGCTGCAAGGCGGTGGGTGAGCAATAAACCGGCATGTCCAGCTTTTGGCCCATCACGGTGACCGACATATCAACATCCGACACTCCACGCAGGACCGAGGGCAGCAGATCGCAACGGTCAAACGCGTTGGTGTTTTCCCGATACGTCACCTCATCATCCGCGCCGCCGTCGATGTAGTTGAAGATCGGCCCCGGCAGCCGCTGTTTGGCCAGCCGCCGGAAGTCGTGGAAGTTATGACATTGGTTCAGACGCATCCGTTCACCTCCTTAGTAAGCGACCGAAGGCAGCCAGGTGGCGAGAGTCGGCCAGAGGAAGACCAAGGCCAAACCGGTCAGCTGCAGCAGCACAAAGGGGATGATGCCCTTGTAGATGTGGGTCAGTTTGATCTCGGGCGGGCAGACGCCTTTCAAGTAGAACAGGGCGAAGCCAACAGGCGGTGTCAGGAAGCTGGTTTGCAGCGTCACTGCGACCAGGATCACGAACCACACCAGCGCCGGTTCATCCAGCACCCCGAAGCCGGGGATGTCGATGCCCAGCCCATTGACGATGGGACGCATCAGCGGCAGCACGATCAGCGTGATCTCGATCCAGTCCAGAACAAAACCCAGCAGGAAGACGATGAACAGGATGAACAGGATGGTTCCGTTTGCGCCAAACCCTGTGGCCTGGACCACGTGTTCGATCAGCTCGTCTCCGCCCAGTTCGCGCAGGACGTAAGAGAAAACGGTCGCCCCCAGGAAGATCGCAAAGATATAGGCGGTGGTGTTGAAGGTCGATACCAGCACGTTCCACAACTTGGCAAATGTCAGCTTACGATAGCCCAAGGCCAGCAGGGTGGCCCCCAGCGCACCGATGCCCGAGGCTTCGGTCGGTGTGGTAAGGCCTGCGAAGATCGAGCCCAAAACAGCCAGGATCAAAATAAGCGTCGGGATGACAGCCACGAGCACGTCCTTAACGGCGGCCCAGTCTGGGGCCTTGGCGCCCTCCGGCACAGGGGCCGCGTCGCGGTTAACCAGCGCCAGAATGAAGATGTAAGTCAGGTACAGACCGCCGATGATCACACCGGGGAACACTGCCGCCATGAACAAATCGCCCACTGACAGCGCCATCTGGTCGGCCATGATCACCAGCATGATCGACGGCGGGATCAGGATGCCCAGCGTTCCAGAGGCCGAAACGACACCAGCCGCAAGCGTCGGCTGATACTTCTGCTGCATCATCGAAGGCAATGACAACACACCTAGAAGAACTACTGACGCACCAATGATGCCGGTCGAAGCCGCCAGAATGATGCCGATCAGGGTCACTGTGATCGCCAGACCTCCGCGCACGGTGCCGAACAGACGCTGCATCGAGGACATCAGACGTTCGGCCACGCCGGATTCGTCCAACATTAGCCCCATGAAGATGAACATTGGCAGGGCGACCAGCACTGCGTTGGACATGGTCGCGTAGACCCGGTTCACCACAGCGCCCAGTGTCAGGTAATCGAGCCCGGTAAAGGTGCTTTCCAACCCGGTCCACAGCATCAGGTCGTTGTCGAACAGATAGGCAAGACCGCAATAGGCTACGCCCACGCCCGCCAGCACCCATGCGACCGGGTAGCCGGTGAACAGCAAGGCGATGAAGGTCAGGAACATCGCGATGACAAGCTTTTCTTCGGTGGTTTCCACCAGGAAGGTTAGGCCGACACAAACTGCAGCGAACACAGCCAGCACCAGCAGAATCCGCCGCAAAGGTGCGCCTTCGCGCTCGGACTCCGGCCCGTAGATCAGCGCATGCCCGTCATGGATCAACCGCGCCAGAGCGGCCAGCGCCAAAAGTATGAAACTGATCGGAATGACCGCCTTGAACGCCCAGCGTGCGGGTAAGCCGGTCGGGCTGTCCGATCGCTCGTTGACACGGAAGCTTTCGTAAAAATAGTCATAGCCCTGGTCGATCATCAGGTAGATGAACGGGGTCAACAGGGTCAGAATGCCGATCACCTCGATGACCCGCTGCGCCCGGCGCGACAGCTGCATATGCAACACGTCCACACGCACATGGCTGTCTGTGATCAGGGCATAGGAAATGCCGATCATTGTCACGATGCCGTAGAAATGCCACTGAATCTCGTCCAGCTTGGGATAGTTCTGGCTGAACAGATACCGCAGCGAGACTTGGGCGAAAATCGCACCCATCAGCAGTACGTTCGCCCACATCACCAAATGGCCAACGGCCTTGACGCTTGTATCGATCGCAACGGCGATCTTTTGGCGGTCGGTTTCGGGATGCTCCAGGATGCCTTCGTAGGCTTCGACCGGATCGTTGAGGTTGTTCTGCTTGGTCATGGTCATTCCTCGCTCGGCAGCCCGGATTGCGGGCAGTGAAAGGTTAGAAATTCCGAAGGTCAGGAAATAAGAACCGGAGCAGCGGATGCCGCCGCCCCGGTTGCGTCAGCACGGGAGGTTACTGACGGGGGAGGAACGCGTTCGTCTTCCAGAGGTCGTAACCAGTGCGGAACTCATCCATATCGGCCAAGACCTGAGCGAAGAACGCGTCATTCGCGGCTTCTTCAGCGGCAACCTCTTCCCAGGTCGCGCGGAAGGTATCCAGCATCTCGGGGGACCACTGCTTGATGGTGACACCGTTGTTTTCAACGTTGTCAAGCAATGCCGTGTGCTGAATGGCTTCGCCTTCGGCAAAGCTGTCGGCCATCGACGCCTTACAAGCGTTTTCGATGATCGCCCTGTGCTGATCGGTGGAGTCGTTCCAGACGTCTTTGTTGATCAACAACTCGAACACGGTCGCCTGCTGGTGCCACCCAGGGAAGTAATTGAACTTCACAAGCTTGTGGAAACCCAGACGCGCATCGATAGCGGGCATCGAAAACTCAGTCGCATCGATGGCACCCTTTTCCAGCGCCGGGAAAATCTCCCCGCCCGGCAGCAGTGACGTCGCAACACCCAGTTTCTGCATCACTTTGCCGCCCAGACCAAAGAAGCGCATCTTCAACCCGTTCAGATCGTCAGGAGAGTTGATCTCGGACGCGAACCAGCCCGAGGTTTCGGGGGCGATAATAGCGCAAGGCAGAACGTGAACATTATAGCCCGCCTGATCGTACATCTCCTGATACAGTTTCAGGCCGTTTCCGTAATACATCCATGCCATGTATTCACCCGCCTCGGGGCCAAAGGGCACGGCCGAGAACAGCGGTGCGGCCGGGATTTTACCAGCCCAGTAGCCGGCGGTGGTGTAGCCCGAGTTGATCTTGCCCGTGGACACGGCATCCAGAATTTCAAACGGCGGGACCAGCTTGCCCGGCTCGTAAACTTTCATCTTCAGCGTACCGCCCGACATCAGATCCAGCTGCTCAGCAACGCGCGGAATCGGCGAGCCGAGGCCCGGAAGCTCGGTTGAGAAGGCAATCGGGGTTTTCAATAGCAGCTTGTCAGCGGCGACAGCTGGTGCGGCCAACAGGCTGGCGGCCACGGCGAGGCTCGTCAGGGTCTTTTTCATGAATTTTCCTCCAGGATTAGTCGGAACTCAGTCCCACTTTGCGGCGCAGGCTCCTCCAACGCCTTTCCGGTGGTAAATTAACTTTACCAATAATAACCAGTCAACAACTTTATTTACCACTGGGCAATTGGATCGTTGTTTTCATACTCCTCAATCCACCCGCTGACTCGTCAAGCCAGAAGCCACGGTAATACAAAATAAGGAGATTTATGCTTCTAAAACATGACTATGCCTGATGAATTCCTTCCCGCAGCTGTCACTTGAAAATTTGATGATTATGGTTATATTTATTTACCAGTAATTCCCGATTTCCCTGCATGCAGAGGCGAACCGCAATGAGCCCCACAGCGATTTTTGAACCAGTTGGACACGAATCGCTGGCCGAGGCCGTGGTGTCGCAGATCGAGGATCTGATCGCCTCAGGTATCCTTAAACAGGGGCGCAAACTGCCGTCCGAACGTGATCTCGCTGAGATGCTGAAGGTCTCGCGCCCAAAACTACGCGAGGCGCTTTCGGTTCTGGAAGAACGCGGTCTGGTCGCAACCCAACATGGCGAGGGCACCTTTGTAGCCGCCCTGACCGGTCAGGCGATGATGCCTGCGCTGCTGGATCTGTATGAGCGACACGAGCCTGCATTTTTCGACTATCTGGAATACCGCCGCGAACAAGAAAGCTTTGCTGCGCGACTGGCGGCGCGTCGGGCGACCAAAGCGGATAAGGCGAGGATCACCGAAATCCTGGCCGAAAATAAGCGCGCCTGGCAGGAAAACGATACCAAGGCCTCGCAAGAGGCGGACTTTGCCTTGCATTCTGCGATTGTGGACGCCAGTCAGAACGCAACCCTGATCCACATCATGGCCTCGATCTATGAACTGACACGCCGGGGTGTGTTCTATAACCGCGATTTCCTGAAAACAATTGACGGGACCGGAAAGCAGTTGCTGGCCCAGCATATTGAACTAGGTCAGGCGGTAATCGACGGGGACGAGGCCCGTGCCGCCAAGGCAGCAACCGATCATATAGATTTTGTCGAACAATCCTTCAGGCTGGGAATCGAACGCAACCGCCGCGAAGCCATGGCCGAAAAACGCCGACTGCTGTCGGAGCAATAGTTAAAGCGCATTTCTCTGACGCGCGCCTAGTTTGTTCTCAGACCCCTCTTTTTCTTTGCACATCCCTGACAAGTGCCGCAAAGCGATAGAAGCCGTGCGCCATTTTGGTGAAAGGGGTCAGCAAGAAAAAGGTTAAGACCGCGCCAAGATGCAGCGCCAGCAGCGCTGGCATCAACACAGTTGAACCCAATGCATACAGCGCCAAACCGCTCAACCCGACGAATCCGAGCAACAGTATGAATCCAATATCGCCGCCCCATGCCGCGCTATCTCCGAGGTCACGGTCCGACTTTCGCTTTAACTGCCACATGGCCCCGCAACCGACGGTAAGCAAAATGCCTCCGGAGATCCCTAACAGCTTTGGCAGTGACCAGAATCCATACGGAGCGTGCAGGTCGAAACCATAGTGCATCACTGTCGCAACCGAAGTGGCGGCAAAGCACAGAAGGAAGCCGTACATTATGGCCTGATGCACGTGCCGTCGGGCCTGACTAAAGCGGTCTTCATCCTCGAAATTGCATCCTTCACCGTGACCGGCGGCCAAATCCCTCATCCTGCTCGCGTTCAGGATCGCCGTGCTGATATCGCGCCTTCGGATCGGCTGGCCGCCCACCGCACGCCAATACCGTCTAAGGCTGAAGCCGATGCTGAACAACGGCAGAAGGAAAGCTGGGGCAAAGATCGCGACCATGGTGCCGTGGGACAGAACGGCATAGAAGCCAGCCCCGCTGCTTGAACCGATAGTCCGCGCGCCCCAGAACATAGCCGCAAATCCGATTACCAGTGCCATTGCGACTGCACCTCCGCGTGTATGAAACTGACGCGCCATAAACTGCGGCCATGCATAGCTTTCCCAACTGTCACGTCTCACTTGGGCCAGAACCTTGGGCAAGTTCAGATTAAACTCGTGAGGGGCTGTGTACTGGCAGGCGTAGTAGCAGCCACGGCAATTGTGGCAGAGGTTGGCAAGCTGCGTGATATGCCCGTCAGAAAAAGAACGTTCTGCGTGAAGGGAGGGAAAGACCGAACAATACCCCTCGCAATAACGGCAGGCATTGCAGATTTCGGCCTGACGGCGCGCCTCTTGCAAAAGATCAGTTTGCATATGCGGCGGCCTCACGTCCTGCAATACGGCCGAAAACGGTTCCGATCGTCATACCGAACCCGGCAAGGTACCCCTGCCCTAAAATCGACCCCGCCATGGTTTCCCCGGCCGCCCATAGGTTCCTGACCTTCCCATTGGGTGTCGAACACTGAGCCCTCTCGTCAACGTTCAGGCCAAGATACGTAAAGGTCACACCCGTGCGCAGGGAATAACCGTAGAAAGGTGGTTCTTTGATCGGGCGCGCCCAATTGGTTTTGGGCGGCGTCAGCCCAATGGTCGCGACCCCATCCAATTCGGTCGGGAAAAAGCCGCTGGTATCTCCGCAGGCCACGTTGAAGGCGGCAACGGTCGCGCAAAGATTGTCAGCAGGCAAACCCAACTTGTCGGCCAGCTCATCCAGAGTGTTCGCCTTCACCGGCGGAAACACGGACGGCATGAACAGGTTCAGAGACTTGGCATCAATAATCGCATAGCCCACCTGATCCGGCTGCGCCGCGATCAACCGCCCCCAGATCGCATAGCGTTTGGGCCAAACGTCTTCGCCTTCGTCATAGAACCGTTCCGCTTCCTTGTTCACGACAATCGAGAACGGAACGCAGTCCAGACGCGTAACGATTCCCCCATCGAATTTGGGCGCGCGCCCATCGATGGCAACGGCGTGGCACTGGGTCGGGTCGCCGACGCTTTCAACGCCCTGATCCAAAAGATCGGCCAGAACAACACCCTGATTATAGGGCGTACCCCGGATCAAAAAGTTTCGCGCCGGCGGCCCCCAGGCGCGGGTCAACCAATCGGTGTCGGCCTGAAACCCACCCGCAGCGACGATAACCGCCGATGGCTCGATGCGATGGGACTGGCCATTGTAGGTGTAATCCACCCACTCGATCCGATCCCCGCTCAATTCAAGATGCGTCACTGCGGCTTGGTACAGGACATCCACCCCCAAGCCTTGAGCTACACGGTAGTAGGCGTTCACCAAAGATTTGCCGCCGCCCATGAAGAATGCGTTCGTCCGCGCCAGCGATAAAGTCCCCGAAAGCGGCGGCTGGAATCTGACGCCATGCTCCCCCATCCATGGCAGGCATTCTTCGGATCTGCGGATTACCAATCGGGCCAGATGCTCATTCGTCTTGCCCTCTGTCACCTTCAGTAAGTCAGACAGATACTCCGCTTCGGAATACGACTCGACCAATGGCTCCGTTGGACCGGAGTGCATGCAGCGAAAATTACGAGTATGGCGCGAGTTCCCGCCTCGGTAAGGTTTGGGAGCGGCCTCCAAAATCAGAACTTTGGCACCAACCTCAGCTGCCGTGATGGCAGCGCACAGCGCAGCGTTCCCGCCCCCAACAACCACAATATCATAAGCTTGTTTTTGGAGCGCCATATCCAGAAACCCTACTGACCTGGGTCGTGCGCACGGTTACGTTCCTGAAGCGCGCGTATGCGCATGCGCTGCGCCGCCTCGATATGGGTGCGCATCTCTGTTTCAGCCCCCGCACCATCACGTGATTTCAAAGTTGCCATGATACGCCGATGTTCGGCCACCGCCGCCTCGGCCCGGTCACTGTCCAGCAGTTGCGACGGCCCAAGGATCAACAACGATTTTTGCAATGACAAAATGGATTTCGACAGAAACCGGTTCTTGGCCGCATCCAATAGTGTGGCGTGAAAAATTCTGTTGATGCGCACGGCTTCCGGGCCTGTACCCGCCTCGGCCAGCCGGTCGTTCAGAACGTCGAGTTCGCCAAGTTCAACATCCGACGCTGCCCTTGCAGCCAATCGGGCCGCGGTGCCCTCAAGCACAGCGCGCATCTCATACAGCTCCATCACTTCGGCATAGTCGAGACTGCGGACCGTTGCGCCCAGCCTTGGAACATGCGTGACAAGCCCGTCTGCTTCAAGTTGCCGGATTGCTTCGCGGACCGGCGTCCGACTGACACCTAACCTCTCGGACAACTCAATCTCGCGCAGGCGGTCGCCCGGCAACAGAGAGCCTCCTCGTATTTCCTCCAGCAGTTGCTGGTAAGCGGAATTGCCTTGCGGGCCGGGCTGAAACGGGTCGTCCAGAATGGTCATCACACTCATGCTTGCAACTTGCGTCCAATTGTATACATTTGGATACACATCGAGTCAATGGCGATGGAACCCGAGTTTTGCCCAACCTAGACAATCAACCTTCCCTTCATATGAAGAGGTGCGTGACCTTTGGCCTTGCCGTGCTGGGTACGGCGCTGTTCTGGGCGCTAGGCCTGCCGCTTCCATTCCTGTTCGGGCCGATGACCGCCTGCCTGCTTGCAGCTCTGGCTCATGCGCCGCTAGAGGGGTTTGGCCAGATCTCAATCGCCTCCAGAACAATTCTGGGTGTGGCAGTCGGGGCTTCGATCACACCAGACCTGTTTGCCGAACTGCCCAAGATGGCGGCCTCGATCCTGCTGGTTCCGTTGTTTATTGTCCTGATCGCCCTGGTTGGCGTGCCCTTCTTTAAAAAAGTCTGGGGCTTTGACGACAAGACCGCGTTTTATGCCGCGATGCCGGGCGGATTGCAGGACATGATCATCTTCGGCACCGAAGCCGGGGCAGACCCACGTACATTGTCGCTGATCCACGGAACCCGGGTTTTGATCATCGTCACACTCGCCCCCTTGTTCCTTACGGTATTTTACGAAGCCGACCTGACCAACCCCATTGGCGCACCCGCCACCAGCCTGCCGGTTCACGAATTGCTTCTGATGATCGCCGCGGCAATCATCGGCTGGAAAGGCGGTGAGAGAATTGGGTTGTTCGGTGCGTCGATCCTTGGCCCGATGATCCTGACGGCAGCCTTGTCACTGGGAGATCTAATTCATACCCGCCCCCCTCGCGAGGCGATACTGGCGGCACAGTTCTTTATTGGCTGTACGATCGGCGTCAAGTTTGTTGGTGTCACCTTGGCCGAGTTACGGCGGGTGGTCGCGGCCGGGTTTGCCTATGTGATTGTCCTTGCCGTTCTGGCTGCGGCATTCACAGCCGTCGTCACTACCTTGGGCCTTGGCCGCCCCATCGAAGCATTTCTTGCATTCGCACCAGGTGGTCAGGCCGAAATGACGGTGCTGGCCATCGTTTCAGGGGCCGATCTGGGGTTTGTCATAACCCACCACCTGACGCGGATTGTGCTGGTGATCATCGGTGCACCCATCGCCGCCAACCTCATTCTGCGCTGGTCCAGACCGCGGGGGTGACTACACGGCTTGAGTTGAGGCCTCGTCTTGCGTACGCATTTCGTCTGCGATCCCAAAAAGTTACTGACCGGCGCGGTATGCCGCATGGCCGGCCGACAGACCAAATAGTGGCAGGCGATCAGGTTGTTGTCCTGAACCGGAACAAATCGAACAGGAGCAACACATTTGCACTCTTTTTCAGAGCCAATTCCAATTCCAGCCCCGGACAAGATAAGCGTTCGTATTGACCCCCGCGACCCAAGGCCCAGAACCGTCGTCCGTTTGGCCCGCATCAGCTGGGCCGCAGGTTCAAACACGCGCCGTGATGATGAGGAGGGCTCAAGCTGAATGAGCTTTAGCCCTTCGACATCCTGCCAGGTTGCGATACCTTTGCCTTCCAGAGAATGACCCGTTGGTACGACCAGCCCGATGCGCATGTCCGACACCTTCTGCCCAGACTGATCCGACGGCAGATCTTTTGCAGCAACAAACCCAGCATCGAACTCACCATTATGCAACAATGGCAACAGCTCGAGCGAGGCCAGCTGACAGTCGATATTATCCCGCAACGCGATCAAAGCATTGATATCACAAAATATTTTACCAAGCAAAGGGGTGGGTTTGATCGAGCTTCCCGAACGATCCACCAACCGGCGCTAGTAGCGTTTTCCCAACGCGTAGATCAGGTTGGAAACAGTCGGCTGTGAAACCCCCAGTTGCTTGGCAGCCAGAGTAAAACTGCCGAGACGGACAACCGCCTCAAGCGCTTGCAATTGTCTAACGCTGACTTTTGAATTCATAAAACTGACCGCAAGATTGATCCGCTTTGGATATGGACCTTGTCCTTGCAGATCCCTTTGCCTGCCGGTCAACAGTCATTTGTTTCGTCAACCGGAATGCTGCGACGAATAATAGTAGGCTATGGCTTGGGTTCTGTTTTTGACAGCCAACTTCTCATAAATATTGGACAGATGGAATTTGACCGTATTGGTTGAAATCTGAAGCTCTCTGGACATATCCCGGTTCGACATTCCCTGCGCCAGGGCGTCCAGAATGGCGCGTTCCTTGCGGGACAGGCTTTGGATCGGGTCCTGCTGCATTTTCCGAACGTCGATGAACGGGAAAACCATTTTTCCCGCGGCAACGTCAGCGCAGGTTTTCAGCAATCCTTCAACCTCTCCCGATCTTGCCGCAAACCCCGCAGCCCCGGCCTGCATCGCCAATCGAGGGGTCTCAGCCGTTGCATCGCCATACACGACAAAGCGCGGTGCGTTGGCCTGTTCACGCAACACTTCGATCAGTTTGGCGGCACCAAGTACCGGAATATTCCAGTCCACCACACCGACCTGAACCGGAACCCGCATCACTGCACCCAAAAAGCCCTCGGCCGTGGCTGATGTCGCCACCAGTGAGAATCGCGAGTCGCGTTCAAAGATTTCGGACATCGCGGACAGGACCAGAGGATTGCCGTCAGCCAACATGACATCAATTGGAGCCTTCGGAGTGTCAACCATCTGTTTTCGCCCTGATTTTGTAAAAAACCACCCATACGGGTAGGTAAGTTTTCAGTATACTTTGGTATTTTTACCAATACGGGTAGGTTATTCCCCACCCATAAAGCCATCCAAAAGCAGTAGTAAATTACGTTGTGTCATCAGGCAAGCCCGCGTTTTCTGAGCGCAACGAACACATCGGGCGACGCTGCCCAACCAACAGACGAGGATGTCAAACCATGACCTTCCAGATTTTCCCCCAGCTCGAGATCCCCGAGACTCTCGCCGCTGGTCCGGGACCGGGCAATACCGATCCCCGCGTCCTGCACGCCTTTGCCAATGCCGGCGTTGCCGATCATATGCAGGGCGATGTTCTCAGAGGCATGATCGAATGCAAGCACATGTTGCGGAAAATCTGGGGCACTCAGAACGTCTATACCTTCGCGGTTGCCGGAACCGGCTGGAGCGCCCTGGACGCGATGTTTTCCGCTGTCATGCCCGGCGACAAGGTTGTGGCCTTTGCCAATGGTACTTTTTCCGGGATCGATGCGCTGACCCTGCGGATCAAGGCGGCGACACCTGACGAACACGCGGCAAACCCGCTTGATCCTCAGGCCGCCAGCGTCACCGTGATCGAGGTTCCCCATGGGCAACCCGTGACGGGTGAACTGGTTGCGGCGGCTTTGGCTGAACACAAACCCAAATGGGCATTCATGGCTCATTGGGAAACCGGATCGGGCCGCGTCAATGATCTGCGCGGGTTCTCGGATGCGTGCGAGCATCACAATGCGATGGGGCTGATCGATGCGGTGTCGTCGCTGGGGGCCGATGAGTTCTCCATCGACGATTACCCCGGGATCGCTGGTTGGGCCTCGTGCCCGCAAAAGGGCCTATGCTGCCTGCCCCTGACCTATGCCCCGGTCAGCTTTACTCAGGCTTATATCGAGTCTCTGAAAACATCGGGAACCTATAGTTACGTTCACAACCCGATTTTCGAGGCCCGTCATTGGGGCATCGTGGACGGGCAAGACGTGGAAAAAGGCACATATCACCGGACCCACTCCGGCTACGCGGTCGCCGCGTTCCATGAATCCCTGCGCCTGACCTTGCAGGAGGGGCTGGCAAAGCGATCAATGTCATACCGCACCCACGAAAAGGTTCTGCGCGACGCTGTGACCGAGATGGGATGCGAGGTGACCTCGGACATGCCCAGCCTCGTCGTCCTCAACCTGCCCCCGGCTTTGGCCGGGCGTGAGATGGAGCTGGTGCAGAACTGTCGTGCCCGTGGCTTCGGCATATGGCCAACGCTCAGCGCGCCGGTTCAGGTGCGCATCGGCATACTCAACCAGTTGAACAGAGAAGCCGTCAGCCGGATTGTGCGCCTGTTTGCCGAGGCCCTGCGTGAACTGGGCGGAGAGGTCGATCAGGACGCAATCGAAGCACTGCTGGAAAGCCGTTACGGCACTTCAATCGCTGCATAAACAGGAGCGGAAAAGATGGATATCCACGAATATCAGGCCAAGGAAATCCTTGCCAATTTCGGTGTCGATGTGCCTTCCGGCGCATTGGCCTATAGCCCCGAACAGGCGGCCTATCGGGCCCGCGAACTGGGTGGCGACAAGTGGATCGTCAAGGCGCAAGTTCACGCAGGTGGTCGCGGCAAGGCCGGTGGGGTCAAGCTGTGCAACTCCGAGCATGAAATCTACGAGGCCTGCGATGAACTGTTCGGCCGCAAGCTGGTCACGCATCAAACCGGTCCTGAAGGCAAAGGCATCTATCGTGTCTATGTCGAGTCTGCCGTGCCGATCGACCGCGAGATTTATCTGGGGTTCGTACTGGACCGCTCCAGCCAACGGGTCATGATCGTTGCCTCGTCCGAGGGTGGGATGGAGATCGAAGACATCTCGGCCGACCGCCCGGAAAGCATCGTGCGTTCTATCGTTGAACCGGCGGTTGGTCTGCAGGAATTTCAGGCCCGCGAAATCGCGTTCAAGCTAGGGCTGGAACCCAAGCTGATCCAGCAGATGGTCCGTACCCTGCAAGGCTGCTACGCGGCCTTCAGCGACCTGGATGCCACGATGGTTGAAATCAACCCGTTGGTCATCACCGGCGACGACCGGGTTTTGGCACTGGACGCCAAGATGAGCTTTGACGACAACGCCATGTTCCGTCACCCGCAGATCGCCGAGTTACGCGACAAAAGCCAGGAAGACCCGCGTGAAAGCCGTGCGGCGGATCGGGGCCTGTCTTATGTCGGGCTGGACGGCAATATCGGCTGCATCGTTAATGGTGCCGGTCTGGCGATGGCGACGATGGATACGATCAAGCTGGCCGGGGGCGAACCAGCCAATTTTCTGGACATCGGCGGTGGTGCATCGCCCGAGCGTGTGGCCAAAGCGTTCCGGCTTGTTCTGTCGGATGACAATGTACAGGCGATCCTCGTCAACATCTTCGCCGGTATCAACCGTTGCGACTGGGTGGCTGAAGGCGTCGTTCAGGCTCTGAAAGAACTAGATATCGACATTCCTGTCGTCGTGCGTCTGGCGGGAACCAACGTCGAAGAAGGGCAGAAAATTCTCGCCAAGTCCGGCCTGCCCGTCATTCGCGCCACGACACTGATGGAAGCCGCAGAACGCGCCGTGGGCGCATGGCGCAACGACCTAACCCAAGGCACCAAGATGAGGGCCGTGCAATGAGCATTCTTCTCGATCGTAACTCGCGCGTTATCGTGCAGGGCATCACCGGCCGCATGGCGCGCTTCCACACCAAGGACATGCTGAACTATGGCACTAATGTCGTGGGCGGTGTCGTGCCGGGGAAAGGCGGTGAAACTGTTGAAGGCGTGCCGGTCTTCGACACCGTGAAACAAGCCGTGGAAGCTACTGGCGCGGACGCAAGCCTTGTATTTGTTCCCCCACCTTTTGCGGCGGATTCGATCATGGAAGCCGCAGATGCCGGTATCCGCTATTGCGTCTGCATCACCGACGGCATCCCGGCGCAGGATATGATCCGGGTCAAGCGGTACATGTACCGCTATCCCAAGGACAAGCGCATGGTTCTGACCGGACCTAATTGCGCGGGCACGATCTCGCCCGGCAAAGCTCTGTTGGGGATCATGCCGGGGCATATCTACCTGCCGGGCCACGTTGGGATCATCGGGCGTTCGGGGACGTTGGGCTATGAGGCTGCGGCGCAGTTGAAAGAGCGCGGGATCGGGGTTTCGACCAGCGTCGGGATTGGAGGAGACCCCATCAATGGCTCCTCTTTCAAGGACATTCTGCAACGGTTTGAAGAGGACGAGGATACGCATGTCATCGCGATGATCGGTGAAATCGGCGGCCCGCAGGAAGCTGAAGCCGCAGAGTATATTCGCGATCACATTTCTAAACCCGTCGTCGCTTATGTCGCGGGCCTGACCGCCCCCAAGGGCCGGACGATGGGTCACGCAGGTGCGATCATCTCGGCTTTCGGTGAAAGCGCCAGCGAAAAGGTCGAGATCTTGTCCGCCGCCGGGGTGACCGTGGCTGAGAACCCGGCTGTCATCGGCGAAACCATTGCCCGAGTGATGGAGGCCGCGTGATGGTCAAACCCTCGGTCCTTGTCACCCGTCGCTGGCCTGCCGCCGTCGAGGCGCAGCTGGCCGAGAATTACAACGCGGTACTGAACACCGGGGACAAGCCCATGTCCCCGGCCGAAATCCGGCAGGCATTGAAAACATATGACGCGGTATTACCCACAGTCACTGATACGCTGAGCGCCGAAGCACTGGATGTACCCGGACCGCAAACCAAGATTATCGCCAACTATGGTGTCGGCTACAGTCACATCTGCGAGCCGTCTGCGCGTGATCTGGGCATGACCGTGACCAACACGCCAGATGTGCTGTCCGAATGCACCGCCGACATTGCCATGACCCTGCTGCTTATGGTCGCGCGCCGGGCGGGCGAAGGTGAACGAGAGCTGCGCGCTGGCAACTGGACCGGCTGGCGGCCCACGCATCTGGTTGGCACCAAGGTCAGCGGCAAAACGCTGGGGATCGTTGGGTATGGCCGCATCGGGCAAGAGATGGCACGCCGCGCCCATCACGGGTTCGGCATGGACATTCGCGTTTATAACCGCAGCCGGGTCTCTCCGGAGGTTCTGGCCCAGTGCAACGCGACACAAGTGGACACAATCGACGAACTGCTACCGCAGAGCGATTTTGTGTCTCTCCATTGTCCCGGAGGGGCCGCAAACCGGCACCTGATTAATGCGCGTCGGTTGGACCTGATGAAACCCGACGCGTTTTTAATCAACACCGCACGCGGCGAAGTGATCGACGAGCGCGCGCTCGTGCAATCTCTGATGTTCGGCATGATCGGCGGTGCCGCGTTGGATGTGTTCGACGGCGAGCCCCGCATCAGCGCGGACCTGTTGCAATGCGACAACCTCGTGATGCTGCCGCATCTGGGCAGCGCCACGAAAGAAGCGCGCGAAGCAATGGGTTTCCGGGTTCTCGATAACCTGAACGACTTTTTCGAAGGCCGCGAACCCCGGGACAGAGTGATCTGAACCCGGAAGACGTCAACAAAAGAACGCCGACGCTGCCGGATTGACTGCGTCGGCCATACAGGAGATTTGCCCCGTGAACGCCCCGCATCGTACAAACGGTTTTTTCACCCAGTCCCTTTCGGACCGCGATCCTGAGCTTTTTGGCTCGATCACATCCGAGCTGGGGCGCCAGCGCGACGAGATCGAG
>NZ_JBQFUT010000016.1:0-49671 GCF_056539305.1 Ruegeria sp. BC1
CGTCGGGCTTTCGACTATTTGCCGAGATCGCAAGATAAGTGTGTCCGGCAGGTCGCTGGCGCTGGCCGTTCTAAAAGTTTGCGACACATCCTACCGAAAGTCATTCACCCGCAGCATCCGACCTCGTCAACAGCCAAAAGTTTGCAACAGATCCCTCACATTCACGCGGAATAAACTGTCTTTTCATTGATTTGATGAGCAACCTCGTTGACTGGAAGCTTCACCTCTCCCCTTGCAACTTCATGATTTAATATTTCTATAATAGAAAATTTTTACCTGCCTTTTAACTTTTACATCTTGTTTTACTTTTTTCTTTCTTTTATTGAAATTTTTATAAGGGAGGAAAATATGCTTGATGACACAAAAACACCCGAAGAACGTCTTCTGGAGATGGGTTTGACGCTACCTTCGGTTCCTTCAGCAGTTGGTGACTACGAGCCGTGGACGGAAGCCAACGGCATCATCTACACCTCAGGTCAATTGCCGTGGATTGATGGAGATATGAAGTATTCCGGACGGGTCGGAGAGAAACTCACAACGGAAGATGGGTATCAGTCATTTCGAATTTCTGCGCTCAACGCGATCGCACAGCTAAAAGCTGCGGTTGGGGAGTTGAGCCGGATCAAGCGGATCATCCGCCTTGAGGGATCAATCCAAGCTTCGGCTGACTTCACGGAACAACCCCAAGCTTTGAACGGCGCATCTCACCTCATTAACGAAGTGTTTGGATCAAAGGGTCGACATTCTCGAATGATCTATTCGGATCCGGGAATGTGCCTGGATTGTGCAACTCTCGTTGTTCTGTGGGCTCAAGTGGAAGACCGCTAACCACTCATTGAGAACCTCCCGGGAGGCCTCTGATACATCCCGCACGTTATGCGTGAGGGCTGCATCGGAGGCCAACCGTGGGAGCGTTCGCACATGCGAACGGAGTATCGAAGAACCTGACTTTGGGGAGATCGAAACCAGATAATGGTTTCGAAACGGATCATGGCACCTTTGTTATTCGAACCATTGGAGTTGCGTGGGCTTACTCTGCCTAATCGCGTGGTCTTGCCGCCAATGACGCAGTTCAGCGCGGTCGACGGTGTTGCTGGTGACTGGCATTTAATGCACTTAGGTCAGTTTGCCGTGTCTGGTGTCGGGTTCGTTTTTACCGAAAGCACCTATGTCGAGCCTCATGCTCGCAACAATCCCGCGTGTTTAGCCCTTTTCTCGGATGATCAAGTTCGTGGATTGGGTCGAGTTGTCGATTTCATTCACTCGAATACGGACGCAAGTTTTTGCGTGCAATTGTGCCATGCAGGGCGAAAGGCGGGTCATAAACCACTATGGGAGGGTGCCGGTCCACTTGAATCAGCGCAACGATCCGAAACCTTTGCTCCATCGCCTCTTCCAGCTCGAGACGGCTTCCCCATTCCGACTGAACTATCAGCCTCTCAAATCACTGACATCATCGAGAGTTTCGTGGATTCTGCGAAACATGCCAATGCCGCCGGTGCAGACGCCATCGAGCTCCATGCCGCGCACGGGTATCTCATCCATCAGTTTTTGTCTCCGATCTCCAACATTAGGCAAGATAAGTATGGTGGAAGCCTCCAAAATCGAATGCGGTTTGGTCTCGAGCTCTTTGAAGCGGTTCGCGCTGAATGGCCTGACGAAAAACCCATGGGCATCCGCATTTCGGCAACCGATTGGGTCGACGGAGGCTGGAACATCGCAAGCTCCATTGCGTTTTCAAAGGCACTTGATGCTCTGGGTTGCGATCATATCCATGTATCCAGTGGCGGAGTAAGCCCGCTTCAAGAAATCAACGCTGGACCAGGTTACCAAGCCAAGTTTGCAGAAGCGATCAAACAGCAGGTGACGGCGAAAGTTATTGCCGTGGGCCATATAACTAACGGCTCTCAGGCAGAAACGCTATTGAGAATTGGTGCCGCAGACTTGGTCGCCATCGGCCGCCGCCATTTATTCGACCCAAGATGGACTTGGCGCGCTGCGGAGGAGCTTGGGGTCTCCCTGACTTACCCGAAGCAATATGAGCGTGCTCACCCCACCCTTAAGACCAATGCACCTCCTTAGGTAATCGCTCGGAAGCAACCAATCCTACGGGCCGAAGGACGAAGTTCACCAGTCATCAATCAGCGAAACAAAGAGGAGCAAACAACGAAAACACTCGGTCGTTCAGAAAGAGCGACTTCAATCTCAACAATATCAGAGCGTGTCCATCGTGAGGAGACTTGGGCGCTTATAGCTCTGCCAACAAAAGGGGGGTCCAAATTGATCTCAGCAAAGAAAATACTCACGGCCGTCAGCGTAGCAATTGCAACTTCAGCCAGCTCCGTTTTCGCAGCTGACTACAACCTAACTTTTCACGCGGCGTTCGGTGAAGCTGGCCTGAATGAATCTGCACGCGTCTGGATGGACGAGGTGGAGAAAAGAACAGATGGGCGCGTGAAGTTCAATCGCATCTTCGGCGGTGCCTTGGGCAAATTTTCGGGTCAGCCGACGGGGTTGAAAGCTCGTTCCTTCGATGTGGGGCAAGTTTCGGCAGTCTACAACCCAGGACTCTACCCTCGAGCGACCGTAGGTATTCTGCCGTTCATCTCTGACAATGTTCTCACCCACAATCGGGTCATGGATGAACTCTATCGATCTGAGGAATTCCAGAGTGAATTTGATGCGCTGAACCAAAAGTTCATGTTCAACGGAACTTGGATCTGGATGCAAATGATGTCCTATGACGAAGTCCGGACCATGGAAGATCTGGCCGAGATCAAAATCCGAGCCCATGGGGGGTCTGCGGATGCTCTAACGGCAGCTGGTATCACATCCTACGCAATCCCGTTCGGCGAGCTTCCCGCCGCAGCTGAAAAAAAAGTGGTTGAAGCTGTCACTATGGGTGGGCCATCGGATATGGTCGACTTCGGTTTTGGCGACATCTTCCCATATTGGTACGAAGGCCTCGATTGGTACTACATGCCGATGACTTTGGTTTTCAACCAAGATGCCTGGGACGAGCTACCTGCAGATATTCAAGCGATCATCGAAGAATTAAACACGGAGATGGTCGAACGTTCAATGGAACTGATGATGGTGCAGCAGGAAACTGCGGCAGAAACCCTGACGAAGGACCTCGGAGTGACCGTCGTCAAGTTCGATGATGCCGAACAACTAAAAGCCGCAGGGGAAGCCTCCTGGTCTGTATGGATTGATGGCATGAACGATGCTGGTGTCGATGGTCAGGGCCTGCTGGACCGGTACCAACAACTTGTAGGCAGCGACCACTGATTTGTTCCTCCGATTGGCGGCCTGCTGGTTTGGGCAGGTCGCCACTTATTGTCCAACTTACCAGAATGGAGGGCATCGCTTTGCTAGTTATCCAACGCCAGTTTGAGAATGTTCTGAGTTACGTGTCAGCCGCAGCTGTCGCTGTGATGATGGTAATCACCGTTATCGATGTCCTGGTGCGTTACCTCACGCCGTGGAATGTCCCCGGTTCTTATTCGTTCGTGAGCCTTGCCTTTGTTTTTGTGATCTATCTTGGCCTCGCACTTGCTCAACGCGAAAACGCGCATATCGCGATCGACATGCTTTACGCGCGTCTGCCCCGCACACTTAGGAAACTGATACAGAGTCTTCAGTTGCACGTTTTGTTTTCTTTCTTTGCAGCTTTGACCTGGTTCACCGGCGTTTCGGCTTGGGAAAACTATGCAATGGGAGACACAATACTGGGCGCCATCGCAGTTCTCACCTGGCCTGCACGCATCATGATCCCCATCGGATTGTTTTTCCTATCAGCCCGCCTCCTTAACCAGTTGGTGATGTTGGTTTTTTGGAATTCACTAATTGAAGAGCGCCATGAGGCGCAGATCGAAGAGGTCTGATATGGATGCCGCCATCCCCCTTTTTGTAGTTTCGGGAGCGGGTTTGCTATTGGCCTTGCGAATGCCCGTAGGGTTTTCGTTGTTGCTCATGGGCGCGATTGGTTTTGCCATGACCCGAGGACTGGAATCAGCACTCAAAACATTGGGCGCTCGGTTATTTGATATCGGCTCGGGATATTCCTTAAGTGCCGTCCCGCTCTTCTTGCTGATGGGGCATATGGCAATCGCGTCCGGTGTTACGGATGACATGTTCAAAGCAGCACGCGCGATCGTCGGGCACATTCGCGGGAGTCTTGTTCTTGCGACAACGGTTGCAGCGGTCGGATTTGCGGCCTGTTCCGGCTCAACAACATCGACAACAGCAATTTTCGGCAAGGTAGCACTTCCCGAAATGATGAATGCTGGAATTGATCGTCGCCTTGCCGCCGGCTGCATCGCAACGGTTGGCACTCTAGCGGGCATGATACCACCCAGTGTCGTGCTCATCGTTTTTGGCATTATTGCTCAAGAGTCGATCCCTAGGTTATTCATTGCCGGGATTGTACCAGGGTTGCTAACCGCTTTCGCTTTCGGCGTGATGATCTACTTGAGGGTCCTTAGAAATCCTGAATTGGCACCACCTCTTCCAAAAGCAACTACAGCAGAAAAAATTGACGCCGTTAGGAGCATTTGGGCTGCGGTACTTCTTGCGCTTCTTGTCATCGGAGGAATTTATGCTGGGATCTTCACGCCGACTGAAGCTGGGGCAATGGGAGCAGCTGGTGCCTTTTTGATAGCTTTGTTTCGTCGGCGCCTCTCGTTCAAGGTGTTGGGAAACGTTTTCCTGGAGACCGCAAAAACAACATCGGTGATTTTTATCATCATGGTCGGCGCGTTGATCTTCACCTCTTTTCTAGCGGTCAGTGGAACATCCGCAGCGATCACAGAAACAATTGTTGGCTTAGATGTTCACCCGCAGGTCCTGATGATCATGTACTTGGTCTTGATGCTGATCCTCGGTTTGTTCATAGACCCGATTTCAGTGATGTTCCTCACAGTGCCAATCTTTCTGCCAGCGTTAACTGCACTCGGATTTGACGCGATTTGGATTGGTGTTTTGGTCACAAAGGCACTGGAAATCGGGCTCATCACCCCACCTGTTGGACTTAACGCGTTTGTTCTAAAAAGTGTCGCGCCGAACTTCAGTTTTGGAGAGATTTACCGAGGGATCTGGTGGTTCCTTCAGGTCGAAGTCATCGTTCTTGCGATAATCTTTGCGATACCTGCGCTGTCATTGTTCTTGCCAAATCTGATGTATGGTGGCTGACATTGAAGGAGCGCGACCTATGGCGCTCCTTCTTTCACAAGCCTCCCGATAGACAGACCAGCACAGAAAACTTCCACAAAAAAAGCCCGCGAGCGATCTGGGGAAAGGCAACCAAGCACACCGCTCGACTTTGATAAGGTCCCGAGACAGCAAGGCCCTGAACCTAGGAGGCTTTTGGGACAGCGCTTTCTGAACTATAACTCACCCAACCGAGCCGAGCTCAGTGCCAAAGATTGGTAATCTGAAGTACTGAACGAACACTGACAAGGATTCCAACACGCATGAGTAAGCGAGTCGCCAAATCTTTTCCCGCTCAATCGCTCGCGCGTGGGTTGGACGTATTTGAATTCATTGCTTTTAGCCAACGCGCAGTTCGCCTAAAAGACGTTTCAGAAGCGTTCGAGCTTGATATGGCCAGCGCCCACCGCATCCTGAAAACGCTTGAACAACTTGGTTATGTTTCGCGGCTCTCAATCGGGAAGGCGTATGGACCGGGCGATAAGGTGCAAGCGCTTGCTAGAAGCTTCTCGACAACGGATCGCATGGTGAAGTTGTTGCATCCCATCGTTGTCGAGCTTGCCGAAACCACTGGACGTATCGCACATACCGCCATTCGTCAGGACAACCATGCAATCCTTGCTGAAGTGGCGATCGGCTCGAACGCCAAAGTCACGATCAGACAAGCGCCAGGTGATGCTGACGAGCTCTTTTGCAGTGCGGTTGGTAAATCCTTACTCGCAAACGTTCCAAAATTTGAACAGAACGCGCTTCTAAAGTCGCTGAAATTCACCCCACACACCGAAAACACCATCACCACAATGTCAGCTCTTAAGCGCGAATTGGCGAATGTGAAAAAGACGGGAATTGCTTTCGATAACTGTGAGGGCGATCCGCAGATTTGTTGTATTGGTGCCCCGATCTTTGGCAAAGATGGCATGGCGCTGGCAGCCATCGGTATTTCGATGCTGTCCTCCTCGCTATCAGGGCTGGTTTTTGACGAGAAAGTCAGTATTGAACAGGTGAAAGAGGCATCAAAACGCGCCTCCGACTTGGTGCAAGCTCATTCAAAAGAACTATTCCTCCTAGCCGAATAAGCCGGTTTTGCACCTTTGCCACTCTCAATGGGAGCTGGTGGGTGCAGTTCGGCCGCCTTGCAGGTAAATGCTCCCCAAAATGGCTCTCAGCATTTTGGCACATGCAATCTACGCAACCCTGCTTATCGAAATCGGATGAAGTCAACTGGATAGACCCTGCTACGCAGCAACCAACTTGGATCAACAAAGGCGTCATTCGCCTCTCGCGCCACCAGCCTGCCTTTTAAAACCCGCCGCTGAACTTACAGAAGGGTGAGCGCGAGGAAAAGTAACTATCAATTATAGAAATTATATTACCGCCTCCTTGAATCATCCAGAAGGCAGAGCAGGCACAACAATCTGCGCAAAAACGTTTTTTATGGAGTCTGACGTTTCTTTGTGCGATGACATCGGCGTACATATTTTCATATGGAGCAATAAATGTACCGAAATATCCTTGTCCCTTTGTCTTTTGAGGCTGACCGAGACGCTGCTGAGGCAATAACGATCGCACGTGCACTTTGTGAAAGTGGTGGTTCGATAACGGTCTTACACGTTCTGGAGTACCTGCCTCAGTACGCCAGCGATTTACTGCCTGACGATCATCTTGAAACCGCTCGACATTCTGTAATCGAGAGTTTGTCACCCTTGGTTAAGGATATCGAGAATGCAAAAGTGGTCGTCGTAGAGGGACATCCCGCACGAGGCATCCTGGATTTTGCGCAATCAAACGACAAAGACTGTATTGTCATCGCCAGTCACAGACCTGGAATGAAGGATTTGCTGATTGGCACCACTGCAGCGCGCGTCGTTCGTCATGCTCAATGCGCCGTTCACGTTGTTCGCTAGAGTCAGGACCCGATGATCTCTGTTGGTCGGTGTGAGTCACGGTTCGAAAACGAGCGGTGACCATGATGGTTTCTTCTGGCTGAAGGACGCGCGGGTGGTGCGTCCGAAACTTGACTTTCCGAAGCCCCATGAGAAACCTCGCGTTGATGAGAGGCGTGTTCCGAGTGAAACTATCTTCCTCAATCGCCCTCGCCGCAACAGACATGTTCTAGCTATGAAACAAGAACGAACCGTGATTTTTTGTTTTGCTTCGCGATCTTACGCAATCTGGTCTAGGGTTAGGCATGAAAGTTCATAGGCCTAAGGCACTATATACCTCTTACTTGACGCAGTTTGCTTAGCCACAAAATCATTTGGGCCGGATTTTCTTCAAGTTAAACAACACGCCTCTGCAACCTGTCCGTCGTCAGAGTTTTGGACCCATCGGCTATGACGTGAGACACCGTTTCAGCTGTCGCACATGTCACGCCGGAGCTTCGCTGTTTGGAACCAGCCTTTCAGCCCAGAGTCTATTAGCGTTTGGCCCCCGACCACGTAAACGAGCAGGAGCTGGCCGTTCTCACAAGATAGCGTTGAAGTAACTCGTTTCACTATCGATCAGGTTTGTTCCGGGCGTTACTTGGGTGCCGCTCCCCAGCGGCAAGCGCAGTCGATATTTCTGTATAGCCATTCCCAACTGCTGTGATTTGCAGGTGCAGGTGCCCTTAACACCACCCGGATTTCGTTAACAAAGCCAAATAATGAATTCAGGCGTTTGGAATTGTTTGTCTGTGCTTGACCTCTAGTCTCTACCGGAAATTTCAAATCTATCCGAACACAGGAAGAGGGTTATGAAGGACGAACATCAAAATGGCACCGGATTCTGGCCAGATGGAGCGAGACTAGCCATCTCGATTTCGATGCAGTTTGAGGCCGGTGCACAGGGGGCAGATGCCGAGGGGCCATTTCCGCCGATGGAGGCAGGATTGGTGGATACTATCACACCCACGTGGTACGGGTATGGGATGAACGAGGGCATTCCCCGGCTGCTTGATCTATGGGATCGCCATGGGGTTAAAGTGACCTCTCATATGGTCGGGCAAGCGGTTGAACGTAGACCGGATCTGGCCAAAGAACTGGTGGCCCGGGGGCACGAAGCCGCAGCGCACGGGTACAACTGGACCCCTCAATTTGGGATGACACCCGACGAGGAGCGCGCCTCATATGAAAAGAACATTGAGGTTGTTGAGCGGATAACTGGTCAGCGCCCCATCGGCTTTAATGCTTTCTGGATGCGCCAGACACGCGCGACATTCGACATCCTGCAAGAACTGGGATTTCTGTACCACACAGACGATTTGTCCCGCGACGAACCTGCGTTGACCATGGTGCAGGACAAGCCACTTGTTGTAGTGCCATACACGCTGCGCTGCAACGACATCGGACGGTTTTCATCCCAGGCCATGACAGCATCAAACTTTGAACGAGAACTGAAAGACGAATTTGATGTTTTGTATGCCGAAGGAGCAGCGCGGCGGCGCATGATGTCCATCAGCACACATGATCGCATCGGTGGCGCCCCAGGGATTGTGGGTGCGCTGGATCGGTTCCTGAACTATGCCAAACAACATGAAGGCGTGGTTTTCATGCGCAAAGATGAAATAGCAAAATACACTTTAGAACAGGATGATGTTCCGGTGAACCCCCCGCGCATCTACTAGCTCTGGAGATAATTTCGCGGCCAAACAATTGGGCATCAAGAAGCTTTTTTGTTTGGCCTGATCAAAATCTGCATTTGAGAACCACATGATTTTTCGGAATCCATACGCGTTATGTCAGGGATCTCAATTCAACACAGGAAGACCGTCGCCATGCGCCTCAATATTCTGATCTCCGCCCTGACAATCACCCTTTCAACAGGCACCGCCCAAGCACAGGACACTTTTACTCTAACAAGCCCTGATTTACAGGCGGGTCAGACGATCCCCGCCGAGTATTATTGGAACAGTTTCGGCTGCACCGGGGAAAACACCCGCCCAGAGTTGGCCTGGACCGATGTGCCTGAAGGCACAAAAAGCTTTGCGGTCACTTTCTATGACAACGATGCCCCCACCGGCAGTGGTTTCTGGCACTGGAGCGCCTACAACATTCCCGCTGATGAAACCGGAATCAGCGCGAACCTCCCAGCGGCAACGGTTGAAAACAACACTGACCTCAACCAGCCCGGTTTCTTCGGCCCTTGTCCGCCAGTCGGGCGGACACATACTTATACCTACACCGTATATGCGCTCTCGACAGACCATCTTGATCTGCCTGAAAACGCCTCGGCTGCACTGGCCGGGTTTTTCTACAACAGCAATGCTATCGCTACCGCAACACTGGATGTGATCGCTGGCCCACGCGAGGAATAGCAGACACAATAGATCGGATCAGGGTCGACCGAGGCTCCTCGGTCGGCCTTTATTTGCCATTTCCAAAAATAGATTTCGCAGCTGATCTGATTATTTAGCCGAAACGAGCGCATAGGCTATCCCGACAAATGAGGAAAACCTGATGTCGGACCATCGCGCACGCTCCACCGTTCTTGAAGACCTCGAGAAGAAAGCACTCTGGCTATCGACATGGACGATACACCACGCCAACTCTATCCGCCCGAAATCAGATTTGCTCAAGGTGGGTGGTCATCAGGCGTCGTCGGCTTCGCTTTCGACCCTTATGGCGGTACTCTATGGCGCGGTGCTGCAGCCCGAGGACCGGGTCGCCGTCAAACCGCACGCTTCTCCGATCTTTCATGCCTGGCAGTACCTTCTCGGGCGGCAGACCGCGAAAACCTCGAATGCTTCCGTGGTTTCGGCGGCGCGCAATCTTACCCCTCTCGTACGAAGGATGCCGATGACGTGGACTTTTCCACAGGTTCGGTCGGCCTAGGAGGGGCGATGGCAGTGTTTTCCGCAATGGTGCAGGACTATATTGCCACCAAGGGTTGGGGCAAGCGGGGTCCCGGGCGCATGATCTCCATACTCGGCGATGCCGAATTGGACGAAGGCAACCTCTACGAGGCGCTGCTTGAGGGCAAGAAACACGATCTTCGCAATTGCTGGTGGTTCATCGACTACAATCGGCAAAGCCTTGATGCCGTCACGAAAGATGCGCAGAACGTGTTCTTTCGCGACGTTTTCTCTTCGATGGGCTGGGAGGTGGTCGAGCTCAAGTACGGATCGCTTCTAGAGGCAGCGTTCGCCGAACCTGGGGGTGAACAGTTGCGCGACTGGATAGATGGCTGTTCCAACCAGACCTATGCGGCGCTGACTTTTTCCGGCGGGGCCGCCTGGCGCGAACAACTGCTGAACGATCTCGGCGATCAAGGCGATGTAAGCCGCCTGATTGAGAGTCGCACGGATGTCGAACTGGCTAGGCTCATGACCAACCTGGGTGGTCACGACCAGCGCAGCTTGATGCAGACTATTGCTTCAATCGACCACGATCGCCCCGTTTGCTTCATCCTTTACGCAGTCAAGGGCTATGGTCTGCCTCTTGCGGGTCACAAGGATAACCACTCGGGCCAGATCAACAGCGCCCAGTTGGGAATCTTGCGTGATGCGCATCAAATTCGCACCGGCCATGAATGGGACCTTTTCGAGGGTCTACCCCGCCCCGCCGCCGAATACGCCGCATTCCTGAATCAGGTGCCCTTCATCGCGCAAGGTTGTCGGCGTTACACCGCCGCGCGTATCAATGTGCCGGATCTAACGCCTGTATTGGCAAAAGCCGCTCTGTCGACACAGGAAGGGTTCGGCAAGCTGCTGGACGATCTCTCGCGCGGCTCATCCCCTCTAACAGATCGCATTCTGACGATGGCACCGGATGTGGCAACCTCAACGGGGCTGGCTGGATGGGTGAACCGTAAGGGGGTTTTTGCCAAGACCCCGATTGCGGACGAGTTTCGGGATCGGGGCATTGCATCGATGCAGAAATGGGCTGCATCGCCTGAAGGCGCGCATATCGAGCTGGGCATTGCCGAGATGAATCTCTTTACCCTGCTCGGTGCAGCAGGACTGTCGCACGCGCTGTTCGGCGAGCGGCTTATTCCTATAGGAACGCTATATGACCCCTTCATCGAACGCGGCAAGGATGCGTTGAACTATGCCTGTTACCAGGATGCCCGATTCATCGTGGCCGCGACGCCATCCGGCATCACCCTAGCGCCCGAGGGCGGCGCGCATCAATCCATCGGAACACCGCTGATCGGCATATCGCAAGATGGCCTGGCCAGTTTCGAACCTGCCTTCGTGGACGAGCTTAGATGCATTCTTGAATGGTCATTCGACTATTTGCAGCGTGATGGAGAAGAGGCCCTCGAACCCAGCGACTGGCTGCGCGATGAGACCGGCGGATCGGTCTATCTGCGCCTGTCCACCCACAAGCTGGAACAGCCGACACGCACATTGGATGACAGGCTTAGGCGCGACATCGTCAATGGCGGTTACTGGCTGCGCAAGCCGGGTCCGGGTTGCGGCCTCGTGATCGCCTATACCGGTGTGGTAGCAGCCGAAGCGATTGCTGCTGCCGGGCGAATTGGACAGGATCAGCGCGACATCGGGGTCCTGGCTATCACATCGGCGGACCGGCTTAACGCGGGGTGGCACGCCGCTGATCGAGCTCGCGCCCTGGGGCATCCGAATGCGCAATCCCATATCGAAATACTGTTGTCCGAGGTCAGCAGAGATGCAGCCATCGTCACGGTCACGGATGGACATCCCCTCGCCTTGTCCTGGCTTGGGTCGGTCTTGGGCCAGCGGGTTCGCCCTCTTGGAGTCGAGCATTTTGGGCAGAGCGGATCAATTGCAGATCTGTACCGCGCTCACCGCATCGACGCCGATGCGATCATGCGAGCGGCGGAACTAGCGCTCAACGGACGCCCGCTCCGGCTGGCCCGAATTAGCTGAATCCAAGAAGAGAAGATCCCATGAAACATCTTGTCACCTCGCTCCACATGAGTGCGGCCATCGCCTTTCCTGCCTGGAGCGAAACCCCGCAAACTGCTGAGATCGTTGCCGAACTCCCGCAATCTGTCGGCAATATCACATTCACGCCGTATAATCGGATCATCTATAGGCACCACCCGTTCTTTTCGCCTGAAATCCGGGTGGCCGAACTGGGCGAAGACGGCAAATCATTTGCCCCGTTTCCCAACACCGAATGGAACACACCACGGGATGGAACCGACCGCTACTTCGACAGCGTACTGGGTCTTCGCGGCGATGAAAACGGGATCGTCTGGATTCTCGACATGGGTCAGCGCACCGGGCTGACACCCAAGCTGGTCGGCTGGAACACCTGGGAGGATCGACTGGAACGGATCTATTACATTCCTGCCCCGGCCTCGCGCCCCGAAAGCCAGCACAACGATTTTGTCGTCAATCACAAGGATGGCGTGTTTGTCATCGCCGACGAAGGCATCGGGCCGGGCGGCGACGGATCGACGGCGGCATTGGTCATCGTCGACATGAAGACCGGCGCCACGCGGCGCGTTTTGCAAGGTCACGTGTCGACCTTGCCCGAGGATGTAGCGATCGTAATCGATGGCAAGCCGCTGACCGTCCCGAATGGCAATGGCGGGCAGGCCGTGATCAAGGTGGGTGCAGACGGTATCGCTGCGGATACGGAATTCGAATGGTTGTATTACGGTCCACTTAACGGCTCCGCCATCTATCGCATCCGTTTTGCCGATCTTCTGAATGAAACCCTGACTGAGACTGAGCTCGGCGCGCGGGTCGAACGCCATGCCGACAAGCCCAACAACGGTGGTCTGTCGATCGACCAGGCTGGAAACCTCTATCTGACCGAGGTGGAAACCAACGCTGTCGGGATCATCCCGGCAGACAGCCGGAAATACCGCCGCTACGCCGTGGCAGAGGATCTGTCCTGGCCCGATGGCGTAAGCTATGCGTTGGACGGCTACATGTATGTTTCTGCAGCCCAGATATCCAAAGCCGCTCTGTTCAACGATGGTGAGGCAAAGAACGAAGCGCCTTATCTGATCTACCGTTTCCGCCCTGAGGCACTAGGGCGTATCGGACACTGACACCTCTCCCCAATCTTGCCCGCGCGGATAACCGTGCGGACCCCTTTTTAGGAAGTAGACACACACATGAAATCCATATCCGCTATTGGCCAAGGAGCCGCGAAAGACAGTTTCCGCATCACAAACGGAGCCGTGCCTGAACCTGGGTCAGGCGAAGTACGCGTGCGTATTCACGCCAGCGGAATCAATCCGTCAGACTATAAGGTCCGCTCGGGCGCTCAGGGCCCGTTGCCTGATGGCGATGTGACCCCTCATTCAGATGGTGCTGGCACTATTGAGGCTGTGGGCAAGGGGATTTCCTCCGACCAAATCGGCCAGCGCGTCTGGCTGTTCAATGTGAATCGTACCGAAGACGGCCTAGCCCAAGGCAACAGGGGCACCGCCGCGGAGCAGATCGTGGTCAAAGCCGAACTTGCGGCCCTGCTGCCCGATGGTATCTCCTTCGAACAGGGTGCTTGTCTGGGCGTGCCTGCGATGACCGCTCATCGCGCTCTGATGGCGGACGGGTCGGTCAAAGGCCAGTGGGTTCTGGTCACTGGAGGGGCCGGTGCCGTTGGTCAATGCGCCATCGCCCTGGCGAAATGGGCCGGCGCACGGGTGATCACCACTGTCAGCGGCCCCGAAAAAGCAGAGATCGCACGCCAAGCCGGGGCAGACTACATCATCAATTACCGGGAAGAAAACCTTCCCGCTGCGGTCCTAACCATCACTGGCGGAAAGAGAATTGACCGGATTGTCGATGTGGCCTTATCCGATACGATGAAAGAGGCCCATCTCTACCTCAAACAGGGTGGTGTCATTGCGCATTATGCTACCAGTGATCCTGCCGCTCCCCTGCCCTATCGTTCCCTTCTGGTAACAAATGCGGTCGTCAGGTTCGTGTTTGTCTATGCAATCCCCGCCCAAGCGCAACAGGATGCGATTGAGGATATAAATGCATGTCTTCAGACTGGAGCACTAAAACTCAAGGTCGAGCGATCATTCCCTCTGGAGCAGATTGCGGCCGCGCATGAGTTCGCTGAACAGGGCGGCTTTGTCGGAAAAATCATTCTGACCGTTTGAGACCATGCCGCTACCGCAAAGAAAGCGATTGATTTTGCCTACTTTGTTTGGCTCACTCAAAGAATGACCTTTGACTTGAAATCGCTGGAACTTTTCGTCCGAGTGGCCGCTCTTGGAGCCCTCGGGCGAGCGGGTGAAGAGTTCCGGCTATCGCCAACGGCGACGACCCAGCGCATCCAGATGCTCGAAGCGGATCTGGGAACCAAGCTCCTCAACCGGACAACCCGCGCAGTGTCTCTTACGCCGGACGGAGAGCTATTTCTGGAACATGCGCAAAGGGTTCTCGATAGCGTCGAAGAAGCAAGAGCAGCGGTTTCCACTGTCAAAGGACAGGTTGCAGGTGAATTGCGCGTGACTACTTCGGCCTCTTTTGGGCGCTCACAGATTGTTCCACATATCGGCGAATTCCTTAAGCAATTTCCAGATGTCACTCTGAAGCTCGACCTAAATGATTCCATCATCGACATCGTGGAGCAAGGGTATGATCTGGCAATCCGGGTAGGGATGCTGAACTCATCAACGCTGTTGGCCCGCAAGCTTGCGCCCAATCCTCGGCTGCTTGTCGCCTCGCCGGATTATCTGGAGAAGTTCGGCGTTCCACAGCAACCCTCGGACCTGAAATCGCATCGCTGTATTGTGCTTGGCGAAACGCGAAACTGGGCACTCAAGGATGAGGCAGGGAACATTACAGAAGTACGTGTCGGCGGAAACTTCACCACAAACTTTGGCGAGGCAGTGACCGATACTACACTTCAGGGGATAGGGATCGGGCTTAAATCTGTCTGGGACATATCAGACCACCTAAAGACCCGGCGGCTGATACGTGTCTTGCCCAGTCATACCGTTTCACCAGAATGGCAGGTATGGGCAGTCCGCCCGGCCAGCCGGACCACTCCACCAAGAGTACAGGTATTTACCAGCTTTCTTGAGGAACGGTTTCGCAAAACCGGCCTTGGAACAATTGTTTCATAAACCCAAAATCTGACTTGGGCTCCTCCGAGATTATCCTTTGTTGAACGTTGCCTACATCCAAAACAGCAACGAAAAGGACACCAAATGAAAGCCGTCGGATTTACTCGCTCTCACCCTATCGATCACCCTGCTTCACTCAAAGAGTACCAAATACCCAAACCCGAACCACTTGATCACGATTTGATTGTGCGGATTAATGCAGTTTCCGCGAACCCCGCAGATGCCAAAATCCGCATTCGAACGGCGCAGGATCAAGACAGGGAAACCCCGCGGATCCTCGGATATGACGCAGTAGGAAACATTGAAGCAATGGGCTCGGCGGTAACAGGCTTTGCGCTTGGAGATCGCGTGTTTTACGCAGGAGATGTCACCCGCGATGGCTCCTATGCAGAGTATCAGGCAGTGGATGCCAGGATTGCCGCAAAAGCTCCGCAAACCCTGACAAATGCAGAGGCCGCAGCACTACCTCTAGTATCTTTGACGGCATATGAAGCTCTGTTTGATCGCATGAAGCTTTCAAAAGGTCAGAGCGGCTCGCTGCTGATCATCGGCGGAGCGGGAGGCGTTGGCTCAACCATGATCCAACTTGCAAGAACCCTGACGGATATGACGGTAATCGCAACGGCTTCACGCCCGGAAACCCGCGACTGGGTTCAGCGCATGGGCGCGGATCATGTAGCTGATCATCGCGATCTGGTGTCATCCGTGCGCGATCTTGGGTTCGAGAATGTAGATTACATTTTCAACGCGGCAAACACCAAAGGGCATTGGGATGCCATGGCGGACCTCATTGCGCCGCAGGGTACAATCGGTGCCATTGTTGAGTTTGATGGAGGTGTTGAGCTTTCAAAACTTCAGGGCAAGTCTGTGACTTTCGTATGGGAACTTATGTTCACGAGATCCTTGTTCAGCACGTCCGATTTGTCGCGCCAAGGAGAGATACTTTCTCAAATTGCGGACCTCGCTGATACAGGCAAGCTGCGGCCAACCGTTACACAGGAGTTTTCTGGGTTGAGCGCTGCAACTTTCAAGGCCGCGCATCAATCCATCGAAACGGGCGCTACAATCGGCAAGATCTCAATCATCTATTGATCTCGAAGGAAGAGGGCTCTGGCCTGCGTCATTCTTTGGCGCAGAAAAAGACTGTTTTCCGGAATTTCCGAATTGCTAATTGGCCATCGGCGCTTCACTTCGAACGCGTAGACTCTGGAATATTTGAGGGCCAAATCAAATGACTGAACCCTTAGTAGTTGGGCAAATCGCTCTAAGTTTTCACATCGCTACTTCCGCAGTAGTTTGCGAACTCCTTGAGCGGTTGGGGCACGATATCGTAATAAAGCAGGCCCCGCATGAAGAATTGTATGAAATGCTTGGGAAGGGAGAAATCGATCTCCTGATTTCTGCTTGGCTACCAGCGAGCCACGAGAAATATATCACACCTTTTGAGGATCAGCTTTCCAAGCATGCGGTCATATACAACCCTTATTGTATTTGGGGCATCTCTGAGCGCGCGCCCAGTCACATTCAGTCGGTGGTTGACCTTACAAAGCCTGAAGTCGCCAAGCTCTTTCGAAAACGCATTCAGGGCATCAATCCTGGAGCAGGGATAAGCCGTTTTTCTCGTCAGATGATTGACGAATACGAGTTGAAGCATCAGGGCTTTCACTTTGAAAACGGCTCGCTGGAAGACTGCGCATACGCCTATATTGACGCCGAAAAAGCGGGCGAGTTTGCGATTATTCCGCTTTGGCACCCGCAATGGCTTCACCAAAGTTATGCCCTTCGAGAGCTGGATGACCCCAAAGGGCTACTCGGAGGAGAGGACAGCGCCACACTCATACTTAGGAAGGATGCTCATCACAAGATCAGCACCGGCGGATTTAGACTGATTGACAATATGACAATTGGGAACACGGAAGTCTCCAAATTGGATCACAGCATAAGAAACGGAGATGCTTCGCCTCGAGACGTTGCTCGGGCTTGGATCGCCCAACACAATGAAAGTGTCTCTGATTGGATAGGCGAACCGGAAGCAGGTTATCCGAATTCTTCAGCGTCAGGTGAGTGAAGTTCACTCACCAACTTCTATCGGCAAAACGTCACTCTTTGGGGATTGGGTGCCATAAAGAAATGACAAGTTAGGATCTCCGCCCCTTCATGGAGTGGCGGGGGAGAGTTTGTAAGTTTAGGCTTTTCAAAGACAGAAGAACGGTCTTTCCGGATCGTCTTCATCAAACTGAGAGCAAATCTGCCTGAGTATTTCGCCGCTCGCCCCTCCGGCCATTGCCGGTACGGATCCAAGTGACAAGAGGGTGAAAAGAATGACGCTGAATTTTAGGGGTTTCAAGAGATTCTCCAATGAATTTAGGGGATTTCCATTCGCCTTTAGGCAGATTGAAGGTGACAGATTTACCTAGAGAGTGGAATTTCCGTTTTCGAAAGAGTCTTTTGAGGCCTTCCCTATTGTCAACATACGCACTGCTTCGGCGCGGCAGACCAGTGTTGGTTTCGATGCCATGAAGTTTCTCGATTGTGGCAACTTGCTAGGTCAAAGGAACGGAGCAATCCTGTGACAGGACCACTCAAGGATAATGGGGCTTGAGATCAAGCATCTCGAGGCAATTATCGAGTTCCTTTAGCTCCTTGACTAAGTGATCCGACAGGCGTCTTACCTTCGCTGGTTGACGCGCGATCGGTGGAAAAACCATTTGAAGGTCGATATTTGGAGGGCAGAAACTGCTAAGGAGCGGGAGAAGGCGGCTATTTCGGATGTCGTCAGCAACATCCCAGGCAGACTTTAATGCAATGCCTTTTCCCTCTGTGGCCCATCGGCGCAAAACCTCCCCATCGTTTGTGGCCCGCGAGCCAGACACGCGCACGTTTAGCGACTTAGAGTTTTCCACAAATGTCCAAGTGTCATTTTTTGCGCCAAGTGATGAAAGAAGCATGCAGTTGTGTTGCGCGAGATCTTTGGGATGGTTTGGCATGCCATTGAGTTCAACATAACTAGGTGAAGCAACTGGTATGCGCTTATTAGACGAGATCCTTCTTAGCTTTAGACTACTATCCATCAAAGCACCGTATCGGATAGCGATATCGATACCGCGCTCGGTGAGATCAGTGACCAAGTCCGTGCATACTAAATCTATCGACATCTCAGGATTCATCGTGAGGAACCTGTCGAGGGCCGGTGCAATGTAGTTCCTACCGAGGTCAACAGGTGCAGTGACTTTGACCTGTCCGGAAAGCTGTCGCCTCTCATGAGTGATCTTCTCGTCAAAATTTGCAAGATCATTCAGTATGTTGAGGGACACTTCCAAAAAGTCTTCGCCGGCCTGGGTCAAGTGCATCTGGCGGGTGGTTCTCCGAAAGAGTGTAGCGCCTACGGCAGTTTCCATTGCGGACAGACGTAGTGAAGCGGATCCCGGCGAAATTCCCAAATCTCCAGCGGCTGCGCTGAGTGACCCCAACTCTGCGATCCTTTTGAACAGTTTTAGGTCAGATATTTTTTCAATCATATTATTTGGCATTCCTAAAAGGTTTTATCTAAATCTAAGTATTAACAATTTTTCTTAAAAGAACAAATATCTGTTCTGAGTGTTGGTGCATCCGAAGTGTGCCTTTCAACTAAAGGCTAAAGAAGGACCCTTGATATGAACCACAATCTGTTTGAACCGCTGCAACTAGGTGGCCTAAATATCCCGAACCGGATCGCCGTCGCGCCGATGACACGTGCTCGCACCAGTCAGCCGGGAGATGTTCCAAATGCGATGATGGCGGATTACTACGCTCAACGCGCCAGCGCAGGGTTGATCATCTCCGAGGCCACTCAGATTTCGAGCCAGGGGCAAGGCTATTCTTTCACGCCTGGCATCTTCACAGGAGATCAGATCAAGGGCTGGAAGCTTATTACCGATGCAGTCCATGATGCCGGAGGGCGCATATTTCTGCAGCTTTGGCATGTCGGTCGAATGAGCCACGAGAGTTTCCACGAAGATGGCAAGCCGGTTGCCCCGTCCGCACTCTCCCCTGATGCACAGGTTTGGATTGTCGATCCTGCTACTGGTGAAGGCGGAATGGTGAACTGCCCTATTCCGCGCGCACTGTCTAAAGCCGAAATCCGAGGTGTCATTCAAGATTTCCGGAAGGGAGCAGCCAATGCAATGTCGGCCGGCTTTGACGGCGTAGAAATCCACGGGGCAAATGGTTATCTGATCGATGAGTTCCTGCGCCGATCCTCGAACCAACGCACTGATGAATATGGCGGGTCACAGGAAAACCGTATCCGCTTCCTCAACGAGGTTACCGAGGCTGTTGTGAATGAAATCGGGGCCGAGAAGACTGGCATCCGCCTGTCGCCTTACATCACACAGCGCAACATGGCCGACACTGAGATCATCGAAGTAATCTTGAAAGCTGCCAAATCTCTGGACGATCTCGGGATCGCCTATATTCACTTATCGGAGGCAGATTGGGACGACGCTCCAACTATACCAAGGAATTTCCGCCACGACCTTCGCGAGGCCTTTTCCGGGAAAATTATCGTTGCCGGAAAATACACACAGGAACGAGGTGAGCAGATTATATGCGAGGGGTTTGCCGACATCGTGGCCTATGGTCGTCCCTTTATTGCCAACCCAGACCTACCACGACGGTTCGCCGAAAACTTGCCTCTAGCTGAATTTGACCCAGATACGCTGTTTGGTGGAACCGAAGTGGGATACTCAAACTATCCACCCTATGTTTCGGCACCCTATATTGCAAGCAAGTAAACCGATGATATCGCTGACGGTTCGTTTAAACCGCCAGCCCATCATGCTTTGGTCAGTGCCGCCATCCAGTTCTCAATTGGGTCGCGGCTGCCGAGCCCGGGTTCGATGATACCGTTGACCATGAAGGTTGGTGACGCGTGAATGCCGTTTTGGCGCGCATACTTAACATGACGCTTGAGGTCACGATCCAGATCCTTTTGACCAAAGGCCTCTTTCACCGATACTCCACTCACAGTTTCTATCCGTTTTAGCAATGTGCTCGGTGTCACGTCCAAGTTAGGGCCAGAGCAATGATGCTCGAACTCAAACTGTTCGCGATGCTCAAAGATAGCCTCCATGACCGCCCAGGCATCTCTTTTACCACCCGGGCCTGTAGACGCCGCAAGAATCGCGCGACAAATAATACCTGAAAAAAGATGCCACGGTTGCGACTGCAGCCAGATCTTTAGGACATAGCCGTCCTCCCCAAGTTGCCGACGCAAAGCTGGAAGTTTTCCAAATGCCAAGGCAGAAAACGGGCAAGTCGGCTCGAGAAACACTTCGAAAAGCGCGCCATTCTGCCCCCATACCAACTCGGCAGTCTTAACGGTTTGACGCTTCATTATTCATCTCCTGGAATCCAGAATGCAGCCGGTTTTAGGAGCGTGTTGAGCTGTTCAATCTGATAGCCAAGCTCCGCGCCCGCCTCGCGATAAGCGAGCCAATCGGCATCCTGATAAAGCGCCTGTCGTCGCTTCTCGCGATCCGCCGCACTCTCATATTTCCAAATATGGACATAAGAATTCACATCACCTGTTTCGACTGCACCATAGAACAAAGGAGCGCCTAGGTGACGTTTTTGAGCCTCGAATCCCATTTCCGAATAGAGTGCCAATTGCTTTTGCAGTGTTCCCGGGCGAGTTCGGTACTTTCTAAGATCAAATAGCATAGGTTCTCCTTTGGCCGACCAATATCTCAAAGATGGCAGTTTTTAAGATCTCAGTTCGTTGACGGGAAGCTGCCGGATGCGGAGGGAGTCAGCCGCATCCGGCAGCCTGGGGATCGAATGCGGTGCAATCGATCCTGAAATGGCGCTCTCGAGCATCCAATCGAGAACGCCGAGGTGTTAATTCACGCCCCAGATATCACGGTAGATATCGCGGTAGCCATTACCAGGGTCGTAAGAAAGGTCAGCGCCACCATCTTCCATGATGTTGTTTGGCGTGAACAGGTGGACTGGGACTACATAGCCTGAGTGTTCTTCACCGGCGAGCGCCCTGTTCATTTCGTCAACGGCCTGCCATCCATGCAGGTTCAAAGGTTCGGCCACCGTTGCATACTGATAGAAGTTCTGTTGAATGCGCTGGAACGCCGCTTCAGAACCATCACCGGCCGAAATATTGCGGGGAAAGTCTTCTTGAGATTTGCCCGCCGAGATCAGCGCAGGCGCCATGAAATCATATGGCAAATCATTGATGGTCAGGGAATAATTCCACTCGTCACCGAAACGCTGCAGCAGTGCATTTGTCAACGGCGGCATACGGGTGCTGGCTTCCGCCAGAGGTGTATCTTCAACCGACAGAATCTTGCACCCTTCGCAAGCGTTAATCACCTCCGCAATTGCGTCAGATTTGGCAATAGCAATCTCGTAAACACTGTCCGTGAAGATCACCACGTTTGCCGTTCCATTACTATCAGCGACTGCCAGCGAGGCAGCTGCTCGCGAGATTTCAAGTGGGTCAGTAGTGATATTGGTGAAGATAGCGTGCTTGTCCGACGGACCGGTGGAGGCAGTGGAGTGCCATCCAACGACAACAATACCTGCTTCGTCAGCCTGGCGGATCGCTTCCGCTTGTTCATTGGCATCGACCGTACCCAAGATGATCCCGTCAGGTTGAAGCGCGATTGCCTGTTGCATCGCTGCGGACCGCCCCGAAACAGATCCTTGGCCGTCAATGATGCGCAGATTCCAACCGATCGCGTCGATCGCTTCCTTCACGCCTTCGCTTACGCCCAAAGCCCCGCCATTTCTTTGGTCGGCGGAAACGTAGACGATTGTCTTACCCGCTTGTGCTTCAGGCCCAGTCGTGGGTCCGGTCCAAGGTGCGTTGGGAGCTGACGCCGCCTCTACATATGCGATCGCGTCACTTACGGCATCTGCGTATGCGGCCTGCCCCCCAATAGCCGCCCCCGACATTAGTGCCACTGCAAGCGCAGTTTTCAGTCCAAAGTTCATTGCGTTTCCTCCTTGTTGAACACTTTGACTTATGCTTGTGAAACTTTGTCGTCCGGAGACTCCTCGTCTCCTTCGTCGCTCTTTGCTTGCGCGACAGGCACGCGTGCGTGACGAACCGAGCTGCGTTTTCGTTGCGCATATCCTGCTATGCCGATGGCAATCAGAAGCGTGGTCCCGTTGAAAAGCGGTTCGACAAAAAAAGCGCCGCCAAGCTGTTGAATACCTGAGATCCCAACGGCCAGAATGATGACGCCAACCATCGTTCCCCATACATTCACGCGTCCCGGTTTGATTGTTGTGGAACCCAAAAAGGCGCCGACCAAGGCTGGCAGAAGAAATTCGAGCCCAACGCTTGCTTGTCCAATGCGAAGCTTCGCGGCAAGAACCACACCTGCAATTGCCCCGATCAATCCGGATGCAATGAAAGCCCCGATAACGTAGCGTCTAGTACGGATACCGTTTAGTTCTGCCGCGCGCGAATTCGCTCCAATGGCGTACAGGTTCCGACCAATTGGCAGGTATTCTGAGATGATCCACAATATGACAGCGATTGCGAGAACATAAAATGCGGCAACAGGCAGGCCAAATATGGTGTGTGCGTATATTCCGGTAAAGGCTTCGGGAAGTGCGCCAATGACTTGTCGGCCTCCTGTGTGCCACAAAGCTAGAGCGTAAATGATTGTGCCGGTTCCAAGTGTAGCGATGAAGCTGTCAATCCGTGCGACTTCAACTAACAGACCGTTGAGCAAGCCAAGTGTGCAGCCACCGAGCAAAACGATGACGACTGCTATCGTCCAATCAAGCCCATAAACCGTCTGCAAACTGATGGCGAGAACATGCCAAATGACGATCCCGTACCCAACTGTCAGGTCAATGCGACCAGTCATCATCGGGATCATCGCCGCCAGGGAAAGCAACGCGATTACCGACTTTTCACCCAAGATCGCCCGCAAATTTAGATATGTCGGGAACGTTTTCGGGAGCAGAATTGAAAACAGAATTATCAGGGCAATTGTTAGAATTGGCAAACCATACACCGGCAACAACCGCACGATTTTCTGGGATGTGGACAAACCGCGCAATTGCGACGTAGTTGGCTCTAGCGCATTTGATTCAAGCGATTGCATGTTGGGTCTCCTTACGCCCGGCTTCGAGCGAAGCGGCGTTCAATAGTGAAGTGATCGAGAGGTCGCTTTGGGGAATTTCAGCGACCACCTGGCCATCATGAAAGACGCAGGCGCGATGACTTAATGCCGCCACTTCCTCGAAATCGGTTGAGATAAGCAGAACGGCGAGCCCATCACCCAAGGCTTTGGCCAAAAGTGCGTAAATGTCCGCCTTTGATCCGACATCCACCCCGGCCGTTGGATCTTCAAGCACAAGGATTGAGCCACCAACGCTCATCCATCTCGCCATTACGACTTTCTGCTGGTTTCCACCTGATAAAGTTTCGATCGGCGCCGCTGGATCATTCGGGCGGATATCGAATGTCTCTCCGATCTTGCGAGCCTCTTCGGCCTCGCTGGAAGGCGACTTGAACGAAAACGGTCCTCTACCTGTGAGCGCGGGATTGATAAACAAGTTCTCCTGAATCGTCAGGCCCCGCGCGACAGACTCTGCGTTCCTGTCACCAGCAACCATGCAGATTCCCTGGCCGATAGATTCCTCTGGGTGACTCGTCTTCAAATGCGAGCCATTTTCCAGAACTACAGACCCGCTGGTAATTTGGCTGCGACCGAAGAGAGCATGCCCTACGGCGTCTTGCCCAGCACCTCTGAGGCCCACTAACCCAAGAACCTCGCCGCGCTTCAACTCAAAGCTAATCGGACCGACGTCCTCAGTGCACATGGCTTCCAGGCGCAGCGCAACCGGACTATTTTCGACTGCCGGTGGATGTACGAAGACTTCCTCTATTGCGCGCCCGATGATCAAATTGATAAGTCGGTCACCATCGAGCTTCCCGATTGGCTCATCACCAACAAGGTAGCCATCCCGCAATACGACAGCGCGATCTCCGATTGCAAAAACCTCATCGAGCCGGTGAGAGACATAGATCATCGCAACACCGGTTTCCCGGAGACGGCATAACACTTCATGAAGCATTTCAACGTCAGATTGCGGTAAGCTAGCCGTCGGCTCATCCAACACCAAAAGCTTAGCGTTGCGAGCCAGCGCCCGTGCGATGGCAACCAGTGACTTTTCCGTCCTTGTCAGCTCTTGGACTCGCGCATCTGGATCAATTGTGTCAGTCACCGCGGCCAATGCCTGCGCCGCCTCTGATCGCATTTTTTTCCAATCGATGAGCCCAAAGCGACGCGGAAACGAGCCTTGCATTAGGCCGATATTCTCAGCGACCGTCATCCATTCAATCAGCCCTAAATCCTGATGAATAAAAGCGATGCCTGGATGGGCTTCTCTGGGGTCAAACTCTGCGCCTTCAAACGCGAACTTGCCTGCGTCAGCCGTGTATACTCCGGCCAGCATTTTAATGAGTGTCGATTTCCCCGCTCCATTTTCGCCCAACAGAGCGACAATTTCACCTTTCGACACTGAAAAACTCACGTCTGTAACAGCTTTGGTACCCCCAAATCGCTTACTGACCGACGTGATTGATAGAACAGGCGACCGCGCGCCTTTTCCATGAGTGGTTGTCATATTTCTTTTCCTCCCATCGTCGATCCAGATGTCCCAAATTCAACGATTTTAAGATATTTCACGATTTCGGACTTGTCCTGCAACCGAATATCGGACAAATATACTACATTTTCGGCCACTACGATCACGGTTGCAGTGGTTATGACACAACGCTCACTAGCCGACGCCCCAATAGGAACGAACACATGCAAGAACCATTCCGAGTCGAGGACCTCGCGAACAGCCACGCGACGCAGTTCAAAATCGAAAGACATAATTTTTCGTCTCAAGCCGAACCTTGCGGCCAGCTTATTCTGTGCCAAGCTGGCGAAGTCGAACTGTACGGCCACAACGGAGAGTGGATTATCCCATCCGGGTATATGGTTTTTGTACCATCGGACCGAATGTTCAGAATTCGGGTGCGGATTCCGACCTCAGGAATGACAATAAAATTCTGTCGTAATGAGGTGAGCTGGGACCACAACGGATGTTGGGTTGGACCAATTCAAGAAATGGCCAGCTACCTTTCAAATTACTCTTTGAAATGGAGCCGTGAAGAAGACAGAAAGCGCCGCAAGGCAAAAGCGTTTTTTGTCACCTTGGGAGAAATGGTGCCTGGTTGGTTTCAACACGAGCGCATTATGTGGACACCATATGCAGAAAATTCTTCGGTGCAAAAGGTGATTGACTTTGCGCGCCAAAAAGGGCCGAGCATTTCGCTTCCAGAAGTCGCTGCGCATGTTGGGATGTCAGAACGAAATCTTAGACGACACATGAAGTCAGAGCTCGGCCAGAGTTGGCGCGAGTTCATTCGTGAGATACGCATGAACAAAGCGATGGAATTGCTCCGAAAGGAACGGAAGTCTGTAACGGAAACAGCATTTGAAGTCGGGTTCTCCAGTAGTTCCGCCTTCTCCAATGCATTTTTGGAATACGTAGGAAAAACACCTTCCGCATTTGTCAAAAACATCAAAGAGCGGGAGGTTCAACACTAAAGACACAATCACAAGCGACGCGAACTAAGACCGACATACGCCGATTTGAAAGCACGAAGATCAGATTTTCTAGTCACTTTTCTTACTTATAAATCATATACTTACCATACATCTTTTCTCCTGGGATTCGATTCACTCAGCCCAAACTCCGGGTTATTGGACAAAAAACCTGTTATTGATCAGACACTGTCCGATAGCCGAAATTTATTGGCCGAATTCAGCATGCAGCATCTGACCGAAAATGGCAGAATTTGGCAATGCGTGCTATTTTGGGCCAGATACCATCAAGCTGTTTTCTACACTTTTAACCGCGCTTGCCTTCTGCCGTAATCGCAGAGCCCTTCCAGTTGGCCATCGAGATGGCGCGTGACACATGAAACGGAGGAGAATTAAGTGATCGACACTCAAACATTCACATTATCCAGTCCAGGCATGGCGGAATATGCGAATATCTCCGCGGCTCAATATCTAAACAGTTTTGGATGTTCCGGACAGAACGAACGTCCAAATCTAACTTGGAGCAATGCACCGAAGGGCACCAAGAGTTACGCCCTCACTCTCTATGACCAGGATGCTCCTACTGGCAGTGGTTTCTGGCACTGGGTTCTGTTCGATGTTCCGGCCACCCTATCGGGGATTGCAGCCGGACCAAAACCGATCGGTTCAGAGGAGGCGAACACCGATTTTGGAGAACCAGGGTACTTTGGCCCCTGCCCCCCAGTTGGACGCAAACACCGATACACATTCTATGTGCATGCATTGGACGTTGAGAAACTGGAGGTGCCTGAGAACGCTACAGGCGCGCTCGCCGGATTCTTTATCCATCAACACACACTGGCGAAGGCTAGCTTCACGGTCATTGCCGGTCCCCGCACAGCAGACACCTGAAACTCACCGAGGGAGGAAAGCATGACCAATGAGCACCAAATACCTAAAGAGGTCTACCTTGAGTTCTTAGGTAGAACGGTCGAGATTCACTGGAACTATCATGCGATACTCATGACCGGTATCTGGCTTGTTCTGGTGCCAATATGCATTATGTCGTTGCGCTATTATAAACCCAAACCCACAAAAATAGGTATTACGGCCTATCGCACGATATGGCGACCGGAGTGGATTTGGTTTCACATTCATCAATACGGACTGAACATCGCAATCCTCATGTCATTGGCGGGGATGGGGGTTGCTCTTGTAGTTAGTCAGGGGTTCTCTGGAACGGTTCACTCATACTTCGGGTTGGCCACCATTGCGCTTGGAATACTACAAGGAGTCTCGGCGTTTTTCCGCGGCAGCCATGGTGGCCGATATTATGAAATTGCCGACCCTGCTGATCCAAAAACCTGGGAAGGGGATCATTTCAGCATGACGCGTCGCCGCCGTCGTATGGAGACTTACCACAAAACGACAGGCTTCCTAACGCTAGTTTGCGCTGCTGGCGCGGTAGGCTCTGGATTATCTCAATACCCAATGCCGGCCCTGGCCATTTTTATTGTGGCCTCCAGTTTAGGTTTGTCTCTGGTGTGCCTGTATCGAGAGCATCGTGGCAAGAGATACGACACTTATCGCGCGGTCTTTGGGAACGATCCTGATCATCCTTACAACAAAGAACGCGAAGGCCTCTAGCCCAAGCCATCGCCGGAGCCTACGAAGGTAGGTACGGAAAGATGTACATCGGTTTCGCGCTAGGCGGGCTAGATTGCTACCACGCTCGAAGAATCGCTTCTGCTGGGTGCAGCGCGGTAACCTTAGACAAACGTTTGATTTGCGAACGGCAAGAGTAGCCGGTCGCAATCAAGTCTGTGTGATCTTCCGCCTCAACAATTCTTCGCCAATTCTGATCGTAGAGCATCTTAGAAATTTCTTGATGTTCCGTCTCATGGCCGAACAGGCCGGACATGCCGCAACATCCTGCATTGACGACTTTCAATTTGATCCCAAATTTCTCAAAGATTTGCATCCATTGCGCTGATGCTTCTGGGATGAGAGCCCGCTCGGTGCAGTGCTGAATCACGGCGAAGCTTTGAAGTCCGGATAGCCGTGGAAGCTTCACCTCAGATAGCCATTCACTCAAGACTTTCACCCGGAACTCCGGGCAGTCTGCTAGAGTGTCAGGATATTCATGTCGGTACATCAACGTTGTTGCTGAATCCACGCCAACCAAGGTAAAGCCTGCATGATCAAGTTGCGCAAGATCACGCGCCTGCCGGGTGGCAACGGACTTAAAGCGCCTGCGCATGCCCCTTACGTGCAGCGGCTTTCCGCCCTCCCGATAGCGCAGCACTATCGGGCGGAAACCGAGCCTTTTTATAAGCTGGATTTGGGCAAGTACAACATCGCTATCGTAGAAACTTGTGAAACAATCCTGGACCAAGACAACCGTGTTGCTGGGGGTCCTGGGCTGCATCGCCAATATCTTTCCCGCGGCAAGTATTGGAACCTCAAGCTTGTTGAGCGCCCTTTTAAACTCTCGTCGGCTCGTAAGTTTTGGTATGTCTACCAGACCGACCCGATCTGCCATAAGCTTCTTGACGATCTTCGTTGACTGCACCCAGTTTGCGATTCCGCCAAAATGATCCAGAACAGGAGCCAACCGTTCAAGATTGGCCACCATTATATCGGATATCGGCCTGGGTTGTGATCGGTGATACCATTCCAAGAACTGTGATTTCATTTCTGGGATATCAACATTCGCCGGACAGCCTGCGCCTGCGCAAGTTTTGCATGCAAGGCACGTACCCAGAACCTCATGTAGGGCCTCAGCCATATTGGACACTTGTGACTCTTGCTCCTGAGACAGACTGCGCGCCCATTCTCGAAGCATTCCTGCACGCCCCTTCGGGGACAACCGTCTGTCCCCTGTCGCCTTGTAAGACGGGCAGAATGCTTGCTTTTCATCCTGATTAAAGCAGGCCCCATTGCCATCACATCGCAGCATGTTTGAAAAGGATTGTGCGACGTCCGGTGAAATCTGCTGATCAAATTCGCCACGCATGGTGACGCCATCCAAAGCAAGAAGCTGCGAGGAGCCACCATCTGGATGGGCAATTTTTCCCGGGTTCATCCGGTTGAGAGGATCGAATGCCGCCTTGATCTGTTGCATAACCTTATAGAGCGAGGCCCCGATAACCTGTTCTGAGTATTCTCCGCGCAAACCCTTGCCGTGTTCACCCCACAAAAGGCCACCATATTTGCGTGTGAGGTCAAACACCGCATCCGAGATTTCACGGATTTGCCGCCGCTCGTCCTCGGAATTCAGGTTCATCAGCGGTCGAATGTGGACGCAGCCAACATCGGCGTGGCCATACATACCCAGCGGAATATTTTTTGCTGACAGCACTTCTTCCAGTTCGCCAACGAAATCGGCCAGATGTTCTGGTGGAACCGCACAATCTTCAATAAAGGCGACAGCACGTTTGTTGCGATCAAAACCAGCGAGCAAACCCTGACAGGCGCGGCGGATCTCCCAGACACGAGCGATCTGATCCGGGTCCCGCAACACCTTGACGCCGATTGGGCGCAGGCCTGCATCGGGCAAGGTTTCGAAATGTGCCAGAAATTCCTGCAGACGGCAATCCAGAGTATCGCCATCATCATCCGACATTTCAAAGAAATGGGCCGCCAGCGCCTCACCATCCCCTTCAATTCCCAGAACATCCCGCACATCATTCGCGAAGGGTGAACGCAATGCAGCGCCCAAAATCTTGTCGTCGATGAACTCGATCGCGTGAGGACGAGCCTCAAGTAGACCCGGAACAGCGCGCAGTCCCGCTTCATGGCTGGGATAGACCAGAACGGTAAGCACCGTGTGGGCCGGAATTGGTTCTGCCTTAAGAGTGATCGATTTGATGAATCCAAGCGTTCCTTCGGACCCTGCCACCAATTTCGCAAGGTTCAGGCTTCCGTCCACATTCCGCGCTTCTTTCAGATTGTAGCCGGTAAACCCGCGCTTCATGTCAGGAAAGCGCTTCTGAATTTCCTTAACATGAGGTGCCAGAATGGCATCCACCCGTCGGGCCAGCTCTCCTGTTGTGCCTTCGAGGGTTGGCAAACCCGCCTCTGCCACCTCCCCTATCTCAACACATTCTCCGTTGGGCAGAACAAATTCTATCGAATGAACATGGTCAGAAGTCTTGCCATATACGACTGATCCTTTCCCGGAACTGTCGTTTGACGTCATTCCTCCAAGGGTCGCGCGACTCGTGGTTGAGACATGTGGCGCAAAAAAGCGGCCATGCGGTTTCAGGAAATCAATCAGTTTGTCGCGCACCAGACCCGGCTCGACACGCACCAAACCCTTGGCTTGGTCAAAACTCAGGACGTTTTGCATGAAACGCGATGTGTCCACGATGACGCCTGTTCCCAGCGATTGTCCGTTTGTCGATGTTCCGCCACCCCGCGGATAAAATCTCAGAGAAGAAAACGCTTCCTCCTGAGCGACCTGCACAAGCAGATCGATATCAGAACCGCAGCGGGGATAAACCACCGCTTGCGGAATGATCTGGTAGATCGAATTGTCGGTCGAGCAAGCAATTCGGCTTGCTGTATCCGACGCCAGCTCTCCGGAGAATCCGTGACTTTTTAAACTGTCAAAATAGGAAGTGACGGTCAGGCTGACATCTGGCATTCCTTGAGGTGGCAGGTCTTTCATGTCAGCCTTCGTACTCAAGAATGTAGAGCCCGCCATTGTAGTCATTAGCGTAGATCAATCCTTGCTTGTCGACATAGACATCACAATTCTGAATGACCAAGGGACGGTTTGGCCGGTGATCAACCAGCTTTTTGGGCGCTGGCGGCACAAACGCTGCAACCTCTTTGGGGCGGTATTCATCAGAAATGTCGGTAACGCGAATACCCGCGTTCTGCATGGTTGAAAAAATCAGCTGATCACTGACAAGACCGTCGGGTCGGTTTTCATAGATATTGTGCGGGCCGAAATGCCCCCCCTTCTTACAATAGTCGGCTTCAGACGGGACAGGGAAAGTCGAAATGCTGACGGGATTGGATGGAACACGGTTATCAAACATCCAGATGTGTTTGATACCATCCTCACAATTATCAAGAACAGACTCATCTACGACGACGAGCAGGTCCCGATCGGGCAAGGGCAAGCAATTATGGGTCCCTCCACCAAACGGCGGCGACCAATTGCGATGCACAATCAGCTCTGGATTGGTCCGGTCACTAACATCCATTACAACCATGCCGGCATCGCGCCACGCGCCATAAGCGATATCACCGTCTACAATGGCGTGGTGCAATCCACCGCGGGCATTCTCATCTGCAGGTTCTTCTCCTGCCGCCGCATTCATTCCCGGCAACCAAAAGCGCCCGGCCTCTTTTGGATTAGATGGATCACTCATATCGATGGTCATGAATATGTAGTCTGTGAATCCATCGAGCAGTACCGATGCGTATGCCCATCGACCACCAGCGTACCAAAGCCGGTGAATACCACCGCCTTCTACAGAAAAGAAACCAATTTGACGTGGATTTGCTGGGTCTTTGATATCGTAAACGGACATCCCCGCGGTCCAGTCGCGTTCACGGTTCATATCCGCAGTGCCGACTTTCCGACCAAGCGCGCCCTTATAATATTCGCTCTCATCCTGAAACTCAGCCGATGCAAACATGTCTTTCGCATTTATAACCAGCAAGAGATCTTCGTAAGTTTGCAGATGAAGGTGCCAAGTATTTTTCGGGGCGGCGATATAGTTCACCGGCTTAGGGTTCCGAGGATCGCGTACGTCTATGACACTGAAGCCTTTTGAAAACATGTGCCCTGTGAAGGCAAAGCCCTTGTTGATCATCAATTGAACGCCATCCGGACGACCACCCTGATCACAATGACCAATGAGTTTCATGTTTTTTGCAAAGTCGGGTGTAGGTAGGTCCGAGGCGGCCATCTTCGCATTCCTTTCAATGGTAAACTACGCTTGTTGGATTCACGCGTTGTTCCAAGAATGGACGTAAATCATGTGGCCTGCATTCTGTAAGAGGACACAAAACCTCGATATTCGGCCAGCACCTGCAATTCTTGTGAGGTCGATCAGTGCGCGGTTTACGCAGTTTGTGAGCTAGCCTTTGGCACTACGCCTGACTGTCTCAAATGATCCCGCAACCAAAGCGGCTAAAATGACAGCGCCGCCGAAAGCGATCCAGACAGTAATCGCTTCCTTAAGGATAAATGCCGAGCTCAGGAAACCGATGAGTGGGGCAGCCGTGCTGACCAGCGAAACTCGTGCGACAGGAAGGGAACGACCTGCGACGATCATTAGCCCAAACCCGAGCCCAGTCGCAAAGGGACCCACAAATAGCAAGATGAGCAAGCCCGGCGGCGATAATGCTTCTGGTGCTAGTGATCCATCCATGAACCAAGCCAGCGGTAATGTAACAAGGCCTGCAAGCAAGAATTGCCAAAAAACTGCATCCGGAACATCGCCAGACCACCTATGTGTTGCAATCAGTCGCATCGAGAGCGACCAGAAAACTGACGCTAGAAGAACCATGAATAGGGGAACAACCGGCATCGCCTGGCTGGAGCTGAAGACCACGATGGCACACCCAAATGCAGATGCAACGGTAATGGCGAGACGATGTTTTTCGATTCTGGCTCGAAAGACCAATAGATCCAACAGGACAAGCCAAAGGGGCGTCGCGTAGATAAGTATGCTCGCAGTTCCAGCGGGAATCCATTTTAGCGACAGCGTCACAAGCCCCATCTGAGTGACAAATTGCATTAGTGCGACGCCAATAATCACCCGCAGGTCCAAACTGTTAAAAACGGGCAAACGCCTTTTGAGCACAACGACCAGTAGAGCAACAACAGGTGCACTGAGGCAAAACCGGAGAGACACCATCCAAAATGGGCTAAAGTAGGCTAGGCCTAGTTTCATAAAGGGCCAGTTAACACCTAACATCACAACAGAAACAACAAGAGCGACATATGCTCCTGTGTTTTTTGGCACGTCATATTTGTTATCTGCCATCGTAAGAAATCTGACTCTTGGGCCGCTTAAACTCAGTTCTATAAAAAAGGTCGGCAACCTTGGGTCGCCGACCTACGCAATCAGGTTTTTGTAAATGTTAGCTATCAAGCGATAAGCGCGCCGCCTTCGACATCAACCGTTGCGCCGGTCATAGACGGGGAATCGATCGCAAAAAGATAGGCGGGAGCGAGGTCTTCAGCTCGGGCGACGCGTCCGGCCGGAAGAGTGTTGGCAGCGTTCTGGAACATTGATGAACGCGCTGTTGACTCCATTCCGGCGTAGGCTTCCGTATCGGTCAATCCCGGGCTCACGACATTGACGCGAAGCGGAGCCAACTCTCGTGCGAGCAGCCTAGTTGAGGCTTCCAGAGCAGCATTCATTGCGGTCTTGGTGAACGTCCCGGGAACTGTGCGACGTGCTAAAAACCCCGAGGTCAAAGTAATTGAACCTCCGGCTCGCATATATTTTGAGGCAATCTGTGCTGTCTCAATGGAACCCCAGAACTTTGTTTCAAAGGCTTGTCGGGCGGCTTTGAGATCGAGATCTGAAATCTCTCCTCCAGGGGCCTGTGATCCCGCTGTAATGACGAGGTGATCCAGATCGATCTGTTCTTCGAAAAATCGAGCTATAGAGGTTCTCTCAGAGATATCCAAGCCGGTAGAACGACTTGCTGCGACTACGGCACCAGGACGCCTCGACAGAGCTTCGCAAACGGCGCGTCCAATACCTGACGTCCCTCCTATCACGATCGATTTGGTGGTCTCGGTAAAGCTCATTTTTTTTGCTCCTCATGATTTGCATTCGCGGAAAACTGTTTCGACTAGGAGATCTTCCGGTGTCTTAAAAAACAGCCGTCTTTCGCTGAGTTCAGGAAGCTCCATAGGGCTGTAGGGAATGCCTAGGTTCTCCAATCTGGCTCGAAACTTATGGTAACCTTTCAGGCGAAAAGCGACGTGGTCCCAAGCCTCAGATTGAGGGTTCTGACCCGGTCGATTTGTGGCAATCAAATGCAAAATCGGTTTGTCTCCGGCGTAAAGCCAAAACCCAGGGATATGTTGGATCGCTTTAGGCCGCGACCCTACCTGCAACTCGTCAAAGACCGAGAGAAAAAACGACTTTACGGCCGCTGGATCCTTTGTTCTGATTGTGACGTGGTCTAGCTGCATAGGCGGTCCTTTCGCTCGGCGGAGCGTAAGCAATGGCACCAGCCAAACAATCTGGAAGCATCGAATTGTCAGTTTGAGTTTTCTGAAAGATGGATGCGCGAACTGGCGAACGAGATGTAACTGTCAAAACCTCTGTTGATCAGGATTATGTCTTGCGCATCCCGGAGTCTGTCTCGGCAAGCCAACTCTGAATGGGTTCGATTTGTTCGGTGGCGTTCAAGGTTGGCGTATGCCCAACATCCGGAAACTCGATGGAAGTTGCGTTTGGTAGTCGGCGGAGCATCTTGTCCAGCAAGCTTTCGGGCAAGAAATCGGAGTCCATCCCCCGCAGCACCAGAACAGGACATTTGATCCTGTCCCAGAATTTCCAAAGATTGAAATGCATGAACATAAAATAGTTGCGGAAGTTCTGCATAATGTCTGGGTCATGATGCATATGGTAGCCTTCGGACGTTTCAAAACAGCTGGTTTGCGCCATTTGCGCCCAATCGGTGTCGGTCATCGGCCCGAATGGGCTAAGCGTTTGCCGAAGGTGGTTCTCAACCTCCTTCAAACTATCGAATTGGTTCGTCTGCCCCGCATAGCATGTGATCCGACGAAGTGCCGAGAACGGAATATCCGGCCCAATATCGTTAATGATAAGGCGCTGAATTGGTGAGTTTTCGAGACCCGCCAATGCAATGCCGATTAGACCCCCAAGGGATGTTCCGATCCAGTCGTAGCGTGAGAGACCCGCTTTGGCGGCCACCACGGTCATGTCCATGTTGTACTGCAGGAGATTGTAATCCGATGGGTCGGTCAGCCAATCACTATCACCGCGACCAGCCAGGTCAGCACAAATAACTCTTCGCGTTGATGAAAGACGTGAGGCGAGCACATCGAAATCACGACTGTTTCGCGTCAAACCGTGAACGCATATTACATCACTGGTTGGTTCAAGGCATGGGTACTCACGGTAGGCCAGTGTGTGAAATCCATGCCGACTGATACATCTTGCATGGTTCAATATAACACTTCGGCCCTGTGCCTCAGATGATGAGACTTGGTCATTTGACTTTAAAGCGCGTAAGGTCACTGACTTTCTCCCCAGAAGCTTTCGTTAGGATCGTAGTTCGCGTTTGGCAAGTTCCACGCCAAACTTGAGCCTTTGAAACGGGCTCTTAGTAATCCTGGTCGCTTTTCTAAACACCTTCTCGTCGAGCTCACTGGTCAAACGAAGATACTCATCAATCAGGTCTGAATGGACGTCAAATCCGTCATACCAAACTGTGCAATCAATCGACCCCTCTCGCCCTTTGCACCGATCTCGGACATGCTCCTCCAGTTGGAACAGCTCTTCTTTCCTACTCAGAAAGAAGCCGCGCAGATTGATCTCCAACTGTCCAGTATGCTCATTTAGTTGAACACGTGTGTCCACGGATGCTCCAAATAGTTCTTCGCGAAGACCCATTTGATCCTGACGAAAAATTCGCTCATCCATAAGTTTCGGCTCACGAATGATGGGTATAAAATCCATAAGCGCCAAAATGTCGTTCTTTAGGTCAATGCCTGGCGCGATTTCGACCAGCACCAGACCCTCCGCCGAAGCTTGGAAAACGCATCTTTCAGTAACATAGAGCACGGGTTGTCCCCGCTCGGCGGCTAACTCTCCGGAGAAGGTGATTTGCTCAACATATGGGACGAACTTTCTTACAACCCCGTCGCGAACAATCTTGATCTTGCCATCACCAATCTCGGTTTTGAGCCCCCCCGCAGTGAACGTGCCTGCAAGAACTAGGCGGCCAGCGTTCTGGCTAATGTTAATAAAACCACCCGCCCCGGCAAATTTCGGACCAAACTTCGAGACGTTCACGTTGCCGAAACGGTCTGTCTGGGCCATGCCGAGACACGCCATATCGAGACCGCCTCCATCGTAAAAATCGAACTGGGCGCTCTGAGCGACGACAGCATCGGGGTTTAGTGCGGCCCCAAAATCCAACCCTCCTTGTGGCATGCCGCCAATGACGCCGGGCTCAGCAGTGAGCGTCACGTTGTTGAGCAACCCTTCTTCCGCCGCGACAGCAGCCACGCCTTCGGGAACTCCAATGCCCAAATTGACGACGCCGTCTATCGGCAATTCGAAAGCAGCCCTACGCGCAATGACCTTGCGTTCAGTTAGTGGTTGCGAATTCACCTGATCCAATGGCAAACGCAATTCACCTGAATAGGCATGGTTATAGGGTGTGGCGTAAGTTTGCCGGTGATTTTCTGCCTTGGAGATAACCACGCAGTCAACCAGTGCTCCTGGAATCATGACACGCTTGGGTAAGAGTGTGCCGTGTATCGCCATTCGCTCAATCTGAACGATCACCGCCCCATCAGAATTATGTGCGGCCATTGCTGCGGCTGTGGCATCCAGCTTGAGGGCTTCCCGCTCCATTGTGGAATTGCCCATTGTATCAGCGGTCGTTGCTCTCAATAACGCGACATCAATTGGAAAGGCCTTGTAGTACAGCCATTCTTCCCCTTGATGATGTACCAGTTCGACAAGGTCTTGAACTGTCCGGTCGTTTATTTTCCCACCGGATTGTCGAGGGTCAACGAATGTCCGAAGACCAACCTTTGAGAACATGCCCGGCTTTCCACCAGCAATTTCCCGATAGAGCTGGCTGATGCAGCCCAACGGAAGATTGTATGCCTCTATTTCGTTTTCAACAGCCATGGCTGATAGCTTAGGTACCAACGACCAATGGCCACCGATAGCACGTTTGATGAGACCCTTATGCGCAAGGCGGTTCAATCCCCGCTCGCCACCGTCGCCCGGGGCTGCCGCAAAAACCAAAGTTAAATCTCTGGGGTGGCCTGTCTCCAAAAACCTCTCTTCGAGTGCAATCAGGAGCTCGTCTGGCGTTCCAACACCGACAAAGCCAGAAACACAGACTGTGTCGCCGTCGCGTATCACGGAAATGGCGTCTCGAGCAGGAACACTGATGCTTGGATGACCCATGCGCTACTGCCGATCCATCAGCCAATCGAAAACACCTGACCCGACAATGCCCTGGCTCTTTCTGCTGACGTAAACGCCGACATGGCCACCTGGCAACGCGAGCTCTGTATAGTCATCGGTGCCGACATGCTTGCCCAGAGCTGTTGAACATGGTGGTGGAATGATGTGATCTTGTTCGGCGAAGACATTGAGGATCGGCATATCCAAATTCTTGAGGTCAACGCGGCGTCCTGAGAGTTCGAAAGTCCCCTCCACAAGCTGATTTTCCTTATACAACTCGATAAGCCATTGCTTGGCCGCTGCACCGGGATGGTGTGGACGATCGGCGAGCCATTTTTCCATTCGCAGGAAATTCAGAAGTCGTTTTTCGTCCGACGCTGTTTCGAGAAGGTCGATATTGTACTTTGTCATGGTCCGAACGGGCGTCATCATCTGGAACACGCTCGCCATAATTTCACCAGGCAGGTTCCCGAAGACCTTGATCAGGCGATTAATATCTTCTTCCTCAAGGCTGCGGGTCCAAAGATTGATGAACCCATGGGCCTCATTTTCATCCCGTAGATCACCATGAAAATCTACGGGCGTGATGGTCAAGATGAGGTTCTTGACTTTCTCAGGATGCAAAGCGGCATAAGCGACGGAAAACGTACCACCCTCACAAATTCCAAGGATCGTCACCTGATCGGCGCCGGAGATTTCTCGAATTCTCTCTATGCAATCATTAAGGTACCAGTCTACATAATCATCCAGTGTCAGGTACTGATCGGCGCGGGTCGGATGTCCCCAATCGACCACATACAAATCCACCCCGCGACCGAGTAGATTGCGCACAAGAGACCGGTCTTCTTGCAAGTCGACCATCGTGTATCGCCCAACCAACCCATACACGATAATTACTGGACCAATTTGTACTTCAGTGTCTGGGAGCGGGTCGTAGTGGTGCAGCGTGACCTTATCTTGCTCTAGGACAAGAGTTTTTGGCGTTGCGCCGACATCCACATCATCGGCACTTACCGCGCTCAGGTTTTTCAGGCTTTTCGATATCTGGTCATTCCATTTGATCGCATCTTGGAACACGCCCAATTGAGAGTTTTTTTCGTCACTCATATCTTTTCTCCATAAGACTTGGAGGAATCTGGTTTTTTGTGGGACGGCGGAGCGGAAACTTGATCAGAAATCTGCTTGGTCAAGTCTCGAAGCGATTTCTTCAATTCGTGGACTGACTTATGAAGCTCATCGACCTCTGATCTAGTTGGAAGGGAATGCGTCTCACACCATTTCTCAACCAGTTCCTGCTCTTTGAGCCTGTAGTCCACGCCGGCACGTAACAATTGTCTTTGTGCATCGAGGTAGCGCTTGGTGCGTTGGGTTTTGGTGAGTTCTTCGTTGGCGATTTGGAGCCAGTTCTGAATGAGTTCATTCGGCGAATGCCCCAGTTTTGAAAGATCACCGCTGTGTTCCTTCAAGAAGATCTCATATGCCGCCCACCAAGCCTTCAGGACGATGTTCCGATATGTTGCGCTGGCCTCGCGAAGCGCCGCCCACTCGTTCGTCGTTTGCTCTCCAAGATCACTGAGATCTGCAGAACTAAAATGCCCGGGGCCATCGACAAGCTTTTGTATGGTGGAATTAACTTCATCTGATCCGAACAATAGAAACTGGCTCGGGTCCATTACCTTGCTGAGCGTTGTCTTAGCGATGTCATTGGTGTCTTTTTCCCAGCGAGCATTCTGAAACGCTGCCGAGATCCAATCTCGTCTAGCTGTTACGGATTTGTCCCAAAGCTGCTGGGCAATTCTCGCGCTTTCTTCACTTTCGCTCGCAGTGAGTGATTTTGATATGCTCTCCCAGAATGGTCGCTGAGCATCAATCATGGCGCTCTGGGAGCGTAACCACATATCAAGAAACGGGAAAGGTTCGGAAGGTTTGTCTGGCATGGCCGACCTCACAGCGCTTTGCTATAAATGGCGAGCGCTGCCTCGTAAGTCATCTCGCGAGGATTGTTGATCAGCAATCGCTCCTGTTTCATGGCATCCGTTGCCAACATCGGCAGATGGTTTTGGCTGACGTCCACATCGCTCAACCGGCTCGGCATGCCCAGTTCAGGACCCAGCTCCAGGAACCGTGAAATCATTGCATTGGCGCGTTCAGATTCTCCGAGCCCTGCAAGCTCTGGGAATACAATTGGTGCCAATTCGGCATATTCTGAGTGCGTGTTCGGCAAGTTGAACTCAAGCACGTGGGGCAATACCAGCGCATTTGACAGCCCATGAGGAACATGAAAATGCCCTCCTAACGGGTAGGCCAATGCGTGTACGGCAGCGACCGGAGCGTTTGCGAATGCCATCCCCGCAAGCATCGAACCGAGTAGCATATTGCCCCTGGCATCTCGATCTTCCGGGCTGAAACACGCTTTGTGTATATTGGCCCCGAGTAATTCTAACGCCTGTTTCGCCAGGCAGTCTGACACCACATTTTTGAGTCGCTTTGACGTGTAGGCTTCGATGGCATGTACCATCGCATCGATACCAGTAGCCGCTGTTACCGGTGCAGGAAGGCCAATAGTGAGTTCAGCATCCAAAACAGCAAAGTCAGGCAGGAGCTGGGGAGCGACCACCCCTTTTTTTTCATTAGAACCTGTCGTTACGATGGAAATCGTAGTGACTTCGGACCCTGTGCCGGCAGTCGTGGGTGCCAAGATCAGAGGAAGACGCTCTCCCCGGACCAGGTTTACGCCGTACATATCCGCCAAGTCTTGATCGGTGTTTGCCAAAACGGCGATTAGCTTGGCTGTGTCGAGCGAAGAACCGCCGCCTATGGAGACCACGCAGTCTATGCCTTCAGATCGGGCACGCTCGACGGCGGATTTGACCATATCCTCAGGAGGATCAGGCTGAACACCGGAAAATATCCATACATCAAGCCCAGCTTGCCGAAACCCCTCCAACGCTGGATCGGCCAACCCAAGTTTCAAAATCATTTCGTCGGTAATGAAACCAGCTTTCTTACACCCCCGGTCGGAGAGAATTTTGCCGATCTTGGCGGTGGCCCCTATCTCGGCGAGAACCGAGCGAGTAGTTTGAAAACTAAATGAAGTCATCTAAACGCCCCCTGTTAGATCGGCGAAGTCAGGTTTTGCAGCTGTTCTGTTAGCTTCATGTTCTCTCGGTAGTCGACGGGGCAGTCGATTACCGAAACCGTGCCATCGTTGAGGGCAGTTTGCAGAGTTGGAAGCAACTCTTGGGCGCTCTCAACCCGGTATCCGTTGGCGCCAAAGCTTTCGGCAAATTTCACGAAATCTGGGTTGTCGAACTCAATCTTTGTCGAGCGACCAAAATGGCGCTCTTGGTGCCATTCAATGAGACCGTATTTGCTGTCGTTGAAGATCAGGATCACCAAATCCAGCCCCAGGCGAACTGCGGTCTCGATCTCCTGATTGTTCATCATGAAGCCCGCATCGCCACAGACTGCAACAGCCTTACGATCTGGATACGCAAGTTTTGCGGCGATTGCTCCTGGAAGAGCGATCCCCATAGAAGCAAACCCGTTGGAAATAATGCAGGTGTTTGGCGCCTCGGCCTGATACATTCTGGCCATCCACATCTTATGGGCACCAACATCCGAGATTGTGATGTCGTCTGGGTCGAGCGCCTGGCGCAGATCCCAGACAATTTTCTGAGGCTTAACCGGAAACTCTGTATCGTTTGCGTGCTCTGCAATCTGCTCTTTGATGATGGCAGACAGCTTGTGAATTTTTGTGTTTGGGCGACGTCGAGATCTTGCAGCAATGCGCGACAATGAATCCTCTATCGTTCCGACGACCCCAGCCTCCAGGATATAGTGTGCGTCAACTTCGGCTGCACTTTCGTCGATATGTATGATTTTTTTGCTTTTCTCAGGGTTCCAAAGCGCGGGATGGTATTCCACCATATCGACACCCACGCAGATGATGAGATCTGCTTCATCAAACGCAAATGACACGAAATCGTGTGCTTTCAGCCCAATTGTTCCAAGACTTAAAGAATGGCTGAACGGAATAACCCCTTTCGCCATAAATGTCGTCGCCACTGGGATGTTCATCTTCTCGGCAAAGTCAACCAGGGCCTCAGACGCTCCGCCTCGGATAACCCCGTTTCCAGCCATGATTACCGGAACGTTGGCTTTACCGATTATTTCAGCGACGGAAGCACATTTTCCTACAGGCGCCGTTGGAGGCATAGGAGCTTGAACTTTCAGTGGTTGAGTGGCGTCCAAGTCGTCTCCAGCCACATTTTCCGGCAGATCGATAAACGAACATCCCGGCTTTTCTGCCTGAGCGCGTTTAAAGGCCTTGCGAACGATTTCCGGAATGATTTCCGGTGTTCGAATTTGTGTCGAGTATTTTGAAATGGGCTCGAAGAGATTCACCAAATCAAGAATCTGGTGACTTTCTTTGTGTAGGCGATCGGTCGAGCCTTGTCCGGCGATCGCGACAATGGGCGCCCGGTCCATATTAGCGTCAGCAACACCTGTAACGAGGTTTGTCGCCCCTGGACCGAGTGTCGAAAGACACACGCCGGCTCTCCCAGTCAGCCGCCCATATACATCGGCGATGAACGCGGCACCTTGCTCGTGACGGGTCGTCACGAACTCGATTGGACTATCGATCAAGGCGTCCATAACGTCGATGTTTTCTTCGCCCGGAACCCCGAAGATATAATCTACACCTTCATGCTCCAGACACTTCACGAACAGCTCTGCTGCTTTCATAGGTTCCTCCAATTATCCTTTTGTCATTCGCCGAAGGGGCAACTTCGCCCTCAAGTGCGAATGACCGTCATCTTCTCGTAGGTCATGTCTTCGAAACTGCCTTTGATGCCGCCAACACCGAGCCCAGAGGTGCCGAGGCCGGCAAATGGCATCCAATCAACTCTGAAGGCTGTGTGGTCGTTCACCATTACGGCGGACCCGGTCAATGCATCAGCTGTACGCATTGCAGTGTTTATGTTTCGAGTGAATACAGCTGCCTGAAACGAGGCATCCACGCTATTGGCGCGCTCAACGGCTTCTTCCAGAGAGCGACATCTGAACACACAAACCACGGGGCCAAACACTTCCCGCTGCGCAACATTGCTGTTGTATGGGGGGTCAACCAAAACGGTAGGTTCATATAACGTCTCAGAGAGCTTTCGGCCTCCGCAACGACAATCTGCACCTTCGGCAATTGCCTGCGAGACCCAATCGGAAACTCGATCAACTTCTACGCCTGCGATAAGGGGACCAACTTCAGTTTCAGGTTGCGTTGGATCACCCACGTTAAGTGTTTTTGCTTTGGCGACTAAGGCTTCGATAAAGTCATCCGCTTGCTCTCCGACGACGAACACCCTTTGAACAGAGACACAGACTTGGCCTGCGTGATAAAAGGCGCCCTTACAGATGCTGTCGATTGCGTCATCCTGATCGACGTCACTGTCTACGATCACTGGCGCAACTCCGCCATGCTCTAAGGCGCAACGCGTTCCTGGCGCGAGCTTGCTTCTCAAGTACCAGCCGACTTTTGCGGAGCCGATGAAGCTAAAGAAAGCGGTTCGAGGATCCCGAACCATGCGTTCCGATGTCTCTCTGTCGCACAACGCGACGAAACAACGTTCGGACGGCAATCCGGCTTCCCGCAGAATGTCGACATAGGCGAGACAGGATAATGGTGTCAGCATCGAGGGCTTAATGATTACGGGGCAGTTGGCTGCGATTGCAGGTGCAACTTGATGCGCAATCAGATTGAGCGGGTGATTAAAGGCGCTCACTGCAACCACCGGCCCGATGGGCTCTTTACGGGTAAAGGCAATCCGCCCCTCACCTGCCGGGGTAATCCCCATCGGGATTTCGTCGCCTCTTTCGGAAATCAGTAACGACGCAGCAAGTTTGGTACTGTTGGCGGCTCGCTCGACTTCGACCAGAGCGTCCACCAAAGGCTTTCCACCCTCCAGTGCAATTTGATGCGCAAGCTCCGCCTTACGAGCCAAAATTATCGAAGCTGCGTTCTCCAGTATTTCGATGCGCTTCCAGCGCGGAAGCTTTTGGTCCACCGAGCGGTGTATCTTCTGCGCTCGCGCCAGCGCGGCGTCTACCTGCGACCAGTTCAACTGCTCTATTTTGGCAATTTCTGTGCGGTCGTATGCACTGACTACGTGAGTTTCCATCTGGGAGGCGCCTAGCAAAGATTCTACTATTATCGTGAGTTGCAATGACTGCCATTGGCCTCGCTTCTCACGATCCAATGGCAGCCTGGTTTATTCAGTTCGCTTTGAACTCGACCGTCACGAAAGTGAGCTTCGTGTCGCCAATGTTCTCAAGGTCATGAACAAAGAAGTCGCCGTCCTCGAGCTCAAAGTGCCGCGTGTCACCTGCTTGGTAGTCAGTATCTCGCACGGAACCGTCATGGTAGTGAGAGCGCGATTTACCGGGCCCGGTCACGGTCCAGAAATAGGTTTCTTCATGCCGGTGGAACGGGGCACGCTCTCCAGGTTCCAGCTCGAGATGCCAGATCCGCATCGCGTCTGTCTCCGACACAACGCGAGATCCCACCTGACGATTGTTCCAATTCGCCTTGATTTCAGCACGGTACTCCTCTGTCCAATTAGAGAGATTTTTTGGATTCATGTCGTTTGGCATACGCTCCTCCTTCGTCAAATTTTGATTCTATTGATCATTCGACCACTCTATTATTCGATATAAACAGCATTTGTAAGGATATTTTGCATGTTGACGCAACAAGAAAGTTTTCTTATTGATCGTTTGGCCATTTAAGAGGAGATGATTGACGCGTGGAGACGCTTCGGCATGAAGGATGGCTCGCGCTTGCAGGAACTGGCGTTTTTGCTCACGCGCTTTGGATCAGGGCTCATCGGCCCGTGATCAGCTGCAGTGGCCTCATGTCAATTCATCCAGATCAAATGAAAGGGAGGTCTCATGACCAACAAAATTTCACGACGTAACTTTGTTCAAACGGCAGCCTTGGGTGCAGGTGCTACGGCGCTGGCAGCGCCTGCACTTGCGGAAGGTGGAACTGAGCTCAAAATGCTCACCTGTTGGCCAAAGAATTTTCCAGGGCTTGGCACGGGTGCGGAACGCTTCGCAGAACGTGTCGCCACCGCCAGTGGAGGAAAGCTCCGGCTTAAGGTTTTTGGTGCCGGCGAGATCGTTGCCCCGTTCGAAGTTCTCGACGCGGTAGCGTCGGGCGCAGGTGACCTGACCCACGACACACCCTACTATTGGTTCGGCAAAGATCCGGCTTTTGTCTATTTTGCAACCGTTCCATTCGGATTGACTGCGGACGAACATTTCACTTGGCTGAAGTTCGGTGGCGGTCAGGAACTGTGGGACGAGTTGGGTGCCGCACACGGCGTTAAACCTCTGGCAAGCTTGAACACCGGCGCTCAAATGGGTGGCTGGTTCAAAGAAGAAATCAAGTCAGCTGCCGATCTGCAGGGTCTGAAAGTTCGCTACCCTGGTCTCGGTGGGCAGATGCTCTCAAAGCTTGGTGCGACCCCAATCAACATCCCTGGCGGTGAGCTTTTCACTGCGTTGCAGTCCGGAACAATTGACGGTTTGGAATGGATTGCGCCTTGGAACGACCTGGCCTTTGGTTTCCACCGCACGGCAAAGCACTACTACTACCCCGGCTTCCACGAAATGGGTCATACGCTCGGCTCCAACATCAACAAGGACGTTTGGGAAGGGTTGAACGACTCGGAGCGTGAAATTCTGCAGTCAGTCGCGGATGCCGAATACATGACCTCGCTCGCTGAATACAATGCGCGCAATTTGTCCGCGTTGAACCAATTGGTTGATGACCATGGCGTCCAATTGCATGAATGGCCCAGCGACATTGTTGAGGAGATGAAACGCATCGCACCTGACGTGCTTGCCGAGAACTCCGCAAAGAGCGAGATCGCTGGCAAGGTACACGAAAGCTGGATTGCCTTCCGTGAATCGCAGCGCGAATGGGGTCAAATCGGCGACTATGCAAACGCACGCCTGAAGCAACAGGGTTAATCCTGGCATCCATACAGGCAGTTCCTTCAGCCCAAAGCTGAAGCGAGCAGAACCGTCGAGGCTGGGTTTTACGGATTTCCTGGCCTCGACGATGAAACATTCAATCTATTAAGTGCCAGAATTGAATAATGGGCTCCCGGTTTGCGGACCTTCCTGGCACCACTCCAGGGAGGAATACATGTCAGATCACCAAGGCCATATGCGCGGAAGCAGTTGGCTCGACTTCATTATCGAAAAACTTGGCAAAGCTGTCCGCTGGCTGGCGGTCGCGATGGTCTTGCTACAGTTTTTTGTTGTCGTAGCTCGATACCTATTCGATGCCGGCTCTGTGATGGCCCAGGAAGCGATACTGTACCTGTTTGGTACAATGTTCATGCTTGCATTAGCTGATAGTCTTGCAGCGGATCGGCACGTTCGCGTCGATATGCTTTATCACACGTATTCTGAACGAAAAAAGCGCATCGTAGACGCTGCAGGGATCGTCATATTTCTACTGCCCCTTTGCCTATTCATGCTTTGGAGCTCGCGAGAATATGTTCTCAACAGCTGGGCTTCTTTTGAGGGGTCTCGCGAAGCGACAGGTTTGCCGGGTGTTTTCTTGTTCAAAACGGTAATCCCCGTAGCATTGGTGTTGGTCATTGTTCAGTCCCTTGCAATTTTTTCCCGCTGTATCGGGCTTGGGGGGCAGACCAATGATTGATGTTCACAACATATACTTGATCGCTCTATTCGGCGGCCTTTTGTTGTTCTTAATGTCGGGATTTCCAGTCGCATTTGTACTCGGCGGGTTCTCCCTTCTTCTCGGTGGGCTCGGCGTCTTGTTGGGACATTTTGATGCGTCGTTCTTGTCGGCGATTCCGCAACGCATTTACGCCGCCATGACAAACGACATCCTTTTGGCAGTTCCACTCTTTGTTTTCATGGGTGCGATGTTGGAACGAAGTGGCATCGCTTCAGAACTCCTTGATGGCATCGGCCGTTTATTTGGTCGTCGTCGGGGTGGGTTGGGATACGCGATTACGCTCGTAGGTGCGCTTTTAGCCGCCTCTACAGGAATTGTCGGCGCAACCGTGACCACGATGGCACTGCTTTCGCTTCCCGTGATGTTGAAGTGGGGATATTCCCCAAAACTTGCGGCCGGTTCTATTTGCGCGGCGGGGACGCTTGGCCAAATCATTCCGCCGTCTTTGGTTCTGGTTCTGCTGGCTGACACGATTTCGTCTGCCTATCAAAAGGCACAACTAGAGATGGGAAACTTCTCACCTGACACAGTTTCGATCTCTGACCTGTTTGCCGGCGCGCTGCTTCCAGGTCTGTTGATGGTGGTGATTTTTCTCGCTTATCAGATTTGCCTGGCATTTTTTGCGCCTAACACCTGCCCCCCTCCGCCGGAGCGTGAAGCAGATGAGATGACAATCTCAGCTTCAACTCTCTTGGCTCGACTCGTGCCTCCGTTGGCACTCATACTAGGTGTTCTCGGATCTATCCTTGGCGGTGTCGCAACTCCGACCGAGTCCGCAGCCATCGGTGCCGCTGGCGCCATTCTTCTGGCCGGGTTTGGCACAGAGCATCGAGCTCGGGCTAACATCGCCCTTGGATTTCTTGGGCTTGCAGTCTTGTTGAAACAGCTTGTCTTTGCAAACGTCGGGGTTTCCTTGTTCGCTGAACGTATCATCGTCGGCATTCCGGTGATCATCTTCTTCGGGTTCTTCTTTGTGGCCCTGTTGAAAACCGTGAAATCATCAGCGCTTGTCAAATCAGCTACTGAAACCACGCGATTGAGCGCCATGGTCTTCATGATCTTGATCGGTGCGGCAATGCTGTCTTTGGTTTTCCGCGGATTTAGTGGTGACGAAGCGGTTCAGCATCTGATTTCCAGTGTTCCAGGTGGTCCCTATGTCGCGCTTGCGGCGGTCTTGGCGATTATGTTCTTGCTAGGGTTCATTCTGGACTTCATTGAGATCATCTTTGTAATTGTTCCGACGATTGCACCGGTGCTTCTGGCATCTGGGATCGATCCGATATGGCTTGCCATTTTGATCTCACTCAACCTACAGACATCGTTCTTGACCCCACCCTTTGGGTTCGCATTGTTCTACTTCCGCTCGGCAGCGCCTCCGCAGATATCGACAAAGGATATCTATCTCGGAGTGCTACCATTCATTGGCTTGCAAGTGCTGGTCCTGATCATCGTTGCCTTCTTTCCGGCAATCTCGACCTGGCTTCCCTACGCCTTGCGATAAATCTATGATGCCACCCGTTTCGGCGGGTGGCATCCGCAGCACATGCTATATAGGGGCACGTGAGCTAACAACGTGGGTTACAAGGCAGAGGCAGTTCGGGACTTATGGTACAGAAAGAAACACCAACAATACCGCAAACCAAAAAGCGACAACGCCTTTCACCTCAAGAGCGCGAGCATCAGATTGTAAAAGGGGCTATTGATTTTGTAGCAGACCGGGGGTTGAACTTCTCTACGCGCGACCTCGCCAAACATTTGGGGATTAGCCAGAGCCTCTTGTATCGCTACTTTGCACACAAAGACGATATCGTGGAGAAAATCTACGAACGCGTCTATCTTGGACGCTGGGACCCAGAATGGGACGAAACTTTGATCGACAAGAGCCGTTCTGTTGAAGAGCGTCTCGTTCAGTATCTTCAAGATTACACAAAGGTCATCCTGCAAAAGGATTGGGTCAGAATTTTTCTGCTGTCAGCTTTTGACGACCCCGTGATCTCGCAAAGATATATTGCACTTCTGCGCAAGCGTATTTTTGAGCCACTCCTAGACGAGCTCTTGCAAGAGATGGGAAGAAAAACCGATCTCGACCCATCGGATCGAGAGATGGCACTCGAATTGATCTGGGGGTTTCATTCCAGCTTCTTTTATCTCGGCGTACGGCAATGGGTGTTCAAAATGCCTGCGCAAGTCGAGTTGGAATCACTCATCGCATGCCGTGCTCGTACATTTCTCAATGGATTTAAAGTTCACTTGGAAACGACAAGCAGCAACGCTTCTTTGCGTCCGGAGAACCACGTTTTGTGAAAGGTAAATCCGTCCACAAGACTTCCACTTAGTCGAGCGGACGAGTCGCATCGGAGGTGAACGACAAGAGCTAATAGCCTCTGGCCAAGGTACTAGTCTTGGGTCAAGATGAGCACATCTTAGCCCAAGCTTCCTAGACAAAGCAGGACATTTGACATCGAACTGAGTAGGGCGTTTGGGTATTTGAATTACGTTCCACAAAGACTGACCTCGCAATCAATCTCAGGCGGCCTATTTGTCTCAATACTGGCGGTCTTTAGAGAAGACTTGTCTCTGGCGCCGGAGGTGATCAGCACACAGGCGTCAAGGTTATCGCGGATAAGCGGAATTCAAGGAATTGCCGTCAATACACCGGTTCGAGATCGTGCAAACCTGTCGAGAAGTGAGAGTCTTGAGGTCGTCGCAGCAACGCGGTTAGGTCTCTCGAAAGATAAAGTTCTTCTCGTTTGCGTTGGAGAACTCGGGGGCGACGTTGTAGAAAGATGCTCCGAGTTTCGTTCTGCTGGTGCAGATGCGGCCATCGTGTTTCTTACTGATTGCGGGACCGCAGCCCCTAGGCGCAAAAGCCACACGCAACTTCCAAGTCTCGCAGAACGAATGGACTTGCCAGTTGTGATCGCACTCGAAAGACACGGACGAATCTGCCGCCAGCGCCTATTGAACAAATGTCTGCATTCGACAGTTTGCCGTACATCCGGCTTGTTTAGCAAAAAAGGAAGACATGGGTAGGAAAGGGCCAACGGCGTGAATTTTTTTAAGAAGTTCTTTCAAGATGGGAAGCGAGGTGGCCTTATTCGGCAATTGAATGACGCCAATACCTTTCAAAAACTCCAGCAAGAAAACAGGTCGGAAGAAAAGGTTGAGGCGCGTAGCCGCCGCCAAGCGAGCGCGCATGAGACGCAGAAATGGCTTGATAGCGCGCGCTTATTAAACTTGCACGAAATCATGCCAGATAGCGAGGAAGGTCATGCTTTTCTGGCCAAGTTGGATGCGGGGGATATTCACTATCTTGCGAGCAACATATACTATGATGGTCCTTTCGATGAGGACTGGGCGATGGCCTGCGTGCTGCACCCGAAATGCGATCTTGGTACGGGATGGCAATTGTTTCTCGGCTCTGGATCACCAATGTCGATCGAAGAGTATCTCTGGGAGAACGATGCCAAGAAAAACCCTCTCGGGGTATTTGAGGCAGACGTGCACCGCAGTGATGCCATCCTAAAGCGTATGAACGCCGCGAGCTTTGCGTCGCGAAACTACGCACCATCAGAACCAGAACGTGTCCTCGACTACAAAACGAAGATGCACGCAGCGCTTTCAGAGGGCAAGAAATTGAGATGGCATATTCCAGACGATGCGTTCATCGGTCTGAAAGGGTTGGAAGTGGAAACGCATTTCGAAAGAAATGGGGATGACATCCTCGAAGCCTTTGAAGTCTGGCAGGCCAAAAACGACCCGGATCAATAGAGCGACCATTCGTGTCGCGCGCAGCATCGGACACTTTGGGTATATCTTTATCGCGCGATCGACATGGGTTCTGTCGCAAATTTCTTCGAAGGCTAAGTGGATGGAGCAGGCTGGTCGATTATCCTGCCAGTTGCGTGAACTGCTGAAACGGAGAGAG
>NZ_JBQFUT010000017.1:0-44386 GCF_056539305.1 Ruegeria sp. BC1
GAAGCCGAAGCCGAAGCCGAAGCCGAAGCCGAAGCCGAAGCCGAAGCCGAAGCCGAAGCCGAAGCCGAAGCCGAAGCCGAAGCCGAAGCCGCCTCTGACCCGGTCGAAGAAAAAGTCATCGAGCACACGGTAGAAAAGCGCGGCGGCTTTGTGCCAGCCCTGATTGGCGGCGCGATTGCTGCGGCCATCGGGTTTGCGGCGGGCAATGCCGGACTGTTCAACTCGGGCGACAACGACGCGATCGCTGCGTTGGAAACGAAGTTGAATGATCAATCCAGCCAAATTGCAGCACTGACGAAATCCCTGTCTGACGGGTCCGATGTGGACAGCAAGATCGCCGCGCTGACCGATCAGGTCAGCCCGCTCAGCGCGGATTTGGCGGCGCTGAAATCCAGCCTCGATGGATTGGCTGGCAAGGTTGATCCTCTGGCGGAGCGTCTGAGCAAGCTGGAATCCGGTGCGTTGACCCAGGGCGCGTCGTCCGAGGCGACCGCCGCCTTTGAAGCCGAACTTAAAAAGCTGCAGGATTCACTGGCCGCACAGCGGGCTGAGGTCGAGAAAATGGTGTCTGACGCGCAGGCGCTTGAGGCGCAGGCCGCCGCAAAGGCCCAAGCGGCAAGCAACGCGGCAATCCTGTCTCAGGTGCATGGGCAATTGGAGGCCGGTCAGCCTTATAGCGATCTGATCGCAGAACTGACGGCGGGTGGTGTGACCGTTCCCGAAGCCCTGTCAGCCCCAGCCGAAAAGGGTGTCGAGACTTTGGCTTCATTGCGTTCGTCCTTTGCGCCGGTAGCCCGCACAGCATTGGCGGATGCACGAGACGCTGACCAGAGCACCGGGTTGGTCGCCTTCCTGCAACGCCAGACCGGTGCGCGGTCGGTGACCCCGCAAGAAGGGGACGGCCCCGATGCCGTCCTGTCGCGGGCCGAAGCTGCGCTGGCTGACGGAGACATCGCTGGTGCGCTGACCGAACTCAAAAATCTGCCCGACGCGGCGCAGGCCGCGCTGGCCGACTGGGAACAGGCGGCTCAGACGCGGGTTGCCGCCGTGGATGCCGCAAATGCGCTGCAATCCAGCGTAAACTCGAACTGAAGGACCTGCCATGCTGTGGTCATTGTTTAAGATCCTTGTTTTTGTAGCGATTATTGGCTTGCTGGCCATGGGGGCCATGTTCCTGATGGAAACCAGCGGCGGGGTTCAGATCACCGTCGCAGGCGTGGAATATACGCTGGGGCCGTTACAATCGGTGATCGCACTGGGTGTTCTGGTGCTTGCGATTTGGGTGTTCTTCAAGCTGCTGACCCTGCTGATCGCAACGCTTCATTTCCTCAATGGGGATGAGACCGCCCTGTCGCGGTATTTCGATCGCAGCCGCGAAAAGCGTGGATATCAGGCGTTGGCGGATGGTCTGATGGCGCTGGCTTCGGGTGAAGGGCGCGTGGCCATGTCCAAGGCCACAAAGGCCGAGAAACTGTTGAACAAACCCGAACTGACCAACCTTCTGGTGGCGCAGGCTGCCGAGATGAACGGTGACACTAAGAAAGCATCCGAGACTTACAAGAAACTGGTGACGAATAACGCCACCCGCTTTGTTGGTGTGCGCGGCATCATGAAACAGAAACTGGCCGAGGGCGATGACGAAACCGCTCGCAAACTGGCCGAAAAGGCGCTGGCAATCAAACCGCGCCACGCCGAAACGCAGGACATTCTATTGGGCCTTCAGACCAAATCGCAGGACTGGGCCGGGGCGCGCTCGACCCTGACCGCCAAGCTAAAGGCCGGCCACCTGCCGCGCGACGTGTTCAAGCGTCGGGATGCGGTGCTGGCGCTGTCCGAGGCCAAGGATATTCTGGACGACAGCGCCACGGTAGAACAGCAGGAGCACGCGATCGAGGCCAACCGCCTGTCGCCCGATCTGGTGCCTGCCGCCGCGATGGCCGCGCGAGCCTATATCGAAAAAGGCAAGCCGCGCCCTGCCACCAAGATTCTGAAAAAAGCCTGGGAAGTTCAACCTCACCCCGATCTGGCCCACGCCTTTGCCGAAATCGCGCCGGATGAATCCCCGCAAGAGCGGATCAAACGGTTCACCGCCCTGACCCGCATTCACCCGGAAAACATGGAAACCCGCCTGATTCTGGCTGAACTCAACATCGTGGCCGAAGACTTCCCCGAGGCGCGCCGTGCGCTGGGCGATGTGGTCGAAAAACAGGCCGACGCGCGGGCTTATACCTTGATGGCGGCGATTGAACGGGGCGAAGGGGCCTCGGACGCGGTTGTTCAGGGGTGGCTGGCCAAGGCACTGAACGCGCCCCGCGGCCCGCAATGGGTCTGTGACAACTGCCATGACATTCAGCCCGAATGGGGCCCGGTCTGTCAGAACTGCGGCAGCTTTGACACGCTCAGCTGGCAAACTCCGAAAACGCCCGAGATTGCGACGGCGACCGGTGTGCATATGCTGCCTCTGATTGTCGGTGCGTTGGAGGACAACTCTGATGTTGAACCCGAGCCTGAGCCTGAAGTGGAAGAGGTTGAGGAACCGGAGGCTTCCGAGGTCATCGATATCGAGGTCGAACCCGTCCGGCCTGACGTTGATCCTCCGGTCGAAAAGCAGGTTTAGAGTCTTGCCCCCGCCCAGACAGGGTTAGCTCTCCGTTTCGCCTGGTGTTGAATCGCTCCTGTAGGTCCAGCGATATTTCGGGGGCGTCGGGCCTTTGTTGCGGCCGCCCTGTTGAACCTGTTCCCAGGCATGCGCAAGAATGCCTACTGACCGGGACAGGCAGAACAGGCCGCGCGCCAGCGGCGGCGCGAACCCGAGTTCTGCATAAATCACGGCCGTGGCCCCATCGATATTCATGGGCACCGGTTTGCCTTTGCGCCGTGCCAGTTCAGCCTCGATATTCTCCGCGACGGTTTTGAAGTGACCCTCACACGCCTTTTGCGCGATCGCTTCGTCTACCAAGGCCATCAAACGCGGTGCGCGGGGGTCCGTTGGTGCGTGAAACCGGTGACCAAATCCGGGCAGGATTTTTCCGTGCTCAACGATCCAGTCATCCATTGCGACGTCGATTCCGGACGGATGCGATTGGGCGAAGTGGTACAGCGTGACGGCTTGCTCGCCCGCACCACCATGGATATCGCCCAGCATATTCACAGCGCTGGCCATGGCGTTGTTCAGGGGCAATCCACAGGTGACCGCCATGCGGGCTGCCGCGATTGAGGGGGCCTGCGGCCCATGATCGACAGCGGCGACCAACGCGGCTTCGAACAAACGCAACTGTGCCGGTGATGGCCTGTCTCCGCGCACCATGAACCAGATCATCTCTGCGAAGCTGAGATTGCCGATGAGGTCCTGAATGGGTTCCCCGCGCAGATCTATTCGCCCAGGTTCCATGTCGATGATGGCAGTTGCCCACCAATCGGCCACGTCATTCATAGGACACCCTCCGCCTGCAACGCTTCAATTTCAGCACCTGACAGCCCAAGCTCTGACCAGATCGCTGCGTTGTCCGCACCAAGCGCGGGTGGAGCGGTTTGCGGCATCCTGCGCGCGCCATCCATCACGACCGGGCTTCCGGCCAGCTTCATCTCTTCGCCTTGAACAGACAGGGATCCGACGAGACCGCGGCCTGCGAGTTGCGAATCCGACAGGGCTTCGGGCACCGTCAGCACCTGCCCGGTCGGAACACCCAGCGCGTTTAATTCTCGGACCCAATCATCGGCAGAACGTTGGCGCAGCGCCGCTTCCAGTTCACTGCGAAGGGCGTGGCGGTTCGTTTTGCGATCCTCGCGGGTTGCGTAGTCAGGGTTGGTCAGCAAGTCCTCTCGCCCAAGGTGCCCTGCGAGGGCCTGCCACTGCTCGTCGCGGTTTGCGGCGATGTTGATCGGGTTGTCTGCGGTCGCGAATGTGCCGGACGGCGCCGAGGTCATGTTTTCGTTGCCATGCGCGCCGGGGGTGACGCCGCCAACCAGATAGTTCGACACCACCCAGCCCATCGTCGAAATCACCGCCTCGGACATAGAGACGTCTAAAAACGCGCCACGTGGCTTGGCGTTCAGAGCTGCGCTGATGGCGAACGCTGCCGTCAGGCCTCCGACGGTATCGGCCAGCGGATAGCCAACACGGTAGGGGGCCGTATCAGCCGCACCCGTGATCGACATCACACCGCTGAGACCTTGCACGATCTGGTCATAGGCCGGGTCTTTTCGGCGCGGCCCGTCCTGACCAAAGCCGCTGATGGCGCAGTAGATCAAGAGGGGATTCTCGGCGCGCAAGACCTCATACCCCAGCCCCAAACGGTCCATGACTCCCGGTCGAAAGTTCTCAACCAGTACATCCGCGGTCTTCACCAGCCGCTTCAACAGCGCTTTGCCTTTTGCGGATTTCATATCCAGCGTGACGGATTTCTTGTCGGCATTTTGCGCCAGAAAGCTGATGCCCATGCCCGCCTTGTTCCTATCCGGGTCCGCGCCCAGAACACGGGCAAGGTCGCCACCCTCGGGGCGCTCAACCTTGATCACTTCGGCCCCCATCAGCGCCAGCTGATAACAGCAATACGGACCTGCCAGAACATTCGTCAGGTCCAGAACCCTTATGCCAGCCAGGGGCTCAGTCGCCATCGGCAACCCCGGCCGCCCGCGCCCGCGCCCGGCGTGCGCGATAGCTGGGCAGCAGCACCAGCAACGCAGCGATCACCAGCAGGCCCAGCGTCATGGGGCGTTCCCAGATAAAGGCGATCCCGTCATAGAGCTGCATGGACCGTGCGAAGTTGTCCTCCATCATACCGCCGAGGATGAAACCGATCAGCAGTGGGGCCAGCGGGTAGTCGGCAAATTTCAGGGCCGTGGCACAGACGCCGAAGCCAACAAGGATCAGCAATTCAGTCGTATTGTTCTGCCCGATATAGGCCCCCATCAGGGTGAAGAACAAAATGAAAGGGATCAAATAGTTGCGCGGAACGGCCAGAACTTTGGCGATGTAGGGGATCAGCGGCAGGTTCAGGATAAGCAGAACCAGATTGCCGATGAACATTGACATGATGACCGCCCAGAATATCTGCGGCTCATCTATCATCAACCGGGGTCCAGGTGTTACGTTCAGGGCGATCAGAGCCCCCAGTAGGATCGCCGTTGTGCCCGATCCGGGAATACCCAGTGTCAGCAGCGGAACAAAGGATCCTGTGCAGGCCGCGTTGTTGGCTGTTTCAGGCGCAGCCAGACCTTTGATCGAGCCTTTGCCGAATTCTTCCTGTTCTTCTTTCGGGGCGATATTGCGTTCAACCGCGTAGCCAAGGAAGCTGGCGATCGTTGCGCCAGCGCCGGGCAGGACACCGATAAAGAACCCCTGCACCGATTGACGCCCGACCACCGGAGCGATGGCTTTGGCTTCGGCTTTGGTGATGCGCAGGTCTTTGATTTCGCCGTCATCCCCTTTCAGGTCCTTTGGCTTGAGGACCAGAAACAGGGCTTCGGGCAGGGCGAACATGGCCATGGCCAGCGTGATGAACCCAAAACCCGATTGCAGGTCCATGATCCCCATTGTGAAACGCGGCAAGTTGAACAGCGCGCCTTCACCCACGGTTGCCATGATCAATCCCAAAACCGTCATGATGACCGCTTTGGCGACCTGTCCGCTGCCCGCGAAGGCCGCAATGGCCGACAGGCCCACGACCATCAGCGCGAAATATTCGGCCGAATGGAACAACAGCGCGACCGAGGACAAAGCAGGCGCAAACACCATAAGAAGGATGGCACCCATCGTGCCGCCGGCAAAGCTGGCAATCGCGGCAACGGTCAGCGCCTTGCCCGCCTTGCCCTGACGCGCCATCGGATAGCCGTCAAAGCTGGAGGCCACTGTACCCGCGACCCCCGGCGCGTTCAGCAGGATGGAGGAGGTCGAACCGCCAAAAATTGCCCCGTAATAGACCCCGGCTAGCAGGATCAATGCGGCCGACGGGTCACCCATGGAAATGGCGACCGGGATCATGATCGCAATGATTGACATCGGCCCAAGGCCTGGCAGCATGCCGATGAACGTGCCGATCAGACAGCCCGCGACGACCATCAGAAGATTTTGAATAGAGAATGCCGTTTGCAGGCCGATCAGAAGTCCTTCAAGCATGTCAGCCTCCGAAAATGCCCGGCAAGGGGCGCATGTAGATGCCCAGAACTTCCTGAACCAGATACCAGACAAAACCAGTGGCGATGAACGCGACGGGCAGCATGATGTGCCACCTGCGCTCGCCCAGAATGAAAGATCCGAGGATCAGGAAAGCCGAGGTTGAAATCAGGAAACCGACAGGGCGCAGGCACAGGGCGTAGATGACCATCAGGGCCAGCAGCATCAGCGCCTGATCCAGGTGGTATTCACCCAACCTCCGATAATCGATATCGGCCTCTTTGGGCTCGGATTTTTCAAAGCCCAGAAGGATGATTGTTGTTGTGACGATGCCCAGAATGGACAGCACTTTCGGGAAAGTGCTTGGCCAGATGGGGTTGCGTTGCATGAAAGGGGGAAGGCTACTGTCCATCGTAAACCAGGCGGCGTAGCCATACATCAAACACACACCCAGCAGAACAAGCGCGATCCAGCGATCCAGCGCCATGATACCCCCTCCTTTTTTGTGATCGTTGGGGATGGCAGAGCGGTTCACCGCTCTGCCAAAGGTTTACCTTTAGAGGAAGCCCAGCTTTTTCATCAGATCGCCGATCTGCTGTTCCTGCTGTTCCAGGAATGACTGGAAATCATCACCCGAGTTGTGGATGTTTACCCAACCGTTGCGGGCACGCACCTCTTCCCATTCCGGGGTGTCGTACATCTTGGCGATGGCGTCCTGATAGGCGGCCAGCTTGTCTTCGGGCAGGCCGGGGGCTGCGAAGAACCCGCGCCAGTTCACAAAGGACGTATCAATGCCCTGTTCCTTCATGGTCATCGCATCCGGTGCGGCATCCACACGTTCGTCGGCAGTGACACCGATGATCTTGACCTCGCCCGCATTCGCCAGATCGACCGCTTCCGAGAACCCGGTCGACAGCGCGGCGATCTCACCCGACAACAGGGCTGCCATGGCTTTACCACCTGCATCATAGGGGATGTATTTCACCGCCAGCGCGTCCTTGCCAGCGGCTTCCATCACCATGGCGGCAACCAGATGGTCCATGCCGCCTGGGACCGAGCCGCCGCCAATCGCCGTCCCTGCGGGATCTGCGTCAAAGGCGACCAACAGGTCCTCCATCGAGTTGATTGGGCTGTCCTTGCCCACAACAATGGCGGCATAGTCACCGATGGTGCCTGAAACCAGCGTCAGGTCGCGGAAGTTGTGCGGGAAAACACCGGTCAGCGACCGGATCACGATGGGGGTCGAATTTACCATCAGCGTGCCGTGGTTGCTGTCGGCGTTTTCAATCAGAAAACCGATGGCCTTGCCGCCACCGCCACCCGACATGTTTTCGTAGGATGCGGTGCCCACAAGACCGGCGTTGGTCAGCGCCTCGCCCGTACCGCGGGCAGTGCCGTCCCAACCGCCGCCAGCACCGCCGGGGATCAGAAAGTGGATGCTATCGACCACCTGATCTTCGGCCAGTGCCGGCCCCGTCAGACCAATGGCAGCCACAGCTGCGATCAGGGCGCGCCGGCCCAAATTGAATGTCGTCATGATTTCCTCCCGTTTGACAACAGGCCGCATGGCGGCTCAGATTAGAGGCAACAAAACCACATCAACCTGACATCAACCTGTCACGCGCAAAAATACTGTCTGAGCCTGATGAAATTTCTCCTTGTCGAAGACAATCTGGACCTCGCGAATGCGATCAGTTCCCGTATGCGGTTGGATGGCCATGTCATTGATCACGCAGCGAATATCGAAGATGCAACCGCCTTTGTCGAAACCGATGAATATGACTTGATCCTTTTGGACATCATGCTGCCAGACGGGGATGGTCGCGACTTTCTGAAACGGCACCGGGCGGGTCGGCTGGACACGCCTGTGATCGTTCTGACCGCGCGCAGTCAGGTGTCGGACCGAATCGGTTCGCTCGACCTTGGGGCCGATGATTACGTAACCAAACCCTTCGACCATGCCGAGCTTGAGGCCCGTTGTCGCGCGGTGCTACGTCGAAAATCCGGGGCCGCAAAGACAACAATCGAGATCGGCGGGGTGGTGTTTGATCCGGTGGCCGGTCATTTGACGGTAGGCGGAGCAGTAGTGTCCCTAAGAAACCGGGAATTGCGCATGATGGAGCTGTTCATCAACGCGCCAGGTCATGTGTTCTCGAAACAGAAACTGGCTGACAGGCTGTTTTCCTATGACGACAACGTCTCGGATAACGCGATCGAGGTTTATGTCGGCCGCTTGCGCAAGCACCTTGAGGCGTCAGATCTGAAAATCACCACGCTGCGCGGTCTGGGCTACAGGTTGGATCATGACGACTAGCCCGACGGTTTCAGGATCTTTGCGCAACAGGCTGGTGCTGACACTGATCGGCGGTGCGGCCATTCTTGCGATCCTTCTGTTTTTTGCCGTTCGCAACTATGCGGCCAAAGTGGCTCAGCAGGGTCAGGATAACCTGCTTGAGGCTTCGGTGACGTCCATCCTCGACGCGGCGGCACTGCGGGATGGGGTGCTTGAGGTCGATATTCCCTATGCCGCGTTTTCAATGCTCAGCACACCGTCGGACGACCGGGTGTTTTATGCGATTTTTCAGGACGGAGAGTTCCTATCCGGTTACGAAGATCTGCATCTTGCAGGTGGTCCGGCAGAAGGGAACTGGGTTTTCAGATCTGGCGAGGTGCGCGGTGAGCGTGTCCGACAGGTCAGCGCCAGTCGCACCCTTGTCGGGCTGGGACGGCAAACCGAGATCGAGGTTGCACTTGGTCAGACCCAGGATGCGCTTGCGGAAACGATGGATCAGATTTCACGCAACGCCGCCCTATTGGGGTTGGGGTTCTTTCTGCTGACGACCGCGCTTTCGTTCTGGGTCACGTCGTCGACTATCGGGCAGCTGAAAAAACTGACAAATTCGGTTACGCGCCGGGGGCCGCAAGATCTCAGCCCGTTCAAAAAGCCGGTGCCACGCGAAATGGCACCTTTGGTGTCCTCGCTGAATTCGCTGATGGGGCGTTTGGATCAGTCACTCAGCCAGTCCGAGGATTTTATTGCCGAGGCTGCGCACCGGGTGCGCACACCGTTGGCAACAGTCAGGTCCTATGCCGAGGCGACGTTGCACCGGGTCGAGCGGAAAGACAACCGCGAGGCATTGCGTGCGATGGTGCGTGCGATCGATGAAAGCTCGCGCGCGGCTGGGCAGTTGCTGGATCATGCAATGATTACTTTCCGCGCGGACCATCTGGAACGCGAGGATATCGACCTTGTCACGTTGACCCGTGAGCTTGTGCAGCGATTGACCCCCATTGCCGAAATGAAAGAGCTGTCGCTGTCCCTGACCGGTGACCCGTCTGTGCCCTATTCCGGCGACCCGATCCTGCTGCAGAATGCGGTGCGCAACATGGTCGACAATGCGCTGAAATACGCACCGTCCGACAGCACGGTCGAGATTGATGTTTCTGCAAACCCAAATGCCCGGATCACAGTCACAGATTCGGGGCCGGGTTTTCCGCCCGATGAGATCGACATGCTGACCCGCCGTTTTGAACGCGGACAGAATGCGGCCGGGACGATTGGCTCGGGTCTGGGCCTGACCATCGCACAGGACGTGGCGACGGCCCATGGCGGTACGCTTGTCCTGAAAAACCAGCCAGAGGGCGGCGCATGCGTTTCTTTGTCTTTGTAATTCTAATTCTGATCCCCCATCTAGGGTCGGGGGAAGAGTGGGAAGACCGTCTGATTTTCAATGACGGTGCTCAAGGCGCGCATCTCCGCGTCATCTCCAGCACCGATACAATTCTGTTCGCACCGATCATTGATGAATTTGTTGCCGGAAATCCTTCGATAAGTATCGAATATCTGGTGTCCGGTACGGCCGATATCGACAAGCGCGTTCGCGCCACTCCCGCTGCTTTTGACGTCATTATCTCCAGCGCCATGGATTTGCAGCTGAAGCTTGCAAATGATGGCTATGCGCTGCCCATAGACGATATGCCTGTCCCGCCATGGGCGCAGTGGCACCACAGTCTTTTTGCTTTCACGTCCGAGCCGGCAACCATTGTTATCAACCGCACGGCGTTTGAGGGGCAGCCGGTACCAAATACCCGCCAGGGCCTGATCGAAGCGCTGCGAGAACGGCCCGAAGAATTTCACGGCAAGGTTGGAACCTATGACGTGCGCCAATCAGGGCTGGGCTATCTGTTTGCGACGCAGGATGCGCGTGCCTCGGAAACCTATTGGCGCCTGATGGAGGTTATGGGGGGGTTGGATGTCAGGCTTTACTGCTGTTCCGGTGAAATGATCTCGGACCTGGCCGATGGAACGATATTGGTCGCCTATAATGTGCTGGGCAGTTATGCAGCCGTCCGTACCGAGGGTAAAGACGCGCTTGAGGTTATTCTGCCCTCGGACTTTCAGACAACGATGATGCGCACGGCGATGGTCTCAGAAGCAACCGAGGCCGCCGAGGCCGCGGAACGTTTTGTCCGATTTCTGATCACCGGAGAATCTGCAGCCAACAGACAGCCGCCACTGCCACTTTTGTCGTCCGCTGGGACGTCAAACGAGCAGGAAACGATTGGGTTAAATCCGGCCTTGTTGACATTTTTGGATGATCTGAAACGAAAAAAATTCATTTCCGCATGGGAAAACGCTGTAATTCAATAGGGTTCACCTCGGCCCCTTAAGCTCTGATGATGTGAAAGCCGCCGTGAAAACGAATGCGGTCCGCGTTTCAAGAGTGGCCAGCCGCTGAAAGGCTGATACGTTGAAAGCAGAACTGGTTGTACGAAAGGCCGGATTTGTTTTGCCTGCTGCACTTATGTCCAAACGGACGATGGAAACGGCGGTTTTGGTAAATCTAAGGTTGTCGAACAAAGGAAACACGCATGGAACTCAGTGACGAAATCCGTATCACGGCCCCACGGGACGTGGTTTATCGGGCTCTGAACAACCCCGATGTCCTGCGGGAATGTATTCCGGGATGCGAAGAACTGATCCAGAATTCGCCCGAAGAACTTGAGGCGAAAGTTGTCCTGAAGATCGGACCGGTCAAAGCGAAGTTCGCCGGAGAGGTCACTCTGGACACGTCAAATGCACCTGCCGGGTTTTCCCTGTCCGGCGAAGGTAAAGGCGGAGCGGCAGGATTTGCCAAGGGTGGGGCCGAGGTCACCCTAGCTGAAAACGGCGACGAGACGGTTCTGACCTACACTGCCAAGGTTGATGTCGGCGGCAAGATTGCACAGTTGGGTAGCCGTCTGATTGCCGGAACGGCCAAAAAGCTGTCGGCCAAGTTCTTCACGCGTTTTGGTGAGATCGTTTCAGAGCAATCGGTGTCGTAACCACAGATTCGCCGGTCATGATGTTCACCCTGACCGTTGATCGCTGATCAATTCAGTTGACGCCGGTCCCGATCGGAGCAATCACCATGGCAACCCCATCGCAGGAGGTCAGAGTGCAGAACCGGGCACAGTTGGAGAAACTGGAAAGCTGGCTGGCGGTCAATCCCACGGATTTGCCTGCGATCCGGCGTCTTACGTTGCTTTTGGAATCGACCAAAGCTCCGGTCGCACCATCCGGTGCTTTCGGAAAAGCCCAGGCGCGGATCGGAAAATCCCTGCAGCCCGATTGGCAACAGTCATTTCTGGACTCTGCGCGCAGCATTGCGGCCTATGAGAATTGGTTGAATGTCCTGAAATCCGCAGGGATCAGGCAGGCCGTGCCCATCGGGCAAATATTTTCCGGTCGGGTCATGACGATTCAGGGGCAGCATCCGTATTGCGGGGAAAAGCTTGAATTTTTTAAGAAAACCAGCGTTATACCGGGCCTATGTCATGATTGCTATAAGGTTCAGATTTTGCCGGAAAACCTTGAGGCGATGTTTCAAACTTATTTCTTGCTGCTCAATCTCGATCTGCCTGGCGACAATGCCAGAAAATGCATGATCGAGCTGCGCGATGGTATCAAGTATCCCTACAAAGCCTACATCTTTTGCGAGAGCATTGCCGAAGTGAAAGCCAGTCTGGCGGCATTTCAGGATTTGCAGGCGAATTTTGGAATAACCGGGGTGCAGTCCAAGATCTCTCACGGCTGCTCGGAATACGGGCAGGAATATCCCGAGTTCAAATACTCCGAGACGGAAGATCAGAACCGATTCAAGGCTCCGGAGAAATGGCAGGGCATCGAGGGTGAACACTTTGGGCGCCTGAAGCTGCCGCCGCTACAGACTGGTACCAACACAAAACAACTGATCAGCCTGCGGGATGTGTTCGGGTTCCGTACATGGGTCAAATACGCCGCGTTGATCGGAGACGAAACAAGTCGGAAATTTCAGGCTGATAAAGGCCCGGATTTGCCCGCGCTGTTTGTGAACAGGGTGAAAGGGCAGGCTGACATCAGGCGGCGTGAGATGTTGGAACTGGCCGCGCAGGCGTGAAGGGCCGGGGGGATGCGGGCGCCGTCACTTGTTTCACCAGAGTTTTGAAGCTGTTGTCAGGTGGTCCAGTCCAATGACGACAGGCCTAGTCGCCCCACTTCGTTCGTGTGTAGCGAAGTTAACCGCAACCCGTTGAAGTAACTGTTTTAGCGGAAGAAATGGTGCCCAGGAGAGGACTCGAACCTCCACGTCCATACGGACACTAGCACCTGAAGCTAGCGCGTCTACCAATTCCGCCACCTGGGCAGGTGTCGTGGTGGGGCGTTTAAGCCTACTGGCGGGGGGCGTCAACCGGATTCGGAAAGATTTTTGAAAGTTTTTTGACTCCAGCCTAAAAGCACCCGCATCGTACGGTTTTCCCCGGCGCGCGGCGTTATTGCGCCTTGTTTGCCGGGGCGTTGGCGGGTAGATCGAAGCAGGACCCATCAACAGGAGCCCACTCATGTCCAAAATGGTCACGATTTATGGCGGATCTGGATTTGTCGGCCGATATATTGCGCGGCGCTTGGCAAACGAAGGGTGGCGCGTGCGGGTCGCGGTGCGACGCCCGAATGAGGCCATGTTCGTCAAGCCTTACGGCGTTGTCGGTCAGGTGGAGCCCATCCTGTGCAACATTCGGGATGATGCCTCGGTCGCGGCGGCGATGCAGGGCGCGGATGCGGTGGTGAACTGCGTGGGTGTCCTCAACGAACTGGGCAAGAATGCGTTCGATACCGTGCAGGCCGAAGGGGCAGAGCGGATCGCCCGCCACGCGGCGGCGCAGGGCATTGCTCGGATGGTACATATCTCGGCCATTGGTGCGGATGCGGAGTCCAACAGTGATTATTCCCGCACCAAGGCGCATGGTGAGGCTGGCGTGCTGACTCATATGCCGGACGCGGTAATTTTGCGCCCGTCGGTCATTTTCGGGACCGAGGACCAGTTCTTTAACCGTTTTGCCGGGATGACCCGGATGGGACCGTTCCTGCCTCTGGTCGGGGCCGAGACAAAGTTCCAGCCAGTTTATGTGGATGACGTCGCCAAGGCAGCTGTTCAAGGCGTTCTGGGTCATGCCGAGGCGGGTGTTTATGAGTTGGGCGGACCCGAGGTGAAGACCTTCCGCGCGCTGATGCAGCAGATGCTTGAGGTGATCCACCGTCGCCGGGTCATTCTCGGGGTGCCCTTCTTTGCGGCCAGGATCATGGCCGGTGTGCTGGATATCGCAAAATTCGTCAGCTTCCAGTTGTTTCCGAACCACATACTAACCCGCGATCAGTTGAAGAACCTGCGGCGCGACAACGTGGTGTCCGAAGGGGCCAAAGGCTTCGGTGACCTGGGGATCGAGCCCGCCACGCTGGAATCCGTCCTGCCGGATTACCTGTGGAAGTTTCGCCCTGCTGGTCAGTACGACGACATCCAGAATTCGGCGGACAATCTGCGCACCTGATCAGCTGTAGGCAATGATCAGCAGGATCGCACCCAGAACCACGCGATAGATGACATAGGGTGTGAAGCTGACGCTGCGCAGAAGGCGCATCATGAAGGTCAGCGCCAGAAGGGCCGCGAAGAACGCAAACAGCGCTGCAATAGCGCCGTCTCTGGCCAATTGCGCGTCAGCCTCGCGAATGACGTCGGCGGACAGCAAAGCACCAGAGGCGATGATTGTCGGGATCGACATCAGCATCGCAATCCGCGCACCGTCTTCGCGGCTATAACCCAGTTGTCGCGCGCCGGTGATCGTGATGCCCGAGCGCGAGGTGCCGGGGATCAGCGCCAGAACCTGCCACAATCCCATGATGAATGCATCGCGCAGGCCCCATTCCTTGGCTATTTTGGTTTGTGGTCCTTTCTGGTCCATCCAGTAAAGCAGCAAGCCGAACCCCAGCATCGTCCAGCCGATAACCGCTATTGATCGCAAGGATTGGTTGAGGCCGGATTTAAACAGAATGGCACCGACGATAACCGTTGGAATCGTTGCAACGATCAGACTCATCGCCAGTCGTGCTTGCGGAGTGTCGATGCGGCCCGTCATCGCGCGTGGCAAGCCGGCAGCAGCCTGTTTCACGTCGGCCCAGAAATACAGAACCACCGCACCCAGCGATCCGACATGAACAGCAACGTCGATGGCCAGGCCTTGATCATCCAACCCGGTCAGGCTGGGCAGCAGGATCAGGTGGCCTGACGACGAGATCGGCAAAAACTCGGTAATGCCTTGAATAATTGCTGCGAGAATCAGCTGAAAAAGATTCATTTTACTGCCCGTGCTGCCGTCACGTGTTGTTTGCCACAATGGGTATAAGGGTGAAGTGAAAAAAGAAAGCGCACATATAGGTCCGAATCGGAACTAAAATAATGAAATATTCCCTTGGAATTGGCGATCTGGATTAAATTTTTTCAATTTAGGTCAGTATAATTGACTTTTAATCCGATATCGTATCCCTTAAAGAAGCCCGACCTAGCCAATTCATGGAGTCCGACCCGTGGCCAAGCAACCGATGCTGAAATTTGTGCAGATCGACCGAGTCATGCCTGAAAAGCGTGCCGCCGAGGACCGCAAGGAAGACTTTGACGAAATCTATGCAGAATTTGCTGCCGCCAAGGCCAAAGAACAGGCCAGCCGCTGCAGTCAGTGCGGTGTGCCCTATTGCCAGTCTCACTGCCCACTGCACAACAACATCCCCGATTGGCTGCGCCTGACAGCAACAGGTCGTTTGGAAGAGGCTTACGAGACCAGCCAGGCCACAAACACTTTCCCCGAAATCTGTGGTCGTATCTGTCCACAGGATCGCTTGTGCGAAGGCAATTGCGTGATCGAACAATCGGGCCACGGCACCGTTACAATCGGGACGATTGAGAAATACATAACTGACACCGCCTGGGATCAGGGCTGGGTCAAACCCGCCGCCCCCGCAGCTGAGCGCAGCGAAAGCGTTGGCATCATCGGCGGTGGACCCGGAGGTCTGGCAGCCGCAGATATGCTGCGCCGTGCGGGTATTCAGGTGACGGTATATGACCGTTATGACCGTGCAGGTGGTCTACTGATGTACGGAATCCCCGGCTTCAAGCTGGAAAAAGACATTGTGCAACGCCGCAACGATCTGCTGGCAGACGGCGGGGTTGACTTTGTCCTGAACTGTGACGTCCACGCCGATAAATTCGCTGAAATTCGCACCAAGCATGATGCAGTGATCATCGCGACCGGCGTTTACAAGTCTCGCGATCTGACGATGCCCGGCAGTGGGTTGAACGGCATTGAAAAAGCCATCGACTTTCTGACCGCATCGAACCGCAAAAGTTTTGGCGACGAGGTCGCCGATTTCGACAACGGACGACTGAACGCCAAGGGCAAAAAAGTAGTAGTCATTGGTGGTGGTGACACTGCGATGGATTGCGTTCGAACCTCGGTGCGCCAGGGCGCGACTTCGGTCAAGTGCCTTTACCGCCGTGACCGTGCCAACATGCCGGGGTCGCAGCGGGAAACGCAGAACGCCGAAGAAGAGGGCGTGATCTTTGAATGGCTAAGCGCGCCCAAAGGGTTCACCGGTGATGACTCCGTGTCCGGTGTGATGGTGCAGAAGATGCGTCTGGGACAGCCCGACGCCTCGGGCCGCCAGGCCCCCGAGGTGATCGAAGGCGCGGACTATGTGGAAGAGGCCGATCTAGTCATCAAGGCGCTGGGTTTTGAACCCGAAGATCTGCCCACCCTATTTGGTCAACCAGATCTGCCCGTAACCCGCTGGGGCACTGTCAAGGCGGCTTTCCAGACCGGTGAGACCGAAATGGATGGTGTCTATGCCATCGGGGATATCGTGCGCGGTGCCTCGCTGGTGGTGTGGGCGATCCGTGACGGGCGCGATTGCGCCGATGCGATCATCGACCGGTTCAACACCAAAGCCGCCATCGCGGCCGAATAACCCTACAGCCCAGCGACAGGAGGGTCGAATGCCCGAATTGCAAGGCCAATGCATGTGCGGCGCGGTCAAAGTCACCGCTACTCCGGTGCGCAAAGCGCTGGGCGCGTGCCATTGTGATCAATGCCGCCGCTGGACCAGTTCGATGCTGGTGACCTTTCAGGCCGAGGAAGGCTATGCCGCCTTGGGCCCGGTCAAAGTATTCACCTCGTCCGACTGGGCTGAACGCGCCTTTTGCGCCGAATGCGGATCGGCCCTTTGGTACCGGGTCACCGCACCGGGCGAGTTGCATGGTCACACAGAAATGGCAGCGGGCCTGTTCGAAGACACAGGCCACGAACTGCAACTGGAACTATTTATCGACAAAAAGCCCGACGGGTACGCGTTCGCAGGAGAACGCAAGCAGATGACTAAGGCGCAAGTCGAAGCCATGTTTGCCCCCTCGGAAGAAGGAGACAGCCAATGACAAAATACGATTCCGATTGGGTGCGGGCCGAGGAAGCGAAACGCAAATGGATGGCGGAAAACGGTCTCTATTCCGAGGAAGACGAGCATTCTTCTTGCGGTGTGGGTCTTGTGGTTTCTGTCGATGGCAAGAAAAGCCGTAAGGTTGTCGATGCCGGGATCGATGCGCTCAAGGCGATCTGGCATCGTGGGGCCGTGGATGCGGACGGAAAAACCGGTGACGGCGCGGGTATCCACGTACAGATCCCGGTGTCCTTTTTCTATGACCAGATCCGCCGGACCGGCCACGAACCTAATTTGAACCAGCTGATTGCGGTTGGCCAAGTGTTTCTGCCCCGCACCGATTTTGGCGCGCAGGAACAGTGCCGGACCATCGTGGAAACCGAGGTTCTGCGGATGGGTTATTACATCTACGGCTGGCGTCACGTGCCGGTTGATGTCAGCTGTCTGGGCGAAAAAGCCAACGCGACACGCCCCGAGATCGAGCAGATTTTGATCTCGAATTCCAAAGGTGTGGACGAAGAAACCTTTGAACGCGAGCTGTATGTTATCCGCCGCCGTATCGAGAAGGCGGCGCTGGCCGCAGGAATCTCCGGCCTGTATCTGGCGTCGCTCAGCTGCCGTTCGATCATCTACAAGGGTATGATGCTGGCTGAACAGGTGGCGGTGTTCTACCCCGATCTGATGGACGAACGGTTCGAATCCGCCTTTGCCATCTATCACCAGCGATATTCTACCAACACATTTCCGCAGTGGTGGCTGGCGCAACCGTTCCGCATGCTGGCGCATAACGGCGAGATCAACACGCTGAAAGGCAACGTCAACTGGATGAAAAGCCATGAGATCCGCATGGCCTCTGGGACATTCGGAGATCACGCTGAGGACATTAAGCCGATCATTGCCGGTGGATCGTCGGATTCGGCCGCATTAGACTCTGTTTTCGAGGTTCTGGTGCGTGCCGGCCGTTCGGCCCCGATGGCGAAAACCATGATGGTGCCGGAAAGCTGGTCCAAGCAGGCGGTGGAACTGCCGCAGGCCTGGCGTGATATGTATTCCTACTGCAACTCTGTGATGGAGCCATGGGATGGCCCTGCCGCGCTGGCCATGACCGATGGCCGCTGGGTTTGTGCTGGTCTGGATCGCAACGGTCTGCGCCCGATGCGTTATGTCGTCACCGGCGACGGGCTGGTGATTGCGGGTTCTGAGGCTGGGATGGTGCCGATTGACGAGGCCAGCGTGACTGAAAAGGGTGCGCTTGGTCCCGGCCAGATGCTCGCGGTTGATATGAAGAAGGGCAAGCTGTTCCGCGACACGCAGATCAAGGACAAGCTGGCCGCCGCGCTGCCTTTTGGCGATTGGGTCGGCAAAATCAATGATCTCGATAACGCGTTGGCCGAAGCAACCGAAGCTCCGATCTTCTCGGGCGAAGAACTACGCAAACGTCAGATTGCGGCGGGCTATTCCGTTGAGGACCTTGAACAAATTCTGGCCCCGATGGCCGAGGATGGCAAAGAGGCGCTGGCCTCGATGGGGGATGACACACCTTCGGCGGTTCTGTCGAAACAGTATCGCCCGCTCAGCCATTTCTTCCGTCAGAACTTTAGTCAGGTGACCAACCCACCAATCGACAGTTTGCGCGAATACCGGGTGATGTCGCTGAAAACCCGGTTCGGCAACCTGAAAAACGTTCTGGACGAGGACAGCAGCCAGACCGAGATCATCGTGCTGGAAAGCCCCTTTGTCGGTAACGCACAATGGGACGAGCTGGTCGAGAATTTCCATACTCCGCTGGCAGAAATCGATTGCAGTTTCGAGCCCGGTCAGGGCGCGCTCAGCGCCGCTTTGGCCCGTGTTAGAGCCGAAGCCGAAGAAGCTGTGCGCTCGGGGGCTGGGCATCTGGTACTGTCCGACATGAACTCGGGCCAGGGGCGCGTTGGGATGCCGATGATCCTGGCCACCAGTGCGGTGCATTCGCATCTGACCCGTCAGGGCCTGCGTACATTCTGCTCGCTGAATGTCCGGTCGGCGGAATGTATGGACCCGCATTATTTTGCCGTACTGATTGGCTGCGGCGCGACCGTTGTGAACGCTTATCTGGCCGAGGATTCACTGGCTGATCGCATTGATCGCGGTTTGCTGGACGGCACTCTGACCGAGAATGTCGCGCGCTATCGCGAAGCCATCGACCAGGGTCTGTTGAAGATTATGGCCAAGATGGGCATTTCGGTGATTTCCTCTTATCGCGGCGGCCTGAACTTTGAAGCTGTTGGTCTCAGCCGTGCCATGGTGGCCGAATACTTCCCCGGCATGACCAGCCGGATTTCTGGCATCGGCGTCACCGGCATTCAGACCAAGCTTGAGGAAATTCATGCCAAGGGCTGGGATAGCGGTCTGGATGTGCTGCCCATCGGGGGTTTCTACAAAGCGCGGAAATCAGGTGAGACTCACGCGTGGGAAGCGACCTCGATGCATATGATGCAGATGGCTTGTAACCGCGCCTCCTATGAGCTGTGGAAGCAGTATTCGGCCAAAATGCAGTCGAACCCGCCGATCCATCTGCGCGACCTGATGGATTTCAAACCGCTGGGCAAACCAGTACCGATTGAAGAGGTGGAATCGATCACCTCGATCCGCAAGCGGTTTGTGACCCCGGGCATGTCGTTGGGCGCGTTGAGCCCCGAAGCCCACAAGACGCTGAACGTGGCGATGAACCGAATCGGCGCGAAGTCCGACTCGGGCGAAGGCGGCGAAGATCCGGCGCATTTCGTGCCAGAGCCCAATGGTGACAACCCGTCGGCCAAGATCAAACAGGTGGCCTCGGGCCGGTTTGGCGTGACTGCGGAATACCTGAACCAGTGTGAAGAGTTAGAGATCAAGGTCGCTCAGGGTGCGAAACCCGGTGAGGGTGGTCAGCTGCCCGGCATGAAGGTCACAGACCTGATCGCGCGACTGCGGCATTCGACTAAGGGCGTGACCCTGATCTCGCCGCCGCCGCACCACGACATCTACTCGATCGAGGATCTGGCTCAGCTGATCTATGACCTGAAGCAGATCAACCCGCGCTGCAAGGTGACGGTTAAGTTGGTGGCGTCGTCCGGAGTTGGCACGATTGCGGCAGGTGTGGCCAAGGCAAAAGCCGATATTATCCTTATTTCGGGTCACAATGGCGGCACAGGGGCGTCCCCCGCGACCAGCATCAAATATGCCGGTCTGCCGTGGGAAATGGGCCTGACCGAGGCGCATCAGGTTCTGGCAATGAACAACTTGCGTAGCCGCGTTACCCTAAGGACCGATGGTGGCCTGCGCACCGGGCGTGACATTGTCATGGCTGCGATGATGGGGGCCGAGGAATACGGCATCGGCACCGCCGCCCTGATCGCAATGGGCTGTATCATGGTACGCCAGTGTCAATCGAACACCTGCCCGGTTGGCGTCTGTACGCAAGACGAAGATCTGCGCGCCAAATTCACCGGTAACGCAGACAAAGTGGTGAACCTGATCACCTTCTATGCGCAGGAAGTGCGTGAGCTGCTGGCAAGCCTCGGCGCGCGCTCGATCGACGAGATCATTGGACGGGCCGATCTGCTGGCGCAGGTCAGCCGCGGCTCGGCTCATCTGGACGATCTCGACCTCAATCCGCTGCTGATCACCGTCGATGGCGCGCATGACATCGTCTATGACCGCGACAAGGATCGCAACGCGGTGCCGGATACGCTGGACGCGGAAATCGTGCGCGATGCGGCGCGGTTCCTGAAGGATGGTGAAAAGATGCAGCTGTCTTACGCGATCCAGAACACGCACCGGACAGTCGGAACCCGTGTCTCCAGCCATATCGTGCAGAATTTCGGGATGCGGAACACGTTCCAGTCCGACCACCTGCACGTCAAGTTGCAAGGATCGGCCGGTCAGTCGCTGGGGGCGTTTGCGGCCCCGGGTCTGAAGCTGGAAGTGTCTGGCGATGCCAACGATTATGTCGGTAAAGGTCTGTCGGGCGGAACTATCGTTGTGCGTCCGCCGCAGGTCAGCCCGCTGAAGGCGGATGACAACACAATCATCGGCAATACCGTTCTTTATGGCGCGACCGATGGCCATCTGTTCGCAGCAGGCCGCGCGGGTGAGCGTTTTGGGGTGCGGAACTCGGGTGCCACTGTGGTGATCGAGGGCTGTGGCTCGAACGGGTGCGAATACATGACTGGCGGTGTCGCTGTGATTTTGGGCGATATCGGTGCCAACTTTGGTGCGGGTATGACTGGTGGCATGGCCTACCTGTATGACCCCGAAGGTAAGGCCGAGGCACTGATGAACATGGAAACGCTGGTCACCTGTCCGGTGACGGTTGACCACTGGGAGGATCAGTTGAAAACCCTGATTGAAACCCACCAGGCCGAAACCTACAGCCGCAAGGCCGCTGACATCTTGCAGCATTGGGATGTGGAAAAAGCCAATTTCCTACAAGTCTGCCCGAAAGAGATGCTGAACAAGCTCAGCCATCCTCTGACCAGTGAAGTGACCGCTGTTCCGGCGGAATAAAATTCGGTCATCGTTCTGTATAGGAAACCCGCGTGTCGTAAGAACCACGCGGGTTTCATCTATTTTTCGGCAATTCTTGTGAATTTATTGCGTTTTTGCGCGGAACGCGCCTAGCTATGGCCATAGTTTCTTCGGGATTTGCAGCCAAACTGCAACCCAGTCATACGAGTAGGCAGGAGCAGGCGCATGCCAACGACCTATACGGACCAGTTCTTTGTATTGGATCCGGCCAACCCCGGAGCTAACGGTACCACGCCCGGCACGGCTCTGACGGTCCAGAAATTCGACATCATCGATCAGAACGACAATAACCTCATCAACAGACTGGACGGGGATTCGGTTGATGGGTCCGATATTACGGCTTCTTACTTCAACGACATGGTCACGATTCAGCTGTCTGACGGAAGTACGGTTACCTATACTGGCGTGACTTTCTATCTGGCCGATGGGCGTGAGGTGTTTACGCCTACGGACGGACAGGTTCTGCAAAACGGAACATTTGTCAGCTCGTCCGTCACCGATTTCAGCGACTCGGGTGGGTCGTTTGGATCTGTCGACATCATCAATGATGATCTTGGTCCGCCCTGCTTCACGCCAGGAACCCTGATCGATACGCCGGAGGGTCAACGCCTTATCGAAGATCTGCGCGTGGGTGATCAGGTCAATACTGCCGATCATGGCGCACAGCCAGTTCTGTGGATTGGCCGAACCACAGTGAAGGCGCAGGGTAAGCAGGCCCCCATCCGGTTCGAGGCCGGAGTGCTGGGGCTGGACCGTCCGCTGACAGTGTCGCCACAGCATCGGATGTTGGTTACGGATTGGCGTGCACCCTATCTGTTCGGGCAATCCGAGGTACTGATCGCAGCGCATTGCCTTGTTAACGGAAACACCGTGACCCGCATCGAGGGCGATGAGGTCGAGTATATCCACCTTTTGTTTTCGCGGCATGAAATCATCATGGCCAACGGGGCAAAAAGCGAAAGCTATTATCCCGGCCATGCGGTAACACAAGCGGATCACGACACCCAAGCTGAGGTGCTGCGCCTGTTCCCCGAGCTGCGTTCCCGCAACCCTGTTTTGCCCAAGACAGCACGCCCGGTCGTTCGCCCGCGCGAGGCGCGCGCTTTGGCGATATAAACCGTTCCCAACCTCAGCGCCGCGTCGTATAGCAACAGCATGGCAAAAAAAGCAGCGCGCAAGTCGAGCAGTAAGAAAAGCAAAGCGTCAAAGGCAAAGACACAAACTCTGTCGCGGATTCGCCGATGGCTGATCCGGGGGGCACTGGGCATTGTGGTCTTTGTTGTGGGTTTGGTGGCGTTTTATTCCGTGGTGAACCCGCCCGTTACCCATACGATCTGGTCCGAATGGCGCCGATTGGGCAAGGTCGAGCGGGATTGGGTGCCGATCGAGGAAATCTCGCCCGTCATGGCACGCTCAGTCGTGGCGGCAGAGGACGCGAATTTCTGCCTGCACTGGGGTTTTGACGTCGAGGCCATCCGTGACGCGTTGGAAGATGGTGGGTCACGCGGGGCGTCAACCATCACGCAGCAGGTGGTGAAGAACGTGTTCCTGTGGCAAGGGCGCAGCTGGGTACGCAAGGCGCTGGAAACCTCGATCACGCCGGTTGTGGAAATATTCTGGAGCAAACAGCGTATTCTCGAAGTCTATCTGAACGTGGCCGAAACCGGCCAAGGTGTGTTTGGTGTTGAGGCTGCGGCGCAACGCAATTTCAATGTGAGCGCAGCGCAGCTGAGCCCGGTTCAGGCGGCCCGGATCGCGGCGATCCTGCCAGCCCCACGCGATCGATCTGTCAAAGACCCCTCGGTTTGGACCCGCAGGCGTGCGGCGTCGATCCGGGACGGGGCGGCCACCATCCGCGCAGATGGTCGCGCGAATTGTTTCGAGGATTGAAACTCATTGCCCCTCAAGGCTAAAGCTGAGGGGTATTAATCTGGTTCGATTGGAAATCCATGGCGCGTCTGTTTCACGTTCCCCTGTCCCCGTATTGCCGCAAGGTCCGTCTGTCACTGGCGGAAAAAAAGATTGAGGTTGAGCTGGTCGAGGAAAAATACTGGGAGAAAGACCCGGATTTTCTGCGCCGCAACCCAGCGGGCAAAGTGCCTGTGCTGCGTCTGGATGGGCAGGTCATGTCGGAAAGCGCAGCCATCTGCGAATACATCGAAGAGACCCGCCCCGAACCTGCTTTGATGCCGAAAACACCTGAAGCGCGCTACGAAGTGCGGCGTCTGGTAGGCTGGTTTGATGACAAGTTCCATCATGAGGTCACGTCGAAACTGTTGTATGAGCGGGTGAACAAGAAGGTGACAGGTGAAGGCTATCCTGACAGCAAGAACGTCAAGGAAGGTGCACGGGCGATCAAGTATCACCTGGACTATATGACCTGGCTGCTGGATCACCGCCGTTGGCTGGCGGGCGATCAGATGACGCTGGCCGATTTTGCCGCAGCGGCGCATCTGTCGGCTCTGGATTACATCTCGGACGTGGACTGGAACCGGTCACAGGTGGTCAAGGATTGGTACGCCAAAATCAAATCCCGCCCGGCGTTCCGGTCAATTTTAGCAGATCAAGTGCCAGGGTTTCGGCCTCCGCCGCATTACGCCGATCTGGATTTCTGATAGGGTCATGGTGTAGGGGCTGACTGCCTCTTCTGAGCCCTGAGGATATTTGCAGCCAGATGAACAACGCATCGGATTTGAAGGAACGGCTGGTCGCCCAAGCCTTGTCCGAGGGTTTTGTCTCGTGTCGGATATGTCGCCCTTGGGATGTGCCGCAGGTACCGGAACGGCTGCAGGCTTTTCTGGATGCGGGATATCATGGGCAAATGGGCTGGATGACCGAACGCACCCACTGGCGCGGCGACCCGGCGGCGCTGTGGCCCGAAGCAAAATCGGTGATCATGCTGGCCGAGAGCTATACGCCCGAGCATGATCCAACCGAAGTGCTGGCGCACCCCGATCGTGGGGCGATTTCGGTCTATGCGCAAAACAAGGACTATCATGATCTGGTGAAGAAACGGCTCAAGCGACTGGCGCGCTGGCTGATTGCTGAATCGGGTGGCGAGGTGAAGGTGTTTGTCGATACTGCGCCCGTCCCGGAGAAAGCTCTGGGCTATGCCGCAGGGCTCGGTTGGCAAGGCAAGCACACCAATCTGCTGAGTCGAGATTGGGGAAATTGGGCTTTCATAGGGTCTGTTTTTACAACCTTGGACCTACCCGCAGACCCGGCGGAGGACGATCATTGCGGGAACTGCAGGGCCTGTTTGGACTCTTGCCCGACGGACGCGTTTCCCGCGCCGTATCAATTGGACGCACGGCGGTGCATTTCCTATCTGACCATCGAACACAGAGGCCCGATTGACGAAGAATTGCGCCGTAAGCTGGGTAATCGGATTTATGGCTGTGATGATTGTCTGGCGGCCTGCCCCTGGAACAAGTTCGCAGTTGAGGCGAGCGATGTCCGCTATGCCGCACGCGACGATCTGAAAGCGCCGCCACTGGCCGAGTTGGCGGTATTGGATGATGCAAAGTTTCGGGAAAAGTTCTCCGGTTCACCCATCAAACGGATCGGGCGTGATCGGTTTGTGCGCAATGTTCTTTATGCCATCGGAAATTCAGGTTTGCCCCATTTGCGACCAGTTGCAGAGGGTTTGACCGATGATTCCGATCCAACGGTGGCTAATGCTGCGCGCTGGGCGGTGAAACAGCTGGCATGAGTGCCGCAAACAGGCTGGACGTGTCGCTCCAATCCGCTACACCCCCCTGAAGCGAACAGGAAGGAGATCCCGATGGCACTGGCTTTGGGGGTAGATACGGGCGGAACCTATACGGATGCGGTGCTGATCCGGGATGAGAATGAGGTGATCGCCTCGGCCAAGTCGCTGACCACGCGGGCCGACCTGGCGATTGGTGTGGGTAAGGCGATTCAGTCGGTCATGGATGCGGCGCAGGTGGCGCCGGATCAGATTTCGATGGCGTCGTTGTCAACGACACTGGCCACCAATGCTCTGGTCGAAGGGCAGGGCGGGCGTGTGGCGCTGATCTATGTCGGGTTCAAGGATAGTGATCTCGAAAAGCACGGGCTGCGCGAGGCATTGAAAGGCGATCCGGCCTTGGCGATCGGGGGCGGTCATTCCCATGCTGGAAACGAAACTGCACCCCTGGATGTGGCAGCGCTGGAGACGTTTTTAGACTCTCACACAGGGGTTTCCGGCTTTGCAGTCGCCTCTCAATTCGCCACACGAAACCCCGCTCATGAATTAGAGGCGGCGCGGATCATCACTGAAAAAACCGGTGCGCCTGTGACCTGTTCGCATCAATTATCGGCCAAGCTGAATGGCCCGAAACGGGCGGTGACGGCCGTGCTGAATGCCCGTCTGATCGGAATGATCGACCGATTGATCGGGCGTGCACAGGATCGGTTGCTGGAAATGGGGATCACCGCGCCCATGATGGTGGTTCGCGGAGACGGCGCACTGATGAGCGCGGAACAGGCGCGGGAGCGGCCGATTGAAACTATTCTCAGCGGACCGGCGGCCTCGATTGTCGGGGCAAGCTGGTTGACGGGGGCTGAAAACGCACTGGTCTCGGATATTGGCGGGACGACCACCGATGTGGCTTTGATCCGGGATGGCAAACCGGCGATTGATCCGGCCGGCGCACGCGTCGGAGGATTTCGAACCATGGTTGAAGCTGTGGCGATGCGAACGCACGGGCTGGGCGGTGATAGTCAGGTACACGTGGTCACCGAAGGGTTGGGGGGAGGCGTGTTTCTTGGCCCCAGACGGGTTCTGCCGGTGTCCCTAATCGCTTCGGAAGCCCCAGAGGTGGTTCATGACGTCCTAGACAAGCAATTGCGCGCCACGACAGTGGGTGAACACGATACCCGGTTCGCCCGTCGCGTGCCCGGTATCCATGCCGAAGGTCTGGGCGCGCGAGAGCAGGCGCTGCTGGAACGGATGGGGGATCAGGTTTTGCCTCTCAGCGACTTGTTGCGGACCCGTATGGAGGGCGGAGCCCTGACGCGGTTGGTAGACCGGGGAATCGTACAGGTCTCGGGCGTGACGCCGTCGGATGCCAGTCATGTTCTGGGGCGTCTGGATGCGTGGGATTCAGATGCCGCGCACAAAGCGCTGGAACTGGTAGCGCGCAAACGTGTGGGCAGCGGGGATAAGCTGGCCGGGTCGCCGGAAGAGCTGGCGCAGATGATTGTGGATCAGCTGACGGAACAGACCGCTTTGACCTTGTTAGAGACTGCTTTTGCGGAAGAGGTCGAAGATTTTGGTGTTTCGCCTGCTGATCTCGCCCGTCATGTGCTGACACAAAAGGGGTTGTCCCGCCATCGTGGATTGCTGGCGCTGGATGCTGCCCTGAACGTGGATGTGGTGGGGCTTGGTGCATCGGCCCCCAGTTACTATCCGGCGGTCGGTGATCGGCTGCACTGCCGCATGACATTGCCGGAACATGCTGGCGTGGCAAATGCCATCGGCGCGGTGGTTGGTCGGCTGACCTTGCGCCGGTCCGGTACGGTTACCTCACCGTCCGAGGGTCGCTTTCGGGTGCATCTTGAGGACGGCCCGCAGGATTTCACAGAATCAGAAAAGGCGTTGGACCTGCTCGAGTCGGTGTTGCGGACAGAGGCAGAGGGTGCCGTACGTCAAGCCGGGGCGGCGGATATCCGAATCGTTGTGGACCGCGACATCCGAACCGCCCGCGTTGAGGCGCAAGAGGTGTTTGTCGAAGCGCAGGTCACAGTCGAAGCCAGTGGTCGTCCGAGGGTGGCGTCGGGTTAGCCCCGCAAGGGGCCATCCCGTTATTCAGCCGCGTCACGTTTTGGCAAAACCCAGTCAGGGCGCGGGAAGTGGCAGGTATAACCGTTGGGGATACGCTCAAGATAATCCTGATGTTCGGGCTCGGCGTCCCAGAAATCACCGACGGGCTCGACTTCGGTCACCACTTTGCCGGGCCAAAGACCGCTGGCGTTCACATCGGCAATCGTATCCAGCGCCACCTGTTTCTGGTCGTCATCGGCATAGTAGATGGCCGAGCGATAGCTCATGCCACGGTCATTGCCTTGGCGGTTCAACGTCGTCGGGTCGTGAATCTGAAAGAAAAACTCCAGCAGGTCGCGGTAAGAGGTTGTCGCCGGGTCGAACCAAATCTCGATCCCTTCGGCATGGGTACCATGGTTGCGATAGGTGGCATTGGGTACGTCACCTCCGGTGTAACCGACACGGGTGCGGGAGACGCCCGGCAGTTTACGGATCAGGTCCTGCATACCCCAGAAACATCCCCCGGCAAGGACAGCGCGTTGTTCGGTCATTGGACTTCCTCCACATGGATCAGGTATTCGCCGTATCCCTCGGCCTCCATCTCGTCGCGATGGATGAACCGCAGGGCGGCTGAGTTGATGCAGTAGCGCAGCCCGCCATGTTCGCGTGGGCCGTCCGGGAACACATGGCCCAGATGACTGTCCCCATGTTTCGAGCGAACCTCGGTTCGGATCATGCCAAGGGACTGGTCGCTAAACTCTTCGACATGTTCATGGATGATCGGTTTGGTAAAACTGGGCCAGCCGCATCCGGATTCGTATTTGTGGGTCGAGGCAAACAATGGTTCGCCCGAAACAATATCCACATAGATACCGGGCTCTTTGTTGTTGAGGTATTTGCCGGTGCCCGGACGTTCTGTGCCGCTGCGTTGGGTCACGTGGAATTCTTCGGGTGACAGGGCGGCAATGGCCTCGGGGTCTTTGTGAAAGCGGGTCATGGCTCCTCCGGTCGTTTGTCTTGGGGCATAATCTGGGGGTAGCGGCGCGGAAATCAAAGCCCTATTTCATCGCCCTCGCGTAGTCGTGCTCGGAGGCGCCAATCGCTTCTTGAGTGACATGGCTGCCGAGTAAGGCCGCGCACTAAGTAGCTATGGCGTCAGATTGCGGCCTTTCCACCCTGATCGGTTTGCTTGGACAACTGAACCGCCAGAATACCCAGCGTTGTGATGCCGACACCCAGGGCATCCAGCGGCCCCAGTTTTTCCCCCAGCAGAATGGCCGCAATGGTGACACCAAAAACCGGATTGAGAAAGTGGAAGGTTGCCGCCCGGGTGGCCCCGATCCGATTCAGCAGCAGAACCCAGATCAATGTCGCGAGGAGGCCGGGGAACAGGGTTGTATAGGTGAAAGCCAGGGCCAGGGGCACGGTCGGGTGGATGTAGATCGTCTCGAACAGTGGCGCTGCAGCAAACAGAACGGCGGACCCAATCAACATTTGCAGACCAACGACCATCATAAAATTCCCGCCCGAGGTGGCGTTGCGTATGGATAGGGTTGCAAAGGTCAGCGCCAGCGCCCCCAGACAACATAAGGTAACCCCGAACAGATCCACCCCGCCACTGATCCGCGTGCTCATGATCAATGCGACCCCGGCAAAACCCGCAATCAGGCCCAGCACCGCAAAGGGGCGCAACTTTTCCCCCAGAAACAACCAGCCAGCCAATGCCACCAACAGCGGCATGGTCGAAGCGATAATGGCGGCCATAGAAGCCTCTACCGTTTGCATGGCATAGAAATTCAGACCCAAATAAAGGGCATTCTGGCAAATTCCGAAGAGGATCGTAGCGCGCCATTGCGCCCGCGTCAGGTTCCAGCTTTGGCCCATGACACGGGCGATGGCGACGCCCAGGCAGCCTGAAATCAAAAACCGCAAAGCAAGAGAAAACAGGGGGGATGCATCGGCGACGATAATCCGCGCCGAGGTGAAGGCCGATGACCAGATGAAGGCAAAAACCAGCCCCATGGCGATGGCGCGCAGATCCATTGGGACCCCCTGTCACATAGCTGAAACTGTTCACGATTTTCCGTCTTGTCGCAAGCGTACACGTCAAAAAAGCCCCAAGTGCGCGGTAAGGGGTCATATTGTGAAATTTTTATTGATTGACTGAACAATTAAAGATATCCGCCAAATGGTCTGACTAAATTGGGAGGTTTGTCAGTGCTCTTAGAATATATTCTGTCTTTTGGCGTCCTGCTGGCTTTGGGGCTGGTCGCTTTCTTTGTGGTGAAATGGTGGAACCTGCGCTGTGTCGGCGTCACACCCGTCCACCTGTTCACCTTCATTGCGATCCTGTTCACATCCGGTCTGGATGTCGGCCTGATCATGTTCCCGCTGACCGAGTTCGGAGGATATGCCGAAGATCCGGCCTATGCATTTGCCAACCCGCTAGCGATCGAGTTCGGGTTCTGGGGTTTTCTGATCTGGGCGTTCTATTTCCTGACGGCCTTCTACTTCTGTGTGATCGAGCCGCGCGTGAAATTCTTCGAAATCCCGCTGGTCAAGCTGATCAACAACGTAGTCATCATCGGAACCTGCGCCTTCACTGCCAGCCTGTTCCTGATCTACCTTCCGGGCTACCTGCCCGAGGTCGGAGACGGTGAATCCGTCGTCACAACTTTCTATATCATCGTGTTCGTGGTCATTCTGGCGGCGGCCTATTCGTCGACTGACCTGAAATATGTGCGCATCCTTTCGGTCGGCTCGACCTTCCTGTTCCTGGCGCTGATCATCGGCATGTGGGCAGCCGCAGGCATGGGTGTCACCGGGTTCGCCGAAACCGGCAGCAATATTGGCGCGTATTTCAGCAACCTGCACAAATTCGTCCTGCCGCTGACCGACTACCACGCCTTCTACCTGTTCTGGTGGTTCGCATGGTCGATCATGATCGGGCAGTTCACTTCGCGCTTTGTTGGTGGTCTGACCACGTGGCAGTTGCTGGCGGCGCTGTTGATCTTTCCGTCCATCCCGCTGGGGATCTGGTTCACCGTTCTCTATTACTATCACCTGAACGGTATCAGCACCGCGGGCATAACCAACATCGCGATGGTGATAGTGGGCGTGACCTTCGTCATCAACTCGCTGGACTCGCTGATCAGGCTCTATACCGACAACCTGAACATGACGGTCGAGCGGTTCGGCAAGGCGACCTACGTGGCGGGCAACGTCGTGCTGCTGTTTGTCCTGACCCTGCTGTTCCAGAGCCAGTGGCTGCAGATTCAGTGGATCGGAGCCGTGGTCGTCGGCCTCTATCTGGCCTGTGTGGTTTATATCCTGATAACCAAGCGCAAAGAGGTGCTGAGCATCGACTCGATGCCCGAGGACCGCGATCTGGACTTCCACAAGGTTGAGACCGTTCACTAAGCACGGGGTTAACACCCATTTTAGAACAGGCGCTTTACTAAGCGCCTGTTTTTTCTTTTGGTCACTTGTGCGGGTCCAAACCCGATCTAATGAAACTCAGTTAGGGGGGCTGTGATCCAGTGTCGGGAATACTTTTACCCAAGGCGCTACTGGGTAGATGGGCCAGCGAAGCTAATCTTCAGGCGCGCCAGGACCTCGTCAATGGCATCGACAAATGGGCTGCACTTTAACGACACAACCTGAGTGTGCTGGCCGCTTACATAAGTTTTTATATAGAACCCTTCCCAATCATCAGAGCGACACTTCTTAAGGTACAGCTGGTCGTTGCCCTTGTAGTTGATCAAGAATTTATCGAGTGAAACCTCACTGAAGACGGTGCGGTATTCGGCGCTATTTGTTATACGTGATAGCCCTTTGAAGCTACTTGCTGGAAACGGCTCTTCAATCAGAATGTTTGTCCGGTTGGGCTCTCCCAGAAAAATCTCTATGCCGTCATTCAAGTCGTGCGTGAAATCGAAGTTGAAAACAGTGCCAGACGAAAACCCATCAGTTTGAAGGGCGGAGGAGACGCTGTTTTCATCACTTGTCGGAACGAACTTGCTGGCCAGGACCTCACAGATCAAGCGGCCGCTGATTGCATCCTCTTGTGCAATCGATTGCGAACCGAAGAGGGTGACAAGAATGGCAAGGATGGCTTTCATTTCGATTACCTCCTCTACGCACCACAGTACTTCAAAACCGGCAACAAGTCACCAGACAGTTCTGGTTGGTGAACTATTCGCCATATCTAAATGAGCATCGCGAACGGAAGAACACAGTCAGTATCGAACAACCCTTTCGGATTCACTGCACAGAAACAAAAAAAGCCGAATTCTAGATACGCAAAAGAAAAAGGGCCCCCAACTGGCGGCCCTCAATCGCTTGTCCGTAAAAGCTGGGATCAGCCGTTCACGCTGTCCTTCAGGGCCTTTGCGATGGTCATCTTGACCACCTTGTCGGCCTCTTTCTTGAACTGCTCGCCGGTGGCGGGGTTGCGCACCATGCGCTCGGGGCGCTCGCGGCAGTAGATTTTGCCAACGCCGGGCAGGGTGACCGCACCACCAGCAGACACTTCGCGGGTGATCAGGCCGGTCACGGCCTCCAGCGCCGCGTTTGCAGCTTTCTTGTCGGTTCCCATTTCCTCAGCGAGAGCAGCAACCAGCTGAGTCTTTGTCATAGGCTTTGCCATTTCTTGGTCTCCTTAACGTGCCCGATAAATAGGGCCTCACCGCGTAACTGTAACGGGATATTGTGGGCGAACACAACGAATAGTAGCGCTGAAAACCCTAAAAATAGGGGGAATCCGTTGTTTTTTTGCTTCAGAGGAAGGCCGTTTCGTCAAATGAACGCAATTTCCGGCTGTGCAGACGCTCTAACGGCATGCCGCGCAGGTGTTCCATCGCGCGTATTCCGATCGCCAGATGGCGGCTGACCTGAGTTGTATAGAACGCCGAAGCCATACCTGGAAGCTTTAATTCGCCATGTAGAGGTTTATCCGAGACACACAGTAATGTGCCATAGGGAACCCGAAAGCGATAGCCATTGGCGGCGATGGTGGCGCTTTCCATATCCAGGGCAATCGCTCGCGATTGGCTGAGGCGTTGGACCGGGCCGGACTGATCGCGCAGCTCCCAGTTGCGGTTATCGACCGAGGCCACGGTGCCGGTGCGCATGATCCGTTTCAGTTCGTACCCTTCCAGTTCGGTGACCTCGGCCACGGCGTGTTCCAGCGCCACCTGAACCTCGGCCAGTGGTGGGATCGGCACCCAGACCGGCAGATCGTCGTCCAGCACCTTGTCTTCGCGCAGATAGGCATGGGCCAAGACAAAATCCCCCAGCGCCTGAGTGTTGCGCAACCCGGCGCAATGCCCAACCATCAGCCAGGCATGCGGGCGCAGCACTGCGATATGATCAGTGGCGGTTTTCGCGTTCGACGGGCCAACCCCGATATTTACCAGCGTAATTCCTGACCCATCCGTCCGTTTCAGATGATAGGTCGGCATTTGCGGCAGTTTCAGGGGCTGCTCAATCGCTGCTTCGGGGTCTGTGATCTCGACATTCCCGGTTGAAACAAAGCTGGTGTAGCCACTGTTCGGGTCGGCCAGCTGCGCCCGCGCATAGCTTTCGAACTCGGACACATAGAACTGGTAGTTGGTGAACAGAACGTGGTTTTGGAAATGACTGGGATCAGTGGCTGTATAATGCGACAGCCGGGCCAGCGAATAATCAACCCGTTGGGCCGTGAACAGCGACAGGGGTCCGTGTTCAGCCTCATGATCGTGAACGCCGTTGACGATGTCGTCGTTGGTGGTGGTCAGGTCCGGCACGTCGAACACGTCGCGCAGGGTGAAACCGGCAGCCCCCTGATGCGGAACCACCAGATTGGGATTGTTGGAGACGGCAAAATGAACGGGGATAGGGGTATCCGACGCACCGATCGTCACCGGCTGATCGTGGTTCCGGATCAGCAGGGCGATCTGCTGTGTCAAGTAATACCGGAACAGGTCGGGGCGCGTCACCGTCGTCGCGTGCGTGCCAGGTTCCGAGACATGCCCAAAACTGAGGCGGCTGTCGACATGCGCATAGGACGAGGTTTTGATGCGAATTTCCGGGTAATAGGCTCTGAATCGTTCGACAGGGGTGCCCTGCTCCATCGCTTGCGCAAAGCTGTCGCACAAAAACCGAGTGGCCTTTTCATACAGCTCTTCCAGACGGGCAACCGCCGCCGCGGGATCGGTGAACTTCTCGGGGTTGGGGACGTCAGGTGTTTTAATTATTGTCATGCAAGAGGTTCCAAAAGGTCGATCTTTTCGAATGTACGCACATCCACCAGCCCAAGATCGGAAATCCGCAATTCGGGGATCACGACCAGCGCCAGCAGCGAATGCTGCATATACGCGTTATTCAACTGACAGCCACAGGCCTGCATCGCCTCGACCATCTCTTCTGCTTTTGCCGCGACCTGCGTCGCCGGACTATCGGACATGAGCCCGGCAATAGGCAGCTCCACCAGCGCCAGTTCCTTTCCATCGCGGAAAATGGTGATGCCACCACCCACCTCCGCCAACCGGTTGGCGGCAAGTGCCATCTGGTCGCGATCTGTACCCACCACGATCATGTGGTGACTGTCATGTGCCACAGTCGAGGCCATGGCCATCTTGCCCTGATAGCCAAAGCCCGAGACAAAGGCATTTGTCACCCCTCCGGTCGCACGGTGGCGTTCGACCAGAGCGATCTGGCAGACCTCACCTTCACCTTCGACCAATCCGCCGATGATCGGCAGTTCGGCCTTCAGCGCCTTGGTCGGCGCCTGGTTCTCAACGACCCCGATCACATTGGCCTGTACGCGGTTGGCACCGGCGGGGGCGTGGATTTCAAAGTCACTTGCTGTCAGAGCATGCCCTAAATGTACTGTATTGCGCGCGGTGTCCGGCCAGTTCAGATGCGGGCACTCGACCGTGATCGCGCCATTCTCGGCTACAACGTGACCTCGCGCGATGACGGTTTCGATGGGTAGGTCGCGCAGGTCCGAACTGAGGATGATATCCGCCCGGCGCCCCGGAGTAATCGAACCGATCTCACGTTCCAGCCCGAAATGGGAGGCCGTGTTGATCGTTGCCATCTGCAAAGCGACCAGCGGATCGCAACCGCAGGCAATCGCGTGGCGCACCACCCGGTTCATATGCCCGTCATTGACCAACGTTCCGGAATGGCAATCATCCGTACACAGAATGAAATTGCGCGAATCCAGCCCCTTTTCCGTTACGGCGGTGATTTGGCTTTCGACATCAAACCAGGCCGAGCCCAGACGCATCATCGATCTCATCCCCTGCCGCACGCGGGCAATGGCGTCAGCCTCGCAGGTTCCTTCGTGATCATCTGCGGGCCCACCCGCAACGTAAGCGGCAAAATCAGACCCTAAATCAGGCGAAGCGTAGTGGCCGCCCACGGTTTTCCCAGCCCGCTGTGTCGCTGCAATCTCGGCCAGCATCTTGGGATCGCCATGAATGACACCTGGGAAGTTCATCATCTCGCCCAGCCCGATGATGCCGGGCCACGACATCGCTTCGGTCACGTCCTCAGGGGTGATTTCATAGCCGGTGGTCTCAAGCCCTGGTGCCGAAGGGGCGCAGGATGGCATCTGCGTATAGATGTTGACCGGCTGCATCAGCGCCTCGTCATGCATCATGCGCACGCCGTCCAGCCCCAGCACATTGGCAATCTCATGCGGATCGGTGAACATCGAGGTGGTGCCGTGCGGAATCACCGCCCTGGCAAATTCAGCGGGCGTCAGCATTCCCGATTCGATATGCATATGCGCGTCGCACAGGCCGGGCAGCATATAGCGCCCCCGTGCTTCGATGATCTGCGTATCCGGGCCGATACTGTGGGACCCGTCCGGGCCAACAAACGCGATGCGTCCCGCAGCAATGGCAATGTCATGATCGGGTAAAGTCTCGCGGCTGTGCACGTTCACCCAGATACCACGCCGAATGACCAGATCCGCAGCCTCACGACCCGCGGCGACAGAGATCAGTCGAGGGGCGACATCGGGCCAGCTTGGGAAAGGTGTATGTTCCATGGCTCAACTTTCCCGAATGCACGCAAAGGTTCAACCCCTGTTGCGCAGCTGTCATGAAACCATCACGCAGCGCGTCAGCGCTGCCCGGCCCAACCAGAGGAGATGCCCAAATGGGGCATTGACGATAGACGGGAGCACCCCATCAGGCCAACCTGTCCGCCTCCATCTCGCGTCGGAGCCAATCCGCAAAGGCCACGGCCCCTGGCGTTTCCTCGGCCTGAGGGGACAACAGCAGATAATAGGCCTCGGGCATCGCCGCCCGATGAGCGAATGGGGCAACCAGACGTCCCTGCTCGATCAACCCTCGCGCAATCGTGTCATGGGTCAGGCACAACCCGCCTCCGGCCATCGCAACCGATAGGCTGACCAGATAGGTTGTCGAGTATGTGATCGGCGGGTTACCCCATATTAGAGACTGATCTTCTGCCCAGTTCGCCCAATTCGACAGCAAGTTCGAGCAATCAAACAAGGGTTGCTGCTGCAGCGTGTCCAGCGTCACCTTATATTGCGGGGAGCAGACCGGGTAATAGTGATCCGTCCGCAGAAGCTCGGTGCGCACTGTATCCGACGGGCGAAGCGAATATCGGATTTCGACGGCAGACCCTTCGGCCATTTCCCGCGGTTCCCACAGTTCTGTGAAGATGTTCAACTGCACCTCGGGATGTTCCGCTCGGAATTGTGGCAGGCGCGGAGCCAGCCAGTTGACAGCAAAGGTAATGTTGCTTTGCACCTGCACGGCGTTTTGCTGCGCCCCGGTTACGGCCTGCGTGCCACGCACTAGGGTTCGAAAGGCCTCGCGTACCACCGGCAGATAGGTGATGCCGGCCTCGGTCAGTTCCAAGGCTCGGGGGCGGCGCAGGAACAGAGGTTGGCCCAGATATCCTTCCAGCGATTTGATCTGTTGGCTGACCGCGCTTTGGGTCATGTTCAGATCCCGGGCTGCGCCGGTGAACGACAAATGACGCGCTGCGGCCTCGAATGTGCGCAGCCAGCCCAGTGGGGGAAGAGATTTCTGCATTAGCATAATCCTGCCATTAGCTCAACTAATGGAATAGTTGCGTTTTTTTCGTTGGTCAAACTCGGACGTGGCAGGCACGCTTTTTTTGAAACCTCAGAAACCCGCAGCGGAGCCCGAAATGACTGTTACCAACCTGCGACCGAATATTGATCATTGGCCGGAACGCGTAGATTTGGCCGCCACCTTCCGCTGGACAGAGCGGCTGAACATGCATGAGGGTGTGGCAAATCACTTCAGCCTAGCGGTGAATGAGGACGGAACGCAATTCCTGATGAACCCAAATCAGGTGCATTTCGCTCGCATTAAGGCGTCGAACTTGCTGTTCCTGGATGCCAATGACCCTGAGATCATGACCCAGCCCGGCGCACCCGATCCGACAGCCTGGGGCTTGCATGGTTCGATCCATCGTCACTGCCCGCATGCGCGCTGCATTATGCATGTGCATTCGATTTTTGCCACCGTTCTGGCCTCGCTTGCCGACAGCACATTGCCGCCGATCGACCAGAATACGGCCACTTTTTTCAACCGATACGTTGTGGATAAGGGTTATGGCGGTCTCGCCTTTGAAAACGAAGGCGAACGTTGTGCCGGGATGCTGTCGGACCCGGGAAAGAAGGTCATGATCATGGGCAATCATGGGGTTCTGGTAATCGGAAGTGACCCCGCAGATGCCTTTAATAGACTCTATTATTTCGAACGCGCCGCTGAAACTTACATCCGTGCGCTGCAAACCGGTCAGCCATTGCGCGTGCTGTCTGATGAGATTGCCGAGAAGACCGCGCAAGAGCTGGATGACTACCCCGACCAGGCCGAGGCGCATCTGCGCGAGATCAAGGCGATCCTTGATGCTGAAAACTCCGACTACGCCACATAGTGAGCCCCAGCCATGACCGATACTTCGTATGACCCCGAAGCCGCCCGCTGGAACTATCGCCCTGAGGGGCAAGTAGGCCTGAACCCGCTGTTCAACTGGCCTCCAAAACCTTCCGCCGTGTTGAAATGGTATAGCGGTGCGTGGTTGCAGATCACCGCGTTAACTTTGTGCCTAGCGTTGGCGATTACCTCATATGCGGTGTTTTTCCCTGCTTTAGAGACTATGAAATCCTTCGCACCAGGCTGGATGTTCCGCATCTGGCTGCTGAATATGGTGCCACAAATCCTTGTAGCCGGTGGACTGCATTGGTGGCTGTACATGCGCAAAGGGCAGGGCATGTATAAAAAATTCGACCGTCGTGATCTGACTCGCAACAACGGCACCTTCACCTTTCGCAGTCAGGTCTGGGACAATATTTGGTGGACGCTGGCCAGCGCCATGACCGTGGCGACCGTCTATCAATGGATCATCTACTGGGCGATGGCCAACGGCTTTGTGCCCTCAGTGACATGGGCCAGCGCACCGGTCTGGTTCATTGTCTGGATGATGTTCATTCCTATGTGGTCAGGCTTGCACTTTTACTGGGTGCACCGGCTGGAGCATCACCCCAAGCTGTACAAGCATGTGCATGCGGTGCATCACCGCAACGTCAATACGGGACCCTGGTCTGGCATTTCAAATCACTGGTTTGAGAACATCTTGTATTTCACCACCTACTTTATCCACCTGATCGTTCCGTCGCACCCGTTGCATGTGCTGTTCCACACCTATTTTCAACAGATCAGTCCGGTGCTGTCTCATTCCGGGTTTGAAAAACTCAAGGCTGCAAACACAGACGCCGCGCGCGCCGGGGATTTCTTTCACCAGCTGCATCACCGGTATTTTGAGTGCAACTATGGCACTTCGGAGATTCCGTTCGACAAGTGGTTCGGAACCTACCACGACGGCTCTGCCGAGGCGACGACGCGGACGCGGGCCTTTAAAAAGCAGATGTATACGTAAAAGTAACCGTGGCGTATCCGGGGCAGGATACGCCAGGCGCGCCCGTTCGCTAAAGTCAGACCCGTTCGAACAGGGCGATCAGCGCGGTGTCGTCCTTGTTCGGACCTGCTGCGAGATCACCATAGATTCGTACCTCGGGCAGGGACAGGTTCCGAATCTCATGCTGAGCCAACCTGTGCAGCGCTTCCGCAAACCCGAGTTTCTCGTAATGCCGCGCATTGATCGACAAGGCGAATTGCGCACCCGGTCGGGCCACGCGCAGCAACGCGGTCAGGGCTTCGGGGCCAAGATGGCCATGTGTGAAAGTGCCAGACGAGACAATACCGGAATAACATTCGCGCGGAACTGGAATACCCTGGTTCAGGTCGGCCACGATCGCGTCGCGATAGATATCCTTGCGCATGGCCTGATCTAGCATTTCGCCACTGATGTCGGTGGCATCTATCGGACCGACGCCCAACCCGGCCAAGATGGCACCGCATAGTCCAGTGCCTGCGCCGACATCCAGAACTGGACCTTGTCCACCAGCGCCAACAAAAGCGCGGGCCGTTTGGATGTGCAGCTGATAATCCTCGCGCGCGGCGAAGGTATCGTCATAATCCCCGGCCCATTCGGCATAAAGCCGTTTGTGGTCTTCGGGTGAGTCCAAGGCGTAAGCAGCTTGCAGGTTGGGCGTTTTTTTACTCATACCCAAAAGAAAGGCGCATTAGGGGATTCGAATCAAGTATTGCAACTCAAGTGCTTGCATTCGCCCGGATTGGGGATCATCAAAGGCGGTATGACAGGCACTCTTTTTTCGTTTGGTCACGGATATTCGGCGCAGGCATTGTCGCGGTTGCTGGGGCCACAGGGCTGGCGAATTTGCGGCACCACACGTGATCCCGCCCAATCTGCCAACATTCGGGCTTCGGGGGCTGATCCGTTGGTCTGGCCGGGGCAAAAACCGAATCTGGATGGTGTGAGCCATATGCTGGTTTCGACGGCCCCCAAGGTTGATGGCGACCCCGTACTGGAAGAGTTGTGGGACGACATCGCCGAACGGGCAGCGCAGTTTAAATGGGTCGGTTACCTGTCCACGACCGCCGTTTACGGCGACCATCAGGGGGATTGGGTCGACGAAACCACCCCGCCCGCGCCAACCGCCGAGCGTGGCCGTTGGCGGGTGAAAGCGGAACAGCAATGGCAGAGCATCCCGGGCCTCCCGGTGCACATCTTTCGTCTGGCCGGTATCTACGGCCCTGGTCGCGGCCCGTTTTCCAAACTCAAACGTGCGGGCATGCGGCGTATCATCAAGCCGGGGCAGGTGTTCTCGCGCATTCATGTGACGGATATTGCGCAGGTTCTGGAGGCTTCGATGGCGGCGCCCAATCCGGGGGCCATATACAATGTCTGTGACGATGAACCCGTGCCACCGCAGGACGTGATCGCCTATGCCGCCGAATTGCAGGGCCTGCCCCTGCCCCCGGCGGTTCCGTTTGACAAGGCGGATCTGACCCCGATGGCCCGCAGTTTCTATAACGAGAACAAGCGGGTCAGAAATAATCGGATCAAGGATGAGCTGGGCGTGAACCTGCTGTATCCGGATTATCGCGTCGGTCTGCAGGCACTGATGAAGGACGCCTGAGCGTTCCTCAAGCCGCTTTGATCATGTCGGCGGCTTTTTCCGCGATCATGATGGTCGGCGCATTGGTGTTGCCGGATACCAATGTCGGCATGATCGAAGCGTCCACCACGCGCAGACCGTCAATGCCGCGCACACGCAACTGAGGGTCAACCACCGCCATTTCATCCACACCCATTTTGCAGGTGCCCACCGGGTGGTAAATCGTGTCGGCGCGGGCACGGATGTGGTGTTCCCAATCGGCATCGGTCTGGGCCGTTTCAGTTCCGAACATCTCTTTGTGCCGGAACCGTTCAAGCGCCGGGGCCTGAACAATGTCCCGTGTTAAGCGCGCGCCCTTGATCAAGGTGTCCAGATCGCGGCTGTCTGACAAAAAGGCCGGGTCGATGATAGGCGCAGCAAAGGGGTCTGCGCTGTTCAGGCCAACCGTGCCCCGGCTTTCAGGGCGCAACTTACAGACATGGCAGGTAAAACCGTGGCCATAATGCAATTTACGGGCGTGGTCGTCGACCAGTGCGACGGTAAAATGCAGCTGAATATCCGGTCGGTCCAGATCAGGGGAAGTCTTCAGGAACGCTGCGCCTTCTGCAAACGGCGTGGCGGCCATCGAAACCCCGGTTTTGCGCCATCGCCATAGGTGGTGAGACAACCGCGCCCCGGCAACAGGGCTGATACCGAAATTGTCGGTGTCTTTGGTTTTGTACGAGAGAACAAAATCCAGATGGTCTTGCAGGTTCTTGCCGACGCCGGGCAGATCATGACGCACGGAAATTCCGTGTTTTGACAGGTCTTCCGCTGCCCCGATTCCTGACAGCTGAAGCAGTTGCGGGGACTTCAGTGCGCCGGCGCTGATCAGCACCTCTTGCCTGGCTTTGACAGTGATGTCCGGACCTTTCGCCTTTTTGCAGTAAATTACGCCGGTTGCGCGCTTACCTTCAAAGGTTACTTCTTTGGCGTGCGCGTGGGTAATGACCGTCAGGTTTGGGCGGCTTATCACCGGAAGGATAAAGGCAGCAGCGGTCGAGCAGCGCTCGCCGTTTTTGGCCGGGTCGTGAAACTGTGTGACCTGATAGAGGCCAACCCCTTCGTTGTCACCGCGATTAAAGTCCTGCGTACGGCGGTGCTGCATCTGCTCTGCCGCCTTGACAAAGGCATGGGTGATCGGGCGCGGTTCCTTCTGGCGGGATACGTGCAATGGGCCGTTGTCACCATGCAGATCATCGGCACCGTCCTCATTATTCTCGGATCGTTTGAAATAGGGCAGGACGCTGTCCCAGCCCCATCCGTCACAACCCAGATCAACCCAGCCGTCATAATCCTGACGCTGGCCGCGTATATAAAGCATCGCATTGATCGCGCTGGACCCACCCAGGGTCTTGCCACGAGGCTGATAACCCCGGCGCCCATTCAACCCCGGTTGCGGAACCGTCTGAAAAGCCCAGTTGTTGATTTTGGGGCGACCGGGCAGAGCAGCTACGACAGCCGAAGGCAGTCTGACCAGGATATTGTCACCGCGGCCTCCGGCCTCAAGCAGGCAGACACGTTTGGCGGGATCCTCGCTCAGGCGGTTGGCAAGGACTGAACCCGCGGAACCGCCTCCAACAATGACGTAGTCGAACTCCAATTCGATTCCCCTCCACTCTGGCCGGACAGATGAATGCGCGGATCATCCTGATTTCAGGTGCAGGCATCTTCCTGGCGGACCGCTGCACTATTTCTCGCGTCAGAGTGTGACCGTGTTTCGAGAAAAACAATCGCTGCCTCCGTAAGTGACCCAAGGTCACTGCGCGGTCTTTTGGCAGACCCTGTTGTGCACGGCGCCGCGTATTAAAGTTTCATAACCAAACCCTATCACAATCATCATTAAACAAAACTTTTTTGCATGGTTTGAATTTGCTACTTCTGACGGTGACAAGACCAAAGTGTCGCAAACATCACATAAGAAAAAGCGCGCAGATTTCGGCGCGCTATTGGGGTGTGAAGCAACGGCATCTACATGTGTTCTTGATCGACCAAGTTTTAACCGCGCGAACCTGCCGGAAATTAGCCAGGATTGGAGATCGATATGGACGGAAGTGATAACCCCAAAACGGGCGGTTGCCCGGTAATGCACGGTGCGGGAACCCGGTCCAACCGGGACTGGTGGCCAAATCAGCTGAACCTGTCGATCCTGCATCAGAAAACGCCTGCGTCAAATCCGTTGGGTGTGGATTTCGACTATGCCGAAGAATTCAAGAAGCTGGACATGAAGGCGCTCAAGGAAGACCTCTATGCGCTGATGACAGATTCACAGGACTGGTGGCCTGCCGACTATGGTCACTACGGTGGTCTGTTCATCCGCATGGCCTGGCACAGCGCCGGGACCTACCGGACGGCAGATGGTCGAGGCGGCGCCTCAACCGGGAACCAGCGGTTCGCGCCGCTGAACAGCTGGCCGGATAACGGCAACCTCGATAAAGCGCGCCGTCTGTTGTGGCCGATCAAGCAGAAATACGGTAACCAGATTTCCTGGGCCGACCTGATGATCCTGGCTGGCAACTGCGCCATTGAGTCGATGGGCGGCAAGACCTTCGGCTTCGCCGGTGGCCGCGAAGATATCTGGGCCCCCGAGGAAGACATCTATTGGGGTTCGGAAACCGAATGGTTGGCTCCGACCGATAACCCGCACAGCCGTTATTCAGGCGAACGCGATCTGGAAAACCCACTGGCTGCTGTGCAGATGGGCCTGATCTATGTGAACCCGGAAGGCCCGGACGGAGAGCCGAACGTTCTGGCCTCCGGTCGCGACATCCGAGACACCTTTGGTCGGATGGCGATGAATGACGAGGAAACCGTCGCTCTGGTCGCCGGTGGCCACACCTTTGGTAAGGCACACGGCGCGGGCGACCCCGATCTGGTTGGTCCGGACCCTGAGGCCGCACCGATCGAGGAAATGGGCTTTGGCTGGATAAACAAGTTCGGCTCGGGCAAGGGTGACGACACTATGACCAGCGGTATCGAGGGCGCCTGGACCGCGAACCCGATCAAATGGGATAACGGCTATTTTGACCTGCTGTTCGGATACGAGTGGAACCTGACCAAAAGCCCCTCGGGCGCGTATATCTGGGAACCGATCGGCGTCAAGGAAGAGGACATGGCTCCGGCGGCGCATGATCCGTCGAAGAAGGTCAAAACCATGATGACCACCGCCGACATGGCGATGCGCATGGACCCAATCTATGGCCCGATCTCGAAACGCTTCCACGAGAACCCCGAAGAATTTGCAGACGCGTTTGCCCGCGCTTGGTTTAAGCTGACCCACCGCGATATGGGGCCGCGCGCGGCCTATATCGGACCCGAAGCCCCGACCGAAGAGCTGATCTGGCAGGACAACGTCCCAGCCGTGGATCACGATCTGGTCGACGATGCGGATGTGGCCGACCTGAAAGCCAAGATCGCCGCTTCAGGCCTGTCGGTATCCGAGTTGGTCTCGACCGCATGGGCCTCGGCCTCGACTTTCCGTGGGTCGGACAAGCGCGGTGGTGCCAATGGGGCCCGTATCCGCCTTGCGCCGCAGAAAGACTGGGACGTCAACGAGCCGATGAAGCTGTCCAAGGCGCTGGAGGCGCTGGAAGGCGTTCAGAAATCGTTCAACGACGCGCAGTCCGGCAGCAAGAAAGTGTCGCTGGCCGATGTGATTGTTCTGGCCGGTGCTGTTGGTATCGAGCAGGCAGCAAAGGCCGGCGGTCAGGATGTCGAGGTGCCGTTCACTCCGGGCCGTTCCGACGCAACCCAAGAGCAGACAGATATCGACAGTTTCGCGGTAATGGAGCCCGTCGCCGACGGCTTCCGCAATTACCAGAAGGCTGACTATACCGTCTCGCCCGAGGAGCTGCTTGTCGACCGCGCGCAGTTGCTGAACCTGTCCGCACCCGAGATGACTGCGCTTGTCGGTGGTCTGCGTGTGCTGGGTGCCAACTTTGGTGACAGCAAGCATGGTGTGTTCACGGATCGCATTGGAACACTGAGCAACGACTTCTTCACCAACATTCTGGACATGGGCACCGAATGGAAACCGTCGGGCAAAGGTGTCTATGAGGGCTGTGACCGCGCCAGCGGCAAGGTCAAGTGGACCGGTACCCGTGTCGATCTGGTCTTTGGGTCAAACTCGCAACTGCGCGCCTTGGCCGAGGTTTACGCACAGGCCGATGCCGGGGGCAAGTTCGTTTGTGACTTTGTCTCGGCCTGGAACAAGGTGATGAATGCGGATCGCTTTGATCTGAACTAACCCCGCGACCATTGCCGTGATTTGCGCCACCCGAGGAGACTCGGGTGGCGTTTTCTATAGCTCGGCTCTTAGGTGCATACCAAGCATTGGGTACGATTCCGCTGAAAGGCTATCCAATCCCTGGTATTAAGCTATACGTGAGCAAGATAGCGACGGGAATTATGAAGCTAACCTGTTGTTTTCATTGATATGAGTAAGTTTCTGCCGAGAATTGTGAAGTTTTTTCAAAATGGGGGTTGCAGGTCCCAGACCTAATCCGTAAATACCCCTTCACCGGCGCTGCTGAGGCGGTTGTTGGGACGCTGGAGACGGCGGAGACGCATCGGAGAGACGGTGGGCATCTTGGGAAGTGATTT
>NZ_JBQFUT010000018.1:0-6698 GCF_056539305.1 Ruegeria sp. BC1
GTTTCGCTTGGAAACTTCTGCCTAGAAACCAGAAATTTGATGGGTAATAATATCTTCAGCCTTTCCAAGCCGCATACCAACATTGGCAATATGAGCGACACATGCTCTACATCGGATCGCGAAACCTTCTTGGCGTCGCACCAAATTGTTTTTTGAAGTTCTTCGCAAAGCCGGATGGAGTAGAAAAACCGCACGCCAGAAAGATCTCAGTGATTGGCAAAGTGCTTTGGGTCAAGAGGTTATAAGCCCGCCTCAGTCGCAATTCGCGGTAGAACGCCGTGGGCGTGGTATGCAAGAATTTTCTGAACAAACGTTCAAGTTGCCGTGTCGAGATGTTGACGAGTTCAGCAAGTTCTCTCGGGGAAAGCGGATCCTCGCAGTTTTCTTCCATAGCCATAATGACAGGAGAGATTTTAGGATGTTGAAAGCCGACTCTATCCGCGCAGTTTAGTCGATTTTCGTACTGAAGTGATCGGATTGTGGAATAGTTGAGCTCGGCGGCGACCAAGTTCGAAAGCTTTTCGCTTTGTGTCGACGAAATCAGAGACAACATCACGTCGATTTCTGAAACACCACCAGCCGTCGTTGGCCTTGTTTTGGATTCCGATTGCGCCAAATCTACTAGCTCAACACTTTGAAAAGACTCCTCAAAACCATCTTTGAACTTCCAGTGAATCGCCGCTCTGTGACCATCAAGCAGACCAGCCCGAGCCAACACATAGGCTCCGGAGTAAAAACCACCAATTTTGCAACCAATGCTCCGACAGCGCCGCAACCAGCCAATGGTCGGACTTAGACGCTGATGAAGAACAGCGTCGCCCGAGCAAACGATAACAATATCATTGCGGTTGCAGTCAGCATATTCGGAATCGACAAAAGTGGTCATTCCCAACGAGCTTTGAACCGGCTGACCATCCGCGGAGCAAATAATCCAATCAAAGTACTTTTTGTTCAGGAGCTTATTGGCGATCCGTAGCGTTTCCAGCGCATTTGTTAGCGACATCGCAAAGTAGTCTGGCAAAAGCGCGAAGATAATCCGCTGGCGACTGGTGTCGGTTGCATTGTGAAACTGTTTATGCGCTGCCATGTTAGTCATTATTTTAGCTCCTGAGCGTTATGGCGGTGAATTGTCCGTACCCGGCGACGATCATTGGTGGTTCCACTTTTGGGTCTCAGTTGATTGCTTTGCATCTAGCATAGAATTTTTGCGCGCTTCGCGTCATAAGGCGTGCCCATCTCAACCCTAGCTTTGCAAGTTTGATCAAAGCTTTGGATCATGACTTCGGTGCCGGTTTTGGCCAATTCGATTGGCAGATAGGCAAGGGCAATGGGACGGCCCAGCGAGTAGGCAAAGTTGCCTGAAGTGGTTTGGGCGACGACACTGTTACCGTGGGAGACGGCCTCGCCCCCAAATACCGTGAGTGGTTCATCCAGTAGCAGTGCCGACAATTTGCGCGTCAGGCCGTTTTCCTTTTGCCGGGCAAGGGCTTCACGCCCCAAAAATTCGCCCTTATTCCAGTCGATCAGGAACCCCAGGCCAGCCTCCAGAGGAGTGTAGTCAGAATTGATATCAGAGCCCCAGGCTAGGAACCGCTTTTCAAGTCGCAAGCTGTCTACAGCGTTGTAGCCCATGTTCACCAGCCCTTCGGATGCGCCAGCCTCAATCAGCGCCTCGTAGCTGTGCTCAAGGTATTCAGTCGGAATGTAAAGCTCCCACCCCAATTCACCCACATAGGTGACGCGATAGGCCAGAGCCTTGGCATAGCCCAGTCGGACTTCACGGGCCGTCATAAAGGGGAACCCTTCATGGCTCAGATCGTCATCGCAGATCTTCTGCAGGATTTCGCGCGACTTCGGACCCTGAATATTAAGCACTCCGTAGGCCGAGGTGATCTCACGAATGGAGACATCCGGTTTACGCCCCATATGCTCGGCGTAGTGTGAAAGCCCGGTTTCCAGCCAACCGCGATCACGCACCCCAAGGGCAGAGCCGGTGATCAGCCAGAAGCACTCGGACTCGCGACGGATGATGGTTACGTCCGCCTCAATCCCGCCCTTCACATTGCAGAGCTGTGTATAAGCCGCGCCCCCAACGGGTTTGTCGACACTGGCCACAGCCAGATACTGCAGCAGTCCGCAAGCGTCGGCACCTGTGATTTCGAACTTGGTGAACGACGTCATGTCGGTGACGACTGCCGCCTCGCGCGCGGCTTTGTGTTCACGGCCCACGGTCTCGGGCTGTCCGGGTCGGTCCCAACCAAATTGCGCCTTGGCAGGGATATCGCTATGGGCGAACCAGTTGGCGCGCTCCCACCCGTTTTTCGACCCCATCACGGCCCCCTGCTCTTTCAGGGCACGATAGAGCGGTGAACGGCGCACGCCACGGGCGCTGTTTAGCTCTTCGCCCGGCCAATGGATGTCATAGTACTTGCTGTAGCTTTCAATGGCGCGGTCGTGCAGAAAACGATGCCCCGCATGCAGAGGGCCAAAGCGACGCAAATCAAACGCCCAAAGATCAAGCCCCGGATCGCCATCCAGGATCCAGTGCGCCGCGGCCTTGCCAACCCCACCCGACGCTGCAATGCCTGATGTAAAGGCACAAGCAACAAAGAAGTTTGAAAGTTCCGGAACCGGACCCATGACAGGTTCGCCATCCGGGCTGATCGGGATCGGACCATTCACAACTGTCCGAACGCCAAGTTCGTTCAGCAAGGGCAGGCGGTGGGCGGCGGGCAGGAACACCTCCTCCATGCGGTCGATATTGGCGTCAAAAAGGTGACGCGCGTTTTCCCACGGAAAGCCTTCACGCGGATTGACCGTGTCGGTGGTCTTTTCCCAACCACCAATGGCCAGCGCACCCGGTTCAGGTTTGGCATAGTAACCACCGTCAGGGTCGCGGAACGCAGGGATGTCGTCGGGAATGTCCGGGGTTTTCTCGGTCACGAAATATTGGTGCTGAACAACGCCTGCAGGCAAATCCACACCCGCCATCCAGCCAAGCTGCCGCGCCCAAAGACCGGCGGCATTGACGACGACTTCGGCCTCGATGGTTCCCTGGTCGGTCACAACATGACTGATCCGGTTTCCATTTCGAACAAGATCCGTCACCTTGACCTGTTCTATCACCCGCCCGCCATATTTGCGAATGCCCTTGGCGTAGGCCTGCGTCAGTGAATAGGGGTCGACATGGCCGTCTTCGGGGATGAAAGCCGCACCGACAAGATCGTCGACCTGCATCAGCGGGTACAGGCCCTTCGCTTCGTTTGGGGTCAGGATTTCCATGTCGAACCCAACAGCACGTGCCGAGGAATGCGACTTGAGCAATTCCTGCCAGCGGTCCTGACTGGCCGCAACGCGCATCGACCCGACTTTTTTCCAGCCAATGGCCTGCCCGGTATCGGCCTCAAGCTCATCGAACAGGCGCACCGAGTCGTTCATGAGGCTCATCAGGTTCTGTTGCGACCGGAACTGACCAACCAGCCCGGCCGCGTGCCATGTGGCACCTTCGGTAAGCCGGGTCTTTTCCAGAAGAACCACGTCGCGCTCGCCTGCGCGGGCCAGATGATAGGCGATCGAAGTGCCGATTGCCCCGCCGCCGATCACTACGACACGGGCGGATGAAGGGAAGGATTTCGTCATTTATTTTCTCACTGTCAAATCAGGCGCGGGCTCTGCGGCGGCTTTTGCGGCGCTCACGTGTCGGTGCGGGCGCACCGACATCAAACGGTGTCCACCCTTCGGGAAGCGAGCTGTCGCCCGCGACAATGCCGGGGAAGTAGGACTTGATACGCTCGTCGACCTCAGCCGTTAGGGCGGCGGGGTTCGGTTGCTGGGCAAGGATCGCCATCGACTTGTTCAAAGCGCGTTGATGGATGGTGGACTTGCCCTGTTCCTCCCATGTTTCGCGCAGTTGCCGGTCGGCCAGCTCGGGCATGAAGGTTGCGGAGGTCATCCGCTCGAGTGTCATGGGCGCATCGGCAAAAATGCCCGCAGGCCCGATTCGCTTAATGTCTTCCACCGCCATCTCTGCCGCGCTGAAATCAACGCCGCCACGCACGGTTTTAACCATCTTTGCGATCTCGTTATCGATGGCAAGCTGGCCAAAATCGAGCGACATGAGCGCGTCTAGAAGCCCGCCCATTACAATGAAATTCACCCCAGACAGCGCGCCCAGCAGCGGCGACATGCCTTTCTCGTACCCGGCCTGAGCGTCAGAAATCTTGGAATTGGTCAGGCCCAGATACCCACCAGCAGGTACGTTGTAGCGCCGCGCCATCTGACACACGATCGAGTTCATCATGCCAACCTCAATCGCGCCGGGCGCATAGGCACCGTCGCGCAGATCAGCAAAGACCGGCAAGAAGTTGTAGATCAGTTCGGTCCCTGCGCGCGACATCTGTGCCAGACACATCGTGGCCAGCCATTCGGCGTTGACCATCACCATCATTCCCGGCAGCGACAGCGGCGTGTTGATCCCACCCATCGGCGCAATGGTGCCATAGGCGGTGACACCATTCTCGGCGAAGAACATCAGGTTTTCTGTACTGTCGAAATCCATCGTCAACGGCGTCACGATCGAACAATAGCCGAAGTTTATGAAAGGACGTTCCCAGAAAGCGTCGGCATCACCGGCGATCAACTCCCCCAGCTTCAGGATCTGTTTGGCCTCATCGACACTGACCACAGAGGTCCGCACGGGTTTCAGGCAATTCTTCAGGGCCGGATAAAACCGCGATAGGTTAAAATGACCTTCGGGCGCATCCTCTGCCAGCACCGAGATCGAAAACACGTCAAACCCGTCAAGCTCGTTCACGACATGGGCTAGACGCGCAATATCCTGCGAGGTTGCGCGCCGCGTGATCCCGGTGACGGGATCAACGATGTCAGGGGCCGAACTGGCCGTGGCCACCACCGGCAGTTTGCGCGGGAACGTGACATCGAACTTTGGATCACGCCCTTTCAGCGTGATGGTCGGTGGCACAAGCTTCAGATACCGATGGACAACATCCGCCGGAATTCTGACGCGCTCTTCTTCCTCATCAACAATGGCACCATGTTCAGCAAAGCGGCGGCGGGCTTTTTCATTCCGCACCAGCAGCCCGACCTCCTCTAATACTTCCAGCGAAGCTTCGTGAATGCGATCCGTCGCGCTGTCGTCGAGGAAGGAAAAATAGTTCATAATACGCCCTTTCGGTTTGCGCACACGATCGAAGATTCCCCTCTTGCGGTCAAACGGGCTTTCCTGCAGTTTCGCATTAGAAAACCTTATGCGAGAGCCTCCGCAATGCCCCGCCGTCCCAGATTGAACTATTTGCGCGCCTTTGATGCCTCGGCCCGATACCTGAGCTTTTCTCTGGCTGCAGAAGAGTTGAATTTGAGCCAGGCCGCCATCAGCCAGCAAATCAAACAGCTTGAGGCTGCCTTGGGCGCCCCACTTTTTCTGCGCCACAACCGTTCACTGACACTCAGTGAAAATGGGAAGGCGTATTTTCAAGTCGTGCGCGAGGTGCTAGATCGATTGGACAATGTGACGGACAAGCTGTTTCCTTACAACGACACAACCGTCGTCACCGTGCATTGCACGCCATCCGTCGGCACGCTTTGGTTGGCACCACGACTAAGCAGGTTTCACTTGTTGCATCCGGAAATTGAAGTTCACCTGCGGACAACCGATTTTCTGCCAGAACAACATCGCGGACAGGCCAGCGATCTTGAAATCCTTCGTCTGGAAATAGACACCAGCGTCGACAAAAACACGATCAAGCTCTGGGATGCCGAGATTGTGCCGGTCTGCTCTCCGCACTATCTGGCTGAACACGGCCCAATTGAATCCGCGGATCATCTGTGTGGGCAGAGTCTCATTCACACGCTGGGCTATGGCAACGACTGGCATCGCTGGGCACAAAGATACGCAAGTTCCAATGCGAAAGTGAATTCGGGGTTTTCAGTAGACGGTTTGGTCATTGCGATCGAAGCCGCCTGCCGGGGAGAAGGCATCATTTTAGGGCGCAAGCCATTGATCGACCCTTATCTTCAGGATGGACGTTTGGTTGAACCTATGACCGAAAATCTGATGCTGACAGCGCCCTACTACTTGAAGTACGACGCGCGTGGGCCTTCCAAGAAATTTGTGGTCATGCTTGCCGAATGGATTTCTGAACAAGCGAATGAAGGCCCGTCGGGATAGACATCATTTACATCTTTTTTTGCATACGGGTTCCATCTCACAATGTGAATCCTTCGGCGATACTGTCTTGTGCGGAAGCCGTTTGAACTGCCGTGCAAGGCGGCAGGAATCCCCAACCGCCTCGTCAGTTTACTTACACACCATGCTTTCCAAGGCACCAATCTGCAAGTAGACTTCGAAGTTGCCTGCATGACATATTCCTCGGCGATCTGGCCGTCACAGGGCAGGCAGTAGTTTTCCAGCAAGATGCAGTTCTTCAAGGTCCGGTGCGACCGTTCGGCCTCCCGTCGTGAACCTCTCCCGGGGGGAATAAAAAAACAACATCTCCGGTCTCGGCCTCGAAATCACGTAAGCCATAATGAGACATTTGGCCACCAAGGGTGAACATACCAACAACATAGAAATCGTGGCTATGCCGAGCAAACTTTTGTCGGGTTTGAATGCCATCGACGAGAATTGCGTCTTATAAACTTGTTGGTGTCAGGCGAATTCGATCTTTCATCGGTGTAAA
>NZ_JBQFUT010000019.1:0-6681 GCF_056539305.1 Ruegeria sp. BC1
TTTACGGTTTGCCCCTGTCTTATCCGAGCGCGCGTTATCAAAACCGCAGTCGGAATGACAGTTGGGAGAAAAGCCTGCGGCAGAACCGCCGCTGCTTGCTTCCGATCGTTAGGTTAATAGGTTTTTGTTGCAATTAAGCGCAAATACAATTACCACAAAAATACACAACAACACAAAAAGCCCCAGATCATGCGGAAATCGCTCGTTGTTTGCAAAGCCGTCAGAGAAGCTGCTGGTGCACGAATCAAAGGACTGCAAACGTTTGGTTTGGGGCAACGCTCATGGAGGAAATATGAAATTCACTAGCAAACTTATAGCGTCCGCAGCGATTTCAATGATTGCGACGGTTGCTGCCGCAGAAGCCGAGCTGACTGTCTACACCGCAGTCGAAGCTGAAGATCTGGCGCGTTATGCTGAGGCTTTCAATGCCGTCCACCCCGATGTCTCGATCAACTGGGTCCGTGACTCGACTGGCATCATCACCGCGAAACTATTGGCTGAACGCGATAACCCTCAGGCAGACGTTGTCTGGGGGTTGGCTGCAACGTCACTGTTGCTCTTGAAATCCGAAGGTATGCTGGAGCCCTACGCCCCAGTTGGCGTCGAAAAACTTGACCCGAAATTCGTAGATAGCGGTGACGTTCCGACCTGGGTTGGTATGGACGCTTGGGTTGCGTCTGTTTGCTACAACACCGTTGAAGGCGAAAAGCTGGGCTTGACGGCCCCAACGTCTTGGAAAGATCTGACCGATCCGATGTATCAGGGTCATGTGATCATGCCGAACCCAAATTCCTCGGGTACCGGATTCCTTGACGTTTCGAGCTGGCTGCAAATGTTCGGCGAGGAAGAAGGATGGGCGTATATGGACGCGCTGCATGACAACATTGCGCGCTACACGCATTCCGGTTCCAAGCCTTGTAAGCTTGCCGCCGCTGGCGAAATTCCGATTGGCATTTCCTTTGCATTCCGTGGCGCGAAATCAAAGGCGGCAGGTGCGCCGCTGGAAATCGTGGTGCCGTCCGAGGGCGTTGGCTGGGATATGGAAGCCACTGCAATCGTTGCCGGAACCGGTGAGTTGGAAGCCGCGCAGAAACTGGTTGATTTCTCGGTGACCCGCGAAGCAATGGAAATGTACAACTCAGGCTACGCCGTGGTCGCAATGCCCGGTGTGGCAAAGCCGGTCGAGCATTTCCCCGAAGGATTGCTTGACGCCATGATTGCGAATGACTTCGAGTTTGCCGCCAACAATCGCGCGGAAATTCTCAAAGAGTGGCAGAGCCGGTACGACGGAAAGTCTGAACCGAAAAATTAATCCCCCCGTGGACTTTGGAGGGCTTTCGGGCCCTCCTTTTTTCTTACGATATCGAGGTAGCTCCATGCTGGATTCACCCGAAAGCCTGAAAACAAGAACGAGCGTCATGACTCAAACAGACCCTGCTCCAGAAACCTATCTCAGCATCGATCATCTTTGGAAAGCCTTTGGTGAGTTCCTGGCGCTCAAGGATATTTCTCTGGACATCAATGAACGTGAGTTCATTTGTTTTTTGGGCCCGTCAGGCTGCGGCAAGACCACACTTTTGCGCGCAATCGCGGGGCTGGATCTGCAAACCAAGGGCACTGTGATGCAGGGCGGCAAGGATGTGTCGAACCTACCGCCATCCGAGCGGGATTTCGGGATCGTGTTTCAATCTTATGCGCTGTTTCCGAATCTGACAGTTGAAAAGAACATTGCCTTTGGCCTTGAGAACACCGGGCGCAGTAAATCCGAAATCGCGGTGCGGGTGGCCGAGCTTTTGAAGTTGGTCGGCCTGCCGGATCAGGGATCAAAATATCCGGCGCAACTTTCCGGTGGGCAACAGCAACGTATCGCTTTGGCGCGCGCCATCGCGACCAACCCCGGCCTGCTGCTGCTGGACGAACCTCTATCGGCGCTGGATGCCAAGGTGAGGGTGCATTTACGGCACGAGATCAAAGAATTGCAACGCAAGCTGGGCGTGACCACGGTGATGGTGACCCACGACCAGGAAGAAGCGCTGGCTATGGCCGATCGGATTGTGGTGATGAACCACGGTGTCATCGAACAGGTGGGGTCACCAACCGAAGTTTATCGCCAACCCGCCAGTTTGTTCGTCGCGGACTTTATCGGCGAGATGAATCAGATTCCCGCAATTGCAGGAGCTGACGGTACTGTCACAATCGGAAGCGCGGAACTAAAAAGCCAACCGCACACATTTGGGGCCGGAACACAGGTCATCGCGGCCGTCCGACCCGAGGACGTCATTCCTCATGGTGATGGCGCACGTTCACCAGGAGCTCCTGACGTGATCGAGACCCCAGAGAACACATTTGAGGTTGATGTCGCTGAAATGGAGTTCCTCGGCTCGTTTTGGCGTTGCCGACTGCGCCACGAAATCTTCGGGTCAGAGGAGCTTATTGCCGACTTCTCTATCAACGCGGTGCGACGGCTGGGCCTTGCCGAAGGAAAACAGATGACCATTGAATTGCCCAAAGGCAGGCTGATGGCATTTGCGCCGGCTGGAGACGCGACATGACAGATGTAAGTCTCAACACGTTGCCTGAAGGGCCGCTTGTCAAAGGCAAATTGAGTCGGGACGACGTCATTATGCGCTTGGGCATGGTGGTGATCGCTCTATACCTTGTTGTGACATTGGTATTTCCGCTTTGGTCCATGCTCTCAAAGAGTTTTTCGACCTATACATTTGATCTGGGTGCCTATGAGCTTCAGGTCAGTGATGAAGAGGGAAATTACAGCGGCGAGGTTTTGACGCCCGAACAGCTTAACGCGCAGCTGCAAGTGCTGAGTGGTAATGATCTGATTGCGGGATCCGACAGCCGCTTGGGGCTGACTCAGTTTTTCCCGGATTTCAGTTTCCGCAGCCCTGTGATGTATCAGCTCCGGAATACGTCCGAGACCGGGCGGTTCCTCGTTGGTTCGGAACTGAAAACCGGGACCGAGTGGCTGGAGCTTGACAGTAACACGTTCCGGCGGGTGCAACTGCGCCCCGAAAAGGCCACTGGGTTGGGCAACTTCGTAAGCTACTTCTCGACGCCCGCCTTGTTCAACTCGATCAAGAATTCGCTGTTCATCTCGCTGATTAGTACCGTGGTGACAGTAGGGCTGGCTTTCTGGTTTGCCTATGCGCTGAACCGAAGCTGCATGCGGTTCAAAGGGTTCTTCCGCCTTGTCGCTATGGCCCCAATTCTGGTGCCGTCATTGCTGCCTGGGATCGCTCTGGTTTATCTGTTCGGCAATCAGGGGATGATCAAAGAACTGCTGTTCGGGGCCAGTATCTATGGGCCCATAGGGATCGTGATAGGATCGGTGTTTTTCACCTTCCCTCATGCTTTCATAATCATCTCGACAGCATTGGCAATTTCTGACGCCCGACTGTATGAGGCGGCGGCAAGTCTGCGATCAACGCCCTGGAGGACATTCTGGACGGTTACGATCCCCGGCGCGCGCTACGGTCTCATCTCGGCTGCCTTTGTGGTATTTAATCTTGTGATCACCGATTTCGGTCTTCCGAAAGTGATTGGTGGGCAGTTCAACGTCTTGGCCGTCGACATCTACAAACAGGTGATCGGTCAGCAGAACTTTGAGATGGGCGCGGTGGTGTCTGTGGTATTGGTCATTCCTGCGATCTTTGCCTTTGCGATCGACCGGCTGGTGCAATCGAAGCAGGTCGCGCTTTTGTCTGCGCGTTCAGTGCCCTACCAGCCCAGTCCGAACGCAAAGACTGACCGGATATTCCTGATCTACTGCTTTGTAGTAGCCTTCTTCATTATCGGTATCCTCGGCGTCTGCCAGTTTGCCGCTCTGATCAAATTCTGGCCCTATGACCTCAGCTTCAGCCTGACTAACTACGACTTCAACCGTATGGATGGCGGCGGCTGGGCCTCGTACTTCAATTCGATCAAGCTGGGTTTGCTTACTGCTGTGGTCGGCACCTCGGTCGTGTTCTTTGGTGCCTATCTGGTTGAGAAGTCGAACGGGTTCAAAGTCGGTCGCGCGTTGTTTCAGATGTTCGCGATGTTGCCTATGGCCATTCCTGGAATGGTGCTTGGATTGGCCTACATCTTCTTTTTCAACAACCCGGCCAACCCGTTGAATGCGATCTATGGAACGATGACCATTTTGGTGATCTGTACCGTGACGCACTTCTACACAGTCTCGCATCTGACTGCGGTGACCGCGCTAAAGCAAATGGATCGGGAGTTTGAAAGTGTGTCAGCCTCGCTGAAACAACCGACGCTAAAGCTGTTTGGTCGTGTGACTGTTCCGGTTTGCTTGCCAGCTATTTTGGACATTTCGATCTATCTGTTTGTCAACGCCATGACGACGGTATCGGCTGTTGTCTTCCTCTATTCACCCAAAACAGCGTTGGCTTCGATTGCGGTTTTGAACATGGATGATGCCGGTGATATTGCCCCGGCAGCGGCAATGGGGATGATGATCTTCTACACCAATGCTGCGGCCAGGATTATCCATCTGCTCGTCTCAAAGGGCGTGTTGAGGAGAACGCAAGCTTGGAGAACACGATGAGGGTGGCAATTGCACGTTTTCTCAAAAGAAGCGGAGCTGAAGGGTAGCACATGTGGTCGCAAGAACGCCATAAAAGGATTGCTGCGCTTTTAAAAAGCAACCAGCGTGTTAGCGCCAATGATCTTGCGGATATTCTGCAAGTCTCTCGTGAAACGGTACGCCGTGATTTGCTGGAGCTTGAGGAAAGCGGTTTGGTGGAACGTGTCCATGGAGGTGCTGTTCTGCCATCCCGCGCAAGCGAAGCCCCGTTTGAACGGCGGCGCGATGTTCGCGCGCGATCCAAACAGAGTATCGCCAAAAAAGCTGTCTCGCTGATTGAGCCGGGGACATCTATCATGGTCGATGCGGGCACCACCACGGCTGCGTTTGGGCAAGCTATCGCAGCGGTATCACAGCTGATGGTCGTCACCAATTCGATCGAGATTGCTTTGGCCGTGCAGGCGGCTGAGGCGGATATAGAGTTGGTCCTTGTTGGAGGAAGCATGGTTTCGGACGTGCCCGCAACGTTCGGAGAACTGACCCTCTCTGAGATCAAGCGGTTCCAGGTTGATCTTGCAGTCATTTCGCCAGTTGCCATACATCCCAAAAAGGGTGCGTTTTCATATGCAATGAATGAAGCTGAAATTGCCAGGGCGATGATCGCGCAAGCCAAAACGAATATGTTCCTGTGCGATCGTACCAAGCTCGGGGAAACCAGCCGTGTTCAAATTTGCCAGGCAGGTCGGATCGACACTCTCATAACTGATAGCAAAGCGCTCTCGGAACAGACGGCTCCGTTTGTCGAGAACCAAATAAATGTTCTTGCGTGACGAACAACAAACTAACGGGTTCTTAGGCGACAGATCTGGCCCGACCGAACGAGGAGAATAAGTATGACTGCCACTGAAAGCGAGGCCGTTGCTGTCAACAAGATAGACAACATTATCGCTGACTGCGAGGCATGGGCAGAAACTGCGACAGCGATTGCTCGGACGCATTTTCGTAGCAACGGTGACATTGATTTCAAATCTGACGAAAGTCCTGTCACCTTCGCAGACCGTCGGATCGAAGAGGAAATTAAGAAAGAAATCCTGAGCAAGTACCCCAAAGACAGTTTCTTCGGCGAAGAGAGCGGCGTCGACGGCAATGTCGACGGTAACCTTTGGGTGGTTGATCCTATTGATGGCACACGGTCCTTTATCACAGGTAACCCTATGTTCGGACTGCTGTTGGCGCGGGTCGAAAATGGAACACCTGTTGCAGGAACGATTTCGATGCCAATGTTTGGCGAAGTATTCTCTGGCGGTCTGAACCGCGGAGCGACTTGCAATGGAAAGGCCATTCACGTTTCTGGGCAAAGGGTGCTCGATGATTGCAGCATTTACATAAACGAAGGTCAGAAACTGATCGCCGAACACCCCGAGAAATTTGCGCGTTTGCTGAAAGTCGGCAAAACGCAAAGGTTTGGATACGATTGCTATCCGCACGCTTTGTTGGCTGCAGGGTATGTAGATGTCGTCGTGGACTACGATTTGAAACCCTATGACTTCCTTGCCTTGTCGTCGGTTGTGCGGGCAGCGGGTGGAATTATGACGGATTGGTCCGGCAACGACTTGGGCCTATCCTCTAATGGTGCTGTCGTATCGGCAGCGACACCCGAACTGCACCGTTTCATGATCGAGATATTAAACTAGGCATGCATGCGCGCGAGGATCAATCTGCCAGTGCTTGCCGGGTGGTTGCGGACTTTACATCCTCGATGTTTGGCATCAGCACCCGTGAGACATGGTAAGCCGATTGCGTAGAGGAGGGTTTCAGGCTCATCCTAGCCATCAAAGCGTGGAGATGAGAATGAAATCCAGCAAAGCAGAAAGCTGCGGCGGAGCGAGTCGTGTAAGACATCCGCAGGAAGACTAGGTGCCAGCATATGTCCGAAGAGAAAAACCGCATTGTTTTAGAGAGTTCGCGCGGCGAGGACAGCATTGCAGAACTGTACCGACGCGAGAGTATTGCTACGAGCCTCAATACAGTTGGTTGAAAGAGTTCTTTGAGGTTCTGTTGGAGACTTTTCTCCCAACTGTCATTCCGACTGCGGTTTTGATAACGCGCGCTCGGATAAGACAGGGGCAAACCGTAAC
>NZ_JBQFUT010000020.1:0-6078 GCF_056539305.1 Ruegeria sp. BC1
CTGCGGTCAGCGTGGTCTTACCATGGTCAACGTGGCCAATCGTGCCGATGTTGACGTGCGGTTTTGTACGCTCAAACTTTTCCTTTGCCATTCCTCAGGCGCCCTTTTGCGATTTGGGGGACCCTTGGTCCCGTGGTTACATCTGCGCGCGCGAGATATTGGGTTCGGCAGGGAAAATCAAGCACATCCTGCGTGAAAAGCAGGTTAAGACGCCGGATTTTGCGTGACCACGTCAGAATCGAGCGGTTGGATCAGGTCGGGGCGGCGATCAAACCAGCCATTGTCCTTATGTTCCTCGGCCAGCCATTCCTCGACTCGGTCTGCAACTTTTAGTGCTAGCCCGCTCATTTGCTCTTCTTTTGTGCGCTCGTGTCCGGACCCTTTCAGCGCGCTGCCGCCCGTTGTGTCTTCGAGCACCTGGAATTGTTTGCCTTTGGCCAGAAATTCTTTGCTTTTTACGTCATAGACGTTGACCAGAACGATGGCCGTGCTTTTGGGGTTGTAAATCACCGGAATACCGGGTGGGGCCAGCATGTAACCTTCCAAGCTTATGCCAATGTCGTATTCCTGCGCGCCTTCATACCGGCCCAAACGAATATCAACCGCATTCTGAATCGCATCGGTCCATTCTTGCGGCGTCGCATCGCGCGAAACCGGTCCCTGCACCGCCTTGTCAGCAAAGGCATAATTGACGCGCAGCTTGAACTCACCCAGTGACTCGGGCTCTTCATAAACCTGCGTTTGCGTACATGCACCCATCAGGGCCAGTCCGGTTATCAGTGTCAGAATGCGCAACATGGTCTCGTCTCGATAGGCCTGATTTTATTTGATCTAGCGCACTGATACGGCCTGTGCCAAGCCGTATCGGCAGAATTCCCCTGTGCCTAGGACACAATCACGAGAATTTATAGTCGCGCGGGAAGCCATAGGGTGGTTTTTTCCCAACGCTGGCGCGCTTGGACAGCCATTGTGACATATCCGCCTCGTGCCGGGTCTTGTCGCCGCCCATGGACCATTTCAGGCCCTCTTCCCAGTTGAAGGTCGTGACATCCGACAACCCGCCATCCAACTCCAGGGTCCCCTGTCGGCCGCGCGCCATGTTGTATTTCTGCAGGCGCACGCCTTTGCCTCGGGTCATCTCGGGCAGGTCTTCGGTTGGAAAAACGAGGAACTTTCCGTTCTGAGACACTACGGCCACGTGGTCGCCCTCGACCGGTTTGCAGATCATTGCCGTTTCGTCGCCTTTGACGTTCAGCACCTGTTTGCCGTTGCGAGTCTGGGCCAGCACGTCATCCTCGGGCACCATGAAGCCATTGCCCGCATCCGAGGCCACCAGCAACTTGCGCCCCGGTTTGTGGATCAGGATGTCGATGATCTGCGCTTCGTTCGGCAGGTCAACCATCAGTCGCAGCGGCTCGCCCATGCCCCGCCCGCCAGGCAGATTGGCAGCACTGACGGTGTAAAACCGGCCGTTCGAGGCAAAAACCAGCAGTCGATCGGTTGTTTCTGCGTGGAAGATGAAACGCGGGCCGTCACCGTCCTTGAACTTAAGCTCTCGCTTCAGGTCGATATGGCCGGTCATGGCGCGAATCCAACCCATCTGAGAGCAGACGACCGTGATCGGTTCTTTGTCGATCATCGCCTCAAGCGGCACCTCTTCGACCTGCCCCGCCTCGGCAAATTGCGTGCGCCGCGCCCCGCCTTCGTAGTCTTTCCCGAAGGTCTTCTTGGTTTCTTTCAACTGCTCGGCGATCTTGGCCCATTGCAGAGCGGGATCGGCCAGCAGGTCTTCGAGGTTGGCGCGTTCCAGCATCAAATCATCGCGTTCGCGGACCAGCTCCATCTCTTCCAGACGGCGCAGGCTGCGCAGGCGCATGTTGAGGATGGCGTCGACTTGAACTTCGGACAGCTCGCCCTCACCCGGCTTGGGCGAGACATAGTCAGCCTCATCAGTTGCGCGGACGTGGTCGATGCCCCAATCCTCGCGCATCAGCGCGGCTTTGGGGTCGTCATCGTAACGAATGATGTCGATCACACGGTCGAGATTGAGGAAGGCGACGATAAAGCCCTCCAACACCTCCAAACGGTGGTCGATCTTCGCCATGCGGTGACGTGAGCGGCGCAGCAGCACCTCTTGCCGGTGATCAAGGAAGGCCCTCAGCACCTCCTTCATCGAGCAGACCTTGGGCGTCACCCCGTCGATCAGCACGTTCATGTTCAGGCTGAACCGCACCTCAAGATCCGAGTTCCTGTAGAGCATGCCCATCAGGACTTCGGGGTCCACGTTCTTGGACCGCGGCTCCAGAATCAGACGGATGTCATCGGCGGATTCGTCGCGCACGTCGGCGAGGATCGGGATTTTCTTGGTCTGGATCAGTTCGGCGATCTTTTCGATCAGCTTGGACTTCTGCACCTGATAGGGAATCTCGGTGACAACGATCTGCCACTGGCCACGACCCAGATCCTCGACCTCATACTTACAGCGCAGGCGGAACGATCCACGCCCGGTGCGATAGGCCTGCGCAATGTTTTCAGGCGGCTCGACGATCACGCCGCCGGTTGGGAAATCCGGACCGGGCACATAGTTCAACAGCGTGTCGTCACGTGCGTCGGGCGTCTTGATCAGATGCAGACAGGCGTCGCAAAGCTCCGAGATGTTATGCGGCGGAATGTTGGTCGCCATCCCCACGGCAATACCGCTGGCACCATTGGCCAGCAGGTTCGGGAACTGTGCCGGCAGCACAACCGGCTCGGTCAGTGTGCCGTCGTAGTTGTCGCGGAAATCAACGGCGTCCTCGTTCAGACCCTCCAGCAGCGCCTCGGCCACGATGGTCATCCGCGCCTCGGTGTATCGCGAGGCCGCCGGGTTGTCGCCGTCGATATTCCCGAAATTCCCCTGACCGTCGACCAGCGGGTATCGGACGTTAAAGTCCTGCGCCAGACGCGCCATCGCATCGTAAATCGCGGCATCGCCATGCGGGTGATAGTTACCCATCACGTCGCCGGAGATTTTGGCTGACTTTCGGAATCCACCCGTCGCGCTGAGTCGTAGCTCACGCATTGCATATAGGATTCGCCGGTGAACCGGCTTCAGCCCGTCGCGCGCATCGGGCAAAGCCCGGTGCATGATGGTGGATAGTGCATAGGTCAGGTAGCGTTCGCCAATTGCGCGGCGCAGCGGTTCGGCTACCTCGCCCCCATTGTGGGGGGCCTCCATGTTGGGGTCGTCGATCGTGTCGTTCATACATGATGTGATACGCCGCAAGCGCGCCTTGGTAAAGCAAGCAGCGCATATTTTGCTGGGGACAAGTGGCGCTTTTTGCAACAGGGGGAGGCAACCCCTCGAATTCCCCCATTTTTCGACTCGAACCCCGAAATATGGTAGGCTGCGTGTATTAGACTGCTGCCTATTTCTTGTTTCTTGCGATTACCGGGGGATGCGCCATGACGCGCCTTATTGTTATAACTTTCGCCGCACTCGGGTGGTGCTTTTATGTCGTCAGTGGCGGGCCCGAGTTTGAACCGCGCGGAGTGCGCAGTGATCAACCGCAACGCGTTGCTTCAACCTACAACCCTGCCCCGGTCGCCCCGGCCCGTGTCGAAGAGCTTGTCACGAACGTAACAATCCGCGCGCCTGCCGAACGGGTGCAACCTGAACCCCCTGCGGAAGAAGTGGTTGAATTCGTGGCGGAAAACGCCAACCTCGATACTTTCTCGGGCCTCTCAGTCTTTGCGGATCAAAGCGCCAATATCACCCTCGCCTCGCTGGAGGACGGCGTAGCTGGGTTGCGTCAAATCGCGGCTGAGCCAATCGAAAACGTCATCGAATCCCCCGCGTATTCTGAACCTAAAAAAGACATTCGTGAAATCTCGGGCACCCGCGTGAATATGCGCGACGGGCCGGGAACGATCTATCCCATCATTGGCAAGGCCACCATTGGCCAGAAGGTTGAGGTTCTGAGCGAGTCCGGAACCGGCTGGCTGCGCCTGCGCGTGTTGCCTCAGCAACAGGTGGGTTGGATTTCAGCGTCTTTGGTCCGAAAAATCGCAAACTGACGTCGTGCTGTCATTGTCCTGACCCGAACCACGCAATAGCTATAACTCAGGTTCAGCTTCAGGAAGACCATGCAGAAAACCATTCTTATCACCGGCTGTTCGTCTGGCATCGGTCTGGACGCCGCTCATGGTATGCGCGCTCGCGGATGGCAGGTGTTTGCGTCCTGCCGCCAGCAGCGCGATTGCGACCGGCTAAGGGCACAGGGGTTTGAAAGCCCGCGCATCGACTACACGAACACCGAAAGTATTGCCTCTGGCCTGGCCGAAGTGCTTGAGGCCACAGGCGGTACGCTGGACGCGCTGTTCAACAACGGCGCACACGGTCTACCCGGTGCGGTAGAAGATCTACCAACGGACGGGTTGCGTCAGATATTCGAGGCGAATTTCTTTGGCTGGCACGACCTGACACGGCAGGTGATTCCGGTGATGCGCGAACAGGGGCACGGGCGAATCGTTCAGAACTCATCCGTTCTTGGGCTTGTCGCTTACCCATGGCGCGGCGCCTATGTGGCCACTAAATACGCAATCGAAGGCTTGACGGATACGCTGCGCCTGGAACTTGCCGATACAGACATCCGGGTCATCCTGATCGAGCCCGGCCCGATCACATCGAAACTCCGCGAGAATTCGATCCCGTTTTTCGAGCGTTTCATCAACTGGCAGAACTCGGCCCTGCGCGAAAGGTACGAGGATTCCCTGTTGAAAAGATTGTACGAATCCTCGGGCCCTGACCGTTTCGAACTGTCCGCATCCGCTGTAACGGACAAGCTGGCACATGCCGTCGAATCCAAGCGCCCCCGCGCCCGCTACTATGTAACAACCCCGACCTATATCGCTGGATACCTGCGCCGCATTCTGCCCACTCGTACGATCGACCGTATCCTTTCGGACGTCTGAGGCGAATTTACCCGTTCGCTTTTCGCTCCTTCGGGGCTAGATGATAGGGCAGGAAAACAAGAAACGCGGACGGTGTGCTCATGGACCTTTTGATGGTCGTTTTGCTGTTGGCCATGGCGGCGGTTGTCGTCGTGCTGGCGATTGGCATCTCAAACTTCGGCAAAAGCGGCAAGTCGGCCGCGATGAAAAGCAACAAGATGATGCGCCTGCGTATCCTGTTCCAATTCATTGCCGTGGTGTTGATCGTGCTCTACGTCTGGCTGCGTGGACAAGGAGCACAGTAAATGGTCGTTCTGAACAAGATTTACACCCGCACCGGCGATGACGGCAAAACCGCGTTGGGCAACGGTGAACGGGTTGCCAAATACTCCGGTCGCGTTGCAGCCTATGGCACTGTAGACGAGTTGAACTCGTTCGTCGGCGTAGCCCGCACTGAAGCCGAGGGCGAGGTCGAAGCCGCCCTGTCCCGCATTCAAAACGATCTATTCGATCTGGGAGCCGATTTCTGCCGCCCCGACATGGAGAAAGACGCCGAGGCCGACTATCCCCCGTTGCGCATCGTTCCCGGTCAGATTGATCGCTTGGAAGCTGAAATCGACACGATGAATGAAACGCTGGAACCGCTGCGCAGTTTCATTCTACCGGGCGGCTCGCGGCTGGCGGCGCATCTGCATGTGTGCCGGACGGTGTCGCGTCGGGCCGAGCGGCTCGCGGTTGAACTGACCAATATGGAACCGGTTAATGAAGTGGCAGTGAAGTACCTCAATCGCCTCAGCGATTGGTTCTTCGTGGCTGCGCGCTGTGCCAATGAAAACGGGACGCAGGATGTGCTTTGGGTTCCGGGGGCGAACCGCTAGCACGAAAACCGCTATCTAACTGGCCGACACGAAAAAAAATACAAAACGCGACGTCCCAAAGCTACGACGTGACGATTTTGCCCTGTTGTCACGCGAATTGAGGCGCTATTCAGGCTTCCGAGAGCATTGGTGGAGTCGCAACGCGGCTTACCGTTTTTTGTGAGGAGCAAGCGCAAAATGAAGGTACTCGTGCCTGTCAAACGCGTGATTGACTATAATGTGAAGGTTCGCGTTAAGGCGGACGGTAGCGGAGTTGATCTCGCCAATG
>NZ_JBQFUT010000021.1:0-2500 GCF_056539305.1 Ruegeria sp. BC1
TGTCTTTCCATTACTGGATCAAATCAAGCCTATCGGGCGATTAGTACCGGTCAACTGAACGCATTACTGCGCTTACATCTCCGGCCTATTGACGTGGTGGTCTTCCACGGCCCTCAGGGAGACCTTGTTTTGAGGGGGGCTTCCCGCTTAGATGCCTTCAGCGGTTATCCTGTCCGATCATAGCTACCCAGCACTGCCGTTGGCACGACAACTGGTCCACCAGTGGATCGTTCACCCCGGTCCTCTCGTACTAGGGGCAACTCCTCTCAAGTCTCCTACACCCACGGCAGATAGGGACCGAACTGTCTCACGACGTTCTAAACCCAGCTCACGTACCTCTTTAAACGGCGAACAGCCGTACCCTTGGGACCTGCTCCAGCCCCAGGATGAGATGAGCCGACATCGAGGTGCCAAACACTGCCGTCGATATGGACTCTTGGGCAGTATCAGCCTGTTATCCCCGGCGTACCTTTTATCCGTTGAGCGATGGCCCTTCCACTCGGGACCACCGGATCACTATGGCCGTCTTTCGACTCTGCTCGACTTGTCAGTCTCGCAGTCAGGCTGGCTTCTGCCATTGCACTCAACGAGCGATTTCCGACCGCTCTGAGCCAACCTTCGCGCGCCTCCGTTACGCTTTAGGAGGCGACCGCCCCAGTCAAACTACCCGCCACGCAGGGTCCCGGATCCGGATAACGGACCGCGGTTAGACATCAAGAGTGCGAAGGGTGGTATCTCAAGGGAGGCTCCACAGGGACTTGCGTTCCTGCTTCAAAGCCTACCACCTATCCTGCACATCACAATCCTGATGCCAGTGCGAAGCTGTAGTAAAGGTGCACGGGGTCTTTCCGTCTAACCGCGGGAAGCCTGCATCTTGACAGGCAATTCAATTTCGCTGAGTCGATGTTGGAGACAGCGGGGAAGTCGTTACGCCATTCGTGCAGGTCGGAACTTACCCGACAAGGAATTTCGCTACCTTAGGACCGTTATAGTTACGGCCGCCGTTTACCTGGGCTTCAATTCAAGGCTCTCACCTCTCCTTTTAACCTTCAGGCACCGGGCAGGCGTCAGACCCTATACGTCGTCTTGCGACTTCGCAGAGCCCTGTGTTTTTAATAAACAGTCGCCACCCCCTGGTTTGTGCCCCCAGCCCCTAGTTGCCTAGGAACCGGGCCTCCTTCTCGCGAACTTACGGAGGTATTTTGCCGAGTTCCTTCAACATCGTTCTCTCAAGCGCCTTGGTATGCTCTACCAGTCCACCTGTGTCGGTTTAGGGTACGGTCTGATGGAGGGCTATTTCCAGGAACCACTCAGCAGCCCAATCAATCCGATAAGATTGAACTACACCTGTGATCCGTCACATCCTCCTGGCCTAGGAATATTAACCTAGTTCCCATCGCCTACGCCTTTCGGCCTCGGCTTAGGGGCCGGCTTACCCTGCTCAGATTAGCTTTAAGCAGGAACCCTTGGACTTTCGGCGAGAGTGTCTCTCACACTCTTTGTCGCTACTCATGTCATCATTCTCACTAGTGATCTCTCCACCGGATCGCTCACGCGCCGGCTTCATCGAAAGCTCCAAATATCCTCCAAGGCGATCCGAAGATCGCTAAAGAGGATAGGAACTATGTCACACTACGCTCTGCTACCATGCCTTACGGCATCCTAAGCTTCGGCTCATGGCTTGAGCCCCGTTACATCTTCGCCGCAGGACAACTTATTTAGACCAGTGAGCTGTTACGCTATCTTTAAAGGATGGCTGCTTCTAAGCCAACCTCCTGGTTGTTTTGGTCGTCCCACCTGCTTTCCCACTTAGCCATGAATTGGGGGCCTTAGCTGTAGGTCAGGGTTGTTTCCCTCTCCACTACGGACGTTAGCATCCGCAGTGTGTCTGCCATCTAGTACTCCCGGGTATTCGGAGTTTGGTTAGGATCAGTAAGCCTGTGGGGCCCCATTACCCATCCAGTGCTCTACCCCCCGGGGTATTCGGATGACGCTCTACCTAAATAGATTTCGCAGAGAACCAGCTATCTCCGAGTTTGATTGGCCTTTCACCCCTAGGCACAGCTCATCCCGATCTTTTTCAACAGATGTGGGTTCGGTCCTCCAGTAAGTGTTACCTTACCTTCAACCTGGCCATGCCTAGATCACTCGGTTTCGGGTCTGATCCCACGAACTCATTCGCCCTATTAAGACTCGCTTTCGCTACGCCTACACCTAACGGCTTAAGCTTGCTCGTGAGACCAAGTCGATGACCCATTATACAAAAGGTACGCCGTCAGCTCGCAAGGAGCCTCCGACTGATTGTAGGCGTTCGGTTTCAGGTACTGTTTCACTCCCCTCGTCGGGGTGCTTTTCACCTTTCCCTCACGGTACTGGTTCGCTATCGGTCAGCAAGGAGTACTTAGCCTTCGAAGGTGGTCCTCCGATCTTCAGACAGAATTTCACGTGTTCCGCCCTACTTAATACGTCCATCAGAGCTTAGAATACGGGGCTGTCACCC
>NZ_JBQFUT010000022.1:0-4460 GCF_056539305.1 Ruegeria sp. BC1
TCAGCGGCGTCTTGGTATGCGTCCATTGGTGGGCATGTGCAGATGAGGTTTCTGTCGCCGTATGCGTTGTCGACGCGGTTGACTGGGGACCAGTATTTGTCGACGCCCATGGAGCCTGGCGGGAAGCAGGCCTGTTCGCGGGTGTAGGGGCGGTCCCAGTCGCCGACCAGATCGCGCACCGTGTGGGGGGCGTTTTTCAGCGGGTTGTTTTCCGCGTCGATCTTGCCGTCGATGACCTCCTGCGCCTCGGCCCGGATCGACAGCATGGCGTCGCAGAAGCGATCCAACTCGGCCATCGGTTCCGATTCCGTCGGTTCCACCATCAGGGTGCCCGCCACCGGCCAGGACATGGTCGGCGCGTGGAAGCCGCTATCGACCAGACGCTTGGCCACATCATCGACCGAGATGTTGCCCTCGGTGTCCAGCGGGCGGGTGTCGAGGATGCATTCATGCGCCACCCGGCCGGTCTCGGACGTATAGAGGATCGGGTAGGCATCCTTGAGGCGTGCCGCGATGTAGTTGGCGTTCAGGATCGCCACCTTGGTCGCCTGGGTCAGACCGGCGCCGCCCATCAGCAGCACATAGGCCCATGAGACGGGCAGGATCGAGGGCGACCCGAAGGGCGCGGCCGAGACCGGACCCACGGCAGAGCCATATTCCGGGTGGCCGGGCAGGTAGGGCTCCAGATGCGCCTTGACGCCGATCGGGCCCATGCCGGGGCCGCCGCCGCCATGCGGGATGCAGAAGGTCTTGTGCAGGTTCAGGTGGCTGACATCGCCGCCGATCTTGCCCGGCTGCGCCAGACCCACCATGGCGTTCATGTTGGCGCCGTCGATATAGACCTGACCGCCGTGATCATGGGTGATCTGGCAGACCTCCTGCACGGTTTCCTCGAACACGCCATGGGTCGAGGGGTAGGTGATCATGCAGGCGGCCAGATGGTCAGAGTGCTTTTCCGCCTTTTCGCGGAAATCGGTGACATCGATGTTGCCGTTCTCATCCGCTTTCACCGGCACGACCTGATAGCCCACCATCTGCGCCGAGGCCGGGTTGGTGCCATGGGCCGAGGTCGGGATCAGGCAGACATTACGGTGCGCCTCGCCGCGCGCGGCGTGATAGTTGCGGATGGTCAGCAGGCCCGCATATTCCCCCTGCGCGCCCGAGTTGGGCTGCTGGGAGATCGCGTCATAGCCGGTGATCTGGCACAGCTTGTCGTTCAGATCGGCAATCATCTCGTGATAGCCCTGCGCCTGATCTTCCGGCACGAAGGGGTGCAGATTGCCGAACTCGGGCCAGGTGACCGGGATCATCTCGATCGTGGCGTTCAGCTTCATGGTGCAGGACCCCAGCGGGATCATCGCCCGGTCCAGCGCCAGATCGCGGTCAGCCAGACGGCGCATGTAGCGCGTGATCTCGGCCTCGGCCCGGTTCTGATGGAAGATCGGGTGGGTCAGGTATTCGCTTTCGCGCAGCGCGTAATCGGGCAGGCGATACTGCTTGTTCGAACTGTCATCCTTGCGGTCGATGCCGAAGGCGCCCCAGACGGCCTCGATGGTCTCGGGCCGGGTCTGTTCATCCAGGCTGATGCCGACCTTGGTGTCGCCCACCTTGCGCAGGTTGACGCCACGGGCCACGGCGGCCTCCATCACGACGTTCTGCAGATGGCCGACCTCGACCGTGATGGTGTCGAAGAACACCTCGGGTTCCACGGCAAAGCCCGCCTCTTCCAGACCAGCCGCCATGCGCGAGGTCTTGCGGTGCACCGATTGCGCGATGGCCTTGATGCCGTCGGGGCCGTGATAGACCGCATACATCGAGGCAATCACCGCCAGCAGCGCCTGCGCGGTGCAGACGTTCGAGTTCGCCTTCTCGCGGCGAATGTGTTGCTCGCGGGTCTGCAGCGACAGGCGGTAGGCCTTGTTGCCACGGCTGTCGATCGACACGCCGATGATCCGGCCCGGCATCGACCGCTTCAGCTTGTCGGTGGTGGCCATGTAAGCGGCATGCGGGCCGCCATAGCCCATCGGAACGCCAAAACGCTGGGTCGAACCAATGGCGATATCCGCGCCCATCTCGCCGGGTGACTTCAGCAGCGCCAGCGACAGGATGTCGGCGGCCACAATGGCGATGGCTTTATGTTCGTGCAGCGCCGCGATCTCGGCGGTGTAGTCGCGCACATGGCCATGCGTGCCCGGGTATTGGAAGATCGCACCAAACACCGCGCCCGCGTCCAGGCTGTCGGGGTCGCCCACCTGCACGTCGATGCCCAGAGGCTCGGCGCGGGTCTTGATCACCGCGATGGTCTGCGGGTGGCAGTTGCGGTCGATAAAGAAGGCTGCGTTGTTGGCCTTGGAGCGACCGCCGCGCTTGGCCATCGCCATCGCCTCGGCCGCGGCCGTGGCTTCGTCCAGCAGCGACGCGTTGGCCACGTCCAGCCCGGTCAGGTCGCTGACCATGGTCTGGAAGTTCAACAGCGCCTCAAGACGACCCTGGCTGATCTCGGGCTGATAGGGCGTATAAGCCGTGTACCAGGCCGGGTTTTCCAGGATGTTGCGCAGGATCGGTGCCGGCGTGGTGGTGCCATAATACCCCTGACCGATCAGCGAGGTCAGAACCTTGTTCTTGCTGGCCACCTGCTTCATGTGAAAGAGCGCATCACGCTCGGTCATCGCCGGACCCCAGTCCAGCGGTTCTTTCTGCCGGATCGCAGGCGGGACGGTGGCGTCGATCAGCTGGTCCAGCGTCTTGAAGCCGATCACCTTGAGCATATCGCGCATCTCGGTGGGCGACGGGCCGATGTGGCGGCGATTGGCGAAGTCATAGGCTTCGTAGTCGGTCAGTTTGAAGGCCATTGTTGCGCTCCTGTCGAATAGGTCAGGTCCGGCCGGGCAGGCAGGAGCCTCCGGCGGGGAGTGAGGGCCGTCCCGGAACCTGTCCGGTGAACAGGTTCAGGCCCGAACGGGCGGAGCCCCGCAAACAGGGCTCCGAAGTGGATTTAGCCGATCAGGGCCTTGTAGCCGTCCAGATCCATCAGATCGTCCAGCTGCGCGGCGTCCGCAATCTTGATCTTGTAGATCCAGGCTTCGCCCTCGGGGTCGTCGTTCAGCGATCCGGGGTTGTCGGCCAGCGCTTCGTTCACCTCGGTGATCTCGCCATCAACCGGCGCGTACAGCTCGGACGCGGCCTTGACGGATTCGATCACGCCGATCTCGCCGCCCTTTTCGAACTCGTCGCCCGCTTCCTGCTGCTCGACGAACACCACTTCACCCAGCTGCTCGGCGGCATGTTTGGTGATACCCAGAGTGGCCGTGTCGCCCTCGACGGTCAGCCATTCATGCTCTTCGGAATAATAGGTTGCCATGTCTTCTCTCTCCTGACTTCAACGCTTGTAATTCTGTTTGACGAAGGGCAACGCCACGATCTCGGCCGGTTGCGCCTTGCCCCGGATGATCAGGTTCACCTTCTCGCCCGGCTCACCATGACCCTTGCTCACATAGCCCATCGCCACCGGGCCGCCGACCGTGGGACCAAAGCTGCCCGAGGTGATCTGACCGATGGTGTTGCCCTCAAGGCATTGCACCTCGACCCCCTGACGGGCCGGGGCGCGGCCTTCGGGCTTGATGCCCACCAGCTTGCGCGCGGGGCCCTCGGCCAGTTCGCGCTGCACGCGGTCAGCCCCCGGAAAGCCGCCCTCTTCCTTGCGGCGCTTCTGGATCGCCCAGCCCAGGGACGCCTCAATCGGTGAGGTGCTCTGGTCGATGTCATTGCCATAAAGGCACAGCCCCGCCTCCAGCCGCAGGCTGTCGCGTGCGCCCAGACCCGCCGGTTCGCAATCCTCATGCGCCAGAAACGCGCGGGTGATCTCGATCGCCTTGTCCTCGGGGATCGAGATCTCGTACCCGTCCTCGCCGGTATAACCCAGCCGCGAGATGCGGCATTCGACACCGTTGATGTCTGCAATTGTGGTTTCCATGAACTTCAGATCGCGCGCGGCAGGGCACAACGCGCCCACCACGTTTTCCGCCGCAGGACCCTGAACCGCAACCAGAGCGCGGTCGAAGATCTCGGTCACCTCAACGCCCTCGAGGTTCGCTTGCATATGCGGAATGTCCTGATGCCGCAGCGCCGCGTTCACCACCACAAAGAAATGATCGCCCGCATTCGACACGATCAAATCATCCATGATCCCGCCGTCCGCGTTGGTGAAAAACCCGTACCGCGCCTTGCCTTCCTTCAGCGTCGCATAGGCCTGCGGGCAGATCGCCTCGAGCTTCTCGCCCACATTCTCACCGCGCAGGATCACCTGCCCCATATGAGACACATCAAACACCGCCGCCTTCTCCCGGCACTGCTTATGCTCGCCCATGATCCCCAGCGGATACTGAACAGGCATCTCCCACCCAGCAAAATCAACCATCTTGCCACCCAACTCAACGTGCAAGTCATACAACGGAGTGCGT
>NZ_JBQFUT010000023.1:0-2359 GCF_056539305.1 Ruegeria sp. BC1
GATGAATCTGTGATCCTGCTCGATCATGTTGTTTAGGTATTTGGACCTGATCGTCTGTACTTTGGCAGAGCACCCGAACCGCTTCAGGATCTTGTTAACTTCTCGAATGCCGGCTGCATTTGCACCACTCCGGTCGATGACGATTTTGTTTGGGATTCCGTTTGACGAAAATGCTTTGGCAAAGAACCTGGTGGCTGCTGGACGATTTCGCCGCTCAGACAGTATGAAATCAAGGGTGTTTCCCACTTTGTCGACCGCTCGATAGAGATACATCCACTTCCCGCGCACACGAATATAGGTTTCGTCCATACGCCATGAACTCTGAGTAGGACGCTTCTTTGATTGCGCACGAGCTGCGACGATCGACGAGAACTTCACAACCCACCTATTCAATGTGGCGTGGTCAACTCGCACACCGCGCTCAGCCATGATCTCTTCCAAATCACGATATGAAACCGTGTACCGCAGGTAGAAGTAAACGGCGTACAAAACCGCATCCTTGGGAAAATGACAACCTTTCAGAGAAATCATGCGGAAACCTGTTGTAGAACAATACGCGGACACCAAAAATCGAAATCTATATGCTCGTCAATCCAGGCCCAAAGTTTGCGACACAACCAGTCGAGGCATTGAGGGCAAAAGTCGTCGTTGTTCGGTTTTCCGGCATTGCCGACGTTACATTGCACTATGGCCCCAAAAATGACGCAACCGAAATTCAGCATGACTTCCCGTTTTGGCTGAGATTCGAAGCCCCTGTCGTCAAACCAACGGATCTCACGCTCGTCGCCCATCATTTCGACGATAGCTCTTGGTATAGCTGACAGCGATGGACCTGTTGGCGCAGGCATGTCTTCACCACTTGAAACACGTTGAAAATCCAAGTTAAAAACGTCACATGGTTTTTGTTCGTCTGATAATGGTCGCCGCGTTGTTGGTCTTTGCATCGTTCTCCGGAGCGATGGAGACGCGTCACGCGATCGCTATGGACGTTGATCACAGCTTTGTAGCCGACCAGATCGACGATCAGCTTGATTGCTGCAATGAAGGTCTTGAACGCGCGCATAGCTGTCACAGCTTGCCAGCCGTTCTATCTGACGCGACGGCGCAAGATGCCGATGGCATGTGTCGCGCAAATGTCTTCGTGAGTTATGAGCTCTTGCTGAATGGCATAGAACCCTCGGGGCTTCTCGATCCTCCGCGCTTGGCGTGACTGCTGCTGTGCCGAATGGCGTAGCTCTTATTGAAGTCACACCAAAACGGGCAATGCCCGTGCGAAACTGTATCGAGAGGAAATCTCATGAAACCGTTCAAAACTAATCTTGCGGCAACTCCCGCCGCAGCGCTTGTGCTCGGCCTCACAACAGTCGGGCTGACGGGTGCCGCCCACGCCGATGACCATTCATCAGCAATGCAACATGGCGCGATGCACGTCACCAAAAGCCCGAGCTGCGGTTGCTGTGGTGCCTGGGTGGCAATGGCACGCCAAGAGGGCTACGAGGTTGAAGTCACAGATACTGCCGATGTCACCACGGTGAAACTGGATTCAAATATACCAGGAGACCTGTGGGCATGCCACACAGCGATTATCCAAGGCTACGTCATTGAAGGCCATATGCCTTTTGCAGCTTTGGAGAAGCTCTTGGCCGCGCGACCTGATGTTTCGGGGATCTCAGTGCCTGGGATGCCCGCTGGTTCGCCCGGTATGGGGAACGATCCGTCCGCATCCTATGACGTGATTGCCTTCGGAGGTTCTGCCGGAGCAGGGGAAATCTATTTCCAGGTTGGGCTGTGAAGAAGCTTCTCTGGATTGGAGTGGGTGGGGTGGTTCTGGTTGGAGCCGCCCTGCTTAGCACCGGGTACCTTGGCGCAGAAAGCAACCAGGGCTTTCTGCGCTACAAGGACGCGGAGGTCGTTGCGCGTGGAGCCATGGTCTACGAGGAAAACTGCGCTTCGTGCCATGGGGCGAACCTCGAAGGCCAGCCCAACTGGCGAGCGCGGGGAGATGATGGCCTCTTGCAAGCGCCTCCGCACGACGAAACTGGGCATACCTGGCACCACGATGGCGAAATCCTGTTCAACCTCACCAAGTTTGGCGTCGGCGCGTTGATTGGTGACCCGAACTATGGGTCGAACATGCCCATCTACGACGGAGTCTTGATCGACGACGAGATCATTGCCGTCCTCAGCTACATCAAATCAACCTGGCCCGCTGAAATCCGCGCCAGACATGACGAAATGGAAAACAGACAATGACAAAGATCACTTTATGGTTCTGTCGCAAATTTCTTCGAAGGCTAAGTGGATGGAGCAGGCTGGTCGATTATCCTGCCAGTTGCGTGAACTGCTGAAACGGAGAGAG
>NZ_JBQFUT010000024.1:0-1779 GCF_056539305.1 Ruegeria sp. BC1
ATGAAAATGACGACTGAAGAGGCCTTTGTTAAGGTTCTGCAGATGCACGGTATTGAACATGCGTTTGGTATCATTGGTTCGGCGATGATGCCGATTTCGGATCTGTTTCCGAAAGCTGGCATCATGTTCTGGGACTGCGCCCATGAGGGGTCGGGCGGGATGATGGCGGATGGCTACACCCGTGCGACCGGCAAGATGTCGATGATGATCGCGCAGAACGGCCCCGGCATCACCAACTTTGTGACCGCCGTGAAAACCGCCTACTGGAATCACACACCCGTTCTGCTGGTCACTCCGCAGGCGGCCAACAAGACCATTGGTCAGGGCGGCTTTCAGGAAATGGAGCAGATGCGCATGTTCGCGGACTGCGTCGCCTATCAGGAAGAGGTTCGCGACCCGACCCGCGTCGCCGAAGTTCTGAACCGCGTTATCATGAACGCAAAACGCGCCAGCGCTCCGGCTCAGTTGAACATCCCGCGTGACATGTGGACTCAGGTTGTCGACATCGAGCTGCCCAAGATCGTTGAATTCGAGCGCCCCTCGGGCGGCGAAGACGCGGTGGCTGCGGCGGCCGAGATGCTGTCGAACGCAAAGAACCCTGTCATCCTGAATGGCGCTGGTGTGGTTTTGGCCGAGGGCGGCATCGAAGCCTCGAAAGCGCTGGCCGAGCGTCTGGATGCCCCGGTTTGCGTTGGCTACCAGCACAACGACGCCTTCCCCGGTTCGCACCCGCTGTTTGCCGGTCCGCTGGGCTATAACGGCTCGAAAGCCGGCATGGAGCTGATCAGCGAGGCTGACGTGGTTCTGGCCCTGGGCACCCGTCTGAACCCGTTCTCGACCCTGCCGGGCTATGGCATCAACTACTGGCCGACCGATGCCAAGATCATTCAGGTCGATATCAACCCTGACCGCATCGGCCTGACCAAGGATGTCAGCGTCGGCATCATCGGCGACGCGGCCAAAGTGGCCAACGGCATCCTGTCCCGGCTGTCCGGCACCGCCGGTGACGAAGGCCGCAAAGAGCGCAAGGAGCGTATCGCCCAGAAGAAATCGGCCTGGGCGCAGGAGCTGACCTCGATGACCCACGAGGACGACGATCCGGGCACCACCTGGAACCAGCGCGCCCGCGACGCCAAGCCCGACTGGATGAGCCCCCGCATGGCGTGGCGCGCGATTCAGGCGGCGCTGCCGAAAGAGGCGATCATCTCGTCCGACATCGGCAACAACTGCGCCATCGGCAACGCCTATCCGGCGTTCGAAGAGGGCCGCAAATACCTGGCGCCGGGTCTGTTCGGGCCTTGTGGTTATGGCCTTCCGGCGGTTGTCGGCGCCAAGATCGGCTGCCCGGACGTTCCGGTTGTGGGCTTTGCCGGTGACGGTGCCTTTGGCATCGCGGTGAACGAACTGACAGCGATCGGCCGCGAAGAATGGCCCGCCGTAACCCAGATCGTGTTCCGCAACTACCAGTGGGGTGCGGAAAAGCGCAACTCGACCCTGTGGTTCGACGACAACTTCGTGGGCACCGAGCTGGACACCAAAGTGTCTTACGCGGGCATCGCGCAAGCCTGTGGCCTGAAGGGCGTTGTCGCCCGCACGCAGGACGAGCTGACCGCGGCGCTGAACCAGGCGATCGAAGACCAGAAGAACGGCATCACCACGCTGATCGAGGCCCTGATCAACCAGGAACTCGGTGAACCCTTCCGCCGCGACGCCATGAAAAAACCCGTCGCCGTCGCAGGCATCAACGCCAACGACATGAAACCGCAAGCCGAGGCGTAA
>NZ_JBQFUT010000025.1:0-1747 GCF_056539305.1 Ruegeria sp. BC1
AAAGGCCCGCGCGTTGGCGGGCCTTTTTTTGGAGTTTGTTGGAAAACCGGTTGTTGTGATCAGCCGAGTTTCTCGGTCAGTTCTGGGACGGCGTCGAACAGGTCGGCGACCAGGCCGAAGTCGGCGACCTGGAAGATCGGCGCTTCTTCGTCCTTGTTGATCGCCACGATGACCTTCGAGTCCTTCATGCCCGCCAGGTGCTGGATCGCGCCCGAGATGCCGATGGCGACATACAGATCGGGGGCAACAACCTTGCCGGTCTGACCTACCTGCCAGTCGTTCGGGGCATAGCCCGAGTCGACGGCGGCGCGCGAGGCACCCACAGCGGCGCCCAGTTTGTCGGCCAGACCTTCGATCAGTTTGAAGTCCTCTTCCGAACCGACACCACGGCCGCCCGAGACAACAGCGCCAGCCGAGGTCAGTTCCGGACGGTCGCTTTCCGCAACCTTGTCCTCGACCCAGGACGACAGGCCGGGGTTTTCACCGACCGAGATGGTCTCGACCGCGGCCGAACCACCCTCGCCCGCGGCGTCAAAGGACGCGGTGCGGATGGTGACAACCTTCTTGGCGTCGTTCGACTTCACCGTCTGGATCGCGTTGCCTGCATAGATCGGGCGCTCGAAGGTCGAGCCGTCAACCACGCCGGACGCATCCGAGATCACCATCACGTCCAGCAGCGCGGCAACGCGCGGCATCACGTTCTTGGCGTCGGTGGTGGCGGGGGCCACGATGTGCTCGTAGCCGTCGGCCAGCGACACGATCAGGGCGGCGGTCGATTCCGCCAGGCGGTGACCCAGCGAGGCATCCTCGGCGACCAGAACCTTGGATACACCGTCGATCTTGGCAGCGGCCTCACCGGCAGCAGCGGCAGACCCGCCCGCAGCCAGAACGGTCACATCACCCAGGGCCTTTGCCGCGTTGACGGCCTTGGCGGTGGCGTCAAAGCTAAGTTCGCCATTGTTGACTTCGGCCAGCAGAAGTACAGCCATTACACAGCCCCCGCTTCTTTGAGTTTCGAGACCAGCTCGTCAACCGAGCCCACGACGATACCGGCGGCGCGTGCCGGCGGCTCGTCCGTTTTGACAATCTCCAGACGCGGCGTGACGTCGACGCCGTAATCGGCGGCGGTTTTCTCATCCAGCGGCTTTTTCTTCGCCTTCATGATGTTGGGCAGCGACGCATAGCGCGGCTCGTTCAGGCGCAGGTCAACGGTGACGATGGTCGGCATCTTGACGCTGATGGTCTGCAGGCCGCCGTCCACCTCGCGGGTGACCTTGGCGCTGTCGCCTTCGATGTCCAGCTCGGACGCGAAGGTGCCCTGGCTCCAGCCCAGCAGGGCCGACAGCATCTGACCGGTGGCGTTCATGTCGTTGTCGATCGACTGCTTGCCGCACAGAACGACGCCGGGCTGCTCTTCCTCGACCACTTTGGCTAGGATCTTGGCAACCGCCAGCGGTTCGATATCGGTGTGCACGTCATCTGCCGCAACAACCAGAATGGCGCGGTCCGCACCCATCGCCAGCGCCGTGCGCAGCGTTTCCTGCGCCTGTTTGACACCGATCGAAACCGCAACAACCTCTTCCGCTTTGCCGGCTTCCTTCAGGCGGATGGCCTCTTCCACCGCAATCTCGTCGAACGGGTTCATCGACATTTTGACATTGGCGAGATCAACTCCGCTACCGTCCGCCTTAACGCGAACCTTCACATTATAGTCAATCACGCGTTTGACAGGCACGAGTACCTTCAT
>NZ_JBQFUT010000026.1:0-1273 GCF_056539305.1 Ruegeria sp. BC1
CGGTTTTTTCACCCAGTCCCTTTCGGACCGCGATCCTGAGCTTTTTGGCTCGATCACATCCGAGCTGGGGCGCCAGCGCGACGAGATCGAGTTGATCGCGTCCGAGAACATCGTCTCTGCCGCCGTGATGGAAGCGCAGGGCTCGGTGATGACCAACAAATACGCCGAAGGCTACCCCGGCCGTCGCTACTATGGTGGCTGCCAATTCGTTGATATCGCTGAAAATCTGGCTATCGACCGCGCCAAACAGCTGTTTGGCTGCGAATTTGCCAACGTCCAGCCGAACTCAGGCTCGCAGGCCAACCAGGGCGTGTTTCAGGCGCTGATCAAACCCGGCGACACCATTCTGGGCATGAGCCTGGATGCCGGCGGTCACCTGACCCACGGTGCACGGCCCAACCAGTCGGGCAAGTGGTTCAACGCGGTGCAATATGGCGTCCGCAAGGAAGACAACATGCTGGACTATGATCAGGTCGAGGCGCTGGCGAAAGAGCACCAGCCCAAGCTGATCATCGCCGGCGGCTCGGCCATCCCGCGTCAGATCGACTTTGCCCGCATGCGCGAGATCGCCGATATGGTCGGTGCCTATCTGCACGTGGACATGGCGCACTTTGCCGGTCTGGTGGCCGCGGGTGAGCACCCCAGCCCCTTCCCGCATGCGCATGTGGCCACGACCACCACGCACAAGACCCTGCGCGGTCCACGTGGCGGCATGATCCTGACCAATGATGAAGATATCGCTAAGAAAGTGAATTCCGCGATCTTCCCCGGCATTCAGGGTGGCCCGCTGATGCACGTGATTGCGGCCAAGGCCGTGGCCTTTGGCGAAGCGCTGCAGCCTGCGTTTAAAGACTACATCAAGCAGGTTGTCGTCAACTCGCAGGCGCTGTCGGACCAGCTGATCAAGGGCGGTCTGGACACCGTGACCCATGGCACAGACACCCACGTCGTGCTGGTCGACCTGCGCCCCAAAGGCGTGAAAGGCAACGCCACCGAAAAGGCCCTGGGCCGGGCGCACATCACCTGCAACAAGAACGGCGTGCCGTTTGACCCGGAAAAACCGACCATCACGTCAGGCATCCGTCTGGGCAGCCCCGCCGGCACCACACGCGGCTTTGGCGAGGTGGAATTCCGCCAGATCGCTGATTGGATCATCGAGGTGGTCGACGGTCTGGCCGCCAATGGCGAAGACGGAAACGGAGCAGTCGAAGCCAAGGTCAAAGCCGAAGTCGCCGACCTATGCGCCAAATTCCCAATCTATCCGAACCTGTAA
>NZ_JBQFUT010000027.1:0-1233 GCF_056539305.1 Ruegeria sp. BC1
ATGGCAAAGGAAAAGTTTGAGCGTACAAAACCGCACGTCAACATCGGCACGATTGGCCACGTTGACCATGGTAAGACCACGCTGACCGCAGCGATCACCAAGTATTTCGGTGACTTCAAAGCGTATGACCAAATCGACGGTGCGCCGGAAGAGAAAGCGCGCGGCATCACCATCTCGACCGCCCACGTGGAATACGAGACCGACAACCGCCACTATGCGCACGTCGACTGCCCCGGCCACGCCGACTACGTCAAGAACATGATCACCGGTGCCGCTCAGATGGACGGCGCGATCCTGGTTGTGAACGCTGCTGACGGCCCGATGCCGCAGACCCGCGAGCACATCCTGCTGGGCCGCCAGGTTGGCATCCCGAAGATGGTCGTTTTCATGAACAAAGTTGACCAGGTTGACGACGAAGAGCTGCTGGAACTGGTTGAGATGGAAGTTCGCGAACTGCTGTCCAGCTACGACTACCCCGGCGACGATGTTCCGATCATCGCAGGGTCGGCTCTGGCCGCGATGGAAGGCAACAACCCGGAAATCGGCGAAGAGAAGATCAAGGAACTGATGGCGGCTGTTGATGACTACATCGACACCCCTGAGCGTGAAGTCGACAAGCCGTTCCTGATGCCTGTTGAAGACGTGTTCTCGATCTCGGGCCGTGGTACCGTTGTGACCGGCCGTGTTGAGCGTGGCGTGATCAACGTTGGTGACGAGATTGAAATCGTCGGCATCCGCGACACTCAGAAAACCACCTGTACCGGTGTTGAAATGTTCCGCAAGCTGCTGGATCGCGGCGAAGCAGGCGACAACATCGGCGCTCTGCTGCGCGGTATCGACCGTGACGGCGTTGAGCGTGGTCAGGTTCTGTGTAAGCCGGGTTCGGTTACACCGCACACCAAGTTCGAAGCCGAAGCCTACATCCTGACCAAGGAAGAAGGCGGTCGTCACACCCCGTTCTTCGCGAACTACCGTCCGCAGTTCTACTTCCGTACGACTGACGTGACGGGCACCGTGACCCTGGCCGAAGGCACCGAGATGGTCATGCCCGGCGACAACGTCGGCTTCACCGTCGAGCTGATCGCACCGATCGCGATGGAAGACGGCCTGCGTTTCGCCATCCGCGAAGGCGGCCGCACCGTCGGCGCCGGCGTTGTGTCGAAAATCATCGAGTAAGCCGCAACCGCGACAACTCGTGAAAAGGGCGCCTCTCGGGCGCCCTTTTTGTTGGAA
>NZ_JBQFUT010000028.1:0-1181 GCF_056539305.1 Ruegeria sp. BC1
ATCTGCCTTGTTCCTTCTTACAGGAGTGCCCTCATTAGGGAGCGGTCAATCGTCGCTGGTCTCTAGGAACAAGATTGTAAGAGTGCTACCGACTGCTCGAAGCTTCGATGATTCGTAGAAGCCACAAAAAAGAGCCAACAATGATCAACGAGATAAAGAAACACCTCGAGCAAACGACGCCGTTCGAAAGCACATTGGAGATGATCGAAGGGTCAGAAGCGCACCGCTATGACCTTAATTGCCCTACCCTGGCCACCAAGGATTTGATCTTTTCAAAACAATCGTCCGGCTGGGTTGCGAGTAGGACGGAGAAAGGTTCAGGCGTACACGAGCCTGGAATGATCGCCACGTTGTTAGCTCTTCGCGATGTAGTTCCCGCCCGTCAAAGACGAGTATTTTACGATATTGGGCTTCTTCACGGATACGTTTCATTGGTGGCGGCGGAAATTCTGAGCTGTAAGACGGTAGTGGGCTTTGAAATGAACCCACGTTCGTACCAAAAAGCGCGGCGAAATTTCGAACTCAACCACCATCTTTCATCCCGCTTAGTCGCTGAAAACGCCGGAGTTGCGGATAACACGCTAAGAAAAGTGCCCTGTTTGTACAAAAACTTTGCGCTCAGGGTAAATCCAGAAAGCTCTGAGGAGCAAGACCTTCTGGCGGATGGCTTCGAAAAAGCGGAGTTGGATATTCTGCGTCTGGACGATTTCGTAGAGAAATCCCCTGCCAAGCCGGGTGTCATAAAAGTGGATGTTGAGGGGTCACAAGTTTCGATTCTTCGAGGAGCAGAAAAAACTTTGAAGAAGTTTGGACCAATTCTTCTAATCGAGACAGACAGCCCCAATGCGCTAAACTACGAAGGCACGTCAATGAAAGAAATGTGCCGGATGTTAATCGAGGACTATGGGTACGAGCTATTGACTTTACCTCATAGAAATTGGGGTTGGACTGTGGACAGGTTAAGTCTGGATGCCGTGCAGTCCGACGAGGGTAAACTTGAGCGCAATCAATTGATCATTGGCGTGAAGGGAGATACTGGAGAATCCGAGTCTTTTCTGGATTCTTTCAAGGAAAATGCCCGAAGAATTTTTTCGCGTTCTTGAGCCGCTTAGATAATAGAGCTTCAACTGGTTTATGGGTTTCGAACTGGTCCTTCTACAGGGGACCAGCGCGAACCTCAG
>NZ_JBQFUT010000029.1:0-819 GCF_056539305.1 Ruegeria sp. BC1
GGTTCTGTCGCAAATTTCTTCGAAGGCTAAGTGGATGGAGCAGGCTGGTCGATTATCCTGCCAGTTGCGTGAACTGCTGAAACGGAGAGAGTCCGGGCGTGAACTGACCTTTGCGGATCATGTTGACCAGTTCGATACCTGCTAGGGCAGATGCAGCTGACGAGAAAGACTTGAAACCCAACATGGGCCTGATCCGACGTTTGATGTAGCGATGGTCTTGTTCAATGATGTTGTTGAGATATTTTCGCCTCACCATCTCGATTGGTATCGGACAACCAAAGCTTTTCAGCATCTTGTTGATTGTCGTGATCCCGGCTGTGTTCGCACCGCTTTTGTCGATAACAATTTTCCGTGGCAATCCGTTTGCCTCTAGCGCACGAGCGAAGAACTTTGTTGCAGCGGCTTTGTTCCGGCGTTTGGATAGCATGAAGTCCAGGGTTTTGCCGTATTTATCGATGACCCGATAGAGATAAACCCACTCAGCCTTCACTTTCACATAGGTCTCATCCATGCGCCATGAACGATCGGCAGGACGCTTTTTGTGCCGCGAAGCATCAGCGACAAGACCGCCGTATCGGCTCACCCAGCGGTTCAAGGTCGCGTGATCGAGTTCGACACCACGTTCAGCCATGATTTCTTCCAGGTCTCGGTATGACACGCCGTATCTGAGATAGAAGAAAACAGCATACAAGATCACGTCTTTCGGAAAATGTGCACCTTTGAATGAGATTGCCACTGTCTGCTCCTGTCTAATCCGAGCATGCGCTATCAAAACGACCCTTAGTTTGACAGGTGGCAACAAGGTTTGCGACAGAACCG
>NZ_JBQFUT010000030.1:0-763 GCF_056539305.1 Ruegeria sp. BC1
GGTTTTGTTGCGAAGTTTCTGACTGAACGAAGAGATCACTCCGTACCGGCGGGTTAAGCAGCCAGTTCCGCAAATTGACGAAACGGGCAGAGTCCGGGCGTGAACTGACCTTTACGGATCATATGCGCCACTTCAATTCCGTCCAACGTTGCCGCTGCTGAAGCGAAGGCTTTGAACCCCAGCATTGGCCTCGTGCGTCTCTTGATGAACCGGTGGTCTTGCTCGACGATGTTGTTGAGAAATTTCCGCCTCACCATTTCGATTGGCATTGGGCAGCCGAAGCCCTTCAGCATTTTGTTGATGGCCTTGATACCTGCTGTGTTCGCGCCGCTCTTGTCGATCACAATCTTTCTCGGAAGGCCGTTGACCTCCAACATTCGGGCGAAGAACTTTGTGGCAGCTGGTTTGTTTCGACGTCGAGAAAGCATGAAATCAAGGGTCTTGCCGTGTTTGTCGACGGCCCGGTAGAGGTAAACCCACGCGCCTTTCACTTTGATATAAGTTTCGTCCATTCTCCAAGAACGATCACATGACTTTTTGCGGCGACGCGCTAATTCAGCGATTGCGCTGGAATACCGTGTGACCCATCGGTTCAGCGTGGTGTGGTCCACTGAAACGCCGCGCTCGGCCATGATCTCCTCCAGGTCTCGGTAAGAAACACCGTAGCGGACGTAAAAGAAGACCGCGAACAGGATCACATCCTTAGGATACTGCGCACCTTTAAAAGAAATCATGGGCTAAACTTCAACTGGATAATGCCGTT